>NZ_URHZ01000027.1 GCF_900547735.1 uncultured Clostridium sp. | reverse complement strand
TTTTCTCCTGGATTCCCCCTCACCACACCCTACAAACCGGGACTGAAGACTCATACACACCCTCCCACTCCCCCGTCCGCCATCTTACAGAGGCGTCCTCGCATCTCAACTAAATCCTCACATAATAAGATAATAGTACGGCAGGAAAAACCGCCTCAACACCCCTAATACCGGTACAAAAACCGACAAATCCGCAAACACCGGGCACACAATCAGGCTGCCTAGGATAAAGAACGGGATCAGCCCGGCTATGATCAGCGGACTTTTCACGATGACCAGCAGCAGATAGGAAAAGAGCAGCACCAATATTCCGTACAGGAAAAGCGATACCAACTCCCGCCCTGCCGTGCGCAGGCTGCCCGAAAGAGCCAGACAGGCATAAGCGGAAAGGCATGACAGCAAAACCGGGGCTGCGAGCTGTACCAGCATGCAGCCTCTTTTTCTGCCTGCCGTCATGGAGGAATACAGTCCTCTCGTCTCGTCCTCACCGGCCGTTACGGCTGCGGCAAGGCCCATGACAAAGATGAAAACTGCGCAGATGCCTCTTACGGGAAATACGGCCGTTACCGCATTTTCCCTGATCGCTCCCGCTCCGGCCGTCCTGTATTCGAATGCAAATGTGCTTCCGTTTTCCAGGTACTGATCGTAAAGAGGTTCCAGCTCCTTCCACACAAGCTCCGGTTCCATGTCCCCCCGGCCTTCCGCCCTGGCGGTCTCAAATGCAGTGCCCGTGCGGGCATACTCTTCTAAAAGCTCTCTTCCGAAAATATCAAACAGCCCGGCAAATACCACCTCCGAGGAAAGCTTGTCGGCCACGGTGGAGGGCGATACATAGAGTCTTACCGAACGCTTATATTTACCGTCCCTTAGAAGCTCCCTGAAACCGGCTGGAAATGAATAACCGCACTCCGCTTTCTTGGATGCCACATCGTCCTGCAGTTCTTTCAGTGTTTCACACTGGTAAAATTCAAAGGAATGATCTCCTTCTGTCAGTGTCTCCGCTATCTCCTGATTCCATTCGTCCCCGTCTGTGAAAAGTGCAATTGCGATTTTTCCCGAGCTCTTTTCCTCCGCCCGGTGGAACATCCACATCCCGGCCGGAAGGACCAGAAGCAGAATCAGGAAAAATGCTTTTTTAAGCTGCCTTTTGCAGGATAGAAGGAACCATAAAAAAAGTTTATTCATAATCATATTCCTTCCTTCTCACTACTGCAGACAACCCGAATACTGCCGCTTCCATCAGAATCAGTTTTAGAACCGGCATAATTCCGTCGCCGTTCACCATCCACCTGACGCCGTCAAACAGGAAGGAAACGGGCATCCATTTGCCCAGCCTGCCGACTGCCTCCGGTAAAAATACGGCCGGGATAATTCCGCCAGAAATGAATATCATCACCGCCGTGGAAAAGAACAAGAGCAGAATCGCCGCCGTCGTGTTCCCGCACAGTTCATAGATAAACAGAATCCAGCCTGCCGCCGCAAGGCATACAAAAAACCAGCCGCAGAATGCCGTTACGGCACTGCCGAGATAGCCCTTTTTCAGCATGAAAAGCAGCGGAATCAGCGATGCAAGGAGAAGAAGCATGGTCAGGGACGCCGTCCGCACGGCCGTCCTTTTTACTCTTCCAATCCCGCAGAGAGCCAGTTTCTGCTCCACCGAAATCTTATAGGGCCTTACGATGGGCGCCGCCGGGATTCCCAGCAGCAGAAGGATCAGGACCGAGGCCGATATGCCGTAAAATACTACGGTTGACACATCACCGGATGCACTGACTTTCTCAGTCCTGAAATATGCCTCTCTCACCAGTGCATAACGCATGAAAATTGTATTTAAATCTTTCTCCGCCTGTCCGATAGAGCTTTCCATCTGATGGTTAATCAGAAGATCGTCCGTCGCATAGATAGCGGCCTGCGCCGTGCTTAAGATGGAAGTTCCCGCCTCGGTCAGCTCCCTGAATATCGCTCCCTCCAGACCTGCATTCTCCGGAAACGTAATGGTAACCGGAATATTGCTTCCGTCCATGATTCCCTCTAAAAGCCCCTGCGGAAGTTCCATCAGGGCAAAGATCTCCCCGCGGTTTAAAAGCTTACTTCCTTCCTCACCGTCCACATAGACAAATTCGCAGAGACTCCCCACACTGTCCAGAGACGCCACCATATTCATGGCCATCGATGCCAGCCTGTCGTTCTCGGGCACCACGACCCCCACATGAATCTTCCCGACTGCCTGTTCCCCATACAGCATCTTACTTGCAGAAAAAGCAATTGTGCCAGCCAGTAACACCAGCACAATTGCTCCTGCAAGAAAATATGGGATACTTTTTAACGTCCTCTTCAATTCCAGTTTAAAATATGTCAAAAATGTACGCATATAGTTCCTTTTATCTTATTGACAGCGGTGAAAGCCGTAAGACCGGACCCTCACCGCCTGTGGCTCTGCCCTGCCTACTGATAGAATTTCATCATCAGGCTGAACGCATTGCCCATAATTTCAGTGGATACATTGTTGTAATCATCCTCGGTAGCCGCAAGAATGTCAAACTTGTCGCCTGCCGGAGCTTCTACCGTCTGCTCCAGAGGACCGGCGGTATATTTGCCTGACAGTTCAATATACTCGTTTGTTCCTGTAATCATCGGTGATTCCAGTTTTAAGGAAGACATCTCCAGATTGAAGGACTCTCCCTTTACCAGATCGGTGAACATACCGGTTGAGGTAATTGTAATCTGGCTGTCTTCTCCACTCAGGAAATCAAGAGAGATATTGTAGTCTTTCGTCTCCGCATTGTAATCGCCTGTGTAGACAAAGCCGTAGGACTCTGTTCCATTGCCCATGGTTCCCTTCAGAGTACCTGCCCATACTTTATCTTTCTCGTATGTACCTGTCTTGTCTGCGGAAATTGTGACAACTTCACCGTCATCCGACTCGATGTTGAGCACTGCGTTTACGTTGGACATCATGCTGTAACCGCCGCCGAATGATACGTCGCCGTAAAGCTTAACATTCTCATCCTCAATCACTGCGGTTGTTTCATAGGTGAATCCGGCCATCTTGCCGTCTTTTCTTACATATACATCCATTGTGAGATCACCCATGGACTCTTTTAACTGTGCAATCACGGCGTCAAGCTGTGTCTCGGCCTCGGTCCAGAGCTGCTGCTGCATCTCCTCGCCTGTCTGTGCATAAGGATTGGACATCATGACCATGGTTCCCTGAAGCTCGTTCATCAGATTCATATACTCAATAAAATCATTCTTCAGTGTCTCATCATTCAGGAAGAAATCTTTTGTTGTTGTGACAAACTGAACCAGGGCGTCTTTTGTGATCGTGGTGTGATATCCGTCACAGTTTACTTCCTTACCGTCGATGGTGAACGATTTCTTATCTGCTTTCTCCACCGTCATGGCGGCCTTCAGATCATCGATTGCCTTGCTGCCTTCTTTATAACGTTTCCAGAGTTCCTGAATATTAAATAATTCCGTATCACCGGATGCCAGTTCCGTACATTTTGCAAGGTAATTGTTAAGACCCGTCAGATCCATACCGGCTTCACTTAAGATAGGTCCTACGTATGGGGAGTTTGCAACCTGTCCTTCCAGATCATCGGCATAATTGAGTGAAAATGCCTTGGAAGACAGTTCCGGAATGGCCATGATCATTTCTTTCTGATCCAGGTAAATTTCCAGGTTTGCCAGGTTCATATCGGCATAGCCTAAGCCCATGGCAACAAACATCTTATTGTTCTCAACGTCATTGAGAGTTGTAAATCCGATTTTTCCTGATACAAGCTGATTCAGGGTTTCATCGGAAGAGCCTTCCACGGTCATTTCCATATTAACTTCGCTGGATTCCTTGTTCAGCTTCTCTCCCATTGCGGTTAAACCGAAAATTTCTTCGGCCGGATTGGTCTGGCCCTCGGCCACAATGCTCTTGAACGCTCCAATTACAACGTCTTTTGGATTCTTCTGTGATGTCATCGCAAACACGCCGGCTGCAATGGCGATTACAGCCAGAATTGCAACGGGAAGGATCCATTTTTTCTTGCTCTTCGGCTCTCCGCCTTCCGGTGCAGGCGCTGCTCCTGCCTGTGCCGTCTCTGCCGGGACAGCCTGCTGTGCCTCTGCCGTCTCCGCCGGTGCGGCCGTCTCTTCTGCCGGAGTTTCTTCCGTCTTTACTTCTTCATTCTGTTTATCTGCGTCTGCTGCAGGCTCTGCTGTAGCCTGGCCGTCGGTCTCTTCGCAGGAAGTATCTTCCTGAACACCATTCTCTGCCTGTGGTTCTGCTGCCGGTGTATCATTCAATGATTTTCCACAAAATACACAGAATTGGCTGTCATCATTGATTTCCTGGTTGCAATGCGGGCATTTCATATTTTTCTCCTCCATTTTTCTTATTTTTTCAAATAATTAACACATTAAGTATAGCACAACTTTAACAAAGAACCACTAGAAGTACAAATTTTGTAAGATTTTGTCTATAATCTTAAGATTTTTATTGAGTGGCAATGAAAAGTTCGCGAAGCGTGCTTTTCGTTGTTTTAGAGCGTGTTTGTCTCTAGAACAGCTCAACCAGCTCCCCGGCCGATATTTTTTCCGATACCGGCATCAAAGTTCCGCTCTTCATCACATGAAGCTGCGTGCACACGGACAGTTCCCCTATCTCATGGGAAGTCAGTATCACGGTGCCGCCTCGTTTCAGATAATTTCGGATATAGGTAAGTATCTCTTCTTTTGCACCCAGGTCCAGGGCCGCTCCCGGCTCATCCATGATCAGAAGAGACGCCTGATTGGAAAGCGCGGAGGCGATACTGAGCCTTTTCTTCTGGCCGCCCGAAAGTTTCCCGGCCGGTGTGTCCAGAAATTCCGAGAGACGTAAGAATTTACCGACGCCCTCTTCCAGATCGCGTTCCATCTCCTTTTTATCCCCTTTAAACCACAGCCTGTAATTATCCCGCGCCGTCAGCTCCGGTATCAGCGGGTTATCCTGCGGCACATATGCGGCATTTCTCTCAAACACTTTTCTGTTTCCCACCGCTTCCACGCCGTCGAAAAGGATGCTCCCCCTATCCGGCTGGTTCACTCCCGCCAGTATGGACAGAAGCGTCGTCTTGCCGCAGCCGTTTCCGCCCGCGATACCGATACACTGTCCCGGCTCTGCTTTCAGTGAGATTCCGTTCAGTATCTGTTTCTTTTTATAATGTTTAAATATTTCCCGTACTTCCAGCATAGTCATTCTCCTGTCTCAAGTGATGTGTATGTCGTTTTGTAACCGTAAAGGTACTGCATCATTATGTCGTTTCGTGATAGTACAAAGAGTTCCGCTTGCGGAACTCTTGCGCTGCCGCGCGGTTGCTTCTGCAACCATTTACCTCTGCGCGGCATGTGCATCCTCGCGGAGCATTTTTGATTCATAGGACGTAATTTCCTATGAATTAAAGAAAGCTGCTGCAAAAACCCGGTGGTTCCGTTCTGCAGCAGCTTTTCTATTCCTGGAAATTATTCCGCTTTATCTTCTTTTTTGTCAGCCTTTGGAGCCAGATCGCCCGGTTTCATGCTGAGGTTGATTCTTCCCATCTTGTCAACTTCAATTACCTTAACGGTAACTTCGTCGCCGATGTTTACAACATCTTCCACTTTTCCGACTCTCTTATCGGACAGCTTGGAAATGTGGACCATACCGTCTTTGTTCGGTGCCAGCTCTACGAAAGCGCCGAAGTTCATGATACGGACAACGGTTCCCTTCATAACCTGGCCAGGTTCGATCTCTGTGACAATGCTCTTAATAATATGAAGAGCTTTATCAATCATCTCTTTGTCTGTACCGCAAACGGAAACGGTTCCTTCGTCGTTAATGTCAATCTTTACGCCGGTCTGCTCGATAATCTTGTTGATTACCTTGCCCTGCTTGCCGACTACATCGCCAATCTTCTGAGGATCGATGGAAATCTGCTCGATCTTTGGAGCGTATTTGCTTAATTCTTTTCTCGGCTCGGCAATGACAGGTTTCATTACATCGTCAAGGATATGAAGTCTTGCTTCCCTTGTCTTGGCAATGGCTTCCTCGATAATCGGGCGTGTCAGTCCGTGGATCTTAATATCCATCTGGATAGCAGTGATACCCTTATGAGTACCGCCTACCTTAAAGTCCATATCGCCGAAGAAATCTTCCAGACCCTGGATATCGGTTAAAACAACATAATCGTCGTCTGTATCGCCTGTTACGAGTCCGCAGGAAATACCGGCTACCGGTGCCTTAATCGGAACGCCTGCCGCCATCAGGGACAGTGTGGAAGCACAGATACTTGCCTGGGATGTGGAACCGTTGGATTCCATCGTCTCGGATACGGTACGGATTGCGTATGGGAATTCCTCTTCGCTTGGAAGTACCGGAAGAAGAGCTCTCTCTGCCAGCGCGCCATGGCCGATTTCACGGCGTCCCGGTCCTCTGGACGGTTTGGTCTCGCCTACGGAGTAGGACGGGAAGTTGTAATGGTGCATATATCTCTTTAATTTCTCGTTCTCATCAAGTCCGTCTAACTTCTGCTGCTCGGAAAGAGGAGCCAGAGTACAGATATTTAAAATCTGAGTCTGTCCACGTGTAAACATACCGGAACCGTGTACTCTCGGGAGCATGTCAATCTCTGCTGCAAGGCGGCGGATCTGTGTAAGTTCACGGCCGTCGGGACGCTTGTGATCTTTTAAAATCATCTTGCGGACCGTCTTCTTCTGGTACTGGTAAACAGCCTCACCCAGAACTTCAAGCCACTCTTCGTTGTCGGCAAATGCCTCTTCCAGACGGGCTGTGATAGCTTTGATGTTAGCCTCACGTTTCTGCTTCTCGTCTGTAAATACGGCCTCTTCCATCTCTGCCGGAGGAACGATCTCTTTGATTGCCTCAAAAAGCTCTGCCGGAACTGCGCAGCTCTCATAAGTGTGTTTTTCTTTGCCGCACTCCGCAACGATTGTATCGATAAATTTGATAATTTCCTGGTTTACTTCATGAGCCTTGAAAATAGCCTTGATCATGATGTCTTCCGGAACCTCATTGGCTCCTGCCTCGATCATGATGACTTTCTCTCTGGTGGAAGCCACCGTAAGAGCCATATCGGAAACCTTCTTCTGTAAATTGGTCGGGTTTACGATCAGTTCGCCGTCGATCATTCCAATCTGGGTTGTTGCACATGGGCCGTCGAACGGGATGTCGGAAATGCAGGTTGCAATTGCGGAACCCAGCATTGCCGTGTACTCCGGGCTGCAGTCCGGATCTACGGACAGAACCAGGTTGTTCAGCGTTACGTCGTTTCTGTAATCCTTCGGAAACAGAGGACGCATCGGACGGTCGATAACACGTGATGTCAGCACGGAATTCTCGGATGCCTTACCCTCACGCTTATTGAATCCTCCCGGGATCTTGCCTACGGAATATAATTTCTCCTCAAACTCTACGCTCAGAGGGAAGAAATCGATGCCCTCCCTTGGCTTGTCGGAGGATGTTGCTGTTGATAATACGGTTGTCTCACCGTAATGCATAAATGCTGCTCCATTTGCCTGTGCAGCTACTCTGCCGACGTCAACTGTCAGTGTACGTCCGGCTAATTCCATTGAAAAACTCTTATACATTTCGTATCTCCTTTTCTAAAATAATAAACCTCTTCATTCATTGCGGTTGTTTTGCAGAAGATACCGAAACTACTGATCTACACGCAATTTTTCTTACTGTTTACTTTATGAACAGTAACAATTTTTTTCCTTTGTGTGCACATCAGCGGTCTCGGATAAGTTCTTCCACATAAACAACTAGGGTGGATTGCTCCACCCTAAATTCTGTCATTACTTTCTGATGCCTAATTTTTCAATTAAAGCACGGTATCCTTCCAGATCTGTCTTCTTTAAGTAATCAAGAAGACCACGTCTCTGTCCAACCATCTTTAAAAGGCCACGTCTGGAATGATGATCCTTCTGATTAACCTTTAAATGCTCTGTCAGCTCAGTGATCCTTGCTGTTAAAATAGCGATCTGAACTTCTGGTGAACCTGTGTCTCCAGCTTTTCTTCCGTATTCTGCGATAATGGCAGCTTTCTTTTCCTTTGAAATCATTGTGATTTCCTCCTTAAATTAGAATATTCTCACCAGGTGCCAGGCTTATGTCAGGAGTCTTCAAAAAACCGGGCAGCGGCGTATTTCATACCGATTCAGTATAGCACAATCTTTTTTTAATGTAAACTATTTTTTTATTTCAAATGTATCCGAAATTGCGAAGCGGAGTCCTTCCTCGGGAGCCACCTGGATTTCCAGTTTATAGGTGCCTTCCCCTCTCGTCTCAAACGCGCCTTTCCATGGCACGGTCAGCTCTTTTTCCTGCCCTTCCAGGCGGTCGCTGACACCGCAGAATCCGGCAATACTCTCCAGCATGACCCAGGAATCGCCTTCTTTTTTATAGAAAATCGGCGAGAGGATGTAATCAATCGTCTTTCCCGTGTCGTTTTCCAGTGTAAAGGTAAGGGCCTGATCCTCTTCGGTGTGGACGCTGTCGTTCATCCTGATCCGTATCTGATCTCCGTAACGGTTCCAGCCGTCTATCGTGCTGAACAGTTTCCAGACTGCATCGAGACTGTTCTCCTTAAGTGTTCCAAACCAGGAGGTGCCGGCGACGCAGCTTTCCCCCTGCTGGCCGATGTGCATGGTCTGCACCGTACCATCCTGTCCGGTCAGGGTCAGCGTTCCGGCATAGTTTCCCGTCGGGCTTGAAAGAAAATCATTCTGCGGGGTGACATTCTGAAGGATCTCCTGCAGCCGCTCGATGTCCTCCCTGTTGCCCAGCGTCTCTTCCCTGAGCTCCCCGTGGATATCAATCGAGAGGGCCGCTTTTACAAAGGAGGAAAGTTCCGGCGCGCCGCTTTCGTATCCGCACCGTTCTTCGGCAAGTTCCACCATCTCCTGCGTAGCAGGGGGAACGGAATCCGTCCAGAGTTTCTGCACATCCTCCCTGCTCTCACAAAGAAGCAGCGTTCCGGCCGTTCCCTCTTCCACACCGGCCTGTGTACCGGCCTTTAGTACGGCATATTCGTCCTGTGTGACCGCGATGTATTCAATGACGGGGATTGTGCCCTTTACCATATAGACTCTGAGAAACGGCGTACCCTGCGGCATAACGAGCGTATTGCCCCGTTTTGCCACATCCAGCATGTAACGGATGCCCTTTTCTCCCGTATGCAGCACATCGTAAAGCTCCGACAGATCACTGCCGTCCCGGCCGGACTTCTCCATCAGGATAAACTGGCCGTCAAAGAACTGGCTCGTAACGTATTCGGAGGGAGGGCCGTCACTCCGGCAGCTCATCCCTTCTAGAGGATTTTCCTCCATCAGGCTGACTCCGGCTATATATTCCCATCCCGACGCCGACTTTCTACCGGAAAAAACGTAGCTGTTCCAGAACTTCGACGCCGCATTTTTCACCTCTTCCTCCGGTACGTCGGAAAAGCTTTCCCCCGGGAACTGGCTTTCAACTGCCTTTGTCATATCCTCCAGAAGCTTTCGTTTCTCCGCCATCACTTCCTGCGGCACATCCGCTGCCTCTCCCGGCTGCAGCAGGTTTTCCGCTGATGCCGGACTGCTCTCCTCCGGTGCCGGACCGTTCTCCGTTAGCGCGGTAGTCTCTTCTTTCGGGCTGTCCGGCGATACGCATCCTGAAAGCGCCGACAGCGCTGCGGCAGTTAATACTGCCGCAATTACCCTGCTTTTCTTATTTTTCATGAATCTTTGACCTTCTTTATCATTTGTCTGTAAACGTTATGTTCATTGCTGCATCTATCGTATTTACTGCCCTATCCGATTTCAGAACCGGGGCCCGAGGCTCCGCCGTGGTTGCCGGTATCCGAACCGGGGCCGGCCGGCGCCATTGTCTCCGGAGGCAGTGTCGGCGCTTCCGTAGGCGGTGTCACAGGCACTGCTTCGGTCGGGACTTCCACAGGCGGCTGCGTCGGGACCACCGCCTGTGTCGGCGGCGGGGTCACAGCGCTTGTGCCCTTCTCCGTTCCGGCCAGATTATAACAGATAACCGGAATGCCGGATGATATATTTTCGTAGATCTTCTTTGCCACGCTGTGGGGCAGGTTGATACAGCCATGGGATCCGCCCGTCTTATAGATGGTTCCGCCGAAAGTTCCGCGCCATGTGGCGTCGTGCATGCCGATGCCTCCGTTAAACGGCATCCAGTAATCAACCGGCGTCCTGTAATTCTCACCTTTCAGGACGGCATTCCTCTGCTTGTAATTAAGCGGATACGTTCCGGCCGGCGTTCCCCATCCCTTTGAGAGATTACCGGAAACAAAGTCGGAATCCACAACAAGGTTTCCATCCTTATAGAAATACAGATGCTGGGCGGTCAGGTTGATCTCCACATAGGTATTGCCGTAGTCATTCTCTCCCCGGCTGGCGGCTTTTTGGGAATAAACAGGCTCCCTTTCCTGGCTCTGCCCGGACTGTAAGAGATTGACCAGCTCTACTGTCTCCTCCGACTGGTTGATCTTCCAGCCGTAAGTGCCTCCTTTCACCTGAATCGTCTGGTCATAGGAGGTTTTAAAATTCTTTGCTTTATTCGAAGTGTTGTAAGCCGCAGCCAGTTCGGCCACGTATCCCGCCGCCTGTGCGGCATCGACGGTGATATTACCCGCCTCATCCGTAATCAGCCACTCATGGGTTCTGTCCCCGTTTAACACCTCTGTCTTATCACCGAATTTATATGTAATGGTCGTTGACACGAAACGGTTCATCGTGTCGACACGCTCTTTGAGGGTGGCGTCATCCTGTTTTATCTCAGGTTCTTTGTAAGCTCCCGCTTCCTCAAGTGACAATCTATCCTTTAAATTGATAATGGAATCGGCCAGGCTGCTTTTCAGGACATCTTCAAGGACAACCGTGCCATCCGTCTCAGGAATGATACTGTAACCCTGGCCTGGGATATAATCGGAAACAGACGCGTTTTCCGGTTCCTTTATGATCGCGGGATCCATGCATTCCAGTCCCTGCGCCGCCTGAGTGAGCGCTTCCTCATCGTATTCAATCATCGTACTGATGGTATACTCGGCCGGGTTAAGCTGATAGCTCAGCCAGGCATAGGGATTCTGTGTTGTGACGATCTGCTCCAGCGTACCGTCAAACTTGGACTGAAGCCCGATTTCCTCCCCTGTGATCTGCTCCTCTTTTCCCTCACGCTCTTCGATCGTCAGGATATAATGATTGATACCGCCGGAAATCATCTCCTTGACTTCCGCTACGGTGCGTCCCGAGGCGTCCAGACCATTGATCTTCGTATTCGGGAAAAATACCCGCTTATACTTCTGCGCCATGCCGGCATAAATGCCGCCGCCTGCCAGAATCACTGCGGCCAGGGCACAGGCTGCGATTACCGCCGTCTTTTTCCCTTTTCCGCCCTTTTTACCGTCTCCGCCTCCCGCGGTGACTGCGGCCTCCGCCTTTCCGGCTTCGGTTTTTGAAGAGCGTTTCGTCTCCGGCGGCGTCTGCTGTTTCTCATCGGCGCCCTTCTTCTCAGAACCCTTCTTACGGCTTCTGGCACGGCTCCGGCCCCTTCCGGTGCGTTCCTCCCGGTGGCCGTCTCCGCCCTGATAGCCGTATTCCCCGCCATCGTACAGTGTGGCAGCCGTTTCCCCGGCCGCTGCTTCCGGCGTCTCCTCTATGTCGGGTATATCTGCTGTTTTCAGCGATTCTCTTCTTTCTGGTGCTTTCGTTTTATCAGATACTTCCGCTGTTTCAGCGGCTTCCGTTTTATCAGACACCTCTACCGTATCGGGCGCTTCCGCTGTTTCAGGCTCTGTCTCTCTTCCAGACGCTGCCGCTCTTTCAGGCATTGCCTCTCTTCCAGGCGCTGTCTCTCTTTCAAACATTGCCTCCCTTTCAGGCATTTTCTCCATGCGCGGTCTTCTTGCCGTGTCCGGGATGCTCATATCCGCTTCCAGCTTAGCCTCGGCCTCGCGTTTCTCCTCCAGAGCCGCCTGGAGGGCTGCTTCCGCTTCCCTCTTTGCTTCCAGGGCTGCCTGAAGTTTCGCCTCAGCCTTCAGCTTCTCTTCCAAGGCTGCCTGAAGCTGCATGTCGGCCTCAACTTCCATATCCTGTTCAATCACAGCTTCGCCGGGTACCAGTTCCCCCTGCGCTTCCTCTATCTCCATCATTGACCCATCAGCCCGGAAACCTGTATTCAGGCCGTCATTCTCCCTGTCTGCCGCGGTCTTTTTCATATCTGCCATCTGACCTTATCTCCCTCTCTGATCCAAAAACTGTTAAATAAATTTTGACGGTGTCAGCCATTGTCTAATTGTATAGAAGAAATTATAGGAAGTCAACTTACGAAAGTTTACCATTTTATTAAGGGAGGGGGGGGGATGAAAAACCCGGACGCGGGAGGCAGGGCGGGGCGGGAGGAAGATTCCGTGATTTTTCTGGCTGCGACAAATCGAGGCCTATGGCCGCAGCTATCATACAGGTATAATACCGGTCTGCTATCTGCGGCCATAGGCCTCGATTTGTCTCCGCACGAAAAACACTGGAATTCTTCCACCCGCCCCACCCTGCCTCCCGCTGTTTGTCCTCTTTTTCATAGGGGGGAGGGGGATCGTCGTTGGAGTTGAGGATATGGCATGATAGGGTGTAAAAGGCTAAAAAACAAATGGTTATCAAGCTGACCTACTAATTCCCGGAACTGCAGCCATCATACTCCCTCACTCACTCCATCCCCGCCCCATAAAAAATTTTGGGCTGTCACGATGGCGGATACTGTCGATCCCTTTCCTGCGGAGCGGGGGACAGGAGTCCCTGGCGGGGCGTTGGGTGGGAGGAGGTGGCTCTTAGGCGCAGAAAGACGGACGGCACCGGGCGTAATTTGCTCATCAGGAGCAGATTACGGGACAACTGAGCTTGGAATTCATCAGGAATTCAAAGCGAAATTGTCCGGAACCCCGGTGCTGTCCGTCTTTCTGTGGCTTAGAGGCAGCCCTCGGAGCCCGCAGCCGCGCCAGGGACTCCTGTCCCCCGCTCCGCCCGCGATCCCGTTGCCTCAGTATCCACTATCTTAATCAGCAAAACATTTTCTTATTTAAACAGCCCTTTTTTCTTCGGCTTCTCCCCATCCGGCGTCACGCCGTTCATGGCGTCGTCGAACCGTTTGAGCGCCTCTTTCTGGGCCTCGTTCATTCTCTCCGGAACCTGTACGACTAAGGTTACGAAATGATCTCCCCTGATATTTCTGTTTCTCAGGGACGGCACGCCTTTTCCTTTTAAGCGCACCTTGGTATCTGTCTGGGTACCCGATTTTACCTCGTACTCCACTTCTCCGTCCACGGTCTTGATCCGAATCGGACCGCCTAAGGCCGCTTTTGCGAAGGAGATCGGTACGGTGGAGAAGATGCTTGTATCCTGACGCTTGAAAATCGGATGCGGGGATACGATTACTTCTACCAGCAAATCACCTCTCTCGCCGCCATTGAGGCCCGGCTCACCGTTGCCGCGGTCGCGCAGGCTCTGGCCGTTGTCAATACCGGCCGGGATGGTAACTTTGATTTTCTTTCTCTTTGTAACAAAGCCGGTGCCGTAGCAGTCCGGACATTTCTCTTTAATGATTTTTCCTGTTCCGCCGCAGTCAGGACATGTCTGGACATTCTGAATCTGTCCGAAGAAGGACTGCTGCGTGTACATGATCTTTCCTTTACCGTTACATTTTGCACATGTCTGCGGCTGGGTTCCCGGTTTGGCTCCGGTACCGTGACACTGGTCACAGACTTCCTTGAGATTTAAATCCAGCTCTTTTTCACAGCCGAAAATTGCTTCCTCAAAGGTGATGCGCACGCTGGTGCGCACGTTGGCTCCGCGCATCGGGCCGTTGCTGCTGCCGCGGCTGCTTCTTCCGCCGCCGAATAAATCGCCGAAGATATCGCCGAAAATATCGCCCATATCCGCGCCGTTAAAATCAAATCCACCGAAGCCGCCGGCTCCGCCTGCCCCTCCGTCAAATGCCGCATGGCCAAACTGGTCATACTGTCTTCTTTTCTCCGGATCACTTAATACGCTGTAGGCCTCCGATGCCTCTTTAAATTTGTCTGCCGCAGCCTGATCGCCCGGATTTGCATCAGGATGGTATTTTTTAGCCAGTGCTCTGTATGCTTTCTTAAGGGCTGCGTCATCGGCATCCCTGGACACGCCTAAGACTTCATAGTAATCTCTCTTACTCTCTGCCATGTCAAGTCTTCCTCTCCTAAACACCCGTAAAGGGGCTTGGGCTCTGCCCAATCCCCGCTACGTGTTTTTTATCATTACTGTCAGCTTATCAGAAATTATATTACACTTCTTTGAAGTCTCCGTCAACTACATTGTCATCATGCGGTGCGCCTGCGCCCATGTCCGGACCTGCCTGCGGGCCGCCCTGTGCTCCTGCAGCTCCCTGTGCCTGCTCGTAAACCTTTGTGAACAGAGCCTGTGCACTTGCCATCAGTTTCTCTTTGCCTGCTTTAATTTCTTCCACCTGAGCATCCGTCATCTGATCAACCGGGGCTTTGTTGATAGCTTCTTTCAGGGCATTTAAGTCAGCCTCTACGGCTGCTTTGTCGTTTGCATCGATCTTGTCGCCAACCTCTTCCAGGGCTTTCTCGGTCTGGAATACCATGGAATCGGCGTCATTTCTTGCGTCAATTGCCTCTTTTCTCTTCTTATCCTGTGCCTCATACTCGGCTGCTTCTTTTACAGCTTTGTCGATATCGTTATCCGACATGTTGGAGCCGGATGTAATTGTAATATGCTGCTCTTTTCCTGTTCCCAGGTCTTTTGCAGATACGTTAACAATACCGTTGGCATCGATATCAAAGGTAACTTCAATCTGCGGAACGCCTCTTCTTGCCGGAAGAATGCCGTCCAGACGGAAGGTTCCCAGTGTCTTGTTGTCTTTTGCGAACTGTCTCTCACCCTGTACTACATGGATGTCTACCGCGGTCTGGTTATCGGCTGCCGTGGAGAAAATCTGGCTCTTCTTTGTAGGAATCGTCGTATTTCTCTCAATCAGTCTTGTAGCAACTCCGCCCATTGTCTCGATGGAGAGGGAAAGTGGAGTTACATCCAGAAGGAGGATATCCCCTGCGCCTGCGTCTCCGGCCAGCTTGCCACCCTGGATAGCCGCGCCAATGGCAACACACTCATCCGGGTTTAATGACTTGCTCGGCTCATGGCCTGTCAGCTGTTTTACCTTCTCCTGTGCGGAAAGCATACGTGTGGAACCGCCTACCAGAAGAACCTTGCCCAGTTCGGATGCCGTGATTCCCGCATCTTTTAATGCGTTCTGTACCGGGATTGCCGTTCTTTCAATTAAATCTCTTGTCAGTTCATCGAATTTAGCCCTTGTCAGGTTCATATCAAGATGTTTCGGGCCTTCGCTTGTAGCTGTGATGAACGGAAGGTTGATGTTGGTTGTCGTTGCGGAAGAAAGTTCTTTTTTCGCCTTCTCGGCAGCTTCTTTCAGTCTCTGGAGAGCCATCTTGTCTGCCGACAGGTCTACTCCCTCTGTTTTTTTGAATTCGTCAATCAGCCACTGTGTTACTCTGTTATCAAAGTCGTCACCGCCCAGACGTGTGTCGCCGTTGGTGGCAAGAACTTCGATAACGCCGTCGCCGATTTCGATGATGGAAACATCGAATGTACCGCCGCCCAGGTCGTATACCATGATCTTCTGCTCTTTTTCATTGTCCAGGCCGTATGCCAGGGCTGCCGCCGTCGGCTCGTTGATGATACGTTTTACATCCAGACCGGCGATCTTACCTGCATCTTTTGTTGCCTGGCGCTGGGCATCGTTGAAATATGCAGGAACCGTGATAACTGCTTCGGTTACTTTTTCTCCCAGATAAGCCTCTGCGTCTGCTTTCAGCTTCTGGAGAATCATTGCGGAAATTTCCTGCGGTGTATATTTCTTGTCGTCGATTGATACTCTGTAGTCGGTACCCACATGTCTTTTAATAGAAGAAATTGTCTTCTCGGCGTTGGTAACCGCCTGACGTTTTGCAGGCTCACCTACCAGTCTCTCACCTGTCTTTGTGAATGCCACTACGGACGGGGTTGTTCTTACGCCTTCTGTATTGGCGATAACAACCGGTTTACCGCCTTCCATTACTGCTACACAGCTATTTGTTGTACCTAAGTCAATACCGATAATCTTGCTCATAGTTTTTTTCCTCCTGAAAATTGTCTTTTAAATTTTATTTACTATTATCCGTTATTACCCTGTTTCCTGTTTTTTAACTCTGATTGCTTTTAAGTTAACTGCTTTTCAAGCACGCTCTAGTTCGCCACTTTTACCATGCTGTGTCTTACCACACTTTCGCGGTAGAGATAACCTTTCTGGAATTCCTCGGTGATTTCATTCTCCCCGTAGTTTTCATCGTCCACGTGCATAACCGCATTGTGGAAATTCGGGTCAAACGGCCGGCCTACGGCTTCGATTGGTTTTACCCCTGCCTCTTCCAGTGTTTTTAAAAGCTGCTTATATATCATATCCATTCCCTCGGCGAATGCTGACTTCGTCTCCGCCTCCGGTATGGCTGCAAGCCCTCTCTCAAAATTGTCTACAACCGGGAGGATTCGTTCCACAATATCCTTTGCCCCGATTTCGTACATGGCCGCTTTCTCTTTCTCCGTTCTCTTACGGAAATTATCAAACTCCGCCATTGTACGCTTCAGACGGTCGGTCAGATCCTCGATCTGCTCATCCTTCTTGTCTTTCTTTTTGGAGAAAAAACCTTTCTTCTCCGTATTCTTTTCTTTGGCGCTCTCTTCCGCCTCCGCCGTCTCACAGTCTTCCTGTGCTCCGGCGCTCTGGGCTTCCACCGTCTCCCTGCCGTTTCCGTCGGCCGCTTTTACTTCTGCTTCTTCTGCGGCTTCATTTTTTTCTATATCTTTCATCTCTTCGCTCACTTCGCAACTCACCTTTCTTCATTTTTAAAAGTATCTTCCAACTGGTTCATCAGCGATCGAAGGGTAGATACCACTTTTTCGTAGTCCATCCGTTTCGGCCCGATGATGCCGATTGTTCCGCGGAGTCCGTCTCCCAGAACGTAATTGGCCGTCACAACGCTGCAGTCCTGCATGGACTGGACCGGAGTCTCATTGCCGATGTACACCTGAATTTCGTTCTTCCCGCTGTCCTCCTCCGAATCCGTAAAAAGGTTTTTCAGAAGTTCCTTCTGTTCCAGCGTACTGATTAACTGGCTGGCCTTCTGGCCGTCGCTCAGTTCCGGGTACTTGAAAATGTTCGTCGTCCCCTCGGTGTATATCTGAAGATCCTCCTCGTTGGCCCTGATTGCATCGGCAACCTCATTTAACACGAGATCCACCACCTGGCGCCTGTCTCCGGCCTGTTCCTTCATCTTGCTGATGACATCGAGGTTAATCTGTTCAATGGTCAGCCCGTTGAGGCTGTTATTCAGCAAAATGTTCAGGTTTAAAATATCGTCGTCATTCAGTTCAGCGTCCAGGCGGACAATGGAGTTCTTAATAATGTTGCCCTCCAGAACCGTCACTATCAGGAGTTTTCCTGCTTCCACCCTGGAAAGCTGTATAAATTTAAGTTTCGTGTGATGATACTGGGGACCGCTTATCATCGTCGCGTAGTTCGTATTCACCGCCAGAAGCTTCGCAAGCTGCTTCAGCAGAAGCTCCACTCTGTCCACGCGCTGGATAACCAGCTCCTGCATCTCAGTAACTTCATTTTCCTTCTCCTTCATCAACTGGTCTACGTAGAACCTGTAGCCCTTGTCTGAAGGTATCCTGCCCGCCGAAGTGTGGGGCTGGACAATGAATCCCAGTTCTTCCAGATCCGACATCTCGTTTCTTATGGTCGCCGAGCTTAACTGCAGGTCGGAATATTTGGAAATCGTCCTGGAACCAACCGGCTCCCCCGTTTCCAGATAGGTCTGGATTATTGCTTTTAATATCTTAACCTTTCTTTCATCCAGTTCCATCTGCATACATCCTTTCTCAGTTTCCATCTTCCCGGAAGGAAGTCTGGATTTTCATTTATTAGCACTCAACCTGCGAGAGTGCTAACATCTACAATTGATACTATATTACTTCACCCTCTTTTTGTCAACCCGTTTTTCTATATTTTTTTGAATTTTATTCATTTTTTATTTTCCCCGGCTTTTTCATGCTCCACTCGCATTTTCTCTACCATATAGAGTGTAAAACGGGCCGCCCGCTCCCAAGAATTTGTTCTTTATATTGTCACAAAATGATGCTAAAAAAGCCTTTTTATCAAGCCCTTTACGGCCTCAAAACGCTGTTTATCTTGACTTTTAATAATTTTGTAATATAATAATAATACATCATAATATTTGTGAAAAACAAAATACAAACCGGATTGCGAGGAAAATCATGATAACAAGATTACGCCATGGATTTGCCGTAGCAGCGTTGTCCATCGTCTGTATGCTTATGGGTGTGTTTACATCTTTCGCCGCCAATTCAAACGGCGAGCTGGATCCGATTAACGGTTCCGTCATAAGCGGATGGGCAGTTGATACCGATAATCCTGACAAAAGTGCATCAGTGGTTCTCTATGTTTACACAGACGGAACGACCGAGGCGAAGGAACTTGCCAGAGTGACAGCAGACCAATACCGTAGCGATTTAAAAGATAGCCTGGGGAACGGCAATCACGCATTTTCTTACACTGTGAATTGGGACAGCCTGGAGGGATCATCCTTTATTATAGAAGGATACGTTGAAACCGCTTCGGGAAAGAACAGAATTTACGGTTCTCCCCAGTACAGTAAGAAAGAAACGGCAAAGGCCGATGTGAAGTCAACATCTAACGGCCCGGCAGGAGATAACGGTACTCCGGCTCCGGCTTCATCTGCAAAGGGAACGAAGGGAGCTTACCTCGGTAAATTCCAGACGACTGCATACTGCAACTGTTCCCAGTGCTGCTCGGGAGGCCACAAGCTGACCTATTCGGGAACCGTCCCGACGGCAAACCACACTATCTCGGCAGACATCAACCGTTATCCTATCGGCACAAAGCTGATGATTGGAGATACCGTCTACACGGTGGAGGACATTGGAACCAACGTGGTCGACAACAAACTTGACATCTACTTTGACACACACCAGCAGGCTCTGGACTACGGACTGAAAACCGTTGACGTGTATGCGGTAGACTAAGGGACTTTATTACAACTGAATAAGCACCGTAATACATAACTGATTTTTATCTGGTATTAGGAAGAAGCGCCGTGACAATGTGATTTGTCGCGGCGCTTCTTTTAATATCATAGAAAAGTGTTCCTATAATATTACCCCCTCCAATATTACCCCCTCGGGGCAGGATGCGCACCCGCGCGGAGATGTCATATTACGCTATGCGTCCGCTCTATGCGCGGGCGGACGGACGGCTTCTCTCTTGACATCTCTCTTTAAAAAGCGTAAAATAACGTTTGTTACATAACTATCATTATTTAAAGGAGTGATTTTATGCCGCCCAAAGTGAAAGCAGATCGAGATTCTATTTTAAACGCCGCATTGAAAGTTGCAGAGGACGAAGGACTTTCAGCCATCACCGCCCAAAGCGTGTCATCCGTATTAGGTATGTCCGTTGCCCCATTGTTCCGGGAATTCCGGACCGTTGAGGAGCTGCGGACGGCGGCAGTAGAAAAAATCATTCTCTTCCATTCTCAATACCTGAAAGAATATCCCCCTGAGGAATCGGCGTTTTTAACGTATGGACTCGCCTACATCCACTTCGCCCGTGAATATCCGCACCTGTTTGAAACAATAATGCAGCCCCGCCGTTCCGGCCTGAATGAACAGAAATCCGTTCTGCCCGCATTTGTAGTAAATTGTTTAGCCGATGAGGGCGCTCTTAATTCTGAAGACGCAAAGGAACTGCTGTTTCATATTTGGATTTACACTCACGGTCTTGCCTGCCTCGCTTATAACGGCAGCCTTGCCCTTACAAAAGAGGAAGAGAAAACACTGCTTGTCACTGCATTTCAGGCATTTTTGAAACATCACAATAAAGGATAGCGAAAGGAGCCTCCATGAAAAAAAGCTCATACACTCTAATTCAGGTATGCACAATCGGACTGTTTGCAGCACTGTGCCTTCTGGCTCCGCCGGTTATTTCCTACCCGCTTATAATACTTTTACTTATCAGAATTTTTATCTTTCTGCGGCCTCTAAAGGGTGAAACCATACGGAGTTTTCAAAATTCCGGGCAGGCGTTAATCGTTATGGACATGCAGGAAGCCATGTGCGGCCGGAATGGGATTTATCCTGAAAAAGAAGAATTTGTGGAAAAGGTCAATCAAATCATACTGGACGCCCGGCGGCAAAATCAGAAAATCGTGTACGTTCGCCAGGAATTCCACCGTCTCGATTCTGCTTTCTGTTTTCTCGCATTCGGCGGGCGCCTCCTGCAGGGCACAACGGGCGCTTCTCTCTGTCCGGATTTAGAGATTGCAGATGATGCGGTCTTTGTGAAGCATGAACAGGATGCCTTTTCTTCCCGCAGATTCGCCGGATACCTAGACGACAACCGGATCAATGCAGTCACCGTTGTCGGGCTGGACGCTTCGGCCTGTGTTTACAAAACATCGTTGGGGGCGGTCAGCCGCGGCTTCTGTGTGACTGTGATTCAGGACGGCATTATTGGGAAAAATACCGCTGCTAAGAAAAGAGCGGTGCAAAAGCTGTCAAAAGCAGGAATTTCCATTCATTAATCTGTAAAAATCTGCCGCTCTAAGGGTTCTTCTTCGTTCCGGCTCCTTCCTATTGTCGATAAAAAAAGCGTTCACACGGCACAATGCCGCGGGGCGCTTTTTTATCGACAATATGGTGTTTGAAAACAAGCTTTTATTTATATTCCGACAGGCTGATTCCTGCCGAAAAAACCGTCCGGGGACCCGGGCGGTTTTTCACGCGGCTTGACAAATTCTGGAAACTGTGTATAATACAATACTGTTACCTAATTATTACATTTTTGTTAAATCTTGTTACGTTTTTTAATTTTTGTAATCGGGTAACAGAAAGGAGCGTTTATCTGTTATGAAAAAAACGTTTATTCTCAAGTCAATTATACTGATGATAAGTCTCACCATCCTTTATACAACCCCTGCCCTTGCCTCCTCAGGCACCATTGTCGGAAGCGTTGATGTTTTTAACGGAACACAAATTGCCGGCTGGGCTTACGAGGCCGCCTCACCGCTCTCCTCACCGGATATCGTGCTAAAGGTCACGGATGCCCTGACGGGCGAGACGGTGAGCGAGATACCGGCAAAACCGGACTCTACCAGAAACGATCTCGTTTCACGCGTCGGTGAGGACAGCACCCCGGCTTTTACCGCCTCCGTCGATATGAGTGGACTGGCTGACGGAACCTACTCCGCAGCCGCCTATAAGGACGGCCAGAAATTCACCGACTCCGTCTACTATACAAAAGGACAGGGCGCGACAACGGCCGACGGAAAATCCGCACACCTTCTGGGTTCATTCCGCCTGACGGCCTACTGCCCCTGCCGTAGCTGTTCCGAGGGCTGGGGGCGCCACACCAGTTCCGGCGCAATCGCCGTATCCAACCACACGGTGGCCGTGGATCCGAGAGTCGTGCCGATTGGCAGCAAGCTTCTGATTAACGGAACCGTCTACACCGCAGAGGATGTGGGCGGCGGTGTCAAGGGAAAACATGTGGATATTTTCTTTGACTCCCACGCTCAGACCAAGCAGTTCGGTTCTCAGATGGCGGAAGTTTATATTCTAAATTAATTTTACCGGATTCTCTTAGCAGATCGATTTCAGAATTAATCTTACAGAATTAATCTTCATGAATGAATAAAGGAGACATTCGAAATTCCGATGTAACGATACACCGGGACTTCGGATGCCTCCTTTATTTTACTGTCTGTGCGGATTTCCTCCACGTTTTTCGCCGTGTCCGCCGTCCGCTGCCGTCGTCTGTCATTCTGCCGGGTCAATTTCTTATTCTACGTACCATATCACCTGTGCACCGTTATCGAGTGTGTGCCAGCACGCCCCCTCCAGAGGCCCTCCGGCCGTATTGTCGAGGAAATACCAGTCTCCCGGGTCATTCGGTCCGATTACGCTGCTTCCGTTCCATCTCTGCCAGTTAATCAGCATATACCCGTCTTTTCCGAACAGATACCAGTGATGGTTGATTAGCAGCCATTTATTGACGGCGTAGGTTCCATCCGCCTCCACGTAGCGGTACTGTCCGGCCGTATTTTTTTCCCATCCGGGCGTGAGTTCATTGTCTGTGAGCGCCGCCTTGAAATCGTCCCATGTGTGGTCCGTATGGTTATAGACAAATGGGTTGGGGCATATTTTTCCTGTGACGTCATAGTGGCGCACCACCCGGTCGGGCGTGATATTATATTTCTTCATCAGCTGTCTTGTCAGGGCAATGGCCGACCGCACGGTGGCATCCTCAAAATACCAGTCACGGCTGGTGGCGGCCTGGCTGCCCTTGGTTCTTACACACAGCTCAATCCCCAGGCTGTTGGAGTTCCGGCACAGCGGGTGCTTATAGGCGTTGGCGCCGCAGTGCCAGGCAATATTGCGTTCCTCCACCGACTGCCATATTTCACCCGAAAAGCCCACAAAGTAATGGGCGCTGGCTCCGATATACTTACTTGCATAGTATTCGCAATTGGCCTTTGCGCCTCCCGTAGCCCCCACGTAATGAATCACAATGTATTTGATCCGGCTCTCCGTGCCGTTGCTATAGTTATAAGGGGTGAGCAGACGGTTTATCTCCATATCAGACCCCCTCCTTTCTGCCGGAAAAACCCATTTCATCCGCATCAAAGCTCTCCCTGAATTTCCTGAGCTCCATAACCGTCATTTCTTTGATTCTGTCTTCCAGCTTTTCTATCTCGGTCTTTGTCAGTTCTCTCGTATTGACACTCTTCACAATCATAAAATAAAAGCCCTTTTCTTTTAGTTTATGACATTCCGGGACAGACTGTGACGTTTTTGGGCAGAATAGAGATTATAGAAATTTAACAAAAATACTATAAAATTTTTACCCTTGAATTTCCATCTTCTGATATACTACTGTTTCATGTTAAAAAATAAGAGCGGTGTTTTTATACAGAATGTGTGTTTCACCGTTTGGGAGGTCTCTGCTATGCTGCTTAATCTGTTTGCTTATTTCATTATCCCCGCTTACACGCTCCTTTTTGTAAAGGGCTACGGATGGTTTACCACGAATTTCTCCGTGATCGGGAACTATATCCACAGGAGGGATGCTTTTGTCCTGTGGGGCCTCATGGTGGGAAGTTATTTTTTCTATACCCTCCGCTCCATTGTAAAGCATATGGATAAAACGGCTGAGGACGTGCCTTCGCCCGGGACACCCCGCAAACGCCGGACAAAACGGACCCCGCTCATCACGGCAGCTCTTGTCCTTCTCTTTTGCGCCATTACGACGCCTTACCTGCCAGAGGAACTTCCTCTTAAATCGTTTCTTCATATTATATTTGCCTTTTTAGCTGCCGTCCTGCTGCTTGTCTGCCTGATTATCATTATCTGGCATCAGTATCTGATTGAACCGGAACGCTACGGCTCCTGTTTGTATGCGTGGGCCGCCATCGTCGCAGGCTCGGCTTTTCTTCTGATTCTGGTCGGCATCATCAGCAGCGCGCTGGAAATCTATTATACCGTCACCACCGTGATTTTAACCAGAATCCTGCTGGCCCGGATATCGTCTTCCGGGCAGCAGGATTCCGCGGGCCGGTAACGCCGGTTGGCAGCGCCGTCCGGGACACAGAACATGTGTGTTACCGTTACCGTTTCATAATCTCTCCGCAGCCAATCATGGGGCCGGAATTGCCGGACGGCTGGGTCCTGTAATCATCCGGATTGCCGTGGATAATCACGGACCTTCCCATGATATCCTGGATTGTGAATCTCCTGTCATAGAACGAGAGCCATGCATATCCCTGATTGCTGAGAAGGGACGGGAAGTCTCCCGCATGGAACGGATGCATTGTATTTCCCGGATTAAAATGGGATCCGGCATTGGCAAACGGATTTGCCGGCGTACCGGTGCAGTTTCCATTTTCATGTATATGCATTGCATAAAAGTTACTCGGGGACGGCCGTTCCTGATCCGGAAGGCCGAATACTTCGGCTTCTACAAGAACTCCCCCATAGGGCGTCGCATAAAATTTCACCAGCCCGCTGAGAGTCGCATGGGCGGCATCTCCCCTTACCCAGGCAATCGCCTGCGGTTCGTTATCTTCGAGAATATCTGCAAAAGTGTCTCTGGGTGTGTATGAACGATCAGACATAATAAATCCCTCCTTCTTTATGATATGAAGGAGGGATTTGAATGTTCGGGATTGTTGAAAAATGAAGACGCGGGATGAGGGGCGGGGGGATGGGGAGAGGGAGGGTGTGAGTCTTCAGTCCCGGAGGAGGTTTTGGCGGGCGGGGAATACGGAAGAAAGAAATCTGCTGCGGGGACCGCTTCCGCTTATGGAATGCGCAGCGGATGCTAAGGCGCCATAATACGGCGCCCAAGCACCGGCGGATTCCAACGTCCCCTCCGCAGATTTTTTCTTCCTCCTTCCCCACAGGCAGATTATGGCCCGGGACTGAAGACGCGAAGTTTTTTCGCCATCCCGCCCCGCTGCCTGCGGCCGCTTGATTGTCTGCATTTTTCAAAGGGGATAGGGTGTTGCTGCCACTATGTAATACTGAGGCGCAGGCTGATACATGGTGTTGATATGAGGTGTTGATATTAAGTATTGATATTAAGTGTTGATATGAGGCGCTTTTATGGATTGGTAAGGTAGAGGGGATAAGGCTGTATGCTGATTGGGAATTCTGATATTGTTCAGTCTTTTTTTGTTCTGGGAGAATTAATAGCTGAAAAAATACCGTTTTCGGCTCTTTCTGATATTGCTTTATCATCACTGATTAAGAACGTAAAAGCTGTCACAGGCCCCAAAAAATCATCCTTATGCAATGGCCGCGGCCATACTTTCCCCCTTGAAGAAAGGGGACAGATTAGCCTCCGCAGTCCGCGCGGAATGGCGAAAACCTTCGCGTCTTCGGTCCCGGTCAGAACCTTCCCGGTGGGGGTGGAGGAAGAAAAAATCTCCGGAGGGGACGTTGAAGTCCGCCGCTTCTTAGCGAGGTTTCTTACGAGCTTAGAAGCGCTGCGCACTTCATCAGCGGGAGCGGTCCCCGCAGGAGATTTCTTTCTTCCGTAACCTCCACCCACAACACCATACAGCCCGGGACTGAAGACTCATAACCTCCCTCTCACCATTCCCCCCCGGCCGTCCCGGCGGCGTCTCCTGTCTCAATCAACTCTCCACTCGGTTACCTCCTCCACCCCTTTCCTCGGCCTCGCGGCAGGCTGCTCGTCCGCATAACCCAGCGCCAGGGCCGCAAACAGTTCCCCGTCGGCTCCCAGCCAGCGGTTCAGCTCTTCGTAGGCAAAACAGGTGTCACAAATCCACAGGCTGCCCAGTCCCTGCTCTTCCGCCGCCAGAGACATGTTCTCGATGGCAGCTCCGATGGACTGGGCGTTGCACATCTCGTATATGCGCTCCTCCGGTGTCAGTACGGAGTGGATGTCGAGGCCAAGCGTGTTGAGGATGAAAATGACTACAGGAGCCTGCTCCATGATCCGGAGTGTATTTTCCGCTCCACTGATATACTGGGTGCAGCCAGGAAGGAGCGGGGTTTCTTTTTCCCTATGAAGTCCTCTCTCCATGGCGGCGAGCGCCTCTCTTTTTGCAGCCCCCGACGTAACAATAAATTTCCAGGGCTGCCTGTTTTTAGAAGAAGGAGCAAGTGTCCCCGCCTCTATAATCTCTTCTATTATCTGTCTCGGCACGTTCTGGTTTTTATATCTGCGGATGCTGCGTCTGTTGTTTATGGCTGTTATCATCGATTCTTCCAATCCTTTCTGATGTATCTCTGATGTATCTCTTTATTGTGTCTCTTTGTAATATTTCTCTGTTGTATTTCTCTGTTGTATTTCTCTGTTGTGTTTTTCTGATGTGTTTTTCTGTTGTGTTTTTCTGTTGTGTTTTTCTGTTATGTTTTTCTGCCGATATCCTATTTGCCGCCGTGTGAAAAGAAAAAAGCAAGTCTTTATCCGACCCGCCGACCGTTTCATTATACCTTTTGGAACCTCATATGGCAAGGAGCGGAAAGGCGGTGAGTCAAATCCCTTAAAATTCCAAAATAAGACAGATGTAGTATTGACATTCTCTTAAGACTGGAGTAGTATATGAGTATGAGGTACTACTCCAGTCTTATAAGTGAAACGAGGTGAATCGAATGGATATTAAACTGGTAGACAGCGAAATTAAAGTTATGGATGTTCTCTGGAAAGAGGGCGACACGATGGCAAAGCACGTTGCCGATGTGATGAATGAGAGGTACGGCTGGAATGTCAATACTACCTATACCCTGCTGAAGCGGTGTATCAAAAAGGGAGCCGTGGAACGGATCGAGCCAAACTTTGTATGCCGTGCGCTTATTCCGCGGGAACAGGTGCAGGAACAGGAAACCGACGAGCTGCTGCACAAGGTGTTTGACGGCTCTGTTGATAAACTGTTTGCCTCTCTGCTGGGCAGAAAAAATCTGTCTGCGGAGCAGGTTGGAAAGCTGAGACAGATGGTTGAAGAGTTGGGGGGTGATGAATCATGAGTCTGCTGCAAATGAGTTTTTCTGCTGCCGTTATGATTTTGATTATCACGGTTATACGGGCGCTTTTCATCAACCGCCTGCCCAAGGCGACGTTTATTGCCCTGTGGGGTATTGTTCTGATACGGCTGCTGGTTCCATTCTCGCTGCCCTCGCCGCTAAGCATCTATTCCCTTGCCAACCGCCCGGAAGCCGTACACATTCCCGTTGTTCCGGCAGCAGGCATTCCCACTCCGGCAACAATCCACCCATCGGTCATGCCAACCGGCTCCGCCATGCCGGTTCCCGCCTCTGCCGCCGGAATTACTCTGTGGGGATGGCTCTGGATCGTTGGAACGGCTTTGTGCGCTCTCTATTTTGCAATTGCCTACATCAGATGCCGCCGCACTTTTATGACTTCCTTCCCGGCAGAAAATGATTTTACCGTGGAATGGCTGGCATCCCACCGTTGTAACCGGAAACTCTCAATCCGCAGGTCAGACAGCATTACGGCCCCTCTTACCTATGGAATATTCCGCCCCGTTATTCTGATGCCGGCACAAACGGATTGGGCCGACACAAAAAAATTACAGTATATCTTTACCCATGAATATGTGCATATCCGGCGCTTTGACGGGGGAACAAAACTTCTGCTGACCGCAGCCCTGTGCATACACTGGTTCAATCCTCTGGTCTGGGTGATGTATATTTTAGCAAACCGGGACCTTGAGCTCTCCTGTGATGAAAAAGTAGTCCGGATGTTCGGAGAAACCGTAAAATCCGCCTATGCGCTCACGCTGATCGACATGGAGGAACAAAAGAGCGGGCTGACTCCGCTATGCAGCCATTTTAGTAAAAATGCGATTGAAGAAAGAATCGAGGCAATTATGAAAATTAAAAAGATTTCAACTTTTACCATAATTATTGCATGTGCTGTCGTAGCCACTGTTGGAAGCACATTTGCCACTTCCGCCGCCGCTGCGGAGAATGAGCCGTATGATCCTGTTTTCACAAAAGAGCATGTTGTTTTTTCCCCCAATTTCACCTATGCCTACAAATTCCTGCCTGCCCCCGATATCTATGCAAAGTATTCCTCCTATGGTATTTCCATTTCCGACGACGGAAAAACACTGCTTTACAACGGACAGAAGGTAAAACTTTTCGTGGATCCGAATTTTGATCCAGAGTCCTTCTACTATGATGAGGACGGCACCGCCTGCCTTTCTGTCTCACGCAATTCTTCCAATGAGATTACAGGCATAAATTCGATATCGAAAGAGGCCGCAGAAAAGTGCCGCGCCGCATTTTTCGACTTTGACGCCAAAAATGACGACGGCACAAATGAAATCAGAGACGGCATAAAGAATGAAGCTGAAACAAACCAAACGAAATATGGCGAGTATCTACCCTATGGAGTTACCTTTAATGCGGAAAAGGGCGTCATCTACTTCAAGGGACAGCGTGTGAGGGTGCTTGTAGATGAGAGAACAAAAGACGGTTTCTTTTATACGTTCTGGACCGATGAAGCCGGTTCGGTTGATTTATCTGTCGTGAGGGACTCCTCCAACCGGATTGCCCGGATAGAAACCCTTTCAAAAGAAAAGGCGCAGGACTATATTGAATCAGCCCGCCGGCAGGCACAGGATGAACCGGAGGACCTGGAAGACAGGGTAACTAAGCGGGCGGAAAAACGAATCCATGATTTATATCCGGATTCTTGATACCGGCAACAGACACGCCGCAGAGTTCCATACTCTGCGGCTTTGTCTTTGGCGCTTTAGCCCTTGGCACTTTGGCCTTTGGCACTTGCATCCAGCCCGGTTTCTGTTATTTTGTTTTTATACTCTGCAATTCTCGTATACTCTCTAAGTGCAAAGGTTCCGTCATGGGAGCCTGTAATTTCAAATTCACTCATGTTTTCCAGACCGCACAGACTGGTCAGGCCGCACTGTTCAAACAGCCGCCCCAGTTCCCGGCTTTCCGGATACATTCCCACCGTTTGAAGATGGCGTTTGGACGAATAGAGGGCGGTAATAATCTGTTCTCTCGGCAGGGGTTTGACAAGCACGTTGCCGAACTGGCCGGAGACCTCCAGTTTATTGTCGTCCATACAGATGACGCTGCCGCTGCCGGCCCTGTACACACAGCATGATGGCGCCTGCTCCATTTTCCGGCATGCCTGCGTCTTCCCTGACGCCCGGTTTACCTGCGCCTTCCCTGACGCCCGGCTTGCCTGCATCTTCCCTGACGCCCGGTTTACCTGCGTCTTCTCTGACGCCCGGCAGCCCTTCCTGCTAACCCGTTCCAGTCTTCTGGTCATCAGCTCCACCGTGACTTTTCCCTGAATAAAAGGTGAGTTTCCCTCCGTCCCCTCTTCCCGTTTCATTATCTTTGCGAAACGTCTTCCGAACTTCTTTACATCCTCAAAATCAACCGTATTCAGATAAATCACCTGACAGGAACTGCATAGAAGCTGTTTTGTGCTGAAAATATGGCGCGCCAGCGCACCGAGTTTCTCCTCCGGTGCGTCAAGGTCGTCAATGTAGGCGAAACTGAGGCGGTGGCCCCATTCTATCAGCTTTACATTGGCGGGCGCGCTTCTTCTCACCGCCAGGATAGTCTCGTCGGAGCCCCAGACGGCAATGCCCCCGGCCAGCCGCATCATCATTTTCATCGTCTTTTCATCCCCGGAGGGCGTGTCCATCACGTAAATATACTCTTTCAGGACCGGTTCATATTCCGTCAGCTTTTTCAGTATAAAAAGCGACAGTCCGTCATCCCCGGCCGGGAGTTTCAGAATATTGATATTGCCGGCCAAAAGGCCCTCCAATACGCTGTATGCAGGCAGTCCCTCCGCGTTTCCTGCCGCGATATGGAGGAGCACGCCTATCGGAAGGCGGCGGAAACGTTTTCCTTCCGCACTGCTGTCCGGGAACCCGGACAGTTCCAGTTGAAACTTCTTTCTCAGAGAGTCCGCGCGGAACAATTCCGCCATTGCAGCAGACAGGCCGTCGTGAAAGCTCAAAGGTTCCTTCCCCGGCTGACTGCCGCCCGGCTGCAGATACCGTGCAAATTCCCGGTCAAATTTTCCCGACATCGCATCCTCGGCCATCCTTCCGGCCGCGTTTATCACTCTCTCCGGGTCAAGCTTCTCCCCGGAGAGGGTTCTTGTAATCCGTTTGTCCATCAGCCTGATTGCCATTTTGTAATTCACGGAATCAGATATTTTTCCGTTCATAAAAATCATATCGTACCCTCTCGCTATTGTTATCCTTTTCTCAGAAACCAGCTTACGGCCAGATCCATGGCCGCCCTGCATGCATTAGTCTGATCCAGTGCATTCAGCATCACAAAATCATGGATCGTCGCCCTGATGCGCACCGACGTCACATCGACCCCGGCCTGCAAAAGCTTTGATGCATAGGCCTCCCCTTCGTCGCGCAGCACATCCGCCTCCCCGTTAATGATCAGGGCCGGTGGAAGTCCGGCAAGCTGTTCGAGTCCCGCTCTCAGCGGAGACGCCGTAATCTGCGCACGGTCGGCTTCACACCGGGTATACTGGTTCCAGAACCAGATCATTCCATCCCGGTACAGATAGTAGTCCGTTGCAAATTCCCGGTAGGTGCAGGTATCAAAACAGGCATTGGTGACGGGATAAAAAAGAAGCTGTCTTGCAATCCCGGGACCGCACCGGAACTTAGCCATCAGCGTCATGGCGATCGCCATGTTGCCTCCGACGCTGTCTCCCGCAACGCTTAAACGGTCCAGGTTAAACGGTCCTCCCGTCTCCCGGGTAAACGCGGGAAGGGCGCACAGCAGACTGTAACACTGCTCAATGGCTGTGGGATACTTTGCCTCCGGCGACAGGCTGTACTCCGGGAAAACAACGACGGAACCCGTACGCGCCGCCAGCTCCCTGACCAGCTTCTCATGGGTGTGGAAATTTCCGAATACCCAGCCCGCGCCGTGAATGTAAAGGATCGTGTCGGCATCCGGGGAACAATTTTCCGGCCTCACAATGTAAACGCGGATCACGCCCCATCTTCCTGTATTAAAATTCGTCATGCCGACGGAGGCCGGGTACATATAAACGGGGGCATTCTGCGCCTCATCCAGCTTCATCCTGCCCTGCCACGGCGGCAGTTGAAAAATCAGGGGCGGTTTTGAGTTGTCGATGCAGACCTGCAGGGCCGCCTTTTCCAGCGGAATTCTCTTTATCATATCAATATCCTTTGGTGGCTTTACTTCTATTTTATACGGAGCCGCCGGGAAATGCCGCTTGTACCTGCTTTTTTTCTCTCTTTTTTCATCCGGTACCGCGCCGTTTATCATATCGGCGTTGTCATCCACATGGCCGTGTCGGTTTCATGCATGGCCGCGTCGGTTCCCATATGGTCGCGTTGTTTCATGCATGGCCGCGCTATTTCATGCATGGCCGCGCTGTTTCATGCATGGCCGCGCTGTTTCATGCATGGCCGCGCTGTTTCATGCATGGCCGCGCTGTTGCCCATATGGCCGCGTCGGTTTCACCGTCACTCCTCCTGCCGCCAGTACTCCGCAGCTCCGGCGGCACACGTTTTGACGCCTTTTGCCCCGGTCCGCCCAAGCAGCTTGAGGTATGCGCCTTCTATACCGCAGCCACAGTCTTTTCCATCATACAATACACCGATATCGTCGGTCATCACACTCATCAGGGGGAGATCCGAACCGATGGGAGTCATCAGATTTACCAGACCCGCCCGGCCCCTCGGCAGGATCTTCAGGGTTCCCGCGTCCCGGATCAGCACATTGGCATACGCCGGTATATGAAAATGATGGTTCCGGCAGCTACAGTAAAGCACCGGATGTTCGGCTGCACCAAAAAATTCATGGACATGGTTCTCCCCGATGCCGAGCACCTCCCATATCAGGGAATACAGCTCCTCCTTTGGAATCTCATCTCCTGCAAACTGTTTCCATCCTCCGCCCAGCATCACCCTGGATCCGGCAGGAAGTTTACAGCTTATCCGCTCCTCCTTCATTTTTCTGAGCAAAAAGCAGGTATAGGAGGGAAATCCCACAATCCTGACCGGATTCCTTCCCGAAGAGAACGTTACCAGCTTATTGAGAACTCCCTTCAGATTCAGCCTGTATCCTCCATCGGCGCCATTTCTCCCTCTTCTGTATTCCAGGGCATACGTCCGGTCGAGGCCTGGTGCATACCAGGTTGAAAGATAGGCGGTTTTGGAGATTACCGCCTTATTCTCCCTCACCGGCTGATATCCCAGCATAATATAATGAACCGGCCTCAGAGAAAAAAGGCGGTGCACCCGCCCCAGATTGGCAGCCATTGCCGCCAGAAGGCACAGTTCCCCTGGCGTGTACCGGATCCGGCTGACGGAACCTCCCGTGCCGGAGGAAGTCACTAAAATGGCCGGGCCGCGCCTGATTCCTATATGATTTCTTTTAAAATACAGGGTAGGTATGACGGGAAGCTTCCGCAGATCTCCCACGCTTCTCAAGTCCCGCGGGGTGAAACCGGCATCGGCGCAGATGGCGCGGTATTCCGGGGAACGCTTAAGAAAACAGGCTGTCTTCCGTTTCATTGCACGAAAAAAACGTATTCTGTTTTTTTCTCCGCCATAGGGCCGGCGCGTCGCAAACAGCCTTATCAAATCTATATCCATAATCGTCTCCGTTTTTCTTCTGAACCAGTCGTGTATCCACAGTGACCCGTTCTCTTTTTAAAGTCATTATAGCATCGCTGCGGACAGGCTGGCAATACAAAGAACCGGTACCGGAAAGTTCTCGCCAATTGCCCATATCAATCGGAGATCTCCTCAGGCCGTCCGGCAGTCCTGCGAATGCGTCACTGTACACGCGGCGCCCGGTAACCCGAATGGCCCGCGCACATTCCACTGCTTTGCAATACAAAAAAATGAGTTGTCCACCGCCCGGATATCCCGGCAGCGGGCAACTCATTTTTTTAATGATTTCCCTGCATTTATTCATTATTCTGACTACTCCTAATCAGTCCATGCTTTTTTGTACTTGATTTTTCTGTAAAACTTCCAGATAATCAGCGCCGGCAGGCTTATCGTTAATACAGCGGTGGAAAGCCCTCCAATCACCGCGTAAACAATAATAAGTAAAATCGCAACCAGATTCATATATTGTCCCTCCTTCTCTACCTACCTCCATTCTATTCATGTTTTAAAAAAAGGGAAGGGATCCGGACGTTCCTTTGCGGTGTTTTAATGATCCTTTCGCTGTCTTTAAATAAAATAAAGAAATATGAAAGATAGGTTAGCGGAAGGTTAACGGACAGTTGAAACATGGACGGTATTTCTTAACGTAATTATTACGGGAAGTTCCACTGAGGAACGGGCGGCCTTCTCTTCCTATTCCTCAGGCACGTTCCGTTCCTGCCCCCGAAATTTCCCTCCAAAATTGAAAATCAGCACGCCCAAAAGGATAATTCCGCCGCCAATCAGTGTTGCGGAATCGGGGACTTCACCGGCAAGCAGAAAACCCAGAATGCTCGTCAAAAAGGGCGTGATAAACATATAGTTGCTGACCTGAGATATCTGCTTTGCCCTGGCGAACGCCATGGCCCATGAAACATAGGCAATGGCACTGGAACCGATGCCCAAAACCGCAAGATAAAGATACTGGATCGCAGGCGCATGGGAAACCTCACCGATGGAGGCCGGCGCAAAGACCGCCAGCAGGATTGTCCCGACAAAAATGCTGTATGTAGAGGTCTGCAACGCGGTGCAGGTTTCCGTCAGTTTCCGCTGTAACAGATTATAGCCGCTCAATGCCAGCGCCGCAAGAAACAGCCAGAAAAGCCCCGCATTGATGGAAAAGACGCCGTTCATCAATGTCAGTACGGCAACGCCGATAAACTCAACCAGAATCGCCGCCCACTGGAATGCACGCAGTTTTTCCCGATAGATAAACCGGGCCAAAAGCGCGGTAAACACGGGCACCGAAGCGATTACGACACTGCCTGTGGCGGCTGTAACCGTGGCCTGCCCCTGGTTGAAGGCAATCATATACAAAAAGAAACCAATCCCGCCCGCAGCCAGAAACCACGGCAGATCGGCCCTACCCGGCAGCTTCATCTTTGTCAGGACGGCAACCGCAATAAGGGCGCAGGAGGCAATCAAATACCTTAAAAATCCCAGTGAAAAAGCGGTAAAATACTGAAGCGTAAGCCGCGTCAGCACATAGGCCAGCGACCAGAAGAAAATTGTAACTGCTGCATAAGGGTGAAAACTGTCTCTTAATTTCATATTCATTCCTCCGACTTGCAATTCGCAATATCATATTATAACACAAACCATATTCTTCCAGTATAGTAAAAACTCCGTTTTTCCCATTAAAACAGCCAGATGTTACTGTTCTCACCGCATTGCGCTGTGAACAATAACACGCTTCGCGATGCACGGAAATGGCAAAGAACGCCATTGATTGTAATGAAAAGCACGCTTCGCGAACTTTTCATTGCCACTCAACAAAAACTCCGGACAGCCTCCCTAACCATGATAAAAACCATGATTAAGAAGCCGCCCGGAGCGCATATTCTCTGCATATCCTACAAGCCGTTCCAGTCAGAGACCTCCGCGCCACAGCGAAGAGGCCGGAGTGGTGCGCGATAACCTTCCATCGGGACTGAAGACTCACCTCCTCGCCTCACCATTCCGCCGCGATCTCCCCGGCACGTTTCTCATTCCTTCACCTCACTCCCACAAAATCCTTCCGTCATCCGCCCGGATCGAGAGAATAATCCCATCCTGCCGCGTCATTTCCCCGCCGACGCTCTCTATCAGCTCCGCCTCCGCCGCCGTTTCGTGACCGCGTGAGACATTTCCGTAAAAATTCCATACTGGAATCAGTTCCTGCTCCGTCACCTTTTTCCTGTTTTCACGTCCAATGAAGGCATATTCCATCTTTACTTTACTGACATTCACCATGGTCACTGGCTCCGTCCATCCGGCAGACGCCTTTTCGTCTTTCTGGTAGGACTGCAGGCCGCTCTCGCTGTTCCTGCCGTAGGAATCCTTGCAGTACTGCTCGAATAACTCATGGATTGCCTCGAAGGGAAGCAGGAAGGTTCCGTCATTTGCACTGACCTCCAGTTCTTCTTTGCCAATTATTTTGAGGTGAGTCAGGGTTCCGTCTTCATTATATATCACATCGATATAGGGGCCCTCCGAGCTTGCGTTGTCAGGCAGGTCCAGGCTCGGGCAGGTCACCCCGACGCCGTCTATGGACGGGGTAAACGTGATACGGTATTGGAAATTCGATATGCTCTCACCGCCTGCTGTAAAAAACGCTTCCCTCCATCTCGTATCGTAAATTTTATATCCCTTTATGCCCAGTTCCTTGAGCAGTTCTTCTGCCTTTTTCTCAAGTTCTCCGGCCTTGCCAGCCCGTGAAACGGATGCCTCGTCGTCATTCCCATAGACAACCGACGGCTTTTCAGAACGGCGGCCATCATTATATCTTTTGGTCAGCCAGATCAGGGAAATGGGAGGAGGAAAAACATCTGCCCCCGTACGGTAGGTGAGCTGATAATCCGATCCCTCTTCATCTTTCCCCCACGTATTTGTGCTTTCCCCGTATACATCGCCGCTTTTGAGAACCGTGTTCTCCTGTTCGCCGGCTGCCGCGCTGCCGTCACCCGCCGAACCGTTTTCCACGCTGATTGAGGTCTCTTCCTCACTTTCGCTATAGTACAGCGTGTTGACCGTCTCCTCCTCCCAGGTAACTCCCAGCGTTTTTGCCAGAGTCTTTTTTACCTGCTCATACTCCTCTTTTGTATAATTGACGGATTTTGCACTTTTGATCACAGCCTGTTTGAGGTCCGGGACCGTAACCGGGGCGTCGGCCGAGAGTATCATACCCTTTTCTTTTACTTCCGTCTTATAATGTTCCGGCGCCTGCACCTGTTCCGGCACGCTGAGTTCATGGTTTCCGGCGGTCTCGTATTCCACTCCTCCGCTCTCGCCATCCGCGCTCTGCTCCACGGCGGAGGACTCCGTTTTTTCTCCGATTACCTGCTTATCCCCTCCCGTGCCGCAGCCGGTGGCCAAAGCGCAGGCGGCAGCCGTTAACAGGATCAGACAGGACATGTTTTTTCTTTTCACTTTTTCTTCTCTCCTTATCACTTATAACGGTAAATCATCACCCGTAAACAGTGAATTGAACATCCGCCGGACGTCTCACTACCGTTTGATATAGAGATTCTACCTTTTTATGCAGGCAAAGTCCTCATCAAAATGTAAACGTTTTGTAAATACGTTCCTCAGCTCTGCGGCTCACCGCCGGGCTGTAAATTGCAATGGAGGATGACCTGCGTTCCGCATTCTTCCTCCTGAAATCCGTCCGCCTTGTGCCGGCTCTTAATTTCTATCCTCACGCCGTGCAGTGAGGCAATCTTTTCACAGAGAGCCAGCCCCAGCCCGGAGCCGCCCTCATTCCGGCTTCTGGACTTATCCGCCATATAGAACGCTTCCGTCACATGGGACAGATCCCGGGCCGGAATCCCGCAGCCCTCATCCGTGATGACAATTCGGTCATCTCCGGCTTCAATTCTGATTTTTCCTCCCGGCTTCGACGCCTTCACCGCGTTGTGGATCAGATTAAAGAGAAGGGACAAAAACAGCTCCCTGTCCGCCTGAATCAATAGTTCCGTCTCCTGCTCCTTCGTCTTCTCTATCATAAGCTTTTTATCTATCATTAGCTTTTTATCTGTCAGAATCCTTTTCTCTATTACAACTTTTTTGGCGCTCCAGAGCGGTTCCGTCTCCTTTACCGCAGCGTCAATCAGCTCCCATACCCGCAGCGTTTCAAAACGCACTTCCTCATTTTCATATCTGCCGAGGAGGCTCAGCATCTTGGAGGAAAGGTGTTCCAGACGCAGGCCTGCGTCATGGATCTGTTCCAGGGAGCGTTTCTTTTGCTCCTCGGTCAGTTTGACATGCAGCAGGCTGTCCGAGTACCCTATCACCGCCGTCATCGGAGTTTTAATCTCATGGGCCAGCGCCCCCAGAAGCAGCTCCAGATCTTCTACCTGTTTCTCCACTTTTTCCGTCATCTGGTTAAATGCCCCGGCAAATTCTCCGATTTCATCCTGGCTGTTCACCGGCACCCGCTCGCCAAGGCTGCCGTTGCCGATCTTGACGGCGGCTCTCGTCAGCTCCTCCAGCGGTTTCAGCGCCTTATGTGTCATGAAAAGAGCCGCGGCTGCCGTCAGCGCCCAGACTCCTGCGCACAGCAGCGCCAGAACGATTCCCCGGCGTTCTATCTCCTGATAATAGTGGGTAATATTCTGTGCCATCAGCACATCATAGCCCGGAAACTGGCTGATCTCACGCTTCATCAGGAGCACCGCCTTTTTCCCCAGGCGCTGGATTTTGTATGGTCCTTCCAGGGCTCCCGGATCCAAAATCTCAAAATCGGTCAGATTTACAATACACTCCTCCCCCTTTAAAAGGGCATACCCGTCCTTATAACATTTCCTGAACTGGTATTTCAGGTAGGCCTCCGCGGCAATGTCTCCCATGGCCTCAAAATCCTCTCTGGTCCCTATTTCCGAAAAGGCGTAGGAAATGGAGTCCATCTGCCTGTCGTAGTTGTCCACGGCCACGGAAATGCTCTGGGAACGCATCTGCCAGAACGCCAGAAGGCTGACGGCCAAAAAGGCCGCCGCCAGGCTGGCGGAAAGAATCACAATCAGTTTTTTCGTTAGTTTCATACGGCAGTTAAACCTCCAGGCGGTATCCCAGTTTCGGTATGGTCTGTATTCTCGACGCCGCCTTAAGCTTCTTTCTTAAACTGGCGACATGGACGTCCACGGTCCTTGTCTCTCCCCCATAGTCGCCGCCCCATATCTTATCGAGCAGCTGGTTTCTTGTAAAGGCAACATTCCGGTTGCGGCAGAGAAACAGGAACAGATCATATTCCATCGGCTTTAACTGGATTTCCTCACCGTCCTCATAAATCTTGTGTCCCGCCAAATCGATCCGGCAGCCGTCAAGCTCTACCGTGCTTTTCAGTTTTCTCCTCCGCTTTAGGACATTCTCCACCCTGGCGAATAATTCCATCATTTCAAACGGTTTGACGATATAGTCCTCCGCACCCAGACGCAGCCCCTTGACCTTCGACGCCACGTCTGCTTTTGCCGTCAGGAAAATGCAGGGAATCTCCTTTCCGTTCAGCCCTTCAATCAGATCAAAGCCGTCCGGTCCTGGCAGCATCACATCCACCAGCGCCAGGTCGTATTCTCCCCGATCTTCCCGGATTTTCCGCTCCGCCTCCGTGCCGTCGCAGGCCGTCTCCGTCTCATATCCGACCGCCTCCAGGTTCATGCAGAGCAGTTCCCTGATTGCGGCCTCATCTTCTATAATGAGGATCTTATTTTTCTCCATGTCTCCCCCTGTATCCGTCGTAATTTTATGTTCCCGCCGCTTATCATCAGTCGTCCAGCTTAAGTCCCTTAAAAGCCTCCGCAAACGCATTGTTGAGCGGCGCCTCCACCTCTTTTTTCTGCTGGTTCAGGTATTTTGCCACGTCTTTTTTCGATACTCCGGCCCCCTCTTTTTTCCTGCGTTCCTGGAAGGCGGACAGTTTCTCTTTATATCCGCAGCGGCAGACAAAAATCTGCCCATCCCCTTTTCCGCGCAGTTCCAGTTTCTTATGGCAGACCGGGCATCTGGCATTGGACGTCCGGGAAACGGTCTCCCTGTGGCCGCACTCACGGTCCTGGCAGACTAACATTTCACTGTTCTTTCCTTTTACAGAGAGCATCCTTTTTCCGCATACGGGGCACTTTGTATTCGTCAGGTTGTCGTGGCGGAAGTTTCCCTCCCCGGCCTTAATCTGTTCAATCAGCTCACCCGAATACTCCCTGATTTCTCTCATAAACGCATCGCGCTTTAAACTGCCCTTCGCCATCTTTGAAAGCTTCATCTCCCATTCGGCCGTCAGTTCCGGTTTTTTTAAATCCTCCGGAACCAGATTCAGAAGCTGCCTGGCCTTGGAGGTGAGATAAATATCTTTCCCGCGTTTTTCCAGAAGAAAGCTTGAAAAGAGTTTTTCGATAATATCGGCCCGTGTCGCAACCGTCCCAAGTCCGCCCGTCTCGCCCAGTGTCTTCACCATCTCACGATCCTTCGACTCCATGTAGGCCGCCGGATTTTCCATTGCCGAAAGCAGGGTGGCCTCATTGAACGGGGCCGGAGCTTTCGTTTTTCCTTCCGTCAGTTGGAACGCAAGACCGCTCAGCACATCGCCCTTCCTGATATCCGGCAGTTTCTGGGTTTTGATCTCCTGCCCGTCCTCATCCGGATCTTCTTCCTGCTTCTCGTTCTCATAGACCTCATGCCAGCCCGGTGTCTTCACGATCTCTCCTCTGGCCGTGAACCGCTCCCCGCCTGCCTTTACGGTCAGGGAAGTCTGTTCATATTCAAACGGAGGATACAAAACGGCCAGGAAACGGCGGACCACCAGATCATAGATACGCCGTTCATCCACGGTCATATGATCCAGCTGCACGTATTGCTCGGTCGGGATGATGGCGTGGTGATCCGACACCTTGCCGTCATCTACGAAAAACAGCTTTTCCGGCAGGGCGCGCCCCTGAAGGCGGCCGGCCAGTGTCTTATAAGGCCCGGTGCCGCAGGCCTTTAACCGTTCTTTCAGGGTCGGCACAATGTCGGCGCTCAAATATCTGGAATCCGTTCTCGGATACGTCAGGACTTTATGGTTTTCATACAGCCGCTGCATGATGTTTAACGTCTCCTTGGCCGAATAATTAAACCGTTTGTTCGCATCCCGCTGAAGCTCCGTGAGATCGTAGAGAAGCGGCGCCAATGTCTTCTTCGGCGTGCGCTTTACCTCCTCCACTCTTCCCTTTTCCCCCTGCAGGGAGGAGAGAATCCCTTCCATCCTGTTTTTGTCGAAGGAACGGGCGCTTCCCGATTTTTCATCCTGCCACGTCAGGGTCAGGGAAGGTTCCTGGCACTTTGCACGGATGCCGAAATAAGGCTGCGGGACAAATTTCTTTATCTCCTCCTCGCGCGCTGCAATCATGGCAAGGGTCGGAGTCTGTACACGGCCGCAGGATAACTGGGCGTTGTATTTGCAGGTCAACGCCCTGGTCGCGTTGATTCCCACCATCCAGTCCGCCTCGGCGCGGCACATGGCGGCATCGTAGAGGTTGTCGTATTCCCTTCCGTCCTTCAGATGGGCAAATCCCTCCCGGATCGCCTTATCCGTGACCGATGAAATCCACAGTCTCCGGACGGGTTTCCTGCTGCCGGCCTTTTTAAGGATCAGGCGGGCCACGAGTTCTCCCTCCCGCCCCGCATCCGTGGCTATGATGACGTCTCCCACATCATTCCTGTAAAGCTGCGTTTTCACCGCGTTGTACTGTTTCGCCGTCTGCTTTATGACCTCCAGCTTAAAGGTATCCGGCAGCATCGGCAGATCTTCCATCTTCCATTCCTTATACTTGGGACTGTAGTCCTCCGGATCGGCCAGCGTGACGAGATGGCCCAGTCCCCATGTTACAATATATTCCTGGCCTTCGATGGCCCCGTTCTGCGCTTTCCCGCATTTCAGGACACGTGCTATGTCGCGGGCCACCGACGGTTTCTCTGCTATTACTAATGATTTCATCTGTTAAGTTCTCCTCTGCTTCCCGGTTCTTCACCGTCATTTCCTTCTCCGATAAAAGGGGCGTACATCATAATGGCATGATTACTCAAAATAAATTCTTCCCCTATCAGGTTATCTTCCTCAAACGTAAGGCGGTACAGTTCGTTATGGCGGCTGTATCCGCCCCAGAATTCGCTTTTCATCAGGTGGTTTCTCTCCACGATTTCATACCGCAGCGCGGACGGGACACCGGCCCTTAGCTCTCCGTACAGATATTCGCCGTCCAGCCACGTCCGGAACTGAATATCCTGCCCGGTGTCATTTCGTATCATCAGATCAATATGGGGATAGGAGCAGGTGGCTCCGCTTCCGAACGGCTGCTTCCTGTTGGAATCGGGAAATACGTCGTATCCGTGGCGGTGCCGCTCTACGATGGTCAGGGGTGAATGGAGCGCCATCCAGAAAATCAGATTGGATAGCTGGCACAGGCCTCCCCCCGTCCCGGCCGCCACCCGGCCGTTTTTCAGGATCATGCCGTCCAGATATCCCTTTTTACGTGTGGGTTTCCCTATCAGTTTCCAGTAGCTGAATACTTCGCCGGGGTGAATCACAATTCCGTTGATCTTTTCCGAAGCCAGCTTTAAGTTCGTGATTTTATTATACTGATACTGCATATCCAGCCCCTGCAGCTTGCGGAGCAGAGGCGTCCTGTGCCCAAACCAGACGAAAGCAAGCGGTTTTCTCCGCTTCCCGGCAAACCGGCCGCTCATGGCCAGCCACGTCATTCTGCGCAGAAAACCGTAATAGATCATCCCGCATCTGGAACGCAGCGCGGAACGGCTGACCGGTTTTTGTATCGGGGTGCTGCTCTTTTCTGATAACGGCATAGATATCCTCCTCTTCTCAAACGACACGGACGGTATATCATTTATTCTAACATGGGCGATTGCTTCTGACAACTGCGCCATATATTTCCTTATATCGCTACAACCTTGTAATTTATGGCGTCTTATGCTATGATTTTTGTTAGTAGGAACTAACTCTTAAATTCACGACGGTAACCGACGCTCTACGCTGCGCATACGGAATATCGTTTTGCCAGACTATCCGGCAGGAGGCATACCGATGAAACATCACAACAATAAACAGTACTGGAAAAACATGTCGCGGTTCTACACCTTTTTCGCAAGGAGCCATTCCGCGCTGTACCGGAGTATCTGCAGCCGCATCGCTCCGTACCTGACAAGGGATATGAACGTACTGGAGGTGGCCTGCGGCACGGGTCAGCTCTCCTTTCCGCTCTCCTGCCGCGTGCGCCTTTGGGAGGCCACCGACTTCTCGGAGCAGATGATTGAGCGCGCAAAAAAGCAGGCGGGTTCTTCCCGCCTGCACTTTACCGTACAGGATGCAAATTCTCTGCCCTATGCGCCCCAGACATTCGACGCTGCCGTCATCTCCAACGCCCTCCATATCATGCCCCACCCGGAACGGGCTCTCTCCGAGATACACCGCGTACTGAAGCCGGACGGGCTGCTGTTTGCCCCCACCTTCATTCACGGCGGGAAAACACGCTCCCGCTTCGGGATGCATCTGGTAAACATAACCGGCTTCCAGTCTTACCACAAGTGGGATGAACAGGAATTTATAAAGTTTCTGTCAGGACACGGATTTACCGTGACGGAGCACGCCGTGCTGGACGGAGGCCCCGCGCCGGTCTGTTTTGCCGCGGCAAAGAAAAAGACGGCTCATCCTTTCAATTGATTTCATCCCGCCCTGCGCGCTTCCTTCTTCTCTTCCAGTCTGGATACAATCAGGGCACAGGCTGCGTCGCCCGTAATATTGACAGTTGTCCTGCCCATGTCAAAAATCCGGTCAATACCGGCCACAAGGGCAATTCCCTCGATCGGGAGGTTAACGCTCTGAAGCACCATTGCCAGCATTATCATACCGGCGCCCGGAACTCCCGCGGTGCCGATTGACGCCAGCGTGGCGGTCAGGATAATCGTAAGCTGCTGTCCCAGAGTCAGATCCACCTTAAAACAGGCTGCGATAAAGATTGCGCATACACCCTGGTAAATCGCGGTTCCGTCCATGTTTATCGTGGCGCCTAACGGAAGCACAAAGCTGGCCACGTCTCTCCTTCCTCCCATCTTCTCCACACATTCCAGATTCAGAGGCAGCGTCCCCACCGAGGAGGCACTGGAAAAAGCCATGATCATTGCGGGCGCCATGCCGCTGAAAAAGCGGATCGGACTCATTTTACCGAGCATACTCACCGTTGCGGAATATACCACCACCATGTGAATGATGTATCCGGCATAGGCCACCAGAAGGACAGCCAGCAGGTTTCCCAGTATGTTGGGGCCGTTCTCCGCCACCACGGGAGTGATCAGGCAGAATACGCCGATGGGGCTGAATTTGATGATCGTTTCCATAATCACCATCGAAACGGTATTGGCGCTCTCCACAAAATCGGCAAACGGTTTTCCCTTTTCCCCCACCGAGATGACGCCGAAGCCAAAGAACAGGGCAATCACAATGACCTGGAGCATGTTTGCCTCCGACATGGGTCCTATGATATTGCTAGGGAAAATATTAACCAGAGTTTCGATGAAGCTTGGCGCCTCTTTCGCGGTATACTCAAGCTCCGTCACGGCAAGCGCTTTAAAGCTTCCCTTGAACAGGTTGGCAAGCACCAGGCCAATCACTACCGCAACTGCCGTCGTGCACATGTAATAGACGATCGTCTTGACTCCGATACTGCCCACCTTGCGTATGTCTTTCATGGAGATCACGCCGGACATGATGGAGAAAAGAACAATCGGAACGACAATAAATTTGACAAGATTCAGGAACAGCGTACCAAAGGGCTTGATGTATTTTACCGCAATCTCGGGCGTCTTCATCAACCCGATACCCGCTAAAATACCTAACAGAAGACCTGTGAAAATCCAGAAAGCCAGCGGTAACTTTTTCTTTTCATTTGCCATAAACACTTCCCCCTATTTTGTTTTCTTAAATCAACAGTTGCGTTTCCTCTATTGTACCTTAAAAAATACAATTGTGCAATTTTATCATTTATTTAACATAGTTGACATTATCAGAATATTGTGATATTGTTTTTACAAACCAACGGTCGGTATGGAGGGATATCATGGCACGCAACAAACACCCGGAAGAAACCGTGAAACTGATTTTAGACACGGCGGCAGAACTGTTTATTAAAAATGGCTACGATGAGACATCGCTGCAGGACATCATGGACGTGACAAAACTGTCCAAAGGAGCCATCTATCACCATTTCGCATCCAAGGAAGAAATTTTCATACGCATCGTCAACCAGCTCGGCGAAAGAAACGAAAGAATCCTCGGCAGAGTGCGCGACGACGGCACGCTGAACGGACGGGAGAAGTTGAAAAAGCTATTCCGAACCGCCCTGCTTGTACTGGACCAGCAGAAGGCCATCACGATGATTCCCTATCTTCTGGACAGTCCCCGGTTCCTTGCCCTGCAGATACGCAATCTGTATGACGAGGTCGTTCCTTTCTATATTGAGCCAATCCTTAAAGAGGGAGTGGCCGACGGCTCCATCCAGACAGACCATCCCCAGGCTTTGGCGGAAGCCATCATGATTCTCTCGAATGTCTGGCTGCACCCCATACTCATGCCGACCTCACCGGAGGCGGTGAGGTCGCGCTGTGAGGTTTTCAACCAGCTTCTGAAAGGAATGGGAATCGGCGATCTGCTGGATGAAGAATTGACGGATGCCTATGTTTCTTACAGCGTACTGATAAACAGACACGAAGCGCAGGAGTAGCCGCCGCAAAAGAATAACCGCGCGCTTCTGCTATCGGGCACCCGCTCTTCCGCCCTCACTGCAAACTGCCTTTAACGGGCAGTTTTATTTAGACGTTATACATACCGACGGTCGGTTTTAATATGTTTTGTAACTGCATCAATCATATCAGCATAAAAAGGAGTTAAGCACCTATGAATGACAAAAAACTGCCCCTGTTTCTCCGCGACTTCACCCTTGTGGTCATTGGCCAGATTATATCCCTGTTCGGCAATGCCATTCTCCGTTTTGCCCTGCCGCTTTATTTACTCAGGGAAACCGGATCTTCCTCCCTGTTCGGGGCGGTAACCGCCTGTTCCTTTATTCCGATGATCCTTCTCTCCCTGGCGGGCGGTGTATTCGCGGACCGGATGAACAAGCGCAATATCATGGTAATCCTGGACTTCTCGACCGCCCTCCTCATTACCGTCTTTTACCTGATGCTCGGAAAACTCCCCGTCGTCCCGCTCATGATCGTCTGCCTGATGGCCCTTTACGGCATCTCCGGCGCTTACCAGCCCGCCGTCCAGGCCAGTATCCCCCTCCTGGTCCTGCCGGGACAGATTATGCAGGCCAATGCAGTCATCAACATGGTCAGCACGCTGGCCGGACTTCTCGGCCCTGTCATCGGAGGAATTTTATTCGGCACCTGGGGACTCTTCCCCATCCTTTCAATCAGCATCCTCTGTTTTATCTCTTCGGCCGTCATGGAAATCTTTATCCGGATTCCACACGAGAAACGGGAAACCGAGGCAGGAATTTTTTCCGTCGTTAAAAGCGATTTGAAGGAAAGTTTTCTTTATATAAGAAATGAAAAACCGGTTTTACTCTCCGTAGTCACGGTTTTAGCACTGTTTAACCTGGTTCTCTCCGCATCTATGATCGTGGGAATACCCGTGATTATCGTCAATATTCTCAAAATGAGTGACGCCGCCCTCGGCTTTACCCAGGGCGCCCTTGGTTTCGGAGGACTGGCCGGAGGGGTGCTCGGAGGAATTTTCTCCGAACGCCTGAAACTCAGGAACTGCCATCTGCTGCTGGCCGTCTGTTCTTTTGCGGCAGCCTGTATGGGAATCTCGCTTCTGCCCTTTTTCTCCCCGATGGCGGGCTATCTGACCATTACCGTGATGAGCTTTATCGCGATGGCCGCCTCGACCGTATTTCTGATCCAGATATGTTCCGCCGTGCAGCTTCAGTCGCCTCCCCATCTCCTGGGCAAGATTATGGCCGCCCTGATGGCCGTCTCCGGCTGTTCGCAGCCCTTAGGCCAGGCTCTGTACGGAATTCTTTTCGACCGCTTTGCAGAGGTATCCTTCCTTGTGCTGTTCGGCTCGGCGGCGGTGTCGCTCGTCATTTCGCTCTATTCCAGGAATATTTTTCTCAGAATGGAACTCGATGAAAGCCGGAGCCTGCAGTCCTGTCAGGCACAAAATCTATAACACATCAGGATAGCATCCCCCGGGCGGAATTACCCGCCTGAGGAGGACCGTTTCAGCGGCATAAATCCCTCCTTCCGCGGGGCTTTCCGGCCTATTTTCACCAAAACTGAAAAAAAGTGAATAAAATGTAATTTAAACCGCTTATAAATCTTGACAAACCCGATTTTGCGTGCTATATTGAATGAGTATTTTTCATAAAGCTTAGATTTCACATATTTGTTGTAAATCGGTTTGTTGATTTACAGGGATATGTGAATTTTGTTTTATAAAGAAATATAATATTTTAACAGGAGGTATCTTTCATGAATAAAGGTACAGTAAAATGGTTTAACTCTCAGAAGGGATATGGCTTCATCAGCGATGAGCAGGGCAACGATATTTTCGTTCACTTTTCCGGACTTGCAATGGACGGTTACAAAACATTAGAAGACGGCCAGTCCGTATCCTTCGAAGTTACTGAAGGCGCTCGTGGATTACAGGCAGTTAACGTTACAGTTAACAACTAATTTCTGCATGATGCAAAGACGATATAAGGCGCTCTGTGTTCCTTATGACGTTCACAATAAAAAGGGATGAAATCAGCCGAATGATTTCATCCCTTTTTATTATCTTCCGATATCACCTCCGGACCGGTATGTCCTGTCCTCAATCACTTCGTTTCCCGCACTGATTTGAATTCTGCACATCCTGTCATTATCCTCTAAGGATGCGAAGGCCCTTCCGTTAAACAGGTACCAGATATCGGCGCGGCTGCCCGCCAGCAGGACCAGTACCTTTCCCCTTTCCATCTCACATAACAGGCAGGACGGCTTTACCGCCTTTTTCTTTTTCAGGAATCCGGAAGGCCGGAAGCTGCGCCACTCCCACCTTAAGCCGTAGTTTCCGAACCGGTATGCATCCTTGCCGTAATTATACAGAGCCAGCTCTTCCTGCTTCAGACGGCGCGGCATCACATCCCCCTCCGCCGCTCTGTGACAGTCAAATTCGTCGGGACGGCAGGCCAGCCAGTTCAGGAACGGAAGGAACAGCGCTTTCGCCACGCGGTTATAATAAAGCTCCGTCTTTTTGTTTACTCCCCGGACAGGCCGGTAAACGGTGATACATCCCTTCAGCAAATCCTCGGTGCTGCAAAAGCAGGACACGTCGTCCCGTTTGATGACGGACTTTTCAATCCGTCCATCCTCCCGGCGTTCCAGTACCATCAGCTCTTCTTCCAGATACGCCAGCATGTACTCATTGATTCCGGGCTGATACCAGGGACGCGGCACAAAAAGCACATGCTCCGGAGTGATTCCTCTCCGAAACCACGGTTCCAGATGCCTCCGGTACTCCGGCAGCGCCTCTTTCGCCTCCCATACCTGCCTTGGAAAATTGGCGGCGGTGGGGTCCTTATCCACCTCTGTCCGTTCCAGAAAACGTCCGAAATTCATCACTTCTGCGCCACCTCCCGTTTCGTTCTTTCATCCGGCTGCCGTTTCGGTAAGCCGGTTAAACGCTTTTACACCTCTGTTGGTATGAGTTATCTTATCACCGGCCGCTCCCGGTGTCAATGGAAGGGCCGGCATGATTCCTTTCTTCCCGCCGCAAAACCGCTCAATGCCGCAATTACTCTTAATACTGGAAATACTGCCAAAAACGGAGTCCACGGGAAATCTCTTTCCGTGGGCTCCGTTTCTTTTCTTAAAATACTTTATTATCAGAACGATTAAAACATTTGTACCGCATATCATTTTTACTGCCTGTTATTTTTACTTATAAGATCGTTCCAGAATCCCTTCTATATCCTCCGCCGCCAGAGCCTCCGGATACCGGTCCATATCGGCGATGCCGGTATTATTGACGGTCATATCCGCGATCTTTTTGCAGTCTTCCTTCCTGATTCCGAATTCACTCATGGTCAGGCAATCCATTCCGGTTACGTGCAGCAGTCCGGTAAGCGCCGTGACAAAGCCTGCTCCGGGATGCTCCGGATCCGCCTTCACTCCCATGAATTCTCCCATCTCGTCAAACAGCTCCGGGAAATACCGGCAGACGCGTTTGTAATACTCTCCCGCAATCAGAATCAGGCTGGCGCCGTGGGCAACATTCGGGAATAAACCGCCCATGGTCTGGCCCGTGATATGATGGGAGGTGCAGTTGATGAGGGACTGTGTATAACCGGCCAGAATATTGGCCGCATAGGACATATTGACGCGTCCTTCCAGGTTCGAGCCGTCTTCCGCCACCACCGGAAGCCATTTTGCCACCGCTCTGATTCCGTCCTCGGAATAGATATCCACCAGCCTGTTTTCATGGTTATTGGTGATATAGCATTCCGATAAATGGAACAGCGCATCAAAGCCCTGATACAGCGTCAGGCTTCTCGGCAGCGTTACCATCAGTTCCGGGTCGATGACGGAAATCACCGGGAAAATTGCGTCCACCGCAAAATCAAGCTTTTCATTCGTATCGGTTCTTGTGATGACACAGTAAGGATCGGTCTCTGTGCCGGTACCTGCCGTCGTCGAGATGGTTACAACCGGAGCCGCAACTTTAATCTCCTTCCTGCCTCCCGTTCCCGTGTAAGCATAATCCCACAGATCGCCCTCATTTGCCATCATAATTGCCGCTGCTTTCGCCGTATCCACGCTGCTGCCGCCGCCGAGGCCGATGAGGAAATCGCAGCCTTCCGCTTTAGCAAGAGCCGTCGCGGCCTCCACTCCGGCCTTGGTCGGATTGGGCGTCACCTTATCAAATACTACGGCCCCGGTATTGTTCTTTGCAAGAAGTTCAAGCACCTTCTGCTGAATACCCAGCTTTTCCATCAGACCGTCTTCCGTCACGCAGATCAGCGCCTTTTTCCCCGGCAGTTCCACCTCTGCCAGCTCTTTTAACCTGCCTGCGCCAAAGATTACCCTCGTTGGGGTGTAATTATTTACTGTAAACATCATTCACTCTCCTGTATCAGGGCCGCATCTGCGGCCAAATCATTTTTGTAACAAACCACTGCCGCGCTGAGGCCATCATCCGAACATTCCGACCGAAACGCTGACAAAGTATGCGAGTAAAACGGAAATCGGTCCGGTAATCATACGGCTGAACAAAAATGCGGGAACCGCCATTTCCACCGTCTCGTCCTTTGCCTCTGCAAGTGACAGGCCGACCGGAATAAAGTCCGAGCCAACGTGCGCGTTGATTGCAAACAGGGCCGGAAGCGCATAGACCGGAGAAATTGCCCCTGCTGCGATCTGCGTGCCGATCAGAATACTGGCAACCTGGCCAACCGCGGCGGCCGGCGCAAGAATCGGAGCCAGGAACGGCAGAACGCAGACAAAGCTCATAACCATCATGCTTGGAAGGTTGGACATAACAGGAGCAATCAAGCCGGCAAGCCAGTTTCCAACGCCCGTGTAATTTACAATACCGACAATCAAACTGATAAATACCATAAACGGGAGCACTGTCTCAAGAACCATTTTCACGGCATCCTTAGCAGAATCCATAATTTTCTCAACGACGCTTCCTACCGCAGCGCCTATATTTGCAATGATATCCAATAATTTATTCATGGACCTGGCCTCCCTTCTTACTCTTCCTTCCCTGCATCACGGCAAACATCTTTTCCGTGACAATGCCCCTGATGAGACACAGTACGATGCCGACGGCCAGATACCAGATCGCCAGGACATTCTTGTCAAACCCGAGTTCCGTAATACCACTTGCAATTCCCATAAAGATGAACAGCTCGGCCGGACATACATGAGGAAACAGGCCGGTCAGAGGATGGAGAATCGTCATCTCACAGTCATACAACGCAATCTTGTATTTTTCCTCCACAAACCGGTTCATGGTATGGCACATGGGATCCGTCAGGAAAATCTGGGCCAGCAGCGGGTAAACGGTATATCTCGTAATCGCGTATTTCGTACATTTTCTCAGGAAATTTGTGATCCGTTCCTCTCCGACCAGTCGGATTAAAAGGTTGATAAACGTTAAAAGAACCAGTAAGGTGGGAATAATTCCCGCAACCAGATCCAGAAAATAAGAGCCTCCGGCATTAAATATCCCGATGAAGCTTGCCGCCGCGGCAGCTAATTTTTCAATCATATGACCCCTCCATATACCGGACGGCCTGTACGACGCAGGCCATCCGTTTGTCTTTGCTATAATAGTCTTTAACGGCGGAATAATGCTCCCCGTCATGGCCGGATAACTGCTTAAGCTTTGCAAAAACCGTTATTCCGGATAAAATATACGCCTCGTTAAGAGTCCCCGAGGAATTAAAGCCAAGCACAGCCGTTCTGTTCATGCCCCTGTATGTACTCTTGCCCACAGAAACAACCGCGTTGCGTTTTCTGATTTCCTGATAGTCCCTGGTGACCCGTTTATACTGCGCCAGACTTCCCCATGTCTGCAGAAAGAGGGCCGCCGCAAGGCAGATTCCAAACATCAGTGCTGAATTCATTTCCTTCTCCTATTATGCATCTTTACAGTTACAGGCTTAACAGTATTTCAATCTCCTCTTTCGGAAGATCCGCCGGCTCCCCGATCAATTTGGCCAGGGTACAGATTTTACATGCGTTCTCCACCGACTCCAGCTTATTCATCGCGTCGAATACCGTAGTGCCGACAGCCAGTACCCCGTGGTTGGCCAGCAGGCAGATGTCTCTTCCTTTCTGGAAAATCGTTTCCGCTCCCTTATAGATATCGTCGGAACCCGGTCTTCCGTAAGGCACCACTTCCACCTTCTTATGATCCCAGAGCATCTCGGCATGGGCAAAGGATTCAAACGGTTTTGCGCAGAGCGCATATGCGGTAAGGAAAGGAGTATGCGCATGAACCACTCCCCCGATGTTATCCCTCATCCCATAAACGGCGCGGTGCATCTTAAGCTCCGAAGATGCCGGAAAAATACCGGACACCTGGTTTCCCTCCTCATCGAATACGGCAATCATCTCTTCCGTAAGCGTCGCTTTGTTCTTGCCCGACGGCGTAATATAAAGGAATCCGTCTCTTTTTACCGATACATTTCCCTCAAATGCATTGCACAGTCCCTTGTCATCCAGTCTCTTAGCAATAGTTAATACTTCATGAATCGCCCTGATATCCATTCTTCTTTCCTCCTGATTTCTATTCCGTATTGTTGGTTAAGCGCGTGACTGTTCAGCGTGTGAATCATTAATCTGCAATGGCCGCCCGGATCTCGTCCAGATGCTCCCGCATAAAGTGAACGCTCTCCACAAATCTCCATGTGTTGACGAACATTCTGTGCACTTCCGCCTCGTGGTTCTCATAGCAGGTGAAGTCCATAATAACCTTGACCGCCCCGATTATCATCATGACCGGATAGAACATCCGCTCCGCGTCGTTCAGTTCTCCGAGTTCGCAGCCCGTCTCTTTCATGGTCCGGTTGTAGATGGAAATGAATCTGCCTATTTTCTCCACAGCCACATCTCCCCAGCTTGCCGTATCCCAGGACGCCAGAGCCTGGTAACTCATCCATCCCAGATCATAAAGCCTGTAATCCGTGTTAACCCAGTCCAGATCGAACACCGCAATGATTTTGTCATTTTCGTCAAACATGACGTTGCCGGGATTCAGATCCTTATGGCAGATGCACTTTTTAAGCTGTTCCCTGCACTTTGCAAGCTCGCTGTCACAGAAATCAATGGTATCGATGAGATACGGAATCTCTTTTTCAAAATAATCCGTAAAACGTGTAAATACCTTCGGGTTCTGTTTCTTCTCCGCCTGTGCGGCCGGAAGATCCTGTTTCCATACTTTAAACTGCTCCTCTAATTCCGGTTCACTTCTTCCGCTGCCCTCCGGTCCCACAAAACCGTATGCCCATGACTGGAACCTGGCGCATATCTCCGCGCAGGAATCCTTGGCTTCCTGCGGCATCTCATTGTACTCCCAGGAATACGGCTCCAGTCCGCTGATGGTGTTGAATACCGCATAGAAGTTGTTCTGGCCCTCAAACTCCGCCACCAGCCACGTTTTACCGGTGCGGTTTACCACCGGAGTCATGGTCTGCATCGCGCCGTTTACATTGGCCGAATAATATTTCTCAAATGCATGTTCGTAAATGATATCCTGCTCCTGCTCGGCCGTGTTGTACTGGCGCACATACCATTTTTTCTCTTCCCCGTCTTTTTTTGCAGTGGCGAAAAAGCTGTTGTTCGTATCCCCCGCCTTAATCGGCTCTACCTCTGTGATTTCCCCCAAATCATAATTTTCCTGCAGTAAACCCTGTACAAATTCCGCTACATGTCTCATATTGCCGCACACCCTTTCTTTTTAGTGTTTCATACCTTCTCATTTAGTTACTGTTCACGCCGCGCTGCGCTGTGAACAATAACCTTTAATCTCATTTTCCGCTTTAAACCCCGGACGCTTTTACTGATTGGACAGCACGATGTCCACCCCTGTGTCCAGAATGTTTTCAATCACCGGTTTCCCCACATAGAACGGCGGGGTTGCCACCGCTTTCTGAATCTCGGCCATTGCATCGAATATCTTTTCTTTCGGCATCGGTTTATTGGAGCGGACCGCGATGATCGGGCAGCTGTAACCCTCCGCCTTCACGGTGGTGGCCAGAGTCCGCATCGGCGAGATATACTCCGCCTCCGCATAGTCCTTCCCGCGCTTACAGGTATAACCGCTTATCTCACTGACCGTTTTCCCGTCGCCTTTCACGGTGACATGGCAGCTTGACGGACAGATGACACAGATTACTTCTTTTTCGATCATGCCTTCACCTCCTCCTTTGTGACGTTCACAATGATTTCCCCTTCCGTCAAACCGGTAAGTTTTTCGGCCGGTATCCTGATCTGCTCAATCTCTCCCGGATTTACAAATGCTTTTCTGGCTTTATAGAGAATCTTATCCCCGCAGGACGCCTCTACCGTAACCTGCTTCGTAGGCGCCAGCACACGGAAATACATCTTTACTTCCTTCTCCGTCTTATCCGGCTTAACAGACTGCGGAACCATGTAGCGCACCAGATTCCCCGGTTTTACAGGTATCTCCGTCTCACCTTCTCCGCCCTGTCCCGCCGCGTAACGGGCCGCATAAGTACCGGCCAGTTCACTTTCCGTGGACACATTGTCTACCAGGTCATTGACATGAACCACGTTGCCGCAGGCAAAGATTCCAGGGATATTGGTCATCATCGTGTTATCTACAACCGGGCCGTTCGTCACGCGGTCAAGGGCCACGCCGGCCGTCTTCGACACCTCATTTTCGGGTATCAGTCCAACCGACAAAAGGACGGTATCGCAGTCAATCTTAAACTCCGTTCCGGGAACCGGCTGTTTCTTTTCATCCACCTTTGCCACCGTCACGCCCTTTACACGGCGCTTTCCGTCTATATCGACGATGGTATGGCTCAAATAGAGCGGGATTCCGAAATCATCCAGGCACTGCACCCTGTTTCTGGTGAGTCCGGCCAGGTAAGGCATCACTTCAATAACCGCCTTCACCTTCGCGCCCTCCAGCGTCATCCTGCGGGCCATGATCATTCCGATATCACCGGAACCGACAATTACAATCTCATTGCCCACAATGTGGTTCTGTACGTTGCAGAAACGCTGGGCCGTTCCCGCCGTATAAACGCCTGCGGGACGGGAACCGGGAATTACAATCTGCGCCCTTGTGCGCTCCCGGCAGCCCATGGAGAGGATAATGGCTCCCGCCTCCACCACTATAGCGCCCGATTTATTCGCTGCATGGATCAGATGTTTTGGTCCGTCTATGCTTAAAACCATCGTATTTAACATCATCTCGATGCCAAGCTCATCGCAGTCTTTTATAAAGCGCTCCGCGTATTCAGGCCCTGCCAGCTCTTCCCCAAAATATTTAAGTCCGAATCCGGTATGGATGCACTGCTCCAGGATTCCGCCCGGACGGAAATCGCGTTCAATCAGAACCACTTTCTCTGCGCCTTCTTTTTTTGCTGCCGCCGCTGCCGCCAGTCCTGCGGGTCCCGCTCCAATGACAGCTACGTCCACATATCTCTCATTCATTCTGTCATCCTCACTTTCTGTTTACGCGAACCAGCATTTCAGAACCCGGCTCATTCTTACAGATTTCTTCTTCGGTTACCGAAAGCTCACGTGCAAGAATTTCCACAACACGCGGGCCGCAGAAACCGCCCTGGCAGCGTCCCATTCCGGCGCGCAGCCTGCGCTTAATGGCGTCCACGCTCCTTGCTCCCGGTCCTTTATGGATGGCTTCCACAATCTCTCCCTCCGTAACCGTCTCACAGCGGCAGATGACATTTCCATAGCTGGGATTCTTCCTGATTGCCTCGTCGCGTTCCTCCTCGGTCATCGAGGCAAAGCGTTTGATTGCCTTTCTTTCGGAGATCCAGTTTTTCTTCTCCGTCATCTCAAGACCTTCATCATCCAGCAGTTCGGCCACATATTTGGCAACTCCCGGCGCCGCGCTGATTCCCTGGTTGATTCCGACCGCTTCTATGTATCCCTTACAGCCGTCTACCGTACGGATTCTCCAGTCTTTCTTCGGATAAATCGCAGGGCGCACGCCGCAGAACTGTGTCACGGAGTCAAATGGGCTCACGGCCGGTATCATCTTCCGGCAGTCCGAAACAATGCTGTCCATAGTCTCCTTATCCGTCTTGGTGCACTCCCGGTCGCTCATGTTATCCGCCGACGGGCCCACCAGGAGGTTCCCGTGTATGGTAGGCGTCAAAAGACGTCCGCGGCTCACCGGTGTGGGGAGGGGAACAATAATATGCTCCGGTTTGTATGGTAAATTCTTATCAAGAACGAAAAACTGTCCGGTGCGGGGATAATTGTAATAATCACAGAAGCCGACCGACTGTGCCAGCTTATCCGCATAGATGGCCGCGGCATTAATTGCAAAACGGCATTCAATCTCGCCCTTATCGGTTACAACCGATTTCACGGCATGTGTTTCCGGGTCCACATTGATCCGGGAAACGGTTGTGCCCAGCATGACCTTAACTCCGTTGTCCATCGCATTCTCGACAAAGGCAAACAGCAGCTCCATCACATCCACGATCGCCTCGTTGGGCACCAGCAGGCCTCCGACAATATCCGGGTTCAGGGAAGGCTCCATCTGGTGAACCTTTTCTCCCGAAAGCATTTCCACATTGTACTCGCCGTTCAGGATGGCTTTCTTCCTGATTGACCTAAGCTGCTCCAGCTCTTTTTCGTCATGGGCCACATAAATCATGCCCAGCCGCTTCATCTCCACATCCAGATCCTTACAGACCTGGTCATATGCCCGGTTGGAAGCCGATGTAAGTTTCGCCTCCAGGGAACCCGGCTCCGCATCGTGTCCGCTGCACAGTGTCGCGCTGTTACACTTCGATGCGTATCCGCCCACATCCTCATTCCGCTCTACCAGAATGACATTTAACTCATAGCGGGACAGCTCCCTTGCGATGGCAGAACCCGTCGCGCCTGCACCAATAATCACAACATCCGCCTGCATTATTTCATCCCCTCCTCATATCTTTCATGTGTCTTATTTCTTCAAGGACACGTTGTCTGTCCTGTTCACAGGCTTAAATTAGCACAAAGAAAACCGTCTGTCAACTCACGCAAATGTTTTAACAGACGGGATATTTCAAACTATTTTCTTTCTATTATGTGGCCATATTCCAATAAAACCACAAAAAACCAAACGGGGATGGGTTACTGTTCACGGGGATGGAACACCGTGTTCCCGATTATTTAGCCGCGCAGTAAACCTTGATTCCCATGGATGTGTAATAGGACAGCTCTTTTTTTGTAATATGCCAGTCCGTGATCATCTGATGCACGGCCTCAATTCCGGCAAACCGGCAGAAGGCAACCACTCCGAACTTTGTGGAGTCATTCAGGAGTATCCTCTCCCGGCTCATCTCAATCGCCGCCCGCAGAAGTTCACTCTCCTCCTCCGTATACTCCGTGAGACCGTCGGACGGCGAGACTCCGGAGACGCTGAAAAACGCCTTGTCCACCCGGTATCTGCGGAAGCAGTACGCCGTCAGCTCCCCCATTGTCTTCTGCTGGTTATGCCAGATATTGCCTGCGGTAAGTATGACATGGTTGCTCATATTGGAAGATATCTGGTTTCCAAGCTGGATGGAATTTGTCACAACGGTCAGGTTGTTTTTAGCCGCCAGATACTTTCCGAGCGGCAGGGTCGTCGTGGAGGCCAGAATCGCCAGGGACTGGCCGTCCTGGACCAGTTCCGCCGCTTCCCTGCAGATCGCCTCTTTCTCCATCGGGTTATTATTGATGCGCACCTCCACCTCGTATTCATTGGCCGTAAAGGAATCATACACCGCGCCGCCGTGTACGCATCGCAGCAGCCCCTGCTTTTCAAGCTCCATCAGGTCCCTCCGGATGGTTTCATCGGAAACCTGGAAATATTCTTTTAAATCTTTGACACGTACGTTCTGCTGTTCGCGAATCTTGTTAACAATAAATTTAAGGCGTTCGTTTTTTAGCATAAATGGTTCTCCTTTTTTCAGTGAGTGGAAGATGTTGAAAATCCGCAAAAACCCGCATTTTTCTCTTTGTGCATATTGCATAATTTTGCATTGGTATGAGTCTTCATTTTTCTACTTTTAGTGAAATATCAAATACGGATTTTCGGTTGTATTTGATACATTCTTAACAATTTTACCATATTCTTTTTCAGATATTATATCATATTATACAGATTACGGATGAAAAATCGCACCATTTTTTTCCGGTTTAAATGTGGAATTCTGTTTCTGCTCAAAAGCAATCTTCCGCGCCCTAAAGTGACGGATCTCTCACCTGAAAGTCACGCAAAAGTAATCAGGATGTTCTATAATACAGGTAAAGAAAAGGAGGGACACAAAATGGAATTCTTAAAAGTTGAAAATTTAAGCAAGGTTTACGGCAGAGGGGAAAATCAGGTCACCGCCCTGGACCATGTGAACCTTACGATTGATAAAGGAGAATTCACCGCCATCATCGGCTCCTCCGGTTCCGGTAAATCCACGCTTCTTCACGCGATCGCCGGTGTGGATGTGCCGACGGACGGTAAAATATTTCTGGACGGACAGGACGTCTATGCAAAAAGCAATGAAAAACTCGCCGTGTTCCGCCGGAGGCAGGTCGGACTGATTTACCAGTTCCACAATCTCATCCCCACCCTGAATGTGGTGGAAAACATTACCCTGCCCATTCTGATGGACAGGAGAAAGGTGAATGAGGAACGGCTAAACGACCTGCTCGATCTCCTGGGGCTTCAGGAACGGAAAACCCATCTGCCCAACCAGCTTTCCGGCGGCCAGCAGCAGCGTGTCGCCATCGGCCGCGCCCTGATGAACGCACCGGCCGTCATGCTGGCGGACGAACCGACGGGCAGCCTGGACAGCCGCAACGGTAAGGAAATCATCCATCTGCTGAAGGAGAGCCACAAAAAGTACCGCCAGACCCTGATTATCGTCACCCACGATGAGAATATCGCCCTGCAGGCGGACCGCATTATCACCATCGCAGACGGCAGGGTGGTCCGGGATGAGAGGCAGGTGGCGAATTCATGAATATTTTTAATAAAACGGCCCTTCAGGGACTGAGGAAGAACCGTGCAAGAACGCTTGTAACAATAGCCGGAGTGGCGCTGTCGGCCGCCCTGATTACGGCGGTTGCAACCTTTTCCGTGTCGCTGCAGACTTATCTGATTAACGGGGCCATCGAAAAAACCGGGGACTGGCACGTTGAGTTTTACGGCGCCGACTCCTCTTTTGTACAGGAACAGGCCGCAGACAGCCGGATTAAAAATGCCGCATTCTTTGAAAATATCGGCTATGCTGCGCTGGACGGCGGGCTCAATCCCGACAAACCGTATTTATTTATCGCGGGGTTTAACCGTGAAACCTTTGATACGCTTCCGGTCCATCTCCTCTCGGGACGACTACCGGAAAACAACGGCGAGATCCTGGTCCCGGCGCACGTTGCGGCAAACGGAGGCGTAAAGATTTCGATCGGCGATACCCTTATCGTACCGGTCGGAACCCGGCAGATGGGAAATATCACACTCAGCCAGCACGATCCGTACCATCCCGGTGAGGAAACGCTGGCCAATGAGGCGGTTCAGGCCTATAAGGTCGTCGGAATCTTCCAGAGGCCCGCATTTGAGGAGCGCTCCACCCCCGGATACACGCTGATAACAATTGCGGATTCAGCCGCTCCCCGGAATTGCCTGAGCGCCTTTGTCACGCTGAAAAAACCGCGCAGTGTCCGCTCCTATACAGACGGCGCAGCCGGAGGACTGTCCTATGTGCTGAACGACGATGTGCTCCGGTTTATGGGAATCTCGGATGACACACTGTTTAATACGCTGCTCTATTCAACCGGCGCCATTTTAATCGCCCTGGTTATGACAGGCTCCGTATTTCTCATTTATAATTCATTTAATATATCCCTCAACGAGCGCACACACCAGTTTGGAATCCTCATGTCGGTCGGAGCCACGGAAAAGCAGCTTCGCAGCTCCGTTTTATTTGAGGGACTGGTAATCGGCGCAATCGGGATACCGCTCGGCATCCTGATCGGCATACCAAGTATCCAGTTTGTGATTTCCCTGGTGGCCGGTAATTTTGGGGCCGTTATGTATGATAGCGTTCCCCTGACCCTGTGTATATCCCTGCCTGCAATCTGCGCCGCCGCGGTCATCAGTATGATTACGATTCTGATATCCGCTTATATTCCGGCAAGGAAAGCCGCCCGCACTCCCGTGATGGAATGCATCTGCCAGACCAACGAGATAAAGGTCGAACCGGGAGCCGTGAAGACATCTAAATTCGCGGGAAATTTATACGGGCTTGAAGGAACTCTTGCACTGAAAAATTTCAAGCGGAACAAGAGACGTTACCGCAGTATTGTCCTGTCGCTCACCTTAAGCGTCGTACTGTTTGTATCGACAAGTTCCTTTGCAATGAATTTAAACGGGATTGCCAATCAGTCGGCCGTGGAAATGGACGGGGATGTCGTGTTCTATACAAAGGATACGGACGAAAATGAACTGCTCCGTCTATACGGTGAAATGGAAACCGCCGCCGGCGTCTACAGAAGTACCCATCAGGCCGTCTCGACCTATACCTGCGAGGTGGATACGGGTGATTTTACAACGGAATTCCGGGACTCTTACCTGGAATCCCAGGGATTAGACGCGAACTGTAAAACGGTAAACCTGTCAATGGATGTCCAGTTTATCGAGGAGGAAATCTATGGAGACTTTCTTGAGAGTCTCGGCCTGCCCGCATCAAATTCCGGCGGACAGGACGAAACCATGATTATTGTGGGAAAAAAGCCGGGCAATATTGATATTTTCAAAAACAAAACCATGGATTTCACGATCCGCAGCGAATCCGGGGAACAGGCCCGGACAATCCATACGCTTTTTGCCGACACCTATCCGCTGGATCCGCCGCCTCTCGATCCGCCCGTAAAAAGGGACTACGTTTTAATGGTTGTTGCCCCTTACACGGCGAAACCGCAGTTTGACCTTCTGGGTGCGCCAGAACGGCAGGCCTTCACCTTCTGGTCCAAGACTCCCGGACTGTCTGCCGCACAGATGCAGACCATGATTGACGGAGCCGGCATTACCTCCAACTACAACCTGTTCAACCTTCATGCGGTACTGGAAGAAAACCGCAATATTCTATTTATTGTAAATCTGTTCACCGTTGTGTTTGTCATCATGATCTCGCTGATTGGAACGGCCAATGTGTTCAATACGATTTCCACCAATATCAGGCTGAGAAGACGGGAACTGGCCATGCTCCGCTCCGTGGGACTGTCCGACCGCGCTTTTAACCGGATGATGCGTTTCGAGTGCGCCCTTTACGGCATAAGGACCCTGCTGTTCGGGCTGCCGATCTCGGGTGTCCTATCCTGGCTGATTTACAAGGGGATGGTACTCGGGGGCGGGGAAATCAGGTATATCTTTCCCTGGGGCAGTATCGCGGTCAGCGTGCTCGGCGTATTCTTTGTGATATTTATTACCATGCTGTATGCTACGGGGAAGATTCGGAAGGAGAATATTATCGATGCGCTGCGGGATGATATGACGTGATGGCGGGTGAAAAATGAGAACGCCGCCGGGACGGTCGGGGTTCGGGATGGTGAGGGGGGAGGGGGTGAGTCTTCAGTCCCGGATTTCAGATGGTCGCGGGTGGGGAATCCGGGCAGAAAAAGTTCCTGCGGGAAACGCTTGCGCTCT
>NZ_URHZ01000026.1 GCF_900547735.1 uncultured Clostridium sp. | reverse complement strand
CATCCCGAACCCCGACCGTCCCGGCGGCGTTCTCATTCCTCAATTAAATCCCCATATAGAAAGGAAAACAACCATGAAAGAGAATAAATACGACAATGACATATTTTTCGAGAAATACAGCCAGATGGACCGCTCCAAAGGAGGACTGGCCGCAGCCGGCGAATGGGAGACTTTAAAAGAGCTGCTTCCCGATTTCCAAGGAAAACGCATGCTGGATCTTGGATGCGGATACGGATGGCACTGCATTTACGCCATGGAGCAGGGGGCTGATTCGGCCGTGGGGATTGATATTTCCAGAAAGATGCTGGAGGTTGCCGGGGAGAAAACGAAATACTCTCAGGTGGAATATCAGTGCGTGGCCATGGAAGACATGGATTTTCCGGCAGAGAGTTTTGATATCGCGCTGAGTTCCCTGGCGTTTCATTATATTGAATCGTTTGATGCCGTGGCAAAGAAGGTACAGACCTTTTTAAAGCCGGGCGGAAGTTTTGTGTTCTCGGTGGAGCATCCTGTTTTTACCGCTTACGGGACACAGGACTGGTATTATGATGATAAAGGGGAGATTCTCCATTTCCCGGTGGATAATTATTATTATGAGGGAAAGAGAACCGCTAATTTCCTGGGTGAGGATGTTGTAAAGTACCATAAAACTCTGACGACTTATCTGAACGGCCTGCTCACAAACGGATTTGAAATTAAAAATATTGTGGAGCCGCAGCCGCCCACCCATATGATCGATACGGTTCCGGGCATGAGGGATGAGATGCGCCGCCCGATGATGCTGATTGTCAGTGCGGTAAAACGGTGATAGAACTCTACGGAGCGTTGATTGAATAATCCGCCGTTCTTGTTTATACTGAATTTGTACAGACTTACAGGAGGTAGAAAGAAGTGGACTATCATAAAGTGGGAACGCTCATATCGTCTTTGCGGAAGGAAAAAGGATATACGCAGAAACAGCTTGCAGAGATGATTCAGGTAAGCGACAAGGCCGTTTCCAAATGGGAACGCGGCATGGGATGCCCCGACGTTTCGCTGCTTGGAGAACTTTCTGCGGCCCTGGGGGTAAACATTGAGAAGATACTGACGGGGCAGCTTGACCCTAACAGTGAAGACGGAGGAAATATGAAACGGATTAAATTTTACATCTGCCCCGACTGCGGCAATATACTGACAGCCACAGGGGAAGCGGAGATTTCCTGCTGCGGAAGGAAGCTGGCGCCCCAGACGCCGCAGAAAGCAGACGGAATACACAGGCTCCATGTGGAGGAAATCGACGACGAATCCTATATCACATTTGAGCACGAAATGACAAAGGAACATTATTTGAGCTTTATAGCATATGTGAACTACAACAGCATTCACCTGGTGCGCCTTTACCCGGAACAGAGCGGTGAGGTGAGAATGCCGCGGATGCGCGGCGGTAAATTCTATTTTGGATGCAGCCGGGATGGAGTATGGGTGCAATGAATTGTCAGATAATTAATTTGTGAATTTAGAATGAATAAAGTGCCCTTCAGATTATAGTATCATGATTTGAAGGGTTATCTTTATATAAATGGAAGTTGCTTGGAAAAAGTAAGCTATTTGAATAGATAATGTGAAATAAAAAGGATGTAAGGAAAGGTGTGAAGAGAATATCTTTACACCTTTTATCTTATCATGCCGGAGAACGAAAAAATAAAGTAGAAACAGTAATAAAAACTTAATTGGTTTTTAGAATCACATATGAGATAATCAGAGAAAGCGGAACACTGGATTGAAATAACGTGTAACCGTGTGAAATAAAAATAGAGAATAGATTGAAATAAGGAGGAGATTATGCACGGCGGGTATTATATTCTGCTCATTGCAGGAACAGCGGCAGTTTTATATGGATGTGGGAAACCGGAGATGGCACGGCCCTCATTAGAACCGGCAGCGGCACAGAGTACAGAACCGGCGGCATCCCGGAGTGCCGAGCAGACAGTGGTTCAGGGTACAGGAGAAAATGCAGATTATAATTCGGATCCAGTTGCTGCCGGGGAACATGCACAGGATACTGGCAGTCAGGGGTTCCCGGAGGATGTATATACCGATGAGGCTCTCTCTTCCGACAAATTTTTTGAAAAGGACGGAAAATCATACGAGAAAGTTCCGGATCTTGTGGAGGGGAGATACAATTGGGCCAGCGCCTTGACCTCGGGGATGGCCGTGAAGGACGGGAATGGCTGTGAGAGCATTGATTACAATTCCCAGTCCCGCAGTTTCGAAAGGCTGGACGGAGGGAAGAAGCTGGGGGTGCGCAGATGGGACAATCTTCTCTACTCGGCCGGAGATTACCTGATTTTTGAGTATGACGGGACGGTGCATGTGTCGGAGCCTGATGACCTGTATCACCCTGTGCTCAGCTACGATAAGGGCGCCACTCATCAGATTGTCACAAAGGTTCCGGACGGCTATATGATCGCAGATGACCAGAAATATACAGTCGCATTCTATGATGAGGATTTCAAACTCACGAGACTGCGGGAAGGTTACCGCTATCTGGAAAATGGAAAGTGTTACTGCGACGGCCTGATGGCGGTCCGGGACATGAATACGGGCCTTATGGGATTTATGGATCAGTCCGGGGACATTGCAATCCCCTGCGAATATGGGTATGTCAGCGATTTTTCGAACGGTTACGCCTCTGTCCTGGCGGGGGGCAGCCTCCGTCCCTTTACAGAGGACGGCGGCACCATTTCCATGTTTGATGTGGACGGCGGACAGTGGGGGATCATTGACATTCATGGAAATTATGCGGTAGAGCCGTCGGAAAAATATGCGAATCCCGCTCCGGATCCAGACGCTCCCAGTACTTATTACTGTGGGTCCAGGCGGTTTTCAGAGGTGAGGGAGGATGGAACGGTAGATTTTATGGATGTCAGCGCGGCAGACAATCAGGTAATCGAGACGATCCGGCTCCACTGATTGAGTCCGGCTCCGCTGATTGAATCCTGAGCCACTGATTTAAAAAGGCAGCGCTCCCTTTTATCATTACAGATATGCCTCCCTTAAGTTCCGGCTTAAGAGAGGCATAATGAGTTTCCCTGATTGGGAGTATTTAACAGATCCGGGAGTAAAACTTCATCACAGAGCCGGGATAAATGCTCCTGAAGTAGCCCATGAGAACAGAGACGGCATCAGTACCATCACCACGGAGACAAACACAATCAGGGCGCTCAGCTTGATGACGTATTTGCCCAACTGACCGATGGTGCAGCCCACAATCGGACACATGACGAAGATGCACAGGCCGCAGAGCGGGCTGCAGAGACCGACTGCCTGGCACATGATAATTGCAACGATGGCCGTATAGGGATCCATACCGAAGCTGATAATGACCGGTGCAAACAGAGGGACCAGGATTGTCATTGCGGCGCCGCAGTCCATGAACGCGCCCAGGATCAGCATGCATACCAGAATCAGAAGAATCAGGAGCGTGCTGGAAACGCCGGAGCTTATCAGGGCGCCCGCCAGGCTGGCCGGGATGTCCAGCGCCCTCATGGCCGCTGAAAATACGTTGGACAGAGCAATCAGGAAGCAGAGAGGAGCGGCGTTCATCACGCATTTCTTTAGAATCGGAACGACATCCTCCACCCGGATTGTATGGTATACAAAAATTGCCACTATCATCGAATAAGCCAGACTCAGAACCGCGGCCTGGGCCGTGTCGGCAATGCCGCTGAAGATGGTGCCCAGAATCAGGACCGGAGTCAAAAGCGCCCAGATACTGTCCTTAAAGAGGGAACCAAAGCTCTGCTCGTGGAGCTTATCAACGGCGGCGCTGATTTTTATCTGATCCCCGTCGTTTTTCAGGCAGCAGTGCAGATAGGCATAGCCAATCAGCAGGAGACCTGCGCAGACACCGCCGACGGCAGCGATCTGGTACAGGGGAACCAGTTCCAGCCCTCCGGCCAGTCCGGCGGCTCCGGTCAGCGGCACGCTGGGAGGAATGACCATTCCGAGGCAGCCGGCCGACACCAGAATGCTGGCGCTGAAGAATTTATCATAGCCCATGCCGACCAGCATCGGGTAGCACATTGCGCCGACAGCCGCGGTTGTGGCGGGGCCGGAGCCCGAGATGGCGCCGTAAAACATACAGGTTGCTATGGAGATAATGGGCATAAATCCTTTTTTCTTTCCAAAGAAATAGGAAAAAGTATCGAAGATTTTATCGGTCAGTTTTCCTCTGGCCATAAATTCACCGGCCACCATGAAAAGTACAATGGTCAGCCCGACGTTATTGGCGACTGCGCCGTTAATTGCCTCACCGGCTACCTGCGTCCACATAAGAGGCGAGGCCGCGCCCATGAACAGCGGAATGCTGGCGGCCGATACCAGGATGCATCCGGCTATGGGCATTCCTACGAAGATTAATCCACAGAAGAAGAGTATCAGAAAAATAGCTGTCATGATTCAGCGCCTCCTTTCTTTGCCTGGGCAAACCGCATGATATACGCGACCGTTCCCAGGGCATAGCCCACAACCGGGGCGGCATAAGCCAGCGCCAGGGGAATTACAGGTGTTTTAGCGTTGACTGCTCCGGTGGAAACGGCATTCAGCAGATTCTGAATGCTGAACCAGCACATTAAAATCATCATGATAAACAGGACGGCGTCGCAGAAGATCTTCAGAAAGTTTTTAATACCCTCCGGATACAGGCCGACCACCATGTCGATCCGCATAAAGGCGGCTCTTTTCACCGCAGGCCCCAAAGCCAGAAATACCATCCAGCCGTAAGCGTAATAAGAAAACTGCATAAATAATGTCTTGATATCTTCCGAGATAAACTGAAACACCACGCTAAGCAGGGTGCAGACCGATGCGATGACAATCATAATCAGCATCAGATTCTGAGCCAGTTCGTCCAAGAAATCCTTCTTTTGTTCCATAACCCTCGTCTCCTTCCATTCTACATCGTTGTTTCGCAGTCCCCCAGCGTACCGAGCAGAAAATACCCGCGTTCGGGAATCTGTCTCACATATTGATCAAAAAACTTTACAAATTCAAACACATTTTCATCTGTCTTAAAAGCCGGATCCGAGTGCTCCGCACCCTCGAAAAGCCGGATGGAAATATGGCTGTCCCCCAGAAGTTCGGTATACTTCTGATAAAACTTTTCACACTGGCAGTAAGGAATTACATGATCTCCCGTACCGTGTTCCACATAAAACGGCGCTGTCCGGCTGTCCAGATGACAGATGGGGCTGGCATCCTTAAGACGTTCCGGATGCTCTTTCAGCGAATGGCCGAACATGAAGGCCTCGGCTCCGGATTCATAATCAAAACTGCGGTCCGGATAAGTGTTTATGCAGTCCTCAGCCCAGCTTGTGAAATCGTAAGCGCCGAACCAGACAAACACGGCCTGGACACTGCTGGAAAAGTCTGCGCAGCCCATAGTCAAATCTTCATATTGGGCATCTCCGTTTGTTGTTCCCATCATGGCGGCCAGATGCCCTCCGGCAGAATTGCCCGCGACTCCAATCCGTTCCGTATCCAGATTGTACTTTGCGGCGTTGGCCCGCAGAAACCGGACGGCAGCCTTGCAGTCATGCAGGGGGAGAGGCCATTTGGCTTCGTCCGAGAGTCTGTAATTGATGCAGCATACGGCGTACCCGGCATATAGAAGCCGGTAGATTTGCTGGGTCTGTACATGGTTTTTGTCACCGGTCAGCCACCCGCCTCCATGGATAAAAACAATCACCGGGTAAGGCCCTTCCCCCTCATTCGGAAGTACGATGTTGAGTTTCTGGGCGGCAGAGCCGCAGGAATAAGGCAGGTTTGTATAGGAACGGGAAAACCCGCTTAAATCGGTGCTCCTGGGGATTGTCTCGCTTCCGGGAATCGTGCGCAGCACATCCTCCTTTGTTACAGAATACATTTTTTCTCCTTTCCTTCAGGATGGGAACTTCTTTTCCCTTCTGAAAGCCATCTTTTTTAACTGATCACATTATATAGTTGAAATTGGAATTATTCTACAAAGGATCTTACTATCTTGTGTAAGAAACTTATCATTTTGTATACGGATTTATGGGGGTAAAAACCGGTTTTGAGAGTATTAACCAAATTATCTTCTCATTTCGTGAATTATTTTGTTATTGTTCACACCGCAATGTGCTGTGAACAATAACAAGCTTCGCGATGCACAGAAATGGCAAAGAACGCAATCTCGCGCCGCAGGCCCCGGGATTTTCACGAAAAACATGTGAAAATACCTCGCGTAAATACATCCTGAGTGAACAGTAACATTATTTTTCTATTTCCGCCGGCAGGGTACCCAATTTTATTGTAAAAAAAATTTCTTCTTGTTATAATTGGTGAAGTGGGAAGGAGGGCTCACATGTGGATTTACGACTATAAATCAGAAAAGGATAACCCCTACCGGCAGCAGCCGTTTGTAGAGATTACCCATATGTGCTATATTGATAACCTGCCGCTTTGGACATACCCGTGGCATGACCATAAAGATGTTTACGAGATCGCGTTTATTACCAGCGGATGCGGTCATCTCGTGATTGACAATCAGTCTTTTCCCGTAAAAAACGGCTCCGTTATTATCATACCGCCCGACATTGCCCACCGTTTCACGGCGGATGACGATACCGGCATGCAGTATTATACGCTGCGGTTTAAGGATACGCCGGAGGAGGGGGAATTCCAGACGTTCTTTCGCAGCCTGGGGCTGGCGGTTACATCGGGTCTTAACTGTCTTCCCTATATTCAGAGTACATTGCAATTGCTTTTTAATATCCATCATGCCAACGGCGGTATTGCGGACGGAGCATTCCAGTCAATCTGCCTGGGGCTTCTGGAGCTTACCCGGATTCTGTTCACCAATGAAACCATGACGCTGAGGATTGCGTCAAAATATTCCCTGAGCGATATTCTGAATTACATCCAGGACAACAGAGAACAGAAGATTACGCTGGAATCGCTGTCCAGCCATTTTAATATCAGCCCTTCACACCTGAGCCGGATCTTTGCCCAGGCCTATCATATGTCTCCGATTAATTACCTGATTCACTGCAGGATTACCTATGCAACAGAGTATCTGCTGAAATCGGATCTGACCATAACGGAGATCTCGGAACGCGTCGGTTATGATAACCCGACCCATTTTACCAACATGTTTACAAAACGAATCGGCTGTACGCCCAGCGAATACAGGGAGAGGAACGGACAGATTCCGCTGGAGGAGAAGGCGGAAGAATAATTTGGAAGGAGAAATACTTTGGGAAAAAGAAAACCGGTTCAGATTCTGTCACTGACAGATGCGGAAAAAAAGAAAATTACAGAGGAGATAAAGGCATTCTATCTGGATGTAAGGGGAGAAGAAATTGGAATTATAGAGGAACAGCAGATCATGGACTTTTTCCTCGAAACACTGGGGCCGGTTATTTACAATAAGGCGCTGGACGACGCCTTCCGCTGGCATAAGCAGGTGAGTGAGAACATGGAGTCGGATTATTACGGCTTATATAAGAATATCTGAGTATTCGAGCATCGATGGCGACAACGCGTGGTCCGCTTTTTTGATCCCGACGGCCATATAATAAAAGTGGGAGAAAATATGAAATTTGTCTGCAAAAGATTCCTCGACAGCGGCATGACGGCTGCGGAGACAGCGGCTCATATAAGAATTCCCGAGAAAATGGTACGCATGTCGGCGAATACAGAAAAATCAGATCAATAGGGGAACAGGATTAAGCCCGGGAATGGAGGTGAGGCGCCCGGATGGAGGAAAATCAAAGAGATAAAAGCAGTAAAAACAGAGACGGAAAGAGGCCGGACAAAAACGAAGAGCGGCCCGGCCCGGACAAAAAGAATGCACATCATAAAAGACGCCCCTGGAAAATCATGGACACGTTTCTTCTGATTCTCATCACCGTCTGCGCCGTATTGATTGCGGGGCATATCATGGAGGGAATCCGGCAGAGAAGCAGGGAAGAGGAAATCCGGAGGCTGGCGCTTCAGGAAACGCAGCAGACCCGGGCGGAAACCACGGCGGAGAGCATTGGGGAGACGGAGGAGGAGACAGCGCCCCGGGAGACGGAACGCTATCATTCTCCCGTGGATTTTGAAAGCCTCAGGGCGGTGAATCCCGATGTTGTCGCCTGGGTGGAGATACCCGGGACGGACATCAGTTATCCGGTCGTGCAGACAGGGGACAATGAGACGTATCTGAAACGTGATTTCGAGGGAAAGACCAGCGCATCCGGAGCTGTTTTCCTGGATATGGACAGCGATGCCGATCTTATGGGGCTGCACTCGATTCTTTACGGGCATCACATGAAAAACCAGACGATGTTCGCCCAGCTTGTGAAATTCAAGGAGGAAGCATTTTTTAAGAAGAACCGGGAGGTGATTCTCTATACGCCGGAGGCGGAGCTTCACCTGAGAACAATAGCGGCCGTGTACGGCGACGCAGACGGAGAGAAGAGAAGGACACAGTTCGCTGCCCGGGAGTCATTTGACGCCTATGTGGATGAGATGACGAAAAACTGCAGCTTCCGCGAACTGCCGGAAGGAGATATCGGGGGTCTGTATTCCTTTGTCACATGCAGCTATGAGTTCAATGACGCCCGTACCATTCTTTACGCGATCCGGGAAAACGAAGGGTCGGAATAAAGGAAAAAGGGACAAAAAGCCGCAGGCGGAGAAAAACAGCGGTAAATATTAAGTTTTTTGTAAATGTTATCCGTTTACAAGCCCATTTCCTTTGTGCTATATTACCTATAGTGCCGAGATCTGCCCATTTTCAGAGAGGCGCGCCGCAAGACGCCCTGCTCCGGGATGGATACATAAGCAGAAAATAAAAAGTACGAGGAGAAGACAATGAAAGGTATCGTTCTGGCAGGCGGTTCAGGAACACGCCTGTATCCGCTTACAAAAGTAACTTCCAAACAGTTATTGCCTATCTATGACAAACCGATGATTTATTACCCGCTTTCAGTTCTGATGAACGCTGGAATCCGTGATATTCTGATTATTTCCACACCGGATGATACGCCGAGGTTTGAAGAGCTGTTCGGCGACGGCCATCAGTTTGGCATCAATTTAAGTTATGCGGTACAGCCGAGTCCCGACGGGCTGGCCCAGGCCTTTATTATAGGAGAAGAATTTATCGGAGGTGATTCTGTCGCCATGATTCTGGGAGATAACATTTTCCAGGGCCAGGGACTCAGAAAGCGCCTGCGCGCCGCATCCTCCAAGGAGAATGGGGCCACTGTTTTCGGATATTATGTCGATGATCCGGAGCGTTTTGGTATTGTGGAGTTCGATGAGACGGGCAAAGCCATATCGATCGAGGAGAAACCCGAGAAACCGAAGTCCAATTACTGTGTGACAGGCCTCTATTTCTACGACAACCGCGTCGTGGAGTATGCGAAGAACTTAAAGCCGTCCGCCAGAGGCGAGCTGGAGATTACCGATTTGAACCGCATCTACCTGGAAAACGGCGATCTCGATGTCATCCTGATGGGCCAGGGATTTACCTGGCTGGATACGGGAACCCATGAGTCTCTTGTGGAGGCCACCAACTTCGTGAAGACGGTGGAGACACACCAGCACAGGAAGATTGCCTGCCTGGAGGAGATTGCATACTTAAACGGCTGGATCAGCCGGGATGAGGTTATGGCCGCATATGAGGTTTACAAGAAAAACCAGTACGGCAAGTACTTAAAAGATGTTCTGGACGGCAAATATGTAGACAAGCTTCAGGACAGATAGAACGTACGGCAGGGCGAAAACATGCAGGGCGAAAACATGCAGGGCGAAAACATGCAGGGCGAAAACATGCAGGACGAAAACATGCAGGACGAAAACATGAAGGGCGAAAACATGCAGGACGAAAAAATGCATGACAAAAACATGCATGACGGTAACGTGCATGGCAGCAGCATGAATGCCAATAACATACATGGCGGCCTGAAAATAAATTTGAGGAGAATACACTATGAAAATCATTGTAACAGGAGGCGCCGGATTCATCGGCGGCAACTTTGTACACCATATGGTAAATAAATATCCCGATTATCAGATCATCAACCTGGATCTGCTCACCTATGCGGGAAATCTGGAAACGCTCAAACCGGTAGAGAATAAACCGAATTATAAATTTGTAAAGGGCGACATCGCCGACAGGAAGTTTGTCTTTGATTTATTTGAGAAAGAAAAGCCGGATATGGTGGTCAACTTTGCGGCGGAGAGTCATGTGGACCGTTCCATCACCGATCCGGAGGCCTTTGTCAGAACCAATGTCATCGGCACAACGACACTTCTGGACGCATGCCGTGAATATGGAATAGAGCGCTACCATCAGGTATCCACGGATGAGGTTTACGGGGATCTGCCTCTTGACCGCCCGGAGCTCTTCTTTACGGAGGAAACGCCGCTTCACACATCAAGCCCGTATTCTTCCTCCAAGGCCAGCGCGGATCTCTTTGTGCTTGCCTATAACAGGACATACGGAATGCCTGTGACGGTGTCCAGATGTTCCAACAACTACGGCCCGTATCATTTCCCGGAGAAACTGATTCCGCTTATGATCAGCCGCGCCCTTGCCGATGAAGAACTGCCGGTATACGGAGACGGCGCCAACGTGCGCGACTGGCTCCACGTTTCCGACCACTGTGAGGCCATTGACCTGATTATCCACAAGGGCCGTGTGGGCGAGGTTTACAATATCGGCGGCCATAATGAGAGGACCAACCTGGAAGTGGTTAAGACGATTTTGAAGGCGCTTGACAAGCCGGAGAGCTTAATCCGCTATGTCAAGGACCGTCCGGGCCATGACCTGCGCTATGCCATTGATCCGACTAAGATGGAGACGGAGCTTGGCTGGAAACCGAAGTACAACTTTGATACGGGAATTAAGCAGACAATCGAATGGTATCTGGCAAACGAGGACTGGTGGAAACATATCATCAGCGGTGAGTACAGCCAGTACTTCGATAAGATGTATGGAGACAGATTATAAGAAGCCGGGAGATAATGCGATGAAAGTTTTAGTGACGGGAGTCAAAGGCCAGTTGGGTTACGATGTCATGAACGAACTGGCAAAACGCGGGATTGAAGGAATCGGAGTGGACGTGGACGAGATGGATATCACGGACGCCGCCGCCTGCCGCCGCGTAATTACGGAAGTGGGACCAGATGCCGTTATCCATTGCGCTGCATATACTGCAGTAGATGCAGCGGAACAGAACATGGAAGTCTGCAGAAAGGTCAACGCAGAGGGAACGCGCAATATTGCCGTGGTCTGCCGCGATTTGGATATAAAGATGATGTACATCAGCACGGACTACGTGTTTAACGGGATGGGCGAACGGCCCTGGGAGCCGGATGATGAAAGAGAGCCTCTGAACGCATACGGCCAGTCCAAGTACGAGGGTGAACTGGCTATCGAGGAGCTTCTGGATAAGTATTTTACCGTCCGTATCGCCTGGGTGTTCGGCGTCAACGGAAAGAACTTTATTAAAACCATGCTGCGGCTCGGCAAAGAGAACGGGGCTGTTTCGGTCGTGGATGATCAGATTGGTTCGCCGACCTACACCTATGACCTGGCAAGGCTTTTAGTGGATATGATAGAGACTGACAAATACGGCCGTTACCATGCCACCAACGAAGGGCTTTGCAGCTGGTATGAATTTGCTGTGGAGATCTTTAAAAAGGCCGGCATGGAGGACGTCAGAGTGACGCCTGTGGATACGAAAGAATACACCAGGTGTTTTCCGAACCAGGCCAAGAGGCCGATGAACAGCCGTATCAGCAAGGATAAGCTGGAACAGAACGGCTTTGAACGGCTGCCGTCATGGCAGGATGCCCTGGAACGGTATCTGAAGGAAATTCTGTGACAATAAAGGGACAAATCAAGGAGGACATCCACAGATGGGAAAATATTTTGGCACCGACGGCTTCCGCGGGGAGGCAAATGTGAATCTGACAGTAGAAGATGCGTTTAAAGTAGGACGTTTTCTGGGCTGGTATTACGGACAGAAGGCAGCCGACAGCCGTTGCCGCGTTGTGATTGGAAAAGACACGAGAAGAAGCAGCTACATGTTTGAATACTCTCTTGTTGCAGGCCTTACGGCCTCGGGAGCCGATGTTTATCTGCTCCACGTGACGACCACGCCCAGTGTTTCTTATGTGGTCCGGACGGAAGAATTTAACTGCGGCATCATGATTTCCGCCAGCCATAATCCATATTATGACAACGGAATCAAGGTAATCAATGAGCGCGGAGAGAAACTGGAAGAAGAAGTGATTGACAGGATCGAGGAATATCTGGACGGTAAAATCGGGGAAATTCCGCTTGCCAAGAGAGATTCCATCGGACGCACCATTGACTTTGCGGCGGGCAGAAACCGTTATATCGGATATCTGATTTCCATTGCAACACGTTCGTTCAAGAACATGAGGGTCGGACTGGACTGCGCCAACGGAAGCGCCTTTTCCATTGCCAAGAATGTATTCGATGCACTCGGCGCGGAGACACATGTGATCAGCAATGATCCGGACGGAACCAATATTAATACCAACTGCGGTTCTACCCATATCGGGCAGCTCCAGAAGTTTGTGAAAGACAATAAGCTGGATGTGGGCTTTGCCTATGACGGCGACGCCGACCGCTGCCTGGCCGTGGACGAGAACGGTGAAGTGGTGGACGGTGACAAGATCCTGTACGTCTGCGGCAAATACATGAAGGAACAGGGAACCCTGGTCAACAACACGGTTGTAACGACGGTTATGTCTAACTTCGGCCTCTATAAAGCCTTTGAAAGAGAAGGAATCAGCTATGAGAAGACGGCCGTGGGCGACAAGTATGTATACGAGAATATGGCCCAGAACGGCCACTGCCTCGGCGGTGAGCAGTCCGGCCACATTATTTTCAGTAAGAATGCCACGACAGGCGACGGTATCCTTACATCCCTTAAGGTGATGGAAGTAATACTGGAGAAAAAACAGACGCTTGGCAAGCTGGCGTCGGAGATTCAGATTTATCCTCAGGTCCTTAAGAATGTGAAGGTTAAGAGTAAAGCGGAGGCCCAGGATGACGCCGATGTCCAGGCAGAGGTGGAGAAAGTGGCGGAAGCTCTCGGGGATACGGGACGCATCCTGCTGCGCCAGAGCGGAACCGAGCCGGTGATCCGCGTTATGGTGGAAGCCCAGACCGACGAAATCTGCGAAAAATACGTGGATCAGGTAATTGCGGTTATGAAGGAGAAGGGACATCTCCTGTAAAGCCGGTTCAAACCGGGAATAGAATCAGGCAGGCGGCACGGACCGCCGGCGGCAGCCTGCATGCTTTGCACAGGCTGCCTTTATCAATCAATCATACGGCTGTCTGCCTCTGCAGACAGCCGCATAGCTTTTTCGGGGAAAGGTGATGGATATGCGGGAACAACTTACGGAAAGTGATATTAAAAAAATTCAGGAAGAGATAGATCACAGAAAACTGGTGGTCAGGAAAGAGGCGATCGAGGCCGTAAAAGAGGCCAGGGCACAGGGCGATCTCAGTGAAAATTTTGAATATTATGCAGCCAAAAAGGACAAGAACCGGAACGAGAGCCGCATCCGTTATCTGGAAAATATGCTTAAGAATGCAAGGGTGGTATCGGACGAGTCCAGGCCCGGCGAGGTGGGCCTAAACGATACGGTCACCCTCTACTTTGAGGATGACGACGAGGAGGAGGTTTACCGCCTTGTGACGAGCATCAGGGGGAATTCCCTGAAGGGCCTGATCAGCATCGAGTCCCCCCTGGGAAAAGCCGTTAAGGGCCGCAGGGAAGGGGACAGCGTGAATGTCCGGATCAGTGAAAAGGCCGGGTATACCGTCACGATAAAGAAGATAGAGAAGACCGGCGAGGACGACGCCGACCGAATCAGAAGTTTTTAGTTCAGGCATCCCTTCCTCCATTTAAAAGGCTCTGAAAACGAGATTGGCGGCTTTGATTTATGAGAACTCATAATAAATTGACAAGGATTTGACAATATTAATTTATGATTTTTTAAAATATAAAGAAAATTCCGAAAGAAATAAAGCGTAACGCGGATTTTAATATTAATTTGTAAAGTATCTGTAAAGCGTTATTGAAATTGCCGGATTCTACCAATATAATGGATGAAAAGGTATGAATTTATACCAAGACAAGGGGAGGAAAGATTATGTATGCTATGTATTTTGTAGCGGTTGGTTCACTGGCAGCGCTCTTGTTCGCAGCATCGATGTTTGCCAAAGTGAAAAAACAGCCGGAAGGAAACTCCGAGATGATTCGGATTTCCACTGCTGTGCGTGAAGGTGCCAATGCTTATCTGAAGAGACAGTATAAGGGTATCGGTATTTTCTTTGCAGTTATGTTTGTAATATTATTAGGTTTGGCGTTCAGCGGTTTACTCAGCTTCTTTACGCCGTTTGCATTCCTGACCGGCGGATTTTTCTCGGGATTATCCGGATTCATCGGAATGCGCACCGCCACGATGGCGAACTGCCGTACGGCAGAGGGAGCGTCCCACAGCCTGAACAGAGGACTGAAGGTGGCCTTTTCCGCCGGTTCCGTTATGGGATTTACGGTTGTAGGTCTTGGACTTCTCGATATCACCATCTGGTACACGATTTTGAACCTGGTATTCGGTTCACTGCCTGAGGCGGAGCGTATTGCCCAGGTAACCGCCAACATGCTGACATTCGGTATGGGCGCCTCCAGTATGGCGCTGTTTGCCCGTGTAGGCGGCGGTATCTTTACAAAAGCGGCCGACGTCGGCGCCGACCTGGTTGGTAAGGTTGAGGCGGGAATCCCGGAGGATGATCCGCGTAACCCGGCTGTTATCGCAGATAACGTAGGTGACAACGTAGGCGATGTTGCCGGTATGGGCGCCGATCTTTACGAATCCTATGTAGGTTCCATTTTATCCACATTCGCCCTGGCTGTTGCGGCCGGACTGGGTGTGAAGGGCGTTGCGGTTCCAATGCTCTTAGCTTCACTGGGAGTTATCTTCTCCATCATCGGCACCTTCTTTGTAAGCACCAAAGAGGATGCATCCCAGAAGAACCTTCTGCAGGCTCTGAGAAAAGGTACGAATATCAGCGCCGTTTTAATCATTATCGCTTCTTTCGTGGCAGTGAAGGTGCTGCTTCCGAACAATATGGGCGTATACGCGGCCATCATTTCCGGACTTGTTGCCGGTGTCCTGATTGGCGCGCTGACAGAGTATTATACATCCGACACTTACAAACCGACACAGGATCTGGCCGGTTCCAGTGAGACAGGTTCCGCAACCGTTATTATCAGCGGACTCTCTCTTGGAATGCTTTCCACAGTGGCTCCTGTTGTCATCGTAGGCATCTCCGTGCTTGTCAGCTATTTCTGCGCAGGCGGAGCTTCCGATTTCAACCTGGGACTTTACGGAGTAGGCGTTTCCGCAGTAGGTATGCTGTCCACACTGGGAATCACACTGGCAACCGATGCTTACGGCCCAATCGCCGATAATGCGGGCGGTATTGCCGAGATGACCCATATGCCTCACGAAGTAAGGGAGCGTACGGATGCCCTTGACTCCCTGGGCAACACGACTGCGGCAACCGGTAAAGGTTTTGCCATCGGTTCCGCAGCCTTAACGGCTCTTGCTCTGATCGCATCCTATATTGATAAAGTACATCAGATTGCACCCGACTTCGAGATGGATCTGACTATCATCAACCCGCCTGTACTGATTGGTCTTTTTATCGGCGGTATGCTGCCGTTCCTGTTCGCAGCCCTTACCATGGATGCCGTAGGTAAGGCAGCGCAGTCCATCGTAGTGGAAGTACGCCGCCAGTTCAAGGCAATCCCTGGACTGATGGAAGGGAAAGAGCAGCCCGACTATGCAGCCTGCGTAGACATGTGTACAAAATCAGCGCAGAGCCTGATGATTGCACCGGCGCTGATCGCCGTTATCGTACCTGTCGGAGTCGGTCTTATCCTCGGAGTAAACGGCGTGGCCGGACTCCTTGCAGGAAATACCGTTACAGGTTTCGTACTTGCCATTATGATGGCTAACTCGGGCGGAGCCTGGGATAATGCAAAGAAATACATCGAGAGCGGAGCTCACGGCGGCAAGGGAAGCGACTGCCACAAAGCAGCGGTCGTGGGCGATACCGTAGGTGACCCGTTCAAAGATACCTCAGGTCCTGCCATCAACATCCTGATTAAGCTGACCACGATGGTTTCGATTGTATTTGCAGGAGTAGTTGTTTCATTCCACCTTCTGTAATGAAAATTGTAAAGAAACAGAATAAGATTTTATAACCTGCGTGTATAACCGACGGGTTATTGATACCGTGAAATGCCGTTCCGCCGCTAAATTCCAGTGGCAGGGCGGCATTTTCTGCCTCTGGTAGGACGATAAAATAAACTTGACATTTTGCCTAAAACATGTAAAACTGATTTAGCAAGGTACCGTGAATTCGAGGTAAAGTTATAAAGCAGGAGGCGATGTATGGCAAAACTGGATTGCAACATATGTGAAATTCCGCACACCGGAGAAGGACATGCCCATTCCTATGCCCATATTCTGCTGCCCTTAAGGGACAGTCTTACACTGCAGTTGGACGGCATCAATCATTCGGTTACAAACCAGCACCTGGCCTTTGTTCCCCCGGATAAATTTCATCACTGTTTCAAAACGGACGAGGTGATTATCATGAACATACCCGCCCCCATGATTAAAGAAAGTGATCTGGCAATGCTGTCGCAGTGTGTCTGCGTCAAGGTTACCGAGCTGCTTGTACCGCTGGTGGAACTTATCAAATCCGAAGTACGGCAGAATCCCGAAAGCGACAGGCTGCGCTATCTCTATTTTTATCTGTATGAGAAGCTGATAGAGCACCATAATTATAAATCCCTGGTATATATCCATGAGCATTTCGGCGAAAAAATTACCGTGGCGGAGCTGGCCCGCCTGGAGAATTACAATATTACTTACTTTACCGAGTGGTTTCATAAGAAAATGGGCTGTACGCCCAACCAGTATGTCCGTAATCTGCGCATTGAAAAAGCAAAGGAACTTCTGGCAACCACTCAATACCGTATCATTGATATTGCAGTTCAGGTGGGATATGCCAATAATGCCTCATTCACTAAGGCATTTAAAGAACAAGAGAATTGTTCTCCTGCATTTTACCGGAATAATCTTACATAAACCGCCGCCACAGTCCCTCTGATGGAGAAGAAGGACTGTGGCGGTTTTTATGAATAAAAGGATTGAGGGTCTTTTATTTTTCGCTCATATATGGGTATGTAATATCCGATGATGGGCAGAAGCTTTCTTTTACGGTATGGGAACTGATCCAGCGCATCATATTAAGCGTAGTACCAGCCTTGTCGTTAGTGCCGGACGCTCTTGCGCCGCCGAACGGCTGCTGGCCGACTACGGCTCCGGTGCACTTGTCGTTAATGTAGAAATTGCCGGAAGCATGGCGAAGCGCATTCTCCATTTTAACAATTGCCTCACGATCCTGGGCAAAGACGGCGCCCGTCAATGCATAGGGGGAGGACGTGTCACAAAGCTTTAAAGTTTCGTCAAGTTTATCGTCGTCATATACATAGACCGAGACAATCGGACCAAAGATCTCCGTTACCATAGACTCATAGAGCGGATCTTTACAGAGGATGACGGTTGGCTGTATGAACCAGCCCTTGCTGTCGTCGTAGGTTCCTCCGGCCACAAAGTCACAGTCGGGGGAGGCCGAAGCGCGGTCAATAAAGCCTCTGCATGTCTCAAAGGATGCTTTATCAATTACAGCGGCCATAAAGGTATCAAATTCCCGGACATCCCCTACCTTGAGGGCGGCGATCTCCTCCGTCAGGCGTTCCTTCACGGATGGCCAGATGCTGGCGGGAATATAGGCACGGGAGCAGGCGGAACACTTCTGCCCCTGATACTCGAAGGAGCCGCGGACAATGGCCGCTGACAGCGGTTCAATATCGGCCGTATTATGCGCGAAGATAAAATCTTTTCCGCCGGTTTCACCGACAAGACGGGGATAGTTGCTGTAATTTGCAATGTTCTGCCCTACATTTCTCCAGACGGTCTGGAATACCCGCGTGGAACCGGTGAAATGAAAGCCAGCCATTTTTGGGTGGCTGACAACATATTCGGACATATCGCTGCCCGAGCAGGGGACAAAATTGATAACGCCGGCGGGCAGGCCGCACCACATAAGAAGTTTCATGTAGTAGTAATTAGATAAAACAGCAGTCGTGCTTGGCTTCCATAAGGCCACATTGCCGGCTATGGCCGGAGCCGTCGGAAGATTTCCTGCAATCGAAGTAAAGTTGAACGGCGTGATTGCGCAGACGAAACCGTCTAAGGGGCGGTAGTCCTGGCGGTTCCAGATTCCATCGCTGCTGGCCGGCTGATCTTTGAAAATCTCCTGGGCGCTCCACACGCCGAAACGAAGAAAATCGGCCATTTCCGCAATATCAATTTCTGCCTGGAATACGGTTTTCGACTGGCCGAGCATGGTGGATGCATTCAGCACAGGACGGTAGGAGCCGGTGATCATATCCGCAGCCTTAAGAAAGATGGCCGAACGGTGTTCCCACGGCATATTTTCCCAGGCTTCTTTCGCCTCCAGGGAAGCGTCAATGGCCATATTTAATTCTTTTTCACCCGCCATACAGCATTCGGCAATCACATGCTGATGATCGTGAGGAATGGTCACTTTAACCGTCTTATCGGTATACACTTCTTTTCCGTTAATAATCAGGGGGATTTTCACCACCCCGGATGCCTGTTTGTCGAGCTCTGCCTTGAGAAGTTTTCTTTCTTTGCTTCCCGGAAGATACCCGAGAAATGGATCATTTTTAGGCCGTGCAATTGTGAAATATGCGTTTGTCATAATTGATAGTCCTCCTTCATTTACCTTCTCTTAATAGAATTTTCAGCTTTTCCTGCAGGACTGCAGGGGTAAAACGTGCCGCTACCCCAGCGGAACGACTTGCTTGTTAAAATCATACAGGAAATAAAATAACCGGACTTTGCATTTTAGCATCTTTTTATTGTCTGAATCTCGGGTATGAAATTTGGCTGCGCCGTGACTTCCATATAATGGGATTCTGTATGAACTTAACAGGTTAGCAGGGGGAGGATCCCGTTTTTTTCATTTTATCTCCGTACCAGAATTTGAGACAAATTTTAGCTGTGATAAAGAAAAGTGATGCCGTCGGTTTTTTGATACTCTTGTTGTATGTAAAAATGCGGAACTTGCACAACACTAAGGTTTCGTGACACGCTACCCCAATTTCATAATGGAAACTGCCTGGATGCCTGCGGTGACGTCAGGAGGATTCAAGGCGAAACAGATGCTTCAGTGAATAGGAGGAGAAATATGTCGTATAACAACAAGAATTCCAGTATTGACTATGAATTTCTGGCAAACCGCAGTGTACTCGAAGGTTTGCGGCGCATTCCCAAATACATTACTCTCGGCGCCGTTTCAAACGGAATATTAGGGGCAATTTTTTTCTTAACCTGTGTTGTTATGATTGTTAACGGCGGCACGGAAGCAGGACTGACATCGGAGGAGACCATATCATGGGTATTTTCTACATTCGTGTTTGGTTCACTCCTCGGTTTTTATTTGCAGTTGAAATACAAAATGCCGATTGTCGGCGCATGGTCAATGCCAGCCGTGACGGTGGCATCCCTTGGATTCCAGTTGTACAGTCTGCCGGAAATGCGGGGCGCTTTTATTATGTCGGGTATCCTGGTCTTTGTTCTGGGAGCTACCGGACTTATAAAGACAGTAATGAAATTCCTGCCGATGCCGATGGTAATGGCCATGCTGGCCGGCGCGCTGGTCCGCTACTGCACGAATACCGTATCATATGTCAGTGAAATGCCTCTCATTATTTTTGCCACAATTATTACATTCCTGGTTTGTACAAAATATAAAGAGATTGTGAAACTGCCTCCGGTACTCATTACTTTCTGTGTTACTATGATTTTGGCAGTCGCCACAGGTGTACTTGAGACGTCCCCGACTACTCAGAGTTACGGCCTCGTTATTCCGCAGTTTGGCGCGGTAGCATTTAACTTAAGCACGATTCCTTCTGTTGTAATACCCACCACGCTTCTGGTAATCGGAGTTGAAAACGCTCAGGCAATCGGTCTGCTGAAGAGCCGTGGTTATCCCGATGTTCCTGTCACCGTTATGACGGTGGGCAGTGGTTTCGGCGGTGTGATAGCCGGACTTCTCGGAGGCCATAATGCCAACATCGCAGGGCCGACGACCGGTATCTGTTCCGCTCCCGAAGTGGGACCGCTTGAAACACGCTATACAGCCGCCTTTGTCTGCAACGTGATCACCTTATTTGCCGGACTGTTTGCCGGAGTTATGGTGCCGTTTATTCTGCTGCTCCCCAGCAGCCTGATTACGCCGATTGCTGCGCTGGCCCTCTTAAGAGTTATGATGGAGGCGTTCCAGGTGGGCTTTGGAACCGGGAAAATGCCGGTCTCATGTTTTTTCACTTTTGTAGTCTGCCTCGCCAACAAATCGTTCTTTAACATCGGACCTGTATTCTGGGGGCTGCTTGTAGGAGTTATAGTTGCTCTGTTCCTGGAGAAGGATGAATTTACCGAACTGATAAGAGCGGAAGAAGAGAAAGAAAAAGAAAATAAACAGCATGCGGAGAAGGCGAGAGTTTACTCGGCGTCACCGTCGTAAAAAGAGATAAAAGATTCCCCCATACCCCCTGTTTTGTTCTGAAAAATACAGCCGGAATTCCATTTATTTAAAGGAATTCCGGCTGTACGGTTATTTTATATTATTTCACAAGAACTTTTTTTGCCCATCCGCCTGTTTTATACCTTGTAAAGGAGATAGCGGAACCGACAAGCCATCCAATCGGGATAGACCACCAGATTGCTCCCGGTCCGATCCGGCTGGCCAGGATATAAGCCAGGAGTACACGGGAGAAAAGGTTGCCCAGGGAGCTGGCCATGAAGATTTTCATATCGCCCGCGCCCCTTAAAAGACCGCTGCTTGAGAACATGATTCCCATTAATATGTAGAACGAGGATACTACATGCATATAATCCATACCATAGTTGATTGCTTCGACATTGGCATTGGAATCCATAAACATATTTAACAGATTCGGGCCGAACAGGAAGATAATCAGTGTAATAATGGCGCTGAACACGACAACCATGAACATGTTGGCCTTGTAACCTTCTTTGACACGCTCGATTTTCCCGGCGCCGATGTTCTGGGCCGTGTAGCTGGACATGGCGTTTGAAAAGTTCATGTTGGGCATCATTGCAAGGCTGTCGATCTTGGTCGCGGCCGTATAACCGGCAATAAAGACGGAGCCGTAGGAGTTTACCAGACCCTGCATCATCAGCATGCTGATGGATACGATGGACTGCTGAATCATGGACGGAACGCCGATCCTGGCAATCCGCTCCACGGCGGAGAAATGGAACAGCGGCCGTTTACCCTCATCCTCGTGCCCCGGTTCGTCCTCCAGGTTTTTAAGGCGCGCCATGATGACGACTAACGACAGACCGGCACAGACTCCCTGGGCAATCAGGGTGGCCCAGGCCACGCCGGCGACGCCCATATGGAACTTGATTACAAATAAAAGATCCAGTACGATATTGGTCAGGGTCGACAGCATCAGGAAATAAAGCGGTGTCTTACTGTCTCCCAGGGCATTATAAATACCGTTTAACGTATTGTAAATAAAGAGGAAAATGGCGCCTCCAAGATAAATACGCAGATATATCAGAGAGTCTGCCATAATGTTATCCGGTGTTTTTAAGAGTCTTAAAATTCCAGGGGAGACAATCTCACCGATTACGGTGATGGCGGCGCTCAGGACAAACTGGCCGATTAATGCGGTGGATATTGTGGTTTTCATCTCGCGTACCCGTCCGGCTCCAAAGAGCTGGGAAATAACGACGTTACATCCCATAGACAGTCCGGAAGCCAGGGCAACAGCCAGAAAAACAACCGGGAACGATGCCCCGACGGCGGCCAGAGCGTCGGCTCCGACAAAATTGCCGACAACGATGGAGTCCACCATGTTGTATAACTGTTGAAACAGATTTCCCATCAGCATAGGAAGAGAAAAGAAAAACAGCAGTTTCAGCGGTTTTCCTTCCGTCAGATTTTTAATCATTTTCTAAATTCTCCTTTCCCGCAAGAGCATTTCTGGCAATCCGTTCCAGATAACTCTGATACTCCTGCTTCTCATTTTCCGTAAATCCTGCAAAACAGCGTTCATTCCACTCTCTGGAAAAGGAGTTGATGACTTCCAGCATCTTTTCTCCTTCTTCCGTCATTTCAATCAGTTTTTCACGTTTGTTGTCAGGGTTAACCAGACGGCGTATCAGGCTGCGTTCTTCCAGGCGTTCCATCACCCTTGCCATCCTGCCCTTGTCGATATTGACGATACTGCAGAGGGTGTCCTGGTTGCACTGTCCGTGGCGGCTTAAGGCCAGCAGGACAACGCTGTCCACAGGCTTCAGCCTGCAGGTGCGCAGCCGGTCCCTCAAAAAGCTCTGCTCACATCGGCGTATAATACCAATATTGATTTGCATAAAAACCTCCCGGGAAAACAAAAAGATACAGTTTAGCCGGGGATTGAGCAGCAGTGATGTAAAGTAGTTACCGTTCACTCCGTGCGCAGTAACATGAAATAAATCCGGGCCGAACTGCAATAAAATAGTAATAAATCATATACATACGAAATAATGATAATTAGTATGTTGCATAATATAACCGTTGTTAACCTCAACTATTATATGGGGTATGAGAGAAAAAATCAATAGGTTTTGATATTTTTTTTCAATACAATTCAAAAGCAGTTACTATTAACATGGAAATTACAATTAATATAGAAATTCCGGATTTGCTATGCTATGATTAAAAGATTAGAGCAGAGAAGACATTAAAGGAGTGATGGATATGGAAAGAGATACGGGTAAAAAGGCGTGGGTAAAAATAGCCGGTTTTCCGCTTCCGCTTTATCTGGCGATATTTGCGCTGGTCACGGTCTGTATGTATGCAGGCTGCCTGCCGAAAGGCCTGGTGGGAGGCCTGATATTTTTAATGGTGCTGGGAGAGGGGCTGAACGCAATCGGCAATTCGGTGCCTGTAGTCAGGACTTATCTCGGGGGTTCCGTTATCTGCATACTGGGCGCGGCCGTGATTCAGTCGGCGGGGCTGATACCGGAGGAGACGCATACAATTATAGATAACTTTGTGAACCAGGAGGGATTCCTGGTGTTTTATATTGCAGCACTGATCACCGGCAGTCTGTTCAATATTGACCGGGATCTTCTGATCAGGGCAACCGTAAAGCTGCTCCCGACCGCAGTGATTGCGCTGGCAGTGGGAGTGAGCCTGTCCGGACTTCTCGGGCTTTTTATGGGAAACAGCTTTATGGAGGGAATCCTTTTTATCGGCATCCCAATGACAAGCGGAGGAATGACGGCAGGGGCGGTTCCCCTGTCGGAGATGTACTCGTCCGTGCTCGGAATGGATGCGGGAGGGATACTGACCCGTATCGCCCCGGCCACCGTGCTGGGCAACTGTGTGGCCATCGTGTTCGGCGCCCTGGCCAACAACCTGGGAGAGCGGAAACCGCACCTGACGGGAAACGGACGCCTTGTCAACGACGGGCATGAGGTAGCGCCCCGCCCGCCTATGAAACCCACCTTCGCCCTGCTGTGCACGGGCCTCATTATTTCTCTGGCGTTTTATGAGCTGGGGGCATTGTTCCATCGGTATATTCCCATTATCCCGACCTATGCCTGGATGATTATCGCGGTAGTTCTGGTGAAGGGAACCGGAATCATGTCGGAGCAGTTGGAGGATGCGGCCAGGGAGTGGGGGCAGTTTGCCATTCATAGCTGGACGGCGGCAGCCCTGACCGGAATCGGAGCCACGCTGATCGATTTGAAGACCATTCTCAGCACGATCACTCCATTCTACCTTCTGACGGTGGTGCTGGTTGTCGCGGCGATCACGCTGACCGCCACATTTGTCGGTAAAAAAATGGGATTTTATCCTCTGGAGTCCGCCATTGCCGCCGGTATGTGCACGACCAACATGGGCGGCTCGGGCAACGTGGCTGTTTTGAGCAGTGCGAAGCGGATGGAACTGCTCCCCTTTGCGCAGATTGTGACCCGGTCATGCGGAGCGCTGATGCTGACCCTTGGAGGAGTGCTGGTACAGATGTTGAAGTGATGAGATGATAAAAAATAACTTGCATCCCGATTCAAATCGAGTTATACTTTCATTGTATGAAAATGACTTTTATATAATGGAAAACAAAATAACTCATAACAAGTGATAAGAAAACGGGAGAATGAATAATAATGAAGCTGGTGAATCGTATAACTCTCTGCGAGGTCGGTCCGAGAGATGGACTTCAGAATGAGACGGTACTGCTGACGGCAAGGCAGAAGGCGGAATTAATTAATGATATGGCGGCGGCAGGGTTCAGGGTAATAGAGGCAGGTTCCTTTGTAAGTCCCAGGGCGGTGCCGCAGATGGAGGATACGGATGAAGTGTTCCGTTTGATTGAACGGCGGGAGGGCGTGGAATACAGGGCGCTGATTGCAAATGTAAAGGGAGTGGAGCGAGCCGCTGCGTGTGGCTGCCGTAAGGTTAAGCTGAATGTATCGGCAAGCCGTTCCCACAATCTGGCCAATTTGAACTGCACGCCGCAGGAAAGCGTGGCGAAATTTGCGGAGTGCGTAAGCAGAGCGGCGGAATACGGAATGGGAATCTCGGGTTCTGTTTCCATGGCCTTTGGTTCCCCATGGGACAGGGAGATCCCATATGAAGAGGTGAAAGAGATTGTGGAGGCATATCTGGCGGTTGGGATAGACGAGATATCACTGTCGGATGCCTCGGGCATGGCGTATCCCACCCAGGTATACGAGATCAGCACCAGGGTGAAACGCGATTTCCCTCAGGTGAAGTGGTGGCTTCATTTTCATAATACGCGGGGACTGGGAATTGCCAATATCATGGCGGGCATGGAGGCGGGGTTTACGAGATTTGATTCCTCCTTTGCCGGTGTGGGCGGCTGTCCCTTTGTTCCGGGCGCGGCCGGGAACGTGGCGACGGAGGATGTGATACACCTGTGCGATGAGATTGGGGTGGAGACGGGAATAGATCTGGATCGGGCGATGGAAACGGGCCGGAAGATCAGCGGCCTGCTTGGACATCCGACGGACAGCTACCTGCTGAGAGCCGGGAAATCAAAAGATTTAATACGGGAACTGCCGACCGGGCAGCTAAAAAGAAAGTAAAGAAATCAAAGCATAAAGACAGAAAAATAAAGACGGCCGTTATCTTCGGAGCCGCAGGTGCGATGCACCCCGGCAGGAAGACAACGGCCGTCTTTATCTGTCCGGTCTTATACTTCGCCGTACCCCATCTCAAAGGAGACTTTCTTAGCGGTATTTACCACCTCCGTGATAAGCTGGTTGGTAAGATACTGATCGAAACGGACATCGGGGCCGCTGACAAAAAGGGCGGCGGCGACATTGCCCGCGGCATTGAAGACCGGAGCCGCTATGGAGACAATTCCCGCCTGTCTTTCGCCGTGGCTGACGGCATAGCCGTATTCGCGGACTTTCTTCAGATCGTCGGGGCTGGCGGCCGGATCTTCGGCGAGCAGTTCCTCAATCTCTTCCTGCGGCATATAGGAAAGCAGGATGCGGCCGGAAGCGCCTCTGGTCAGAGTCTGGCTCTGTCCGACATTCACCACGCTCCTGAGCGCCTGGGTGCATTCAATCCGTTCCACGCAGATTCTGCTGCGGTTATTCAGGATATAAATCCCCATACTCTCATCATACTTTTTGTGAAGCTGTTCAAGGTGCGGTTTTGCGACGCGGCACACATCCAGATTGGCAAAGGAAATATTGCTGAGCTGTGCGAGGCGGAAGCCGAGATAAAAGCGCAGATTGGACGGATCCCTGAATATGTAATGCTTTTTTTCCAGGGTAGTCAGCAGCCGGAGCGTTGTGCTGGGAGATAATCCGATGGCGTTGGAAAGCTCGGTCAGGGTAAAATTATTATTCGTTTCGGTGAAACAGTCCAAAATAGCCAGTGCCCGTTCCACGGTGCGTACACCATTCTCCTGTGTCATATCTTGATTCCCTCCCTGTGATAATTGATTTTATTATATCAAACGGGTTTTTTATTGTCAACGCGGCCAAAGCGGGGGTGTTTGGTGATAATAAATGAAAATGATTTTCAATATATGGAACTTATGCATAAAAACAGGCGGTGGAATCGAGGGGGTTATACGAAATACACAAAGATAGAGTGACTCTTTATGGTATTTTGTCTATTGAAAGAGCGGACTATATCTGATATTATGCCATTATATAAAAGTTATTTTCATTCAATGAAAACTAAAGGCAAATTATCAGGAGGAAATCATGTCAAAAGCGTTAAATGGAGTTCGTGTGTTAGACTGTGCCAATGTCATTGCGGGACCGTATTGTGCCAGCATCCTGTCCGAGTTCGGGGCGGAGGTGATAAAAATTGAGATGCCGGGCAAGGGGGATAACTTCCGTTCCATGGGCCCTCTGAAGGATGGGAAGAGTACAAGGTGGCCGTCCATGGGAAGAAACAAAAAGTGTATTACGCTCGACTTCCACTACGAAGAGGGAAGGAAAATATTTCTGGAACTGGTCAGCCGTTCCGATGTCATAATCGAAAATTTCAGAACGGGTACGTTTGATAAGTGGGGGCTGGGGATAGAGGAACTGAGAAAAGCCAATCCCCGGATTATCGTAACCCATGTAACGGGATACGGACAGACGGGGCCTAACAGGGAGTTATCGGGCTTTGGCGGGCCTCTGACCGGTTTCGCGGGAATTATCTATACGACCGGTTATCCGGATCGGCCTCCGGTCAGCCCGAGTTTTTCACTGGCCGATTATGTGGCCGGGTTAAATGCCGTGATTGGAACGATGATCTCCTTGTATTACAGGGATGCCGTGGAGGGAGGAACCGCCCAGGAGGTGGATGTCAGTCTCTATGAGGGACTGTTCCGCATGCAGGACGCCCTGATTGCCGATTACGATATTAACGGCGTGGTAAGAGAGCGGGCGGAGCGTCAGCGCGGAGCTTCAATCCCGGGCGGAAAATTCCTGACAAAGGATGATAAATGGGTGTTCCTCGCATCCTCCACCAATAATTCCTTCAAATACCTTACAACGGCCATGGGACGTCCGGAGCTGTATGAGAAATATCCTCTGATGGAAGACCGGTTCAAAGCGGCGGACTACATAATGGAAGAAACGAGAAAATGGTTTGCCGGCCATGATTATGATTATGTGCTGAAACGCTGCAATGAAAACAAAGTGGCCCTCAGCCCAATCTACAGCATTGCGGACATATGGAAAGACCCGCAGTATCAGGCGAGGCACAATCTGGTCGAGTTCGACAGCCCGGATTTTGGAAAGGTCCATATTCCATCCGTCTGCCCGGTGCTGACGGAGACTCCGGGAGAGATCAACTGGATCGGCCAGCCGGTTGGGGCGTTTAACGATGAAATATACAGGGATATGCTGGGAATGGGTGATGAAGAATTGAAGGAACTTAAGGAGAATGGTATTATTTAAAAATAATAGAAGGGGTTGGGTTAAATTATGCTGGCAGTAGTTGGATTTGTTACTTTATTTTTAATTGTTTTCCTCCTGATGAGGGGAAAATCCATGCCTATTTTAATCTTTGCAACAATCCCGGTGATTGCGGCGCTGGTCATCGGGACACCGCTCGCCGAAACGGGCGAGGTAATCAACAAGGGGCTTGGAACGGTATGGAAAACAGCGGTACTATTCATATTTTCGGTATCTTATTTTGGAATCATGTCGGATGTGGGGATGTTCGATCTTCTCGTAGATAAACTGATAAAAAGGGCGGGAAATAATGTGATTCTCGTTACCGTGGCAACGGGAATCATCGCGGTGCTCGGCCACCTGGACGGAGCAACGGCGACCACCGTGCTGGTTACAATCCCGGCCATGCTGCCTCTCTATAAAAAGCTTAAAATCAAGCCGGTATATCTTCTTCTGATCATCGGCGTGGCAATGGGCGTCATGAACCTGGTTCCCTGGGGAGGCCCGATTGTAAGAGTTGCCACCGTCCTGGATATGGATGTCACGGAGCTTTGGCACATCCTCCTTCCTTTCCAGTGTATCTGTCTCGTCGTCACCCTCGTCATCGCGGCGCTCTGTGGGGTTGCGGAGAAGAAGAGGGGAGCCGGAGTCCTGACGGAGGAGGAGATAGAAGAACAGAAAAATGAAGAGGATCCGGAAGTGCTGGCGCTCAAACGGCCGAAACTTACGGCCTTCAATATCGGCCTGACCTGTGTTCTGATATTGACACTCACCTTTGCGGTGCTTCCCTCTCATGTTCTGTTTATGATTGCGCTGGCCATTGCCATGATGGTAAATTATCCCGACGCCAAACTGCAGAGGCAGAGATTCAAGGCCCATGCGGGGGAGGCCCTCGACATGTCGGCAACTCTTTTAGCCGCAGGCGTGTTTATCGGAGTCATGAACAATACGGGAATGCTGGATGCGATGATAGAGACACTTTTAAGCTTTGTGCCGGAGACCATGGGCCGTTACATGAACCTGATAGCGGGAGTGTTTTCCCTTCCGGTCGGGGCGGTGCTTGGCGCAGATACATTCTACTACGGCGTGTTCCCGATACTTGGGGAGGTTGCGGAGAAATTTAACGTACCGGCCATGGATGTCGGAGTTGCCATGCTGATCGGAAAGAACGTGGGAATGATTATCAGCCCGCTTCAGCCGACGACCTATCTGGCTTGCGGCCTGGCCGGCGTGGAGCTCAAGGACAACCTGAAGTTTAATTTTAAACGGTTATGGGCAATCAGCCTGGTTCTGATTGTAATAGCGGTTTTGATGGGGCTTATGAAGATATATTAAGAGGCAGTAATGTATAAAACCGCGTAGTGACAAAATAAGTTTGTACATGCTATACTTAGGGCAGAAAAAATATTTGCCAGGAGAGGTGAGCAGGGATGAACAAAAGAGAGATTGATGCATATTCCTACCAGTTGGGAGTGATCGACTGTTTTAACGAGATGGTAGGTGCGGGAGTAAAGAAGATTGCCATGAGCCATCCGTGCCGGACGCCGGAGGAGCGGGATGAGTGTTTGGAGGCATGCCGTGAGATATGCGCCCGGTACGGTACGAAGATGTATGCAGAAAATGATTCTCTTGTCACGGATCTTTTTCCGGAGGAGATGAACAGAGGAGCCAGTCACTATATCTTCTATAAGAATGACGAAGATCTGGACAGCTATCTGTCCCTCAGAGAGCGGAAGGAAGAATTGATCAGGGAAGGCAGGTATACGGGAGAAGCCCGTTACCGGATTGCCTGGGAATTCGGGAAACTCCTGTCCTACACGGACGAAGCGGTTGAACGCCTGATCCGTGAGACCACAGGGGAAAAGAGATGAACGGCGGAATCATAGAACTGGATCTGCACGGTCGGAGGGCCGAGGAGGCAAAACGCCTGATCGACGCAGAGCTTGACCGGGCAGGCCGGAATGTCTACCGGATCCGCCTGATACATGGGTTCCATGGAGGAACGGGAATAAAGAACATGATCTGGGAGGAGTATTCCTACGGCCGTGAACCGCGGGTGGCGCGGCTGGAGCACGGGATGAACCAGGGGATAACGGAACTGGTGCTGCGTGAGTACTAGAGCGTGTTTGAAAACACGGCGGACAGAGCCGCCGCAGACGGGATACGATTCCCGGTCTGCGGCGGCTCTGTCATTCTTTATGATTCCAAATCTTTATGATTCTAAATCTTTATGTTTCTCAAGTTCTACATTTCTCAAATCTTATTGCTGCGTCTCCAGATATTCATCTTCTCGGCATCCTTAATCAGTTCATCTCTGAACTGCGGATGTGCAACGGAGATGATGGCCTCACATTTCTGCCAGGTGGACAGACCTTTTAAGTTAACCTTGCCGTACTCTGTTACGAGATAATGGATATTGGCACGGGTGTCCGTTACGATGGAACCCTGGTTTAAGGTCGGAAGAATTCTGGATTTTAACTGGCCGTCCCTTGTGTTGAAGGTGGAGGAACAGCAGATAAAGCTCTTTCCGCCTTTGGAAAGGTAAGCGCCCAGTACAAAGTCAAGCTGTCCGCCGGCTCCGCTGATATGTTTAACGCCTGCCGACTCCGCATTGACCTGTCCGAAGAGGTCTACGTCTACCGCATTGTTGATGGACATGAAGTTATCCAGCGCGGAGATGGAGCGGATATCATTGGTGTAATCAACCGGTGCGCTCATACATTCAGGATTGTTATTAATGTAGTCGTAAAGTTTTTTCGTACCTGCGCCGAAAGCGTAAACCTGACGGCCCTTGTCGATGCCCTTGTGAGCGCCCGTGATCTTACCGGCAGCGGCAATATCCACAAATGCGTCAACATACATCTCGGTGTGAACGCCCAGATCTTTTAAGTCTGATTTGGCGATGAGGGAACCTACGGCATTCGGCATTCCGCCGATACCAAGCTGAAGGCAGGCTCCGTTCGGGATCTCCTCCACGATCAGTTTTGCAACGGCCTCATCCACTTCCGTGGCGGCTCCGCCTGCGCCCATCTCGGCGATAGGAGGATTGCTTCCCTCTACAACCATGTCAACCTGGGAGATATGCACGCCGTTCTCAAATCCGCCGAGGCAGACCGGCATATTCTCATTCACTTCCACGATGATGACTTTGGAGGTCTCGCAGCAGGCTGCCATATGGGAGGCGTTCGGCCCGAAGTTAAAGTATCCGTGTGCGTCCATCGGAGCAACCTGGAAGATGGCAACGTCCGGTTTGGTAGAGGACTCTCTGTAGTATCTTGGAAGCTCGGAATAGCGGATTGGAGCATAATAGGAAAATCCCTGTGCAATTGCCTTTCTCTCGATTCCGCTCATGTGCCAGGAATTCCATGTGAGATGCTCGGCCGGATTCTCGATTTTGAAAATCTCCGGTACCCACATCAGGATTCCACCTCTGAAATTGACGTTGGTCAGCTCAGGCATACGTTTTGCCAGGGCGGCGTCTACGGCAACCGGAGTTCCGGTCGTCCAGCCATAGTCAACCCAGTCACCAGACTTGACCACTGCCGCGGCCGCGTCGGCGGAAACCAGTTTTTCTGCATACATTTTCTTATAATCCATACTGTTCACCTTATCCTTAAACTTTTTAAAATGATGAAATAAGTGTAGCATTCTGTGGATTTTTTGTCAATGCTCACGGGCAGGGCGCTTATGCTCTCCGATACTCCGTCAGGGCAGCGATGAGCTTTGGCAGCAGGACTTCCACGCTGCCGACAATTCCCAAATCGGAGATATCGAAAATCGGTGCGGCCGGATTCTTATTGATGGAAATAATCAGCCGGGACGCCTCCATTCCCGTCACGTGCTGGAATGCTCCCGAGATACCGCAGGCCAGATAGAGGTCGGGGCGCACGGTTTTTCCCGTCTGTCCCACCTGAGGGGAAGCGTCGATCCAGCCGGACTCCACACATGCCCTGGAACAGGCGATCTGGCCGTCCAGGAGGGAAGCCAGTGTCCGGAGCGTTTTAAATCCTTCCGGACCGCCGATGCCGCGCCCTCCTGCGACAAGGACCCTGGACCGGGTGATGTCGGATTCCTGTTCCCTGCCTTTGACCGTGGAAATGATGGAGACGCCGTCTTCCATATTGCTGAAATCCATGGGAAAGGAACGGATAACGGCCGGGGGCATTTCGGGAGGAGTCTCCTCCGCCCTCATTTTTGCAAGCACGCCCGGCCGGACTGTGGCCATCTGCGGCCGTTTTTCCCTGCAGACAAAGGTATCGATGGAAATGCCGTCCGTATTGGGGCGCGTCATGAGCAGCAGGCCGTTTTCCGGTGAGAGGGAGAGAGCGGTGCAGTCGGTGACAAGGCCGGTATTCAGCCTGGCCGCGGCGCCGGAGGCGATTTCTATTCCGCTCATGGTGGAGCCGAAGAGGACGATTTCCGGTTCTGCCTTTTTAATGGCCCGGCTCACGGCTTCCGCATAGGGTTTTGCCCTGTATTCTTCAAGGAAGGGAGCGTCAATCACCCACACCTCGTCACTGCCTTCTTCCGCCAGCTTCTCTGCGGATTCTTTAAGCCGGAAACCGGCAATGACGGCGATCACCCTGCCGCCCGTCCGCCTTGCCAGTTCTCTGGCTCCGCAGATCAGTTCCAGACTGATTTTCTGTAATTTTCCGTCTCTCTGTTCCGCGATTATGACAATATCATGGTTCATTTCGTATCCCTTTCTTCTAAATTATATGGTTTTTGTGCATGATGTCCATAATGGCGGTTATGGCCTCCTCCGTGGAAACGGTGAGGACGGTCCCGTGGTGCCTCTCTTTTTTCTTATCTGAATGGAGAAGTGTGAGACAGGAGGGATCGCCGGAGCGGAGCGCTATATCCGCCGGTATCACCGGAATCTTCATCGAGTAGGCCCTGGTAATGCCGTCGGCCGTCATATAGATTCGCTTTCCGGGCTGCAATAGGGCGCTTATCAGACAGGGGGAAGGAAGGTTCACCATCTGGTACCTGTCTTCAAACAGGCGCTTTACGGTAAAACCGTCCTTTTCGGAATAGGCGGTTTCGTCCGCATATCCGGCCTGGGGGAGGTCCAGAAATGAGGCCAGCAGGAAACCGGTTTGTATTGTGTCGGCATCCACGTTATAGCAGCTCGTGAAAATGGCGTTAAATTCCATGGAGCGGAGATTATCGCAGAGCAGCCGGGCATACAGTAACGGTTCGGGAGTGGAAGGAAGGCCGGGAGGGAGAAGAAGCAGAAGAGCGCCGTCACATCCCATTGCGACGGCCTCCCTGAGAAGGGAAAGTCCTGACTCCGTGCCCAGGCAGACCGCTGTGACGGAGCCTCCGGCCTGTTTTTTTAAGCGCAGGGCTGCCTCCACTGCGGCGTAATCCTGTTTTGCCTCTGTGCCGGGGGAGGTTTGACGAATGATGGCAATCGTATTCATAAAAAATCCTCACTTTTCGCTGTTAACAACGAAAAGCACGCTTCGCGAACTTTTCATTGCCACTTAATTTAAGAAAAAGCATTGTGTCATGAAGACTACAATGCTTTTTCCGCAATCTGCCGCAGCGATTTTCTAATAAAATCTGTTTCCTTCGGACTGAAATCCTTTAAGACTTCCTCGTTCACCTCATCGATAATCTTGAGGACCGGCTCCTTCAGGGCCTCGCCCTTGGGAGTGATCATGACGAGAATCTCACGCCGGTTATCCGGGTTGATGACACGGTCAATTAAATCCTTCTTCTGCATTCTGTCCAGGATTCCTGATACAGTGGAGGTTTCCAGGCAGAGCAGTTCTGCGATCTGGCGCGGAAGGCAGGTGCCGCCGCCGATCCACAGGCAGTTTAATATGCCGTACTGGGAAGGGGTGATGTCATAAGGCGCCAGCCGCTGGCTCAGATACTGGAAAACCGTATGCTGTGCAGTGGTGAGCAGAAAATTAATACATTCTTTGAGTTCCATAATTGTTTGTTCATCGCCTTTCTGTGCAAATATTTTCTGTTCGAACTGTTTCTATTATAAGAAAATTTGCATGCAAAGTCAAACAGATCCGGGCTCATTACGGCACAGCCGGGAAACGGCCATGCCGCGAGCAGTAACAGAAGACGTATGAGAGACTTTTATCTGAATAAACTTCCGCTGATTACAAGTTTCTGGATTTCGTTTGTTCCCTCGTAAATCTGAGTGATCTTGGAATCCCTCATCATACGCTCTACGTGGTATTCTTTCATGAAGCCGTTGCCGCCCAGCATCTGTACGGCCTCTGTTGTAACGTGCATTGCGGCGTTGGTGCAGACAAGTTTTGCTTTGGCGGCAGGAATGGAGTAGGATCTTCCTTCGGATTTGTCGAGAGCGGCTTTGTAGAGCATGTACTTAGCCTGCTCGATTTCGCATTCCAGTTCGGCCATCTTGAAAGCAAGATACTGGTTTCTGTAGAGCGGTTTACCAAACTGTTCCCTTGTCATGAGATATTTTCTTGCGATTTCAAACGCGCCTTCGGCGAGTCCGAGTCCCTGTGCGGCAACGCCGATACGGCCGCCGTCCAGTGTCTTCATGGCAATCTTGAAACCCTGTTTCTCTTCGCCCAGAAGAGCAGTCTCAGGAATCTCACAATTTTCAAAAACGAGTTCGGAAACCTGTGCGGAGCGGATACCCATCTTGTTCTCAATTTTTCCGATGGATAATCCGGGAGTGCCTTTTGTAACATGGAAACAGGAGAGGCCCTTGCTGCCCAGTTCCGGATGAGTCAGTGCATATACTGCAAAGTGTTCGGAGAGAGGTCCGTTGGTATTGAAGCACTTCAGGCCGTTTAATACGTATTTGTCGCCCTTCTTTTCCGCAATTGTAACACAGCCGCCTGCGTCGGATCCTGCGTTCGGCTCGGTCAGGCCGAAGGAACCGAATGTTTTACCTGAAAGAACTTCCGGGAGGAATTCTCTCTTCTGCTCCTCGGAACCGCCGTTTGCAATACTGCCGCCGTAAAGGGAAGTGGATACGGAGTAGGAGATACCGACGGATGCGTCAACCTTGGAAATTTCTTCTACTGCGATAGCGTAGTCCAGATAGTCCCTACCTGAACCGCCGTATTCCTTCGCATAAGGAAGTCCGATCAGGCCCATCTCGCCCATCTTCTTATAGAGCTCTACCGGATACTCACTTTTCTCATCACGTTCAATGACACCCGGAGCCAGTTCTTTCTCTGCAAATTCTCTTACTGCCTGCTGTAATGCTAATCGGTCTTCTGTTAACTGGAAATTCATAGTGTTACCTCCTTAGGATAAATGATTGGTTTGTCTTCGGACGGCCGCGACGGGACCGCCGTATGTTTTGGTTAATATTTTACATGCGAGAAATTATGTTTACAAATATCTAGCATGCTAATTAATAGCTTGCATAAATAATACTTCTTTTTTCTCTGTTGGTCAATATACAAAGTGTAAAATTATCTGCCGTTTTTTTGTGTAATTTCACAACAACCGCAGATTCCGGCCGGAACTGTCAAAGTCCGAGGGATGCCAGCACGATGAAGAAACCACAGGCGATAAACGGAATAATGATCTGAGTGACGGCAATATCCCAGTAAGCTTCCTTGTGCGTCATCTTACAGATGCCGAGAAGCGTAATCTGCGCGCCCTGGTGGGGCAGGGTGTCGAGAGTTCCGGCAGCGATGGCGGCAATGCGGTGGACATACTGGAAGTTGATGCCCATTTCCATATAAGTGCTTTTCAATGCGTTGAAGGCAACGCCCATTCCGCCGGAAGCGGAACCGCAGGCTCCGGCGCAGACCGCCACGGTGATCATAACAAATACGAGAGGCGGCATATGCAGGCTTTTAAGCGTCAGTACAAGGTCGGTAAACCCCTGCGTGTTCTGCACAACGCCTCCGAATCCAACGACGATAGCCGTGTTCAGGATTGCGACTCCCGAGTCGGCGGCTCCCTTGTTGAATACTTCGATCCAGCGGTTCAGGCCGCCTACCCTCCGGAACATCAGAAGGACGGAAGCGCCGATGCCGGCCAGTACCGCGGTTTCCACCGGGAAACCGAGAAGGTTAAATACGGTCAGGATAATGAGAATCGGCAGGAATGCAATGATCCAGTGAGGCAGATCCCTGCTTTCCTCGGTACTCAGTTCCTCGTCCGTGAGCTGGTATTTGAGAGAGGCGTCATTAAATACCAGGCCCTTTTTTGTGAATTTTCTGGCCCTGTATTCCAGCCAGGCAAAAATCAGGGCAAACATGGCGGCCGTGGTGATGAGCGACGGCACAAAAGCGGCCGTGGCCGGAGTTCCCAGGTTGGTCATGGCAATGTAGTTCTGGATGGAAGGAGAACCGGGACCGCTCATGGACCATGTCCAGCAGCCCGCCGATATGGCGGCCGGCAGCAGTCTCCTCGTAAGATTGGCTTCCTTAAATAACTGGATGGCAATCGGATAGATGACAAAGAACACAACAAAGCCGCTGACGCCGCCGAATGTCAGTATTCCGGTGATGCACATGATAATCGGAGCGGCATATTTTCCCTTGCTGACCTTGACGATGGCCCTTGCAATGGATTCTGCGGCTCCCGTAAACTGATAGACGGAGCCGAACAGAGCGCCCACAAAAAAGATAAGGAAATACTTGATAATGTAATCTCCGGCAGCCGGCATGAACTGGTTCTGCAGGCTGTCGAGAATCGGAAGGCCCGAGCAGACTGCGACAAAGATGGTGATGATTGGAGCCAGAATCAGGGCGCTGACCTGCTTAAACGCCAGCAGCCCAAACAATACGATAGCAATAAATAAAATCCATATCTGAAAATTCATAGATACATACCCCCCTGACAATTAGATTTGCTATTTGGCCAGTCCCATCAGCTCATTTCTGAAAATACGGCCGTCCATTAATTTTGGCTGTCCATCCATCCTGGGAGTGAATCCCATCTGATCGATAATCTGGGTCTGTATATCAATTCCGGGAGCCACTTCGAGAAGATAAACCCCGTCTTTTCTAAGCTCGAATACGGCCCGCTCGGTGATGTAGAGCACCGGCTGCCCCGTCTTATTGGCATAATTGCCGCTGAAGGTAATCTGCTCCACCTGCTCGATAAATTTCTGCTCCCTGCCTTCAGAAAGAATCTGAAGTTCCCCGTTTTCAAAGGCAACTTTCAGTCCGCCGGCGGTAAACGTACCGCAGAAGAATACCCGTTTTGCATTCTGGGTGATGTTGATAAAGCCTCCGCAGCCCGCTATTCTCGGACCGAACTTGCTGACATTGATATTGCCGCATCGGTCGGCCTGGGCCAGACCGAGAAACGCATAGTCCACGCCGCCTCCGTCATAGAAGTCGAACTGGTACGGCTGATCCAGAATAGCCTCGGGATTGACGGAACCGCCGAATTTCGGACCGCCCTGGGGAACTCCGCCGACAGGACCGGCCTCCACGGTCAGGGTCATATAGTCGCCGATTCCCTCCTCGTTCGCAACCATGGAAATATATTCGGGAACTCCGATCCCCAGATTGACGACGGAATCATTTTTCAGTTCCATCGCAGCCCTGCGGCCGATCACTTTCTTTGCGGAGAGGGAAGGGTAGGACAGGCTGCTTAACGGCACGCTGAAATCTCCGGTCATGGCCCCGTCGTATTCACAGCCGACGCACTGTTCGTGATCCTTCATATCCTCACATACCACAACGGCATCCACATAGATTCCGGGGATTTTAACGAGCTTCGGATCAAGACAGCCGTTCTTTACGACTTTTTCCACCTGTACAATCACTTTGCCTCCGCTGTTACGGACAGCCTGTGCAATGGATGTGGACTCAAGGGACGCCACCTCGTGCTCCATCGTTATGTTGCCGTTTTCATCGGAATAAGTGCCGCGGATAAAGGCAATATCCAGGGGAAACGATTTATAAAGCAGCTTTTCTTCACCGAGGATTTCGACTACCTCCACCAAATCATCCGTTGTAATGGAGTTCAGCTTACCGCCCTCAATTCTTGGATCGGCAAAGGTGTTCAGGCCCACGTGGGTGATGGTGCCGATGCGGTGCGCCGCGATATCGCGGAAGAGCTGTGACAGAGTGCCCTGGGGAAGGTTGTAACCCTCGATCTTGTTTTCCAGGACCATCCGGCCAAGGTTCGGAACCATATTCCAGTGACCGCCGATTACGCGTTTCACCATGCCCTCATGGGCGAAATGATCGGCTCCGCTGCCGTCCCTGTTGCCCTGGGCGGCGGCGTAAAACAGGGTCAGATCCTTTGGAGCGCCCGTTTCCAGAAATCTCTGCTCCAGAGCCTTTGACAGAGCCTCCGGCATATCACTTGCCACAAATCCGCTGGTAGTCACGGTCATGCGGTCTGTGACCGCTGCGGCTGCCTCGGCGGCTGTTATAATAGAAACCTTGCTCATATATTACCTCCTGTGGTTTAAGAATCATAAAACAGTGTTGTATGCATAAATGAAATTTTGTAAAACTGAAAACAGTCTTTGCACGGTTATAAGAATAGAAATCAGACAATTTAAAGCAAAAAAATATAAAAAATACCGGAGCCGGGTTTTACACCAACTCCGGTTAATCTGTATTACCTATGTAATTTTAGAAATCCGTCAGATCGGCTTTTCTCTTTTCCAGAAATGCCTGCATTCCTTCCGCTTTGTCATGGGTGGAGAATGCCAGACCGAAAAGATTGGCTTCCAGCTTCAGGCCGCTGTCCAAATCGGTGTCCATGCCCGTGTTGATGGCCTGTTTTGCGAGGGTAACTCCAAAGCTGGCCTTGGACATGATTTTCTTCGCCATTTCCTTACAGTAGTTAAGAAGCTCTTCCTGAGGAACCACCTTATTGGCAAGTCCGATGCGGTAGGCCTCCTGGGCATCAATCTGGTCGGTGGTGAAAATCAGTTCCTTGGCGCGTCCCTTGCCAACCAGTCTCGGAAGGCGCTGTGTGCCTCCAAAGCCGGGAAGGATTCCGAGATTGACTTCCGGCTGGGCAAATTTAGCGTTTTCAGCGGCAATCCTGATGTCGCAGCACATGGAAATTTCACATCCGCCGCCGAGGGCGTATCCGTTGACGGCCGCAATGGTCACCTGAGGCATATTCTCAAATTTCTTAAAGGTATCGGCTGCCAGAAGCGCCATGGCGCGTCCTTCCTGTGGGGTGGCGTTAACCATTTCAGAAATGTCGGCGCCTGCGACAAACGCTTTCTGTCCGGCTCCCGTCAGAATTACCACCTTTACTTCTTTCGATTTCTCAATCTCGGCGGCAATGTCGCCCAACTCTGCCAGCGTCTCGCTGTTCAGTGCGTTTAAAGACTTAGGACGGTTGATTGTGACAACTGCAATGCCGTTTTCTGTTTCTACCAATAAGTTGTTGTAATTTTTTACTTCCATGATCCGTTCCTCCCAATTTTGAATGATTTGGTTAATAAAATTTTCCGGAGCCATCGTCGCTGCTCTTATAATCAGGAGTATATCACAGTTATAAATGAATGTGAATAGTTTTGGGATAAAAAATATAGCATGCTAATAATTCGAAATAAATCAAAGAGCAAACGAAAAATTGGCACAAATAGATAAAAATATTTTTGATTTTTGGGGAAATTACCTCTGGAAATGGGGGTCAGAATTTTTGAGAACAGATTTTTTCCGTCTAAATGAACAAAAATAGAGCCTGATTTTCTATGGGAAAGCGGCCCCTGCATCAGGAGCGGAGCCGAAGCCGTTACATTCTTTTCACTTTTACTATCTTTCCAGCACTTGTTTTATATACGCAGCAGTTATATTTTTGTAGTACATGTAATGGCTAAACTTATACGGAACGTAACGCGCGGCCGGAGGAACGGCCTTTTTCGGCTCCCTGACACAGCGGCTGTCTGCAGCATGCAAAATTATTCAGGAGTAAGCTAATTGTTAGCATGCTAGATAAAGCTTGTATGTATGATAATTCATTTTCACCCTTTCGTCAATGTACAGATTGCATAATATAGAAAGTGCTTTATTGTGAATAGTTACGGTAATGCACCGGTACGGAGCATCCCGAAACCCGTCCGGCGCCTCAAAAAATAGCCTGATTATTGATATATTAATATCACAGTTATAAATAGAGGCGAATAACAGGAGAAAAGGAATGTCCAAAATCTCACACAGTTGGGTAACTATTTAGTAATATCGCAAAAGAAACCGGATGAAAAGTAAAAAATATGTAAAAAAAATTGTGCAAAATTGCCAGTGGGTCTGAAAAACCGGCAAAAAATCATTGATAAAACCGTGTTAAGAAAGCATTATAAAAAGTTTATAAATTCATTGATAATTATTTGACAGGACACTTCAAGAGTGATAAGATATAGTTACTATCAATCTATGCAATTGTTTTATTTACGTGGCAAGTCATTTTTTAAGGAGGAAATTTGATATGTCAAAGAAAGTCGTAATAGCAAGTGCATGCCGTACCGCCGTAGGTTCCATGGGCGGTCAGCTCAGCACAGTGCCGGCAGCAGAAATGGGCGCTGTCGTTATTAAAGAAGCACTGAACAGAGCTGGCGTAGCACCGGAACAGGTAGATCACGTTTACATGGGCTGTGTAATCCAGGCCGGCCTTGGTCAGAACGTGGCTCGTCAGATGTCTATCAAAGCAGGACTTCCTATCGAAGTTCCGGCAGTGACAATGAACGTTGTGTGTGGCTCCGGTTTACATTGTGTAAACGCAGCAGCACAGATGATCGTTGCAGGTGACGCTGACATCGTAGTAGCAGGCGGCGCGGAGAACATGTCCGCAGCACCATATGCGTTAATGAACGCACGTTACGGCTACCGTATGAACAACGCTCCAATGATCGACACCATGGTAAATGACGCCCTGTGGGATGCCTTCAACGGTTATCACATGGGAATCACCGCAGAGAACATCTGCGACAAATGGGGCATTACAAGAGAAGAGCTTGACGAGTTTGCAGCAGCCAGCCAGCAGAAGGCATGCGCAGCACGTGAAGCAGGCAGATTCAAAGACGAGATCGTTCCGATCGAAATCAAGAAGAAAAAAGAAACTGTCATTGTTGATACCGACGAAGGCCCGCGTGCAGGTACAACAAAAGAATCACTTGCCAGACTTCGTCCTGCATTTAAACCAGACGGCGGACGTGTTACGGCAGGTAATGCTTCCTCTATCAACGACGGCGCAGCAGCAGTAGTTGTTATGAGCGAAGAAAAAGCAAAAGAACTGGGAATCAAACCAATGGCTACTTGGGTTGCAGGCGCACTTGGCGGCGTTGATCCTACTATCATGGGTATCGGCCCTGTAGCAGCTACCAACAAGGTTCTCAAGAAAACAGGCATGAAAGTTGAGGACTTCGACCTGATCGAAGCAAACGAGGCATTCGCTGCACAGTCTATCGCAGTTGCCCGTGATTTACACTTCAACAGCGACATCCTGAACGTAAACGGCGGAGCTATCGCCATTGGACATCCGGTAGGAGCTTCCGGATGCCGTATCCTTACTACATTGTTATACGAGATGCAGAAACGGGACGCTAAGAAAGGTCTCGCAACACTTTGTATCGGCGGCGGCATGGGATGTGCCACAATCGTCGAGAGAGACTAAGCAGTTTAAATAACCGGAATCTGTGGAGGGGGACAACCCCTCCACGCTCCGGCTGTTTCTGGTTTAACTACATAATTATGTAAGGAGATGATGGCAATGGGGTTTGTTGATTACGAAGAGGATGGATACGTTGGCATTATGACCATCAACCGTCCGGCAGCACTCAATGCGTTAAATGAAGATGTGTTAAAGGATATCGAAGCTGCTTTTGATGCAGTGGATCTTTCCAGAATCAGAACCATTATCCTGACAGGCGCAGGGGAGAAATCCTTTGTGGCCGGAGCCGACATCGCTGCCATGAGCACGATGACAAAGGCTGAGGGTGAAGCATTTGGCAAATTCGGCAATGATATTTTCCGTAAGATCGAGACATTCCCGATTCCGGTAATTGCGGCAGTAAACGGATTCGCGCTTGGCGGCGGCAATGAGCTTGCCATGAGCTGTGACATCCGCATCTGTTCCGATAATGCGATGTTCGGCCAGCCGGAAGTTGGCCTTGGAATCACACCGGGATTCGGCGGCACTCAGAGACTGGCCCGTCTGATTGGTGTAGGAAAAGCGAAAGAGATGGTTTACGGCGCCCGAAACATCAAGGCGGATGAGGCGTACAGACTGGGACTTGTCAATGCGGTTTATACACAGGAAGAACTGATGCCGGCGGCAAAGAAGCTGGCGGCAGGCATCGCGAAGAATGCTCCTATTGCAGTGAGAAATTCTAAGAAGGCGATGAACGAAGGACTTCAGGTTGATATGGATCAGGCTATCGTCATTGAGGAAAAAGCATTTGGCGACTGCTTTGAGACAGAGGATCAGAAAGAAGGCATGACCGCGTTTCTCGAGAAACGAAAAGTAGAAAATTTCAATAACAAATAACAGTGTAAAATCAGGAGGATTTGTCATGAAAGTTGGTATTATTGGTGCAGGAACAATGGGTTCCGGTATTGCTCAGGCTTTTGCCCAGGTAGATGGTTACGAAGTATGTTTATGTGATATTAATGAAGAATTCGCCGCAAACGGCAAAATGAGAATTGCAAAAGGATTTGAGAAACGTGTTGCAAGAGGCAAGATGGACAAGGAAACTGCCGACAGAGTCCTTGCCAAAATCCACCCAGGTGTGAAGACAATCTGCGCTGACTGCGATCTGGTAGTTGAAGCAGCAATCGAGGATATGGAAATCAAAAAACAGACCTTCAGAGAACTGGCTGCAATCTGCAAACCGGAGTGTATCTTCGCAACAAACACATCTTCTCTGTCCATCACGGCAATCGGTGCAGGACTTGACAGACCGGTAGTAGGTATGCACTTCTTTAACCCGGCTCCTGTTATGAAGCTGGTAGAGGTAATCGCCGGACTGAACACACCAGAAGTGACTGTCGACAAAGTAAAAGCAATCTCAGAAGAAATCGGAAAGATCCCGGTTCAGGTAGAGGAAGCCGCAGGTTTCGTAGTAAACAGAATCCTGATTCCGATGATAAATGAAGCTATCGGCATTTATGCCGAGGGCGAAGCAACTGTAGAAGGCATCGACACAGCTATGAAGCTGGGCGCAAGTCATCCGATGGGACCGCTGGCTCTTGGAGATCTGATTGGTCTTGACGTAGTACTTGCCATCATGGAAGTATTACAGGCTGAATCCGGAGATCCGAAGTATCGTCCGCACCAGCTCCTTCGTAAGATGGTCCGCGGCGGAAAGTTAGGACAGAAATCCGGCGAAGGCTTCTATAAGTACAATTAATTAATTATTTGAACCGCATCAGGCGTGCCTAAGCCGCCTTTAAGCGCTATATAAGAAAATGATGGAGGAATAGACATGGATTTTACATTAAGTAAAGAGCATGAAATGGCGAGGAAGTTATTCCATGACTTCGCCGAAAAAGAAGTAAAACCTTTAGCACAGGAAGTTGACGAGACAGAACATTTCCCGACAGGTACCGTTGAGAAAATGCAGAAACTGGGCTTCATGGGAATTCCGGTTCCGAAGGAGTACGGCGGACAGGGCTGCGATCCGTTAACATACGCTATGTGTGTTGAGGAGCTTTCAAAGGTTTGCGGTACTACAGGCGTTATCGTATCTGCACATACCTCTCTTTGCTGTGATCCAATCCAGACCTACGGTACTGAAGAGCAGAAACAGAAATTCCTGGTTCCCCTTGCAAAAGGTGAGAAATTAGGTGCTTTCGGTTTAACAGAGCCAGGCGCTGGTACAGATGCACAGGGACAGCAGACAAAAGCTGTTTTAGATGGTGACGAGTGGGTACTTAACGGTTCCAAAATCTTCATCACAAACGGTAAGGAAGCTGATGTCTATGTAATCATCGCTGTAACAGGCATTAAAGAAGATGCAAGAGGAAGAAAGAAAAAAGAAATCTCTGCATTTATCGTAGAAAAAGGAACTCCAGGATTCACCTTCGGAACGAAAGAGAAGAAGATGGGTATCCGTGGTTCAGCAACATATGAGCTGATCTTTACAGACTGCAGAATCCCGAAGGAGAACATCTTAGGACAGCAGGGTAAAGGCTTTGGTATCGCTATGCATACTCTGGATGGCGGACGTATCGGTATTGCTGCTCAGGCACTCGGCCTTGCAGAGGGCGCTCTCGACAGAACAGTTGAATATGTTCAGGAAAGAAAGCAGTTCGGCCGTTCCATCGGACAGTTCCAGAATACACAGTTCCAGTTAGCTGATATGGCTACAAAAGTTAAAGCGGCTCAGCTCCTTGTTTACAGAGCAGCTATGGCTAAGAAGACACAGAAAAATTATTCTGTAGAAGCAGCTATGGCTAAATTATACGCAGCAGAGGTTGCTATGGAAGTTACAACCAAGGCTGTTCAGCTTCACGGCGGTTACGGCTACACAAGAGAATATGATGTAGAGCGTATGATGCGTGATGCTAAGATTACAGAGATCTACGAAGGAACATCTGAAGTTCAGAGAATGGTAATTTCTGCTTCCCTGTTAAAATAAGATTTCCAGGCAATAGATTTTAACGTATCTCAATTATGAGAAAAAAACAAGAATAAGGAGTGAACATACCGTGAAAATAGTAGTTTGTATTAAACAGGTTCCGGATACCAAAGGCGGAGTTAAATTTAATCCTGATGGTACTCTTGACAGAGGCGCAATGCTTACAATCATGAACCCAGACGACAAAGCTGGTCTGGAAGCAGCCCTCCGTTTAAAAGATCAGTATGGCGCAGAAGTTACCGTAGTTACAATGGGTCTTCCAAAGGCTGAAGAAGTTCTTCGTGAGGCTATGGCTATGGGCGCAGACAATGGCGTTTTAGTAACAGACAGAGTATTAGGCGGCGCAGATACATGGGCAACATCCCAGACAATTGCAGGCGCTATCCGCAATATGGAATATGACTTAATCATCACAGGCCGTCAGGCTATCGATGGTGATACGGCACAGGTTGGACCGCAGATCTCCGAGCATCTTGGAATCCCGGTAATCAGCTATGCTCAGGAAATTAAAGAGATCAATCTCGAAGGCAAATATATCGTTGTTGAGCGTCAGTATGACGACAGATATCATGTTGTTAAAGCTCAGTTACCATGCTTACTCACAGCTCTTGCAGAATTAAATGAGCCGCGTTACATGACTCCAGGCGGAATTTTCGATGCTTACAGCAAAGAAATCACTGTTTGGGGAAGAAATGACCTGAAAGACGTAGAAGATTCCAACTTAGGTTTAAAAGGTTCTCCAACTCAGATCGCTAAGGCTTCCGATAAAGTCAGAAAGGGCGCCGGCGAGCATGTAACTTTAGACCCGGCAGCTTCCGCAGATTACATCGTAGGCAAACTGGCAGAAAAACACGTTATTTAAAAATCAAAGAAAAGAGTGGTGAATAAGATGAACTTAGAAGCATATAAGGGAGTATTTGTCTTTGCACAGCAGGTTGATAACGTAATCGGCGGTATCGCATTCGAGCTGATTGGCAAAGGAAAAGAATTAGCAAAAGACTTAAACACAGAAGTAACGGCTGTTTTAGTTGGTTCCGATGTAAAAGGCCTTGCAGACCAGCTGGCTGAATACGGCGCCGACAAAGTAATCGTTGTTGACGATCCTGAGTTAAAAGAGTACAGAACTGAGCCATACACACACGCTCTTGCATCTGTAATCGAGAAATATAAACCGGAAATCTTCTTAATTGGTGCTACAGCAATCGGCCGTGACCTTGGTCCTCGTGTTTGCGCAAGAATCCATACAGGTTTAACTGCTGACTGTACACAGCTTGATATCGGTGACTTCCCAATGAACCCGATTCCTGGAAGAGAGACAAAACATAATCAGTTACTGATGACACGTCCTGCATTCGGCGGTAACACAATCGCTACTATCGCCTGCCCGGAATTCCGTCCTCAGATGGCAACCGTACGTCCAGGCGTTATGAAGAAAGCTCCGAAGGTAAAAGGCGCTAAAGCTGTAGTTGAAGAGTTCAACCCAGGATTTACACCAAACAACCAGTACGTAGAAATCCTTGACATCGTTAAGGCTGTATCCGATACTGTAGATATCATGGACGCTAAGATCCTCGTATCCGGCGGACGTGGAATGGGCAGCCCGGAAAACTTCAAGATCCTTGAAGAACTTGCTGAAGCAATCGGCGGAACAGTAAGCTGCTCCCGTGCAGTTGTAGATGCAGGCTGGAAACCTAAAGATTTACAGGTAGGCCAGACAGGTAAGACAGTTCGTCCTAACGTTTACTTTGCAATCGGTATCTCCGGCGCTATTCAGCATCTTGCAGGTATGGAAGAGTCCGACATCATTGTTGCCATCAACAAAGATGAGACAGCTCCTATCTTCGATGTAGCTGACTACGGCGTAGTAGGCGATCTGAACAAGATTGTTCCTTTCTTAACAGAGAAGATCAAAGAAGCTAAAGCTGCTGCAAAAGAGAACTAATCAGCAGATTCAATTAAAAAAGTACCGCAGACCATTTGTGAAAACAGGGTTTGCGGTACTTTTTTAATTGATTCTACTGATACTGTACTACATAAGCCAGAATCAGGATTGCAGACCCAAGGGTCATCCACAGAGCGAAAAGTTTACCCATAAATTTCATCCAGATATCATACCCGATGCCGGTAGCGCCCAGGAATCCCATCAGGGCGGATGCATGGGGCAGGATATAGTTACAGAAGCCGTCTCCGAATTTGTAGGCAAGGACCGCCGTCTGGCGGGTGATTCCGGAAACGTCGGCCAGCGGAACCATTACAGGCATAACAACGGCAGCCTGTCCTGTCCCTGAGGTGACGAAGCCGTTGACGATCACGTTCATTACCAGCATCACGGGAGCTTTGAGAAAATTGGGGAACAGGGCCAGCATGGAGGCCAGGCCGTGTACAACGGAATCCAGGACATTGGCGGAGGAAAGTATAATGGCAACTGTGGCCCCCAGACCTACGATCAGGGCAGCGGAAGTCATATTCTTAGCGCCCTTTACAAAATGCGTTGCAATCGTGCTGGGATTATAGCCGTAAACAAGGCCCCCGATAAATGCCATCCAGAACAGACAGACGGCGGTTTCCACCAGTCCCCAGCCGCGGTTGATGCAGCCGTACATCAAAACGCCGAAGGAAACAAGAAATACGGCAAGTACAAGCGGATGGCGTTTTTCAATTTTCGTCTGAGAATCGCCAATATCAAAATTTTTAACCCCTTCTACTCCGTACAGAACACTTTTGGCAGGATCTTTCTTGCATTTTTCACCGTAACGGATAATATAGAGCGCCGTAACAATATAGAAGAGCACAAAGCTGACGACACGCAGCCACAAGCCGGAGTAGGCGGTAAGTTCTGCAATATCCTGGGCAACAGCGGTGGTCGGTGCAAGAATACCGGTAGAAAATCCGATCCCGACGCCCAGAAGGACAATCGCGACTCCTACAATGGCGTCATAGCCCAGGGTCGCAGCCAGCATGACGCCGAGAGGGGCGAAGCCGATGAACTTATTGGTTGACTGGGTAATGCCGATCACTGCAAAAATGAGCAGGATGGCAGGAATGAATATTTTCTCCTTTCCCTTGCATTTCATAGCCATTTTACCGCAATAGGCATGAAACATTCCGGTGGCCAATATGACCTCCAGAGCGCCGGCAATGACCAGGAGCGGGAAAATGATATCGGCCTGTTTGCTGAGCCCTTTCATGATATAGTTGGGAATCTCCCAGATGGGAACAGGAGAACCTTCAACAGCATGATAAGATTCTACGACAACCGTTGTATTGCCGGAGGCTGTTTCGATACGGTCATATTCATTGGCAGGTATCAGATAAGTCATGATTGACACGGCAATCAGCAGTAAAAAAATAATGACATATGAGTGGGGCATTTTAAACTTTTTCTTTTCCATTTCTACCTACCTCCCTTTTACAGACAAACGGATTCGTTATTGCGGTTTACGGTAAACTCTTCTTTTATTTCAGACAAAAGCTGTGGATTTTCTATTAAGTCCATGGCCGTCATGGCAAGGATCCGGGCGCCGTAAATGACGGCGTCGTGTGCTTCTTTGGTTTTCCCTGCTTCCAGATATTCGGTGGAGTGGGCCGCAGCGCTGCTGTCTACAAATGCGACGCGGATACAGGTCCCGGGAACCCGGTGCATGACATTGCCGAAATCGGTTGAGCCGGTCTTTTCGCGGGAGGGGCCTATGTTTGGAGCGCCCGACTTTACCGCATTATCGATTACAAGCTTGTTAAGGGAGAGTACCGGTATCTTATTATCCACACTCTTTTCTTCTTTTATGTCAACTTCTGTTTCCGTCATCATTGCCGCTCCGGCGATGACCTTTTTAAAACGTTCAATTACAGTGTCCAGATACGTTCTGTTGTAGGAACGCACATAGAAACTGCCGGTGGCCCGGGCGGGAACGACGTTGGCAGGCGTGCCGCCGCAGTCGGTTACGGTGTAATGAATACGGGTGTCTTCTAAAACATGTTCCCGGAGAAATTCTACACCCTGGAAAGCCAGGAGAAGAGCGTCCAGGGCGCTTCGGCCTTTTTCTGGGCGTATGGCTGCATGAGAACTCACACCGTGGAAGGTGACGCTGAATTTCGTATTGGCCATAGACTTGACATCGACCTGAGTAGCGCCGGCGGCATGCATCATAAGAGCCACATCCAGTTCCTCAAAGGTGCAGCCGTTTTTTATCATCATAATCTTGCCGCTGACGCTTTCCTCCGCGGGAGTGCCGTAGACGGTGAGGGTGAACGGCATATTTCCGGCTGCGTTCCGGACAGCCGCGGCGGCTGCGAGGATGCACGGTCCCTGCATATGATGGCCGCAGGCATGTCCCAGACCGGGAAGGGCGTCATATTCGCACAGAAGTCCGATGTTAGGGCCGCCTTTCCCATTTTCCCAGACGGCGCGGAAGGCGGTTTCTACGCCGGCAACGCCGGATTCTACGGTAAATCCCACTTTTTCAAGCCAGCCTGTCAACTGCTCTTTTGCATAATACTCTTTTAACCCCTCTTCCGGATGATCAAAAATGCGATCGGACATTGCCAGAAGTTCGGGAGAAATACTGTCAATGTACTGATAAAGAATTTTGGAATCCATAAAAATACCTCCGTTTTTTGATATGATAACTATATCTGAAACGGAGGCACGTGTGAACTTTATATATTTTATTATCTTTATAAATGACATTAATAGTAACGGGTTGTAACAGTTCAGATAGGTCTGCACATTTACTGCGCTGACCGTACAAAAAGGTAGTGGCAGCAAGCATTCGGCTCATCGCGCAGCGATTTTATTAGCCGAATGCCGTAACAGTTCATGCTGTCTGAACTGTTACAACGGGTTACATATTCCGCCCGTGTTCTTCCAGCAGCTCCAGCATCCGCTTCATATACGCAGGAAGGGGAACGCCGCTTCGGTAACAGGCCACAACATCAATCGGGTGGTCATCAGAGTCAATACAGTAATAATTGACCGTTTTTCTGTATTTCAAATTGATGGCGTAACTCTCCCTGATAAAGCCGATTCCAAGGCCTTCCGCTATCATCTGAAAAGAGGTTTCCGTACCGCGTATGACACGGATTCTTCCGGGTTTCACATGATGTTTCTCCAGAATACGGTCCTCGATCTGGCGGCTGCTGGACCATGAGGCATGTAAAAACAGCGACTCACCGTTTAAGTATTTTGGATCAATCTTTCTGTAGGCGGAGCCGGGAACATATTCCGACTTCTCGTTGATTGGGTGAAACTGGGGAACCGCCAGCAGAAACTCATCGCGAAACAGCACCTGGTAATCCATATCATCTTTTAAGTCCGGCAGATTAAGGACTACCAAATCCAGCTCAAAATTATCGAGCAGTTCGTTTAAATCTGATATGGTGCCTTCCTTCAGAATTACTTCAACGTCGGGCCATTCCTTTTCAAACTTTGCAATTACCGGAGGAAGCAGCCATGGACTTCTGCGCACGGACGAACCGATGCGGATACGGCCGGACTGTTCACTCGTTATCTTATCCAGCTTCTTCCTGAGGGAACGCTCGAGTTCCAGCATTTTGCGGGCTTCTTCCACATAGCATTCCCCTGCATAGGTAAGGATGAATTTCCCGTTTTTCCTGGTAAATAACGGGATGCCCATACTGTTCTCCAGTTTGCTGATAAATATGCTGAGGGCAGGCTGGGAAATATAGAGACGTTCGGCGGCCCTGGTCAGATTTTGACATTCGGCCAGCGTACATACATACTTTTGTTCTTTCAAATCCATACGGACTACCCTCCCGGCATGAAAAATTAAACAAAATAAAATAGAATTATAAATGATTGATATAGTTGGTTTAACGTTCGGGAGAATGGCGCCGCAAATAATAACCTCCGAAGATTAAATCCATCCGCCGTCCAGCCCGATAATCTGTCCGGTTAAATAAGACTCCTTATACCCAAGATGGTAAGCCAGATCCGCTACCTCCTCCGCTTTGCCGAGGCGTCCGGCCGGTATCTCATCGATCAGGTTCAGCAGGTCTTCCCTGTGCAGGAAATGGTTCATCTCCGTGTCGATGGCGCCGCAGGCGATGGCATTAACCTGAATGTTGCTGGGAGCCAGTTCTTTGGCCAGCGCTTTTGTAAACGCGTTGACTCCGCCCTTGGTGGCGGAATAGGCAACTTCACAGGAAGCGCCGCTGACGCCCCAGACGGAAGAGATGTTGACGATCTTGCCCTGCTGTTTCTGAATCATCATGGGTACGGCCAGACGGCAGCAGTTAAATACCGAGGTCAGGTTGGTGCGGACGATGAGGTCCCAGTCCTCCGGCTTCATGTCCTGAAGCAGACCGATATAGGAGACGCCGGCGTTATTGACAAGGACGTCCAGGGTCCCGAACTGCTTTTTGATTTTCTGGAACAGCTCTTCGCAGGAGCCGTAGTCCCCGGCATCCCCTACCCAGGTCAGGCATTCCACATTATAATCCTCAATCTCCATCTCGGTCTGCAGAAGCTGTTCACGCCGGTGAACGCAGGTGATGACCACATTGTAGCCCTTTTTGGCATATTTTATCGCTATGGCCTTTCCGATTCCGCGGGAAGCGCCAGTGACAAGTACAGTTTTTCTTGGCATAAAATCAACTCCTTTGACAGAATACCCTGTGGGATATTCACTGTGAATCGTATCAGTAAGTTCCTCATTGGGGATAAGGTTATTTTATCACGGATTGGGGAAAAAGTCATGATAAAAACAGAAGGGGAGCTGAGGAATGAAAACGTCCCGTTACTGTTCTCTCCGTGCCCGGTAACACGCTGCGCAGTGCACAGAAAAGGCAAAAACACCGTTTCGCGCCGCAACCCAAAAATGTAAGAAGTTTCCATATAAAATATCTGTTCCGCACTGGAAAGATGTGGTATACTTAAAAGTAACCTTAAAAGCCAATCCTAATTTATCCTAAAATGGCTGAAAACGGATGATAAGAGCAGCACGGAATACGTAAAAAAATCAGGGTAAACCGACCGGATACACCTGGCTATCAGATAAAATCCAGAAAATATACGGCAGAAATTCAATATTTTAATTGAACAAAACAGTAAATCAGACTAAAATATCAGGACGAATGGAGGACGGTCAGATGGATAAAATCCATGATTTGATCATTATCGGTTCAGGACCGGCAGGATTAAGCGCCGCTGTTTATGCGCAGAGGGCGGAGCTCGACACGGTGGTGATCGAGAGGAATATGATGAGCGGAGGACAGATCCTCAACACATACGAAGTAGACAATTATCCCGGACTTCCGGGAATTTCCGGTTTTGACCTTGGAATGAAGCTGAGGGAACATGCGGACAAGCTGGGAGCCGAATTCAAAGAGGACACCGTTATGGCGGCCGAGCTGGGCGGAGACGTGAAGAAGATTGTCTGCGAGAATGACACGTATCTTGCAAAGACAGTGATCATTGCCACGGGCGCCCACCACAGAAAACTGGGGGCGAAGGGCGAAGAAATCCTGACGGGAGCCGGGGTTTCCTACTGTGCAACATGTGATGGAGCGTTCTTTAAGAATAAAGTAACGGCGGTCATCGGCGGAGGCGATGTGGCGATAGAGGATGCCATATTCCTTGCCAGGATGTGCAGCAAGGTATACCTGATCCACAGAAGGGACGAGCTGAGAGGCGCCAAGAGCCTGCAGAACCGCCTGCTGTCCTTAGATAATGTGGAAGTTATCTGGGATACGGTAGTGGATGAGATAGAAGGAGAAGACAAAGTAGAGTCATTAATGCTTAGGAATAAAAAGACCGGAGAGAAGAGCGGACTGAAGGTGGACGGCGTGTTTATAGCCGTGGGGATTGAGCCTGACAGCGGGCAGTATTCCGGTCAGATAGAGATGGACCAGCACGGATATATTGTAGCCGGTGAGGACGGAAAGACATCGGTGGACGGCGTATATGCCGCCGGGGATGTGAGGACGAAAGCACTCAGACAGGTTATAACGGCAGCTGCTGACGGAGCGAACTGCATTACCAGCGCCCAGAGTTATCTTACCATGATTTAGGGGGAAGTTTCACATGAAAAAGGGTTTGAAGATACTGATGATGTCGTCCGCCTGCCTGCTTTTTGCAAGCGGGATGGCGTTTTCATCGGAAGCTGCAATGAATCTTGAGACGGATTCCCCGGTGGCGGGCGCGTCGGTAGCGATTAATAATTACTATGCCGGAAGCCTGAACCCGGAGGAGGAGCTGGCTCAGGCCTTCTCTTCGGATGAGAAACTGGCCCAGGCAGCCACATCGTCCCGTGACGGAGAGGTACCGGTCGTAAAAGCCACATCAAAATCAGCATATGATAATGTGGCTATTTCCCGCGTCAGCAATTATGTCAATGTGAGGGCGGAGGCCAACACGACAAGCGCTGTGGTGGGAAAAATCTACAATAACTGTGCCGCCACGATTCTTTCCACAGTAGATGGAGAAGGCGGAAAGTGGTATCAGATCCAGTCGGGCAGCGTAAAAGGATATATTAAGTCACAGTATTTTATAACGGGTTCGGAGGCGGAGTCGATTGCCAGGCAGGTGGGAACGCAGAAGGCCCGCGTTGCCAGCACCGGTACTCTGAGGCTGCGCGAGAAGCCCGGCCTGGACAGCAGGACGCTTGATCTGCTTTCACCGGATGCGGAATACGTAGTAATCGGGGAAGAGGGAGATTTTTATAAGATATCCGTTGATAACGACCTGGTTGGCTATGTGTTTAAAGATTATATCGATGTGAAGGTAGAATTTAACCAGGCAGTCTCCACCCAGGAAGAACAGCAGAAGGCAGCCGAGGCCGCAAAGCTTAAGAAAGATGCGGAGGACGCGATAAAGAAAATGGAGGATGCCAAGAAGGACGCTGCCAAGCAGACAACGGAAGCCGCGAAGCAGACGACTAAGGCACCGTCGACAACGAAAGCGCCTGAGACATCTTACAATGGAACGATAGAGGCCAATCCGGACAGCGCTCCGACTAAGGCGCCGGAAACAACCAAAGCGCCAACCAAGGCGCCTGAGACGACGAAGGCCGCAAACAATAAAGGTCCCGGAGGCGGGGATTCAGGAGCCAAAGGCCCTGGCGGAGGCTCAAGCGAGGTCACATCCGCGACAAGGTCTGCTGTTGTGGCTTATGCAAAACAGTTCCTGGGCAACCCGTACGTTTACGGAGGAACCAGCCTGACAAACGGCGCGGACTGTTCCGGATTTACACAGGGAGTATACGCCCATTTTGGAATTACAACGGGAAGAAGCTCCAGGGATCAGGCGGCTAAAGGACGTGAGATTTCGGTCGGCAGCGTACAGCCGGGAGATCTTCTGTTCTATGCCAGCGGCAATTATATTAACCACGTTGCCATGTACATAGGCGGAGGCCAGGTAATTCATTCCAGCACTCCTGCGACCGGTATCACGATTACATCGTCCAATTACCGTACGCCGTGTAAAGCGGTATCGTTCCTGGATTAATAAAGGAATAAGATATAGAAGAGAAGATATACACAGACATATTAATTATCAGGCGGAAAGCTTATCAGGCTTTCCGCCGCTTTTTTTATAAAAAATGTGTCTGTGCCGCAGTTTCCGCCTGCGGCGGGGCGATATAAAAAAGCCACGCAAAACAGTTGATACTGTCCCGCATGGCCTGAAGTTTTAATTTCTGTTATCTGATTGTATCCGGTGAAATCAGTCCAGCCTGATTCCGCTTAATGGAGAAAATTCTTTCTGCCTGAAATAGGTGGAAAGTAAAATTGAGGTGTTGGAGAGACCGTACTTGCGGATCTGCTCAAGGAGCACCTCCAGTTCCTGCGCATTGCCTACGCGCATTTTAATCAATACATTATTTAAGCCGACTATATGATGATGTTCAACGATAGAAGGATCATTTTCGCAGAATCTGCAGAATGGTTCGTATTCCTTCGGAGGGACGTTCACAAGCGCGTACGCCGATATGTTGCTCCCCAAAAGCGTCTCATTAATCTGCGCGTGAAATCCTTCAATAACCCCTGCATCTTTTAAGCGGTTTATTCTTTCGGCTACAGCCGGAGCGGTCAGTCCTACCATCTGTCCGATTTCACGGGTTGAAGTTTTGCAGTTATCCTGGAGAATATTAATGATCTTGATATCTGTATTATCCATGCCTCTTCCCCTTTCTGTAAATAGTTCCCCTAAAGTCTCATTATACATGATAAAAATTGGTAAGTAAAGACTTTCTGTAAAGCGGTTGGGCAAAATTGAAATAAGAATTTTAGAGAATGAATAGTTTTGCAAACGGAAAGATATTTACACAACGGTGTAATATTGTTAAAATTATCGTACAATATTAAAAGAGGAGAGATGTCTCATGGAGCCGTTGAATTTACCTATTACGGGTATCTGTTCTTTTGGCAAATATCCGATTTGTACCGACCTTGATGAACTTGATGCGGATATAGCAGTATTGGGGGTACCTGTTGACTTTGCGGTAGGTTTTATGAGCGGCGCGAGGCTGGCCCCGAGAAGAATCAGGGAAGCATCCACCCAGTATGGCCGCGGGAAGACGGGTTACTATGACTTTGAGAGCGATAAGCAGAGACTTGCAGCGCCTTTAAAGATTGTAGACTGTGGGGACGTCGATGTACTACATAGCGATTTTAATTACACCTTCGCCAATGTAACGGAAAGTGTAAAGAAGATTATCAGAAAAGGAGCCGTTCCCGTTATTATGGGAGGCGACCACTCTATCTCCATTCCGGTGGGAAAAGCACTTGAGGAGCTGGGTGAGGAAGTGTGCGTAATACAGTTTGACGCTCACCTCGACTGGACCGACCATGTCGGACCTTTGAAAACCGGCAACGGAAGCCCGATGAGGCGTATGTCGGAGATGGACCATATCGGACCGATGGCACAGATTGGCTTAAGGGGTATGGGAAGCAGCAGGAAAACGGATTTTGACGATGCCAGGAAATACGGCAGTGTTCTCATCTCGGCACGCGAGGCCGAAGAGATTGGCGTAGAAGGCGTTCTGGCAAAGATTCCAAAAGCAAAGAATTACTTTCTTACAATAGATATTGATGGATTTGATATGTCCATCGCACCGGGAGTTGCATCACCGCTGCCCGGAGGACTTTTTTATAACCAGGAATGCGACATCATAGACGGTATCGCAAAGATGGGAAAAATCGTGGCAGCCGACCTCGTGGAGGTGGATCCGATGTTTGACCCGTCGGGAATTACATTGCGGCTCGCGTCATTGATGATGATGCATGTGTTCGCCAAGATAGAGGAACAAAAACAAACAGACAAGGGTTAAACAGGAGAGGTTAAGAGAGAGGGGTAAGGCTATGGCAGAATACCAGGCGGAATTGTTACACAAAGAAGATTATAAGACGACGGAGTGGAGCGGCGGAATGACAACCGAACTTTCCATTGCACCGGAAGGCAGCGTTTACGCAGACAGAGATTTCATGTGGAGGCTGAGTTCGGCTACTGTGGAACTGGAAGAGAGTGATTTCACATGCCTTCCCGATTATGACCGCATTATTATGACACTGAAGGGTGACATCAGTCTTTCACATAACAACGACAACTGGATTGACCTGCCGGAATTTACACCTCATGTCTTTGACGGTAAAGATGAGACCGTAAGCAAAGGCAAAGTAATTGATTTTAACCTGATGTTACGGAAAGGCCAGTGCGCCGGACATGTGGTTCCGCTGCGCATGGAAGAAGAAGAAGGCTGCGACCTGCGCAGTATCCTTACCTTCGAGATGCCGGAGTACGAAGCAGTTATGGTTTACTGCTATAAAGGAACACTTGCCATTACACTGGAGAACGAAAGAGAGTACCTTCTGGAAACCGGAGATACGATGAAACTGACCGGAAGCTTCGGCGGAGCCAGCTGGTCATGTTCCGCAAAGACGGCCGTAGCGGCTGTTGTGGCGGCAGTCCACTTCCAGTAAGAAAAGAGTTAAGATTATCACGGGCTTATCCTGAAAGACACAGAATAAGCTATAATAGATTCACTGTAACTGTTCAGAAGGCACTGAATAGTTACGATTCACTATAATATATATCACCATTATATATATCACTATCACTATTATTTATCACTATTAAAACAGAGGAGGATCATTATCATGGGAAACAAACTGATTGAATGCGTACCGAACTACAGCGAGGGCCGTGACCTGCAGAAGGTGGAGCAGATCGTTGACTGCTTCAGAGGTAAAAAAGGAGTTAAGCTCTTAGATTACCAGACAGACCCGAACCACAACAGATGTGTTGTAACTGTTATCGGTGAGCCGGATGAACTGCGTGACGCCGTAGTTGCTTCCTTTGGAAAAGCAGTTGAGTTAATTGATATGACCAAACACGAAGGACAGCATCCTAGAATGGGCGCAGTTGACGTAGTTCCATTCATTCCTTGCCGTAACACAACCGTAGAAGAAGCAGATGCAGTAGCAAAAGAAGTAGCTAAGACAGTTGCTGAGAAATATGGTATTCCGTGTTTCTTATATGAAGATTCCGCTTCAGCTCCTCACAGAGTGAACCTTGCAAAGATTCGTAAGGGACAGTTCGAGGGAATGGCTGAGAAGATGAAAGACAAAGAACTGTGGGCACCGGACTTCGGACCGGAAACAATCCATCCTACAGCAGGTGTTACAGCAGTTGGCGCAAGAATGCCGCTCGTAGCATTTAACGTAAACCTTGACACACCAAACCTTGAGATTGCAAACCAGATCGCAAAGAGAATCCGTCACATCGGCGGCGGCTACCGTTATGTAAAAGCTATCGGTATCATGCTGGATGACAGAAACCTTGCACAGGTTTCCATGAACCTGACAGATTACACAAAGACATCCGTTTACCGTGCATTCGAAGCAATCAAGATGGAAGCAAAACGCTACGGCGTTTCCGTATTAGAGAGCGAATTAGTAGGTCTTGTACCAATGCAGGCTCTGATTGACTGTGCTGAGTACTACTTACAGCTTGCAAGCTTCGGCCCGATGACATTCGATGCCGACAAACAGGTTATGGAGAACCGTTTACTGGAAGAGGAATAATCCGAATCCGGGACGCAGCCTGATAAGAACGATTTTGTAGTGACGCCGCCCCTGCTCTGAGCCGGGGCGGTACAACGAAAGTATGAATAAATGCGAGGAGATATACCACAATGGGAGATTTAAAAGATTTAACAGTTGAGGGTTTTGTAGACGTAACAGCATCTGACGCACCGGCGCCAGGCGGCGGCAGCGTATCCGCACTTGCAGGAGCACTTGCAGCAGCACTTGCAGAGATGGTTGCAAATCTGACGGTAGGCAAAGCAAAATATGCAGAAGTAGAAGGCGAGATGAAGGAACTGGCAGCAGCCGGAGCCGCTATCAGAAAAGAGCTGGTAGAAGATATCCAGAAAGACAGCACATCTTTCAACCTTTACATGGACGCTATCGGAATGCCTAAGGACACAGACGAAGAAAAGGCAGCAAGAAGAGAAGCTATGCAGAACGGCTTAAAGGCTGCAGCACAGGTTCCGCTTTCCGTAGGAGAGACTGCATACAAGATTTTCCCAATCGCTGAGGCAGTAGTAAGCAGAGGAAATACTAATGCGGTAACAGATGGCCTTGTAGCAGCGATGATGGCACGTACAGCCGTAATCGGAGCATTATTCAATGTTAAGATTAACCTGGGTTCCATTAAAGATGAAGCATTCGTAGCTGAACTGGCTGCAAAGGTAAAGAGCCTTGAAGAGCAGGCAATCGCTTACGAGCAGAAGATTTTAAAAGCATCTGAACTTTCCGATCAGTTATATAAATAATTATATTGAACTTTATTAATCAAAACATAAAAAATAAAATCGATGGAGGGGAACATATCATGAAAACAGATATCGAAATCGCACAGGAGTCAACACCGTTAAACATCCGTGAGATCGCCAAAGCAGCAGGCGTTGATGAGAAGTACTTAGAGCAGTACGGCAACTACAAAGCAAAAGTTGACTACAACCTGTTAAAAGAAACAGACAAAGAAGACGGAAAACTGATTCTCGTTACCGCTATCACACCAACACCGGCCGGTGAAGGAAAGACAACAACAACCGTAGGTCTTGCAGACGGCTTAAAGAGACTTGGCAAGAACGTAACCGTAGCTCTGCGTGAGCCGTCCCTGGGACCGGTATTCGGCGTTAAGGGCGGAGCAGCAGGCGGCGGATACGCTCAGGTCGTTCCGATGGAAGACATCAACCTGCACTTCACAGGTGATTTCCACGCAATCGGCGCAGCGAACAACCTGATTGCAGCAATGCTTGACAACCACATCTACCAGGGCAACGCACTTCGCATTGATCCGAAGAGAATCACATGGAAACGTGTTGTAGATATGAACGACCGTCAGTTAAGAAACATCGTTGACGGACTTGGAAGAAAAGTAGACGGTTTCACACGTGAAGACGGATATGAGATTACCGTAGCAAGTGAGATCATGGCAGTTCTCTGCCTTGCAAACGACATTACAGACTTAAAAGAGCGTCTTGCAAAGATGATCATTGCTTATACATACGAGGATGAGCCTGTAACTGCAGGAGACTTAAAGGCAGCAGGCGCTGCAGCAGCCCTGTTAAAAGATGCCCTGAAACCAAACCTGGTTCAGACTCTGGAGCATACACCTGCCTTTATCCACGGCGGACCATTCGCTAACATCGCTCATGGCTGTAACTCCGTTATCGCTACAAAGATGGCATTAAAGCTTGGCGATTACACGGTAACAGAGGGAGGCTTCGGCGCTGACCTCGGTGCAGAGAAATTCCTTGATATCAAGTGCCGTAAGGCTGGTCTCAGACCATCCGCAGTTGTAGTCGTAGCTACCGTACGTGCCCTGAAACATCACGGAGGAGTTGCTAAGACAGAGCTCAACAACGAGAACCTGGAAGCACTTGAGAAAGGTCTTCCGAACCTGTTACAGCACGTAGAGAACATCACAAAAGTATTTGGTCTTCCCTGTGTAGTTGCCATCAACCGTTTCCCATTCGACTCCGAGGCAGAATTACAGCTTATCGCTGACAAGTGCAAGGAGCTGGGCGTTAACGTAGCACTTTCCGAAGTATGGGCAAAGGGCGGCGAAGGCGGCGAGGAGCTGGCTAAAGAAGTAATCCGTCTCTGTGAGACAGAGAACAACTTTGAGTTCTGCTACGATGAGAGCCTCTCCATCGAAGAGAAATTAAATGCAATCGTAACAAAGATCTACAGAGGCGACGGCGTAGAACTGGTTGCAGCAGCAAAGAAACAGGCAAAGAAACTGACCGAGCTTGGATTCGGCAACCTGCCAATCTGTATGGCTAAGACACAGTTCAGCTTCTCCGAGGATCAGAAACTGACAGGAGCACCACGTGGATTCAAGATTACCGTACGTAACCTGAAAGTATCCGCAGGCGCCGGATTCATCGTAGCCCTCACAGGCGACATCATGACTCTTCCGGGTCTTCCAAAAGTTCCGGCTGCAGAGAAGATTGATGTAGATGAGACAGGAAAGATTTCCGGTCTGTTCTAAAAACCGAATCAGTTCTTTAGGAACTGAAAGAACATTCAAAAATACAGATACAGGCAGTGTATAGATTAGAGTGTAACGTGAATGATGCCGCAGAAATTCTTTTCTGCGGTGTCATTTCTTATAATTGAAGGCATTTATGCGCCGTTCAAGGATTTTCTATTGCCGAACAGGGGAGGAATATTATGAATCTTTTTACTGCTCCGGAAGTTGTAATGAATTTTGCAGCCGCCGGTAAGAAAAAATCGGAATTATCTATTTTCAAGATGCTGGTATTGGGGATACTGGCAGGTATGTTTATCGCTTTGGGAGCCGCCGTCACCAATACGGCAGCCCACACAATTACGGACGTTTCTACAGCCCGTATCATCTGCGGCCTTCTGTTTCCGGCCGGACTGTCACTCGTTGTTTTAATGGGAGGAGAGCTGTTCACCGGGAACTGCCTGATCAGCATTTCCGTCCTGGCAAAAGAAACGACAGTGGCCAAGATGCTTAAAAACTGGCTGTTTGTTTATATAGGAAACTTCATCGGAAGCATTATTGTAGCATTTGGCTGCGCATACTTCGGACAGATGAATTACTCCGGCGGCGGACTCGCCGTATTTACGATGAAGCTGGCCGCCACCAAGGCCTCGCTGCCGACAGGGAATGCAGTCGTTTTAGCCTTCTTCTGCAACGTACTTGTCTGCTTTGCCGTATTATGCAGCCTTCAGGCCAAGGATGTATGCGGAAGAATTTTCGGAACCTTCCTTCCAATCGCTTCCTTCGTTATCTGTGGATTTGAGCACTCGGTGGCCAACATGTATTACATTCCGGCCGGGATTTTTGCATCCCATGTGCCGGCCTATGCGGCAAAAGCGGCCGAAGCAGGTCTTGACCTGTCCATGCTGACCTGGGGGAATTTCATTGTGAAAAATTTAATCCCGGTCACGATCGGGAATATCCTGGGCGGTGTATTTGTTGGCGTGGCGATGTGGCTTGGGCATATCTATAATGGGAAAAAATAAGTTGAAGAATGAGAACGCCGCCGGGACGGTCGGGGGGCGGGATGGTGAGAGGGGGATTATGAGTCTTCAGCCCCGGGATTTAGGTTGTCGCGGGTGGGGAATCCGGGCAGAAAAAGTTCCTGCGGGAAACGC
>NZ_URHZ01000025.1 GCF_900547735.1 uncultured Clostridium sp. | reverse complement strand
TCCAATAGGGGACAAAAGACTCAGCCAGCCCCCTCACCACACCGGACATGGTCCGCTCCGGACGCGTCCTCCTCACCTCAGTTAAATCCTTAGTATATTTCCTCCCCCCAGGGCATATTGTGAGATAAGACAACCTGTCACAGAAAGGGAGAGATAGATGTACGAAAACAGGACAATAGAAGAAGTGTGCAGACAGTTTGAATGCAATGGCCGGACAGGTCTTACACAGGAAGATGCCGACAGGCGCCTCAGGCATTATGGGAAGAATATGCTTCGGGAGGCGAAGAAAAAGACTTTAATACAGAGATTTGCGGAGCAGCTCTGCGATTCTCTGATTTTTGTCCTTTTTGCGGCTGCGGCGATCTCGATTATGCTGCATGAGTACAGCGATGCCGTGATTATTCTGGCCGTGGTGGCGATGAATGCCGTGGTCGGGGTGATTCAGGAGGGAAAGGCGGAGAAGGCGCTGGAGTCTCTGCGGAAGATGACGAAACTGGAAGCGGTGGTAATCAGGGACGGAAAGGAACGGATCATTCCGGCGGAAGAGCTGGTGCCGGGGGATTTGGTGATGCTGGACGCAGGACGTCAGGTGCCGGCCGATTTAAGGCTCGTCCAGGGGGCCAATCTGAAGATTGAGGAGTCGGCCCTGACGGGGGAATCCGTCCCGGTTTCCAAGAGCAGCACATTTATTGCGCCGTCGGAGGTTCAGGCGGGAGACAGAAAGAATATGGCGTTTATGACGTCCTATGTGACAAACGGAAGAGGCACCGGTATCGTCATTGCCACGGGCATGGATACGGAGATAGGAAGAATTGCCGCATTGATCCACGAGGCTCCGGAGGAGGAGACGCCGCTGCAGAAACGGCTCTCGGATCTGGGGAAGGTACTGAGCCTGACGGCCGTTTTTCTGTGCGCCCTTTTGTTCGCGCTGGCGGTAATCCAGAAGAGAGATGTTATGGAAATGCTGATCACCGCTATTTCCCTGGCCGTTGCCGCGGTACCGGAAGGTCTTCCTGCGGTCGTGACGATTGTGCTGGCGCTCAGTGTGACAAGGATGGTAAAAGCCGGTACGATTGTAAGACGCCTGCCCTCCGTTGAGACGCTGGGAGCGGTCAGCGTGGTGTGTTCCGATAAGACGGGTACGCTGACGAAGAATGAGATGACGGTTACGGCCTGCTATCTGGACGGCCGGATCAGGGAGGCCCCGGCCATTGAATACGGGAAGACGGGAAACCGGCTGCTGACCTGTTTCTGCCTGTGCAACGACGCGACGGAGGATACGGGGGATCCGACGGAGACGGCCCTTATCCGTTTTGCGGAGACCGGCGGGATCCGGAAAGAGAGGGAGGAGAGGGAGAAACCAAGACACGGCGAACTTCCCTTTGATTCCGACCGGAAGATGATGACAACCCTCAATAGAGAGGGGAAATCTTATGTTTCGTATACAAAAGGGGCTCCGGACGAGGTTCTGAAACGGTGCAGCATGATTATGAAGGACGGAAAGGTACAGCCCCTTGAAAGCAGGGATAAAAAGCGGATTCAGGATGCCACCACGGAGCTGTCCGGCAGGGCTCTCCGCGTTCTGGCGGGAGCGATGGCGGAGGGCGTCTCCAAACCGTCGGAGAAAAATCTGGTATTCCTCGGAATGGCAGGCATGATTGACCCTCCCAGGGAGGAAGCTAAGGCTGCGGTGGAGGCGTTTAAACGGGCGTCGGTGAGAACGGTAATGATTACGGGGGATCACGTGGATACGGCGCTGGCGATTGCAAAGCAGCTTGGAATTGCGGAGAATAAGGAGCAGTGCATATCCGGAGAGGAACTGGAACGGATGGGAGACGGTGATCTGAAGAAACGGATCAGAAATACCGCCGTTTTCGCCAGGGTTTCTCCCGATCATAAGGTCCGGATTGTCAGAGCTTTAAAGGGGGACGGCAATATTACCGCCATGACCGGGGACGGCGTAAACGACGCGCCGTCGCTTAAGAGCGCCGATATTGGAATCGCCATGGGAAAAACGGGTACGGACGTGGCAAGGCAGGCGTCGGACATGATTCTGACGGATGATAATTTTGCCACAATTGAGAGGGCGATTGAGGAGGGCAGGGGGATTTATGAGAACATTAAAAAGTCGGTTATTTTCCTGCTGTCCTCCAATTTCGGTGAGATAGCGACGATGTTTGCGGCCATTGCCGCGGGAATACCGTCTCCGCTCAAATCCAGCCATATCCTGTGGATTAACCTGATTACAGACTCTCTCCCGGCTCTGGCCCTGGGAGTCGATAAGAATGACGGCAAACTCCTGATGAAGAAACCGCCCAGGAAACCGGGAGAGAGTCTTTTTGCAGGCGGAGGCTGGTTCTATACGGTATTTTACGGACTGCTCATTGCGGCAGTCAGCCTGGCGGCTTTTTTCCATGTGCCCTGGGAGGTAGTGACGGGAAGAGGACTTCATTTCTCCCTGACGGCGGTATCAGCGGTGCTGAAGGAGGAGTCGGTACTCTGCAGGGCGCAGACTTATGCGTTTACCGTGCTTGGGCTGTCTGAGCTTTTCCATGCCGTGGGAATGCGCAATGTGGATGTATCGGTTTTTAAAAGCGGCCTTTTTACAAATCCTCTGATGCTGGTGGCCTTTGCAGCAGGCCTTGCATTACAGTTTGCAGTCACGGAGATCCCGTTTTTAGTTACGGCATTCAGGACCTCGGTTCTCTCATCCGGGGAGTGGATCTTTTTGCTGCTTCTGGCGGCGGTTCCCCTGCTGGCGCATGAAGTCATCGTCCTGGTGAAATCAATGGGCCGCAGAGAAGAGTGACGGAGAAGAGTGACGTAGAAAAGTGGTGGTGGAGGAAAAACTGCCGTTATAAAAGTTTTCCGATGGCCAGCCCGATTAAGAGCAGGCCGCTGAGCCAGGATAAGTCGAGGCTGGAACGTTTGGCAAGGATCCGCCCGAGGCCGCTTCCGATGAGGACTGCGGCTGTATTGAGAACCAGGGACAGGGCGATGGTGAGCGGCATATGGGTGACCATCATGCCGGCGCCAAATCCGGCCGCCGCACTGTCTAAAGAGAGCGCCAGGCCGAGGGACAGTGCCTCCACGGGAGAGAGGACGGCAATGTCCTCCCCGTTGGCTGCCGACGGATCGGCATAGACGGTCAGGATAAAATTCAGTTGCGAGATGGAAAAACAAACCTTCCGCTCGAAAAATTCTGATTTCCTGATCACGGATTTAATGGTGCTGTCAAACAGTTTGACAAATCCGAGAATAAAAAGAATCAGGAAGCAGAGTATGGAGGTGGCCCTGGCAGGTATCAGGCTGCCGAACCCCTTGCCCAGCAAAAGAAAGAGGACGAGAATCCCGGTGGACAGCGCTGTGATGACAGCGACTGAGGCAGCCGGGATTTTTACGCGGTCTGTTCCATAAACAAAGCTGGCGGCAAAGGCATCCAGCGACAGGGCGGTTATCAGCAGAAAGAGTTGGGGAAAGGTGGTATTCATGGATAATTCCTTCTAAAAATTCCTGTTATTTTATACTATTCGTGAAAAAACAGGCGGTTACAGAAGGAAGTTTTGGAATTAGTGGTTGTTCTTTAAGATGAAATCTCCTATAATGGTAAGAGACATACTCTGCCTGCGGCAGAAATATACTGATGACAAAAGGGGTATGAAATGGAAGGTAGAGAGGAAGGCATACTGGATAACACTCAGGAAATTAAAACAGAGAATATGCCGGAAAATAAACCGGGTAGCCAGTCTGAAGCTGCTCAGAGACAGCAGACAGGAACCGTTTCGGAAAGCCGGGCGGTAAATGAATCAGATAACCGGACGGATGACGGACGGGATAGGCAGCCGGAAGGAACTCAGCCGAACGCACCGGCCACTGGCGGACAGCAAAGACAGAGGAAGAGCAGAAAAGATAAAAAACGTGAAATAAAGCAGCAGAAAAAACTCAAAAAACAGGAAAAGAAGAAAAAAGAGGACAATTCCAAGGGACTGTGGAGATATATAAAGATCGTTTTCCGGTCCATGTTCAAGGTCCTGAAAGTCATGTTTATGACGCTGTTCATCATCTGTGTGATAGCCCTTCTGGCGGCAGCCGGGATTGGGGCCTACAAGGTCTATCCGATGTACAAGGAATACAAAGCCCAGGTGGATGGGATTGTGGAGGCCAGCACGCTTGACACGTTCCGCCTTCAGGAGGCCAGCTTCATCTATGACGCCAACGGCGATGTACTGGCGAAGCTGACCGGGGATGAGGATTCCAGTTATCTTCCCTATGAGGAGATACCGGAATATGCGGTGAACGCATTTATCGCCATTGAGGACAGGACATTCTGGGACAACTCGGGAATTGACATGAAGGGAATTTTCCGTGTTGCCGTTAACTATTTTAAGACGGAAGGGGAGGAAGTGCACGGAGCCAGCACGATCACCCAGCAGCTTGCACGAAACAGGTTCCTGACAAGGGAAGTCTCCATCGAGCGTAAGGCCAAGGAGATGCTTGTCGCCATCGATCTGACGAAGAAGTACACGAAGAAGCAGATCATGGAATTTTATATTAACGATATCAGCTTTGCCAATACGTATTACGGCCTTCAGGCGGCGGCCAGGGGATATTTCGGCATGGATGCCGGTGACCTGAGCCTCAGCCAGATTGCATATCTGTGCGCAATACCGAACTCGCCGTCCTACTATAACCCGTACAAGCATCCGGAGAACGCGATTAAGAGGAGAGACAAGATCCTGGGCGATATGAAGGATATGGGCTTTATCTCGGAGAAGGAGTACACGGAAGCGCTTAATGAGACCATCAATGTGCAGAGGCAGAAGACGCCGATGAGAAATTATGAGACGACGTATGCCATTGACTGTGCAATCCGCTATCTGATGCGGATGGACGGATTTGAATTCAAGTACGGTTTCCAGGATAAGGAAAAGTACCTGGAATACAAGAAGCAGTATGAAGAAGTCTACAGTCAGGAGAGGGATAACCTCTATACCGGCGGTTATACCATTTACACCTCCCTGGATCCCGCCAAGCAGCAGATGCTGCAGGAATCGGTGGACAGCGTTCTGACATTCGACGATGCGGTGGCGGCCAACGGCATTTATTCCCTTCAGGGAGCGGCGACCGTAGTAGACAACAGCAATAACAAGGTGGTTGCCATTGTAGGCGGACGCAGCCAGGAGACGGACACTTATACGCTGAACCGTGCGTTTCAGAGCTTCCGTCAGCCGGGAAGTACCATCAAACCGCTGATCGTCTATGCACCGGCTCTGGAGAACGGATACAAATCCACGACCATGGTGAAGAACATCAAGGTGGAGGACGCCAAGAAGAAGGATGCCGTAGTAAAAGATCTTCCGGGCGACATGATGCCTCTGAGGACGGCGCTTGAGAAGAGCCGGAACGGTGTTGCATGGTATATCTACGATGACATTACACCGGAGCTTGGGATGTCCTACCTCACTCAGATGAGATTTGACAATATCGTTCCCGACGACTATTATCCCGCATCGGCTCTCGGCGGATTTACATACGGAGCCACGACGGAGGAGATGGCCGGAGCCTACGCGGCCCTGGCGGACAGCGGACGGTATAAGGAACCGACCTGTATCATGAAGCTGATCGACAATACGGGAAAAGATGTTTTTGAAGAATATCCGGTTATCCAGGTTTATCAGGAGAATACGGCCAACGTGATGGCAGATATTATGAAGGGCGTTATCACAAGGGGTACGGCCGCTTCGATGGGCTGGAGAGGCGATATTGAGGCTGCCGGTAAGACCGGTACGACCAACAGCAGTAAGGACGGCTGGTTCTGCGGCATGACGCCGTATTATACGGTTTCCGTATGGGTCGGCTACGACCAGCCGAAGATGCTGTCGAACCTTTACGGAGCCACCTATCCCGCATCTATATGGAAGAAAGCGATGGTGCAGCTGGTGGACGGCCTGGAACCGGCGGCATTTACAAAGCCGGGACCGGAGACCGGAATCGGGGACGGCAGCGAATACCTGCCGGGCCGTGACGATGACGAGATGCTCTCCGAGGGGTATACGGTAGGCGATTTCCGTAAGGATCACGCTCTGGCCGATGCAGCCCAGGAACTGATTGATCAGATGAGAAAATCTGGCTCCAGCACGAGAAAACAGCTTAAGGGCGAGGCCGATGCACTCATTAACCAAATCTCGGGAACCACGCTGAGAAACAGGATGAAGGGAATTCTGAATTCATCGGGAAGCAGCTCGGGAGCAGTGGCTGCGCCACCGCCTGTCCTGCCGCCGGTCGAGATACCGACACAGGAGGAAGCACCGCCGGAGACGGTTCCTTCCGGTCCGGGAAGCGATACCGGCAACAAGGGGAGACAGGATATACCGCAGGGACCTGCGATGGAGATTGTAGAATAAAGAGGAGAGGTTATTTTGAAAATACAGCAGTCAGCAGAAGATTACCTGGAGACAATACTTGTATTGAGCAGGCGCAAACCGATGATACGTTCCATCGATATTGTGAATGAACTGGGATATTCCAAGCCCAGCGTCAGCATTGCAATGAAAAACCTGAGGGAGAACGGTTACATCTCCATGGATCATGAGGGATATATCACGCTGGAGCCCTCCGGCCGGGAGATCGCCGAGACGATTTATGAGCGTCATACGATGCTCACCGATCTGCTCGTGGCGCTCGGGGTGAGCAGGGAGACAGCGGTTGAGGACGCCTGCAGGATTGAACACGTTGTAAGCTCGGAGAGCTTCGCGGCAATCAAGAAGCATGTGACGGAGAAGACAAATCCCGCCGAAGGGAAATAAGCAAAAGTGAGCGGCATGGATTGCGGGCTTTTTGCCGCCTTTCATAAAAAAACGGACAGAACCCTGATTATATAAGCGGTTCTGTCCGTTTTTTATATCATAGGAAAGTGCTCCTGTGATATAAAAAGCCCCCTGCGCAGGATGCGCACTCACGCGAAGAGGTAATCTGCCGCTATGCGGCTGCCATTTTAGGCGGTTATGATCTGTACGGAGAAGTTGTTTACCGTTCCGAGGATAGCCAGTGTATAGCTGTTTCCGCCGCGGAACTGAACTCCTGTGTCGATAATCGGAACGCCGGGATTTGTTCTTCTGTAGATGGTCAGCCGGTATACGCCCGGAATGATGTGAAGATACCTGGTATAATTCATGTAGTCCAGATTAGACACGACAAGGCGTCCGTTTAAGTAAATGTCAAGGGGTTCACGAATGGCTGCCGCATTGTAGAAACGTACATGGGCAATATCGGAGGTCGTGGAGAAGAATGGAGAGAGAGTTCCCCAGGTCCAGAGAATTCCTGTCGGGGAGTTTGGCCATACCACCGTGCCGGTACAGTTGATGCATCCCTGATTGTTGTTGGAGGGGAGAGAAGGAGTTACAGGGCCGATGGGGCCGAAACCGGGAGTAGCCGGAACGTCGCTGCCATTGCTGGGAAGAGAAGGGGTAGGCGTGCCTTCCGGACCGAAACCGGGAGTGGCCGGAACGTCATTTGCATTTCCGTTGTCGGGAACAGAAGGAGTAACGGGACCTTCAGGGCCGAAGCCGGGGGTTGCAGTCGTATCGTCATAGTTGTAGGTTTCCATATATCTGATACCTCGCTTGTTTTTTATATATTATTATATGGAAGGAAGAGAGATAAGTTCACAGGAAGCAGGAAAAAAGAGAGAGAGATTTCTATTGAAACAAAAGCTCAGATCATATATAATTATGTACTATAATGTCTGGTTATATCAGATATAGCTTTTACTTACTAAATAAACAGGGGGATTTCCATGAGTCAGAGTGAAAATAAGGGAAGAGCGTCGGCGCTTCTTCCTATTGTCGTGTTTCTTTTAATTTTTCTTGGATCAGGATTTATAACAGGTGATTTTTACAGCATGCCTGCAATCGTAGCATTTCTGATAGCGCTGGTGGTAGCCTTTGCGCAGAACCGCAGCCTCAAATTTTCCGAAAAAATCAAGCTGGCGGCAGCGGGAGTCGGGGATGAGAACATTATTACAATGTGCCTGATTTTCCTTGCGGCCGGCGCCTTCTCCGGTTCGGTCAAGGCGGCGGGCGGTGTGGAGAGCACCGTGGCGCTGGGACTTTCCGTCATGCCGTCCGGAATGGCAGTGGCGGGCCTTTTTGTCATCGCCTGTTTTATTTCCATTTCCATGGGTACGTCTGTGGGAACGATCACGGCGCTTGGACCGATTGCCGTGGGAATCAGCGATAAGACCGGTTTTTCACTGGCGCTCTGCGCGGGAGCGGTAGTCGGCGGAGCGATGTTCGGTGACAACCTTTCCATGATTTCGGACACGACGATTGCGGCTGTTAAAACACAGGGCTGCGAGATGAAGGACAAGTTCCGCGAGAACTTCATGATCGTGCTTCCGGCAGCGGTGGTGACCGTGATTATTTTCCTTGTATTGGCGGGGAAATCGGAGTATGACGTGGGCGCTCTTTCTTACAACATATTTAAGGTTCTTCCATATCTGGTGGTGCTCATAGGCGCCCTGGCCGGAATTAATGTTTTTATTGTGCTGATATCGGGAACCGTGCTGTCTCTTATTGTGGGACTGGCTACCGGAGCTTTCGGAGCGGCGGAAATGTTTGTCCATGTCGGTGACGGAATCATGGGGATGTATGATATTACCGTTATTTCCATGATCGTGGCCTGTATCGTGGCCCTGGTGAAGGAATACGGCGGCATCGATTTTGTGCTTTCCTTCATACGGAAGAGAATCAACAGTGAGAAGGGGGGAGAGCTGGGGATTGCAGCTCTGTCGCTTCTCGTCGATATGTGTACGGCCAACAATACGGTTGCCATTGTAATGGCAGGTCCGATTGCAAAGGAAATCAGCAATGACTTCGGTGTGACGCCGAGGCGTTCGGCATCCCTCCTGGATATGTTCAGCTCCATGGGACAGGGACTGATTCCTTACGGCGCGCAGCTTCTGGCGGCGGCCAGCCTGACGGGGCTCACTCCGTTTGACATTATACCATACTGTTTTTATCCGATATTAATGGGAGTCAGCGGACTGATTTTCATTTTTATAAAGAAGAGACAGCAGGGATAGAATGCGATTAATGAGAAAGTAAGAGGACATAATTTATGAATACGAGAAATCAATGGGCCAGCAAGCTTGGCTTTATCATGGCGACGGCAGGTGCCGCCATCGGCCTTGGGAATCTGTGGAAATTCCCTTATCTGATGGGAAGAAACGGCGGATTTCCATTCCTTGTCGCCTACCTGGCCTTTATTGTAATCCTGGGACTGCCGGTCATGATGACGGAGATGTCCCTGGGCAGAAAGACGCGCCATGATCCGGTGCAGGCCTACGCCGATATCGATCCCCATGCCAGAATTGTAGGAATTTTCGGCACCCTGGCGGCGTTTATCATTTTAAGCTATTACAGCGTTATCGGAGGCTGGATTATCAAGTATATTATCAGCTACGGCACAACGCTTGCGGCTCCGGCCGATTTTACCGCGTTTATCAGCACCGAGGAGCCGGTTATCTGGCATTTTGTCTTTATGGCGATCACGACGGCGATCTGTTTCTTCGGCATCAGCGGCATTGAGAAGGCCAGCAAGTTTATGATGCCTTTGCTGTTTGTGCTTCTGCTCATTATTATCGTGAGAAGCGTGACGCTTCCGGGAGCATCGGAAGGCCTTAAATTTATCTTTTCCCCGGAGGGTTCCGGATTCAGTTTAAGTTCGGTCAGCGCCGCTCTGGGACAGGTTTTCTATTCTCTCAGCCTCTGTATGGGTATTACCATCACATACGGCAGTTATCTGAGTGAGAAAGAGAATATTCCGAGAAGCTGTCTTTCCGTTGCCGGCCTTGATACGGCGATTGCCATCCTGGCAGGAGTCGCCATCTTCCCGGCCGTATTTTCCTTCCATCTGGAACCGACGCAGGGACCCGGACTGATCTTCGGCACGCTGCCGATGGTATTTGCCGAGATAAAGGGCGGTCCGCTGTTTGCTTTCCTGTTTTTTGCCCTTGTATTTTTTGCGGCGGTGACGAGCGCCATTGCGCTGCTGGAGGTGCCGGTATCCTTTGCAATCGACACACTGAAGTGGTCACGGCGCAAGGCGACCCTTGTGATAGGAAGCGCCATTTTCCTTCTGGGAATTCCCAGCGCGCTTTCCTTTGGAATGCTTGGGGACATCACAATCCTGAAATACAGCGTCTTTGATTTTATCGGTGTGATTACGGATAATATTCTGCTTCCGCTGGGCGGACTTACGATGTGTTACTATGTGGGATGGAAGTGGCATCCCGAGTATCTGATTAGTGAAATTGAGAGGGACGGCGTTCCATTCAAGCTGAAAAAGCTCTGGATTATCGCAATTCGTTTCATTACTCCAATTTTGGTTGGTATTGTTACTTTAACAGGTTTCTGGCAGATTTATTTAGTCATATTTAAATAAAAACCAGGACCGAAAACGCGGAAAATGACAAAAAAACCCAGGAACCGCAAGGCTTTTCCGGGACAAGCCTGTCGAATGCAGACTGCTCCAAGGTTGACAAAATGCGAAAATGGGCTTATAATTCCCTCAATCGACAACAACAGATTAAAGCATCAGAGCAGTTGGGTTTTAACAGAGTTGATTTGAGGAGGAAAAGCAGATGGCAGCAACAAAGAAAACTGAGACAAAGGCAGCAGTTGTAAAAGAAACTGCAAAACCTGTGGCTGAAGTGACGGCAGCAGCGCCGGCAGTACCTGAGATGAAGGAAGAAGCTAAGAAAGAAGTTGAGAAAGCTCCGGAAACGAAGGCGGCGGCACCAGAGAAAGAGACTGCACCGAAGAAGGTAGCTGCACCGAAAAAGGAAGCCGCTCCGAAGAAAGAGGCTGCACCGAAGAAAGAAGCTCCGGCTAAAAAGGCTCCGGCCAAGAAAGCCCCGGTAAAGAAGGAAGCAAAAACCGCTGTATACATACAGTACGCCGGAAAAGAGGCAGAGGTGGAGAAGCTTGTCGCAGCAGCTAAGAAAGCATACGTAGCCGCAGGACATAAAGAGGCAGATATCAAAACGGTTGAAATTTATGTGAAACCGGAAGAGAATGCAGCTTACTATGTAATCAACGGCGAAGGCTCCGACGAATACAAAATTGTTTACTAATATGATACCGATATAATACCGACATAGATGGACTTGAATAATTGATAAGCGCCGTTTTGCATGATGCAGACGGCGCTTATTATTTTTCGATTGAGGGCGGAGGCCGGTACCGGGACGGACTTTTAAAGGCCTCTGCTCCGGGGGGAGCGTTCTGTGCCCGCAGCGGTCCGATTCTCAGTCCAGCAGTTCCACATAGGCCTTCAGATAGTCAATACGTTTTTTCCCTATCGTCTCACTCAGGAGAAAATTGGCCAGAAGAATTCCTGTGTTGTGTTTCTGCTGAAGAATTTCAAGCTTTTCGGAAATGTTGTTTCTATAGTTTTCTGAGGCAATTTCCTCTATCAGGAAGACGGCAAAGCGGCCGTCTTTTTCCTTTTGCCAGACCAGCTCGTCACCCTCCTCCGCGTCGGGTACAATAATGCCTCTGATATCATTCTTATCGTGATCCGGGTCATGGGAATCCATGCAGCGGACATAGAGCGAGGGATTGCGTGTATACCGTATTAATTTATTGCGGTCACTGTACTCAAAGCGGACAACCGTGTCAAAGGGAACGCTCTCGTACGTATAATCCACTGTTTTTAAATCGTGGATGCTTTTAATATGTTCACTTTTCAGGCAGGCGGATTCATACATTGCCGTATAGACACGAATCTTTTCCTCCAGGGTTTCCCTGACGGAGGAGAGGACCTTATCATAATCTTCGAGGCCAAACTGATTAAACCGCCCCATCTGCCGTACCGGCATTCCAAGATTCCTGTAAAATGCGATCTCAGCGATATTCGTCAAATCCTTAACCGTGTACTGCCTGTAATTGTTGTCGGCTTTCTCAACGCTGAAAATCCCCTTATCCTGCCAGAAGCGCAATGTGGATTCAGGGATGTCCAGGAGACGTGAGACTTCGCCGATGGAGAGAAGTTTTTCCATAAAGGTGTCCTTTCTGTGTGGGGGGTGAAAAATGAGGACGCCGCCGGGACGGCCGGGGTTCGGGATGGTGGGGGAGGTGGATGAGTCTTCGGTCACGGTCATAGTGTGCCGTGGGGGATCCGGAAGAAAGAAATCTCCTACGGGGACCGCTTGCGCTTATGGAGTGCATAGCGGTTCTAGGGCGCCTGAGAGACGCCGCCCAAGTACCGATGGACTCCCACGTCCCCTGCGGAGATTTTTTCTTCCTCCTCCCCCACAGCACACTATGACCGTGACCGAAGACGCGCAGTTTACCGCCCATCCCAAACGCCGGCCGTCCCGGCGGCTGACTGTTCTGATTTTTTTGAGAAAGGGGTATTGTCTCAGCCACCAAGTAGTGGCAGCGACCCTACCGGTGTCCCTGAAAGGAATCAGGAAAGTATAGAGTCTGCGAACCGGGTTGGGGTGGGCAGTAAATTACGCGTCTTCAGTCCCGGACATAGTCTGCCAGTGGGGGAGGAGGGAGAAAACTTTCCGAAGGGGACATTGAAGCCCACCGGTGCTTAGCGAGGTTCCTTACGAGCTTAGCATCCGCTGTGTGCTTCACGAGCGGGAGCGGGTCCCCGTAGGAATTTTTTCTCCCGGAGCCCCCACCTTACCAATAATCTCCGCCCGGGACTGAAGACTCACCAACCTTCCACTCCCCACCCCAACCCCTCCCCCAGATTCGTCCTGATTTTTCAATTATACACCCTCCCCTATTGACATTCAAGTAACTTGAAGCTTTATAATTACAAATACAGAAATGTCGATTTTTGTAATTTTAGGAGGGATTCAGTATGAGTGAAACAACAGAAAAGAAGAAGTGGTTTGAACGGGTGAAGATGCCCCACACGTATGTTATACTGATAACGATACTTGTGATTATGACAATTCTCACCCACATCATTCCGGCCGGGCAGTATCAGAGGGTGGAGGATCCGGTCAGCGGGAAGATGATTGTAGTGCCGGACAGTTTTGAGTTTGTGGATATCAAGGCCCCGGGATTCTTTGATATTTTCCTGTCATTGCAGCGCGGTTATGTGGACGCTGCCAACATTATGTTCTTAATTATCTTTGCGTATGGCTTTGTGTATATGCTGGTTAAGAACGGAACCATGGATGCGGCCCTGGGCACGCTGGTGCGCCTGGTGGGCAAGAAGGTCCAGCTTATGATTCCGATTACGATGATTGTGCTCGGAGCATTAAGCTCGACACTTGGTATTTTTGAGGAGGTATACGGACTGTTCCCGGTGTTTGTGGGAATTTCGGTGGCACTGGGATATGATATTGTCGTCGGCGGCGCGATCGTGTGTCTGGGCGTTATCATCGGATATGCATCCGGTACGTTTAACCCATATACGATTGGTATTGCCCAGGACGTTGCCGGTGTGGAGATGTTCTCGGGACTGGGGCTGCGCGTCGTAATCCTGGTTGTGTTTGAGCTGGCGGCGATTCTGTACATTATGAATTATGCACGCAAGGTGAAAGCGGATCCGACCAAGTCCATCATGTACGGCGTGGAGAGTGAATTTGTCCAGCGAAAGAGCCTGGATGAACTGACGGGGGCAAAGATGAATACGAGACAGAAAATCTGTCTGCTCATTTTCTTTGCGACACTGGGCAGCCTTCTTTACGGTACGACACAGCTCGGCTGGTATATCGATGAGATTGCGGCCATGTTCCTGATGATGATGATTTTTGCGGGAATTGCGAGCGGATATTCGGCAACCGATATCTGCAAGACATTTATCGAGTCCACGAAGGCCATGGTTTCTTCCATGCTGATCGTCGGATTTACCAGAGGTATCCTGCTTGTTATGAAGGACGGTATGATTTCCGATACAATCGTTTATTATCTGGTTTCATTACTCTCCGGTGCGAGCAAATATGTATCCGCTTATGGTATGCTTTTCCTTCAGAATATCATCAAGTTCTTTATCACGGGTTCATCCAGCCAGGCTACCATCACGATGCCGATTATGGCTCCTACGGCCGAGCTGATTGGCCTGAGCAAACAGATTGCGGTTCTGGCTTACCAGTTTGGCAACGGTTTTGCCGATATGTTCTGGCCGACATCCTGTGCCCTTTACTGCGGCCTTATGGGTGTTCCGCTCAATAAATGGTATAAGTTCATCACGCCGTTCTTTGGAATTGTGCTGATACTGGAAGTTATTTTTATGACGATTGCAGTTGCCATTGGTTATTGTTAATGCCGGTCAAAGTATGCCGGAAGGTCTTATAGTGACGAATACATGAATCGGAAAGTGCGGGGTACGATATGATTATTAAAAACGGACAGGTTCTGCTTTTTGAAGAGGGCGGATTTGTAAAAAGAGATATCCTTGTGAAAAAAGGAAAGATTGTTAAAATAGCGGAATCGATCGCGGAAGCGGAGGCCGGGGAAGACGGCGGGGAAGTAATTGACGCCGGAGGCAAATTCATCACTCCCGGAATGATTGACGCCCACAGCCATATCTGCATCAGTGAGGAGGGAATGGGAGCCATCGCCGATGACTGTAATGATTACAGCGAAGCCGTAATGCCGTATCTGGAAACGATTGATGGCATTAACCCCTTTGATCTGGCGGTGGATACGGCTGTGAGGGCCGGTGTGACCTGCGCCTGTGTCTGCCCGGGAAGCGACAGCGTGGTGGGCGGCATATGCAGCGCCATCCAGCTTAAGGGAAATGTGGCGGAAGACATGGTGCTGCAGAGAAAAGCGGCCGTTAAGTGCAGCTTCGGCGAAAATCCGAAGAGGGCCGGATACGGATTTAAGACCAGGATGGGCAATGCCTATCTATTGAGAAAATGCATTGAGGATGCCATTGACTACAAGCACAGGAAGGAAGAAGCGGAAAAGGCGGGAAGTTATTTCAGGACCGATATCGGAATGGAAAATATGCTTTTGCTTCTGGATAAAAAGATCCCCCTCCATGCCCATGTACACAGGGCCGACGATGTATGCACGGCAATCAGGATTGCAAAGGAATATGATTTAAAACTGGTTATCGTCCACTGTACGGACGGAATTTCCATTGTGGATTACCTTGCAAAGCATGATTATCCGGTTATTCTCGGACCGACGATGTATCCGCGTTCCAAACTTGAGAGCATGAGCCGCAGCTTCGAGACGGCGGGAGTGTTAAACAAGGCGGGAATTAAGATCTGCATCACGGCGGATCATGACGTGACGCCGATTTATTACCTTTCCGTGTATGCCGCACAGTCGGTGCGCGCCGGACTCGACGAGCTGGAAGGATTAAAGGCCGTTACAAAAAATCCTGCGGAGGTTCTGGGAATCGACGACAGAAAGGGAGAACTGGCCGCGGGGCGTGACGCCGATATTGTGATCTGGTCGAAACATCCATTTGATTATGATACAAAGGTGGAGAAAGTCTACATGGAAGGCCGGGATATGACGGTATAGTCCGGATATTCAGAGTGCAGCATTCCGGAAAACGGTGACTGTGAAGGTGATGAACCGTTATAATTGAATGACATAACCCGGGGATTTTTCCCCGGGATTTCTGGCATAAAGTAATGGGAGATGAAAAATGGGAAAAATAAAAAATAAAGTACAGAATATCAAGATGCCGCACACCTATGTAATTCTTACGATTATTCTTCTGGCTGTGGTGGCTCTCACCTACCTGGTCCCCGCGGGGGAGTATGACAGGATTCTCGATCCTGTAAGCAATAAAATGATTGTCATTCCGGAGTCCTTTCATTTTACCGAGGGGGTCAGGCCGGGATTTTTCGATGTATTCCTGGCTCTTCAGAGAGGATATGTCAGCGCTGCGAATATTCTTTTTCTGATTATTTTTGCCTACGGTTATGTCTATGTGCTGATTGACAACGGGACGCTCAACAGTCTGATTAACTGTATGCTTTCCTCCATGGGCAGAAGGACCTATCTGATTATCCCGGTGAGTATGTTTGCCTTCGGCGTGCTCGGCTCCACGATGGGAATCTTTGAGGAACTGTACGGAATGGTTCCCGTTTTCGTCGGAATAGCGGTGGCTCTCGGATACGATGTGATCGTGGGAGGAGCCATCGTATTTGTCGGCGTGGCTACCGGGTTTGCGGCCGCGACAACGAATCCGTTTTCCATCGGCATCGCCCAGAGTATTGCCGGTGTGCCGATGTTCTCCGGGCTGGCCTACCATGCCGTCATTTTTCTGGTTTTTCAGACGGTGGCAATTATCTATGTCATGTGGTATGCAAAGAGGGTAAAGGCAAATCCGGAAAAATCGGTGCTGTTTGGTGAAAAACTGGAAACTCTGCCGGTCCATAAGGTGACGGAGGAAAAGATGACCTTAAGGCAGAAACTCTGCCTTGGGCTTTTTGTGTTTACGATAGGATTTCTGCTCTATGGTACCATGAAGCTGGGATGGTATATTGATGAGATAGCGGCGATGTTTCTGATGATGATGATTATCACCGGTGTTGTGGGCGGGTACGGCGCGACAAAGATCTGTAAGACTTTTATTACATCCACGCAGAGCATGGTGTCGTCCATGCTGGTCGTAGGCTTTACCCGCGGCATTCTTCTGACCATGCAGGACGCGATGATATCCGATACGGTGGTCTACTACCTGTCCCAGATGCTGAATGGCTGCAGCCAGTACATTTCCGCGGTCGGCATGCTGATCATCCAGAACGTGATCAATTTCTTCATTACGGGCTCCTCCAGCCAGGCTACCATTACGATGCCGATTATGGCTCCGGTTGCCGATATTGTGGGACTGAGCCGTCAGACGGCCGTGCTGGCCTACTGCTTTGGGGACGGATTCTCGGATATGTTCTGGCCTACGGCCTGTGCGCTGGAATGCGGTCTCATGGGTGTGCCGCTCAATAAATGGTATAAATTTATGACGCCTCTGTTCTGCATTATGATGGCGCTGCAGGTGATATTTATGCTGATATCCGTGGCGCTGTCCGTGTAGGCGGACAGTGCAGAGGATATCAGGGATTATAAAAGTTTTTCCGCTTTCAGCGCCAGTGAGACGCGTTCTATAAATACATAAGGTTCTTCCAGAAGCCCGAGAATGGTCCGGGCTTTTGTTATGCGGAAACGCACCGTGTTTTCGTGGGTGTTTAACCGTTCGGCCGTCTTTTTGATATTGCCGTTTGTCTCAAGAAATGTGGAGACAGTCTTTACAAGCTCAATGCCGTGCCTTGCTTCATAGTCCCTGAGAGGCCCCAGGGTCTCCCGGCAGAAAATGCGGAGGGAGTCGTGGTTTCTCATGGGCAGGAGCAGGTTATAAACCGAGACGTCGTCGTTCCATGTAATCCGGTTTTCCGTGAACCGGCTGATTTCATGGGCGGAACAGGCCTCTTTCAGCGCGCGGACAAAGCCGCCGGCGTTCTCAAAACGGCCGCTTATCCCGACAAAGAAGCCATCGCCGTATCGGGAAAAGAGCCGGAGGAGAGAGTCCGCGGAAGGTGGACTGCCGGCCGCGTCTTCTGTTTTCATGATCACAAAACCGCCTTTCTGGTAGCGCAGGAAAGGAAGACCGTATTGGGTGTCCAGGTCATTTTTCAGCAGACGGAACCGCATGGGGGCCAGAGACGGAAAGGTGACGTAAAGACACCGGTATCCGGGCGGCAGTTCCGGGACCAGATACTGAATCATTTCGCTGCATTCCGCGGCAGAGAGGTTGTCGTAAAGAAGGCGGTTGAGCTTGTTCTCGGAATGGAGGTCCAGCTGTTCGGTCAGGATCAGTTCGGAAATATCCTTAATCAGCCTGCCGTAGGGAATATCGTTGTCAATCATGATGATGGGATAGCGGCTTTGGTTAGCGAGGCGGATAACCCGCTCCGGCAGCTCCCGGACGCGGTAACGCACGCCGATGCAGCAGGAACTTCCGGTCTGGATATAAAATCGGATGATATTATAAATCTGTTCTTCATAATTTCCGTCCGTATAAAAGCTGTGGATATACAAATCCCCCTGGGATACGAGGGCATAACCGGGGTCCTCCGGATCCAGCGGGGAGTCGGTGAAATTGACGCGCATGACCTCCCGGTTCAGCCCCGACGCGCCGCATGCCAGTTCTGCATTCTTTAAAATCTCAAGCTTCAAGATATCATTTACCGTAATTCCCATAAAAGTGTCCTTTCGATTGTTATATCGGTTTTCGGATTCCTGTAAACAGAAAAAATCAGATGTCCTGTAGTTATTATGGGACAGGGGGAAATCCATGTCAAGAAGACGGTTGTAATTATTACAAAATAAGCTCTTGTTTTTTGTACTTTATCATGATGAACCGGCAGAGCGCAGACAGTACAATAGAACTATGAAAACAGTGCGGCGGCACATTAGAGTATCTGCAGAGAGACAGGAGAGGAGAAAGAAAATGAGAAAACTGGGGTTACAGGAATTGAAGGATATTATGACGGGATGCGCAATTATGGGGACGGGCGGAGGCGGTTCCCTGGCGGAAGGCATGGGCGCGGTGAAGCGTGAATGGAACAGGGGCCATGAGTTCAAACTGCTGGATTTCGATGAGATTGAGGACGAATCCTATTATGCAAGTCCGTATTACTGCGGCTGCATGGTACCGGAGGAACAGGAGGCGGAGGAAGACCTGTTTGACGGAAGCGATATCGCCCTTTCCGTAGAAGCGCTTGAAAACTATATGGAAACGAGTTTCCACGGCCTTGTATCCATCGAATACGGGGCGGGGAATACGGGTGAGGTTATGGCGATGGCCGCGAAGACGGGCAAGTTCATCGTGGATGCCGATGCGGCGGGCAGAGCGGTGCCGGAGCTGCAGTTTTCGACCTACTATGTGACGGGGCAGCCCATCACACCCCTGGCGGTGGGGACAATTTACGGGGATGTAGCCATCATTCCCGTTGTGCGGGAGGATGCCAGGGCTGAAGCCCTCACCCGTTTTATGGCGGTGGCGACAAACGGGGCGGTCGGTATGACGGATCATCCGATGAAGGGAAGGGAGCTTCGAAAATCGGTAATCCCGGGAGCCTTGTCAAAAGCCTGTCAAGTTGGTCAGGCGCGGAGATTAGCGGAGGAGAGAGGGGAAGATCCGATCGAAGCCGTCCTGAAAGCAGCCGGCGGCAAACTTTTGTTTACCGGACGCGCTTCCGCTCAGACGGACTGGGAGAACCGGGACGGTTTTACCTACGGCAATATCCGGCTGGACGGAACCGGGAATGATGCGGGGAGCAGCGCCAGGGTCTGGTACAAGAACGAAAACATGATGATGTGGGTGGACGGGAAACTGCGCCTGACCTGCCCGGATCTCATCTGCGTGCTGGAGCAGAAGACGGGGATGCCCGTCACAAACCCCAACTGCAAGGAGGGAATGGAGCTATGCGTCCTGGGATTCCCCTGCCATGAGCTCTGGAAAACGGAGAGAGCGCTGGAAATCCTGAATCCGAGGTTCTTTGGATTTGACGAGGACTGTGTATTCCTGGAGCGGTAAAAGGAGGGGATGAGATGGAGAAAGGGCCGGAAACAGGGAATTCCCTGGAGGAAAAATATAATGATTATGAGAAGACGCCGGTTCCCGCTGAAGCCAGAAAAACATGGCTGGAACAGGGAATGGTGTGGCTGGGGGAAGGATTTGGCCTGAGCGGCCTGGCCGTGGGAGGCGTGCTGGCCGACGGCCTGCCTTTCCGGGAAATGTGCATCGTTTGTGTTGCAGGTGCGTTTATTGTGTTTCTTCTTGCCACCACCTGCGCACTGGTGAGCGCCCACACTCATCTGGCTACTTCATTTAACTGCCGGAGGGCTTTTGGAGTCGGAGGCGCCAAATTAATTGGCGTAATCTTCTGTTTCTGCAATTTCGGCTGGTATGCATTTCAGGCGGATTTATTTGGAAACACGATATCCTCGGTGGTGGAACAGCTCGGAGGCCCGGAGATTGCCCCGGTACTGTTTACCGTGTTCGGAGGCCTGGCCATGTCGACGACCGCCATCTTCGGTTTTAAGGCCATCAAACGACTGAGTGAAATCGGCCTTCCTCTCCTGTTCATCCTCTGTATTGCGGCCGTCCTTAAGACGGGGCGTCTGATACCGTTTGAAGAGATTGTGAGCGCCGGGCCGGTTGGAAACCGGATCAGCATTTCCGCGGGGATCTCGATTGTGGTCGGCTCTTTTGCCGTCGGCATTGCCATGATGGGGGATTTCAGCCGTTTTTGCAAATCGGGGAAAGACTGTGCCGTTGGGATCAGCCTCGGCTATTTCTGGGGATATATTCCGGTCATGATGTGCGGAGCCTTTTTTACCTACGCATTCCGGAACTGGAATGTGGTGGAGGTCATGATCGTGTCCCTCGGCATGGGAGTGTTTGGGGCCGTGGTTCTGGTACTGGGCCAGTGGACGACCAATGACAACAATCTCTATGGGAGCGTCCTCGGACTGATGAACACGCTGGATGGGGTGTCGCGTATTCCGAGGATGAGGCTGACCCTGATTCTGGGAGCGGTCAGCACGGCCATTGCGGCGCTGGGCGTATACCGGTATTTTGTGGATTTCTTATCAGTACTCGGCGTATTCATTACCCCCATCACGGGGATTCTGATTGCCGATTTCTATATCTGCAACAGGAAAAGCTATGATGAAGAGATAGGCTCTGTAAAATATGCCGTCAAATGGGATGCCCTGGCCGCCTGGGCCGCCGCTTCGGCCGTGGGGCTTGCAATGACGGAACGGCCGGTGGGATTTGGCTTTTTTTCCGGTTTCGGGGATGTGGTTCCGGCGCCCATTGTGTGCATTGCCGTAGCCATGTTTATTTACACTGCGGCCCAGAGGTACGGATCAAAAATAAAATGCGGTGAGGCAGAATGAAAAAAAGAAGGAGAAGAGTGATATAATGGGAGGAAGAAAGAATCGGGAAGATGAAGTGGAACGCGTCCTTGACTGTTTCAGGGAGATAGCGGAAATTCCAAGGCCGTCCTATGAAGAAGAGAGGATTGCCGATTACCTGGAAGCAAAGGGGAAGAGACTGGGGCTTGACGTATTCCGGGACGGACACAATAATGTGATACTGAGACAGGGGAAAAGAGAAACCGGCTGTCCTTCCGTTATTTTGCAGGCTCATACGGATATGGTCTGGGAGACGGAAAACCCGCAGGCGGAAGTGGAAAAGGTTCCGCAGGGGATTCACGAGGAAGACGGCTATATGAGGGCATCGGGAACAACGCTGGGAGCCGATAACGGAATCGGAATGGCATTAATACTTGCACTGTTAAATGAGGGCGGGGATTATCCGCCCCTGGAAGCCGTTTTTACATCCAACGAGGAGGAGACGATGGAAGGCGCCGAGGCGCTGAACGGTGAGGTTCTGAGCGGAGAATGGCTGATTAACCTGGACAGTGAGAAGGAAGGGGTTTTTACAATCGGAGCGGCGGGAGGAATCTCCGTCCTGCTTGAATTTCCCGTGACGGAAGAAAAGGCAGGGAAAAAAGAATTTGTAACGGTCGCCGTCCGGGGCGGTAAGGGCGGCCATTCCGGCCTGGAGATTGGGAAGAAAAGGGAAAATGCCATCGGCCTTCTTATCCGGTTCCTGCGGTCGCTTGATGAAGCTTCGTGGGAACTTTCAGCTCTGGAAGGCGGGAGCCGTTCCAATGCGATACCTTCGGAAGCTTCGGCCGGGATTCTGGTCGAAGATACTGTTTTAATAGAAAAACAGGCCGCCCTCTTTATGGAGCAGCGCTTGAAGGAATGGAGCGGTGAAGAAGAGGAACTCACTCTGAACATAGAGAAAAATCAGGATATGAAAGAACGGAAGAGATATGCGCCATCATGCAGGGAGAGGCTCCTTTTACTGATGGAGAATCTGCCCCATGGGGTGAAAAGCAGGACGGAGGAATTTATCTGTTCCTCTGTAAACCTGGCATCCGTCAGGGAGGGCGGCGGACAAAAGAGGATGCTGACGATAGAGCTCAGCCTCAGATCCTCCTATGAATCCTGGTACAGGGACGAGGCAGAACGAATCTGCCGTCTGGGAAACCGATTTGGCGCAGGGAGCGTAATCAAAGACGAATATCCCGCCTGGACTTATAAAAAGGAGTCAAAGCTCACGGGAATTCTCTGTGAGGCCTACAGGGAAAGCTTTGGCTGTGAGCCGGTTCTGGAAAATGTCCATGCGGGCGTGGAGTGCGGTATTATCATGAAAAACTGTCCTTCCGTGAAAGAAGCAATTTCCATCGGTCCGTCGATTGTGGGGGCGCACACGGTTAAAGAGGCGGTAGAGACGGCTTCTGTGGGAAAGGTATTCAGACTTCTGGATGCGGTCCTGACAAAGATAAAGCAAATGGAACCAGACAGGGGGGAAGACGGAGATGAACGGTAAATTCAGAAAATATCTGCTTATTATTACACTGGGACTGGCGGGAGGTTCTATCTATTTCCTGCCCTATATCAAATACGTTTTTTATGATGCCCATATTGCCTGTATGAATATCACCAACACACAGTCGGGGTATCTTATGACCATGTACACAATCGGAAATGTGATTCTGTATCTGCCCGGCGGGATACTGGCCGATCGGATTTCACCGAGAAAAGCATTGTCCTGGTCCTGTCTTGGGACTTCGGCCTTTGTATTTCTGTACCTGTTTACAATGAAAAATTTTGTCATCTCCATGATTATCTGGATGGGACTTGCGTTCAGCACGGGATTTGTCGTATGGGCGGCGCTTCTGAAGACGGTAAGAATCATCGGCACCGAGGAAGAACAGGGATTTTTGTACGGTCTTTACTATGCGTGCAACGGCATCGCCGCTGCCGCCGTCAATGCCGCGGCCGTTCTCGTTTACAATACGGGGGCCGACATGGAGAGCGGCTTCTTCCGTGCCTGCGTATTCGGCGGCATTGTTCCCATTATCGTGGCGGTGCTTCTGATGGTTCTCCTCAGGGAGGAGGACGGAAAAGCAGGGGCTGACGGCGGAGAACCAAAATTCCGGATGGCGGATGTGGGAAAACTGCTTAAAAACCCGGTGGTCTGGGTCATCTCTGCGATCATGTTCTGCGGCTACGGCTTCTATATGAGCACGTCGTATTTCAATCCGTATCTGACGGAGGTGGTGGGGATTTCCATGGTGGATTCCGGTCTCCTCTCAGCGGTGAGAACTTACCTTCTTCTGCTTCTTGCCCCGGTCGGCGGCCTGATTGCGGATAAATGTTTTAAGTCTACGAGTAAATGGCTCTGTACTTCATTTACGCTTACGGCGGTTTTGTTTGGAATCGTACTGGTTCTTCCGAAGGGAATGAATGCGGGGCTTGCCAGCTTTTATACGCTGATACCGGGAGCGGTCGTCATGATGACCTACGGCGTCATCTCCTCGGTCGTTGCGGAGGTGGGGATCCCGAAGTCGATGACCGGCACGGTGATTGGGATTATATCGATTATCGGATATCTGCCCGACGCCGTATATTCGGTACTGTTCGGGGCCTGGCTGGATCGTTACCAGGGGGAAGGATATCCGCTGATATTCGGCTTCCTGGCCGCGACGGGGCTGCTTGCCGCCGCCATGGCTTTCTATGTATTCCGGTACGGAATGAAGCGTAACACCCAAATTACGTCAAAAGCGGCCAAAAGCGCGGCAGGTACCATTAGCCGGGAGATTGTAAATGAGCTGGGCAAATAGCCCGGCGGAAGCTTTGGCAGACGCCCGGGAGGAAATATCGGTTCCCGGCTCTGCCGCGGCATATCGGACCCTATTTGGAAAACAGGCGGAGATAGGAGCGGATCAGAAGGCAGCAGGCCAGCACAAACCAGATTTCCATTGCCGTGTTGATAATTCCCGATAAAATCAGGGAGGAGATACAGAAGACGGCGGTGGAAATCAGAAGGAAAAGGCAGGGTCGCCCTTTTTCCGGCTCCCGGAAGTACAGCTTCAGCGCCAGAATCAGAAGGCAGAAAAAGAGCACCACTGTGGAAATAATCGCCGTAATTACATGGATAAAGGATAAAAAAGGAAACCGTGCGGGCAGGTACGGCGTGATGACAAAGAGAAGCATCATGCCGGCGGAGAGAAAGAGCAGCAGGGTTTCTTTTTTTGTTGAAAAATACTGTCCCGCCTTCAAAAGAATCAGACGCAGCGAAAAAAAGAAGTAAGTTCCGGTTATAATACTCCACAAAAGAAATTCCCCCTGCCTTGACAGCGCGGTGCGGATGGAAGAAAAATTAGTTGTAAAATAGCCGGTCCCGCGGGCCAGGAAAAAAGTTAAAAAAGGAATAAGAATATAAGAAAAAACGGCTGAAACCATGATGCCACCTCCGACTGCAGATTACGCTTGAGATAGTATCTCCATTGCCGTGCGGCATATGTATAGGAAAATCCAGAGAAAAAATTCCTGCGGGGACTCACCTTCACCGGAGAAGCACGCCGCGTCCGCCACATTCCGCGGTCACTTTCCCAGCATCTGCAGTGTGTAGTGACCGCGACAATACCCTCCCTTCCCTGAAAGAAGAGAACAGTTCAGCCACCGCAAGTCGGGGGTCGGGATGGCGAAAACCTTCGCGTCTTCAGTCCCGGCCATAACCTTCCCCACCCGCGACCAAACTTAATCCGGGACTGAAGACTCATCCCCTCCCTCTCACCATCCCGAACCCCGACCGTCCCGGCGGCGTTCTCCTTCTTCAACATACTTCAACAAAAGTTGTAAGAATTTAAAGAGTATGGTAGAATAATTCAATTGAAAAAAATCGGTACAGAAATGAAATCAGGCGGACCGCGCCTGCGAAACGCCCGGTTACGGACACAGACGGCCGGACCGGATATTGATAAAAAATGGTGCCGCCGCAGGCGGGGAATAAAGGAGAGACATACTATGGAGCTGCCGTCAGCATTTAAAGACCGGATGAAAGATATGCTGAAAGAAGAGTACAATGATTTTATAGAGAGCTACGACAGGGAGCGTTCCCAGGGGCTCAGGCTGAATCTGCTTAAAACGGGACGTGAGGAATTTATGGAAAAATCGCCGTTTACTCTGGAGCCGGTTCCCTGGGCACAGGATGGCTTCTATTATGGAAGCGCCGACCGTCCCGGACGCCATCCGTTCCATGAGGCAGGGGTATATTATATCCAGGAGCCCAGCGCGATGGCGGTGGTCACATTTTTAGATCCCAGGCCCGGGGACAGGGTGCTGGATCTCTGCGCAGCGCCGGGCGGTAAGACGACCCAGATAGCATCCGCGCTGCAGGGGCGGGGATTCCTGCTGACGAATGAGATTCATCCGGCCAGGGCAAAGATCCTCTCGCAGAATGTGGAGCGGATGGGTGTCGGGAATGCCGTTGTGACAAATGAGGAATCGGGCCGTCTGGCCGGATATTTCCCGGAGTTTTTTGACCGGATAGTGGTAGACGCGCCCTGTTCCGGGGAAGGGATGTTCCGCAAGGACGAGGAGGCGGTCAGGGAGTGGAGTCCCGGGAACGTGGAACGCTGCGCCATGCGCCAGCAGGAAATTCTGTGCAATGCGGCCCAAATGCTGAAACCCGGAGGACGGCTTGTCTACTCTACCTGCACCTTTGCGCCCATGGAAAATGAGATGACGATCGAAGCGTTTATAGAAAACCATCCTGAATTCTCGGTGGAGAAAACGGAAGATTATGAAGGCCTTTCCAAAGGAGTGAAGGAGTGGGGAAATAAAACCGTCGAAGGGATTGAGAATACGGTCCGGATCTGGCCGCAAAGAACGAAAGGAGAAGGCCATTATATCGCCGTTCTCAGGAAAGACGGGACAGAGCGGGAGATAAAGAGGAAATGGCCCGCCTATATTAAGGACAGGAAGGCGCTCAAAGATTATTTTGATTTTTGCAGCAGCAGTTTAACGGAGCCGGGGAAATGGACGGACAAAAAGAATTTGATTCTTTTTGGAGATCAGCTTTACCTGATACCGGAGGAGATGCCTGATTTTGACAAGCTGAAGGTAGTGAGACCGGGACTTCATCTGGGAAGTTTTAAGAAAAACAGGTTTGAGCCGTCCCATGCGCTGGCTCTGGCCCTCAAGAAAGAAGAAGTGAGCCTGCGCCGGGATTACTCTGCCGATTCACCGGAAGTGGCCGCCTACTTAAAAGGGGAGGCGATTGCCGATGAGAGCGGTCAGCCGGGCGGTAAGGGCTGGACTTTGATGAATGTGGAGGGATATTCAATTGGCTGGTCCAAACTGGCCGGGGGAGTACTTAAAAACCATTACCCCAAAGGACTCAGAAAGTGAAAATCCTCGGGCAGGGGAGCAGTGAATTCCATAGATGCACCCGTGACGGGATGAGTGAACGAGAGGCGGCAGGAGTGAAGCGACTGCCGCTTTATAAAACGGTAATCGGGGTTGTAGAGAAAATCGCCCAGAAGCGGATGGCCGATATATTTCATATGGACCCGGATCTGATGCGTCCGTCCCGTGTCCAGGGTGAGGAGAAGCAGGGAACAGTCCTTTTCCTCATCATAGGCAAGGCGGCGGTAGTGGGTGCGGGCATATTCTCCCCTCTCCGGATCCACGCAGCGCTCAATCGTGGAGCCGTCCACCCTGGCGATGGGCCGGCAGACCGTTCCTTCTTCTTCGGTCAGACCGGATACAACCGCCATATATTCACGGTGGATTGTTTTCTGGGAAACCATAGAGGAGAGGACGGCTCCGCTCAGCATATTCTTTGCGATCAGAAGCAGGCCCGTCGTGTCGCGGTCCAGGCGGTTGACGGCGCGGAAAACAAAGGCCTCATTTTTCTCCCTGAAGTACCAGGCCAGGCCGTTGGCCAGGGTATTGTCATAATGGCCCTGGGAAGGATGGACCGGAACCCCGGCCGCCTTATTAATCACCATCATATCTTCATCTTCATATACAATATTAATTTCCATGGGAACCGGCACGATATTTTCCGATGAAACGTCTTCTGAAAGCAGGATGGACAGCACATCGCCCGCGCTTATGATTCTGGTCGTGTAGGCCGGGGAACCGTTCAACGTAATACCCAGTTCCGTCTTTCTGAGGTGTACGATCACTTTACGTGAAAATCCATGTTCTTTTAAAAATCTTTCAATTGATTTTCCACTGTCCCGTTCTGTAATTTGATAACAAAGTTTCTTTTCCATGCAGGTAATTGTAGCAAAAAAGAGGGCTGTTTACAAGCGGGGAGAAAAGATAAAATTCATTGCAAATTATATTTATCTTTGCTACAATTAAGAGTGAGAAAAAAGAAAGTGTTTGAATATGTTAGTCAGAAAGGCAGATAATAAATGGATATAAAAGATGTATACACCGGACTCGGGGAAGATACGGAACGCGTTCTGGCCAGATTTGGAGGTAATACCTCTTTGCTGGAACGTTTTGTCAGAAAGTTTGGGGAAGATCCGACCTATGGGAATCTTATGAAGAGCCTGGAGGATCAGGATTATCCTGAAATCGAGAGAGGCGCTCATACCCTGAAAGGGGTGGCGGCGAATCTGGGGTTTGATAGACTCAGCGAGACAGCGGCAGCAGTCGTGCGGGCAGTCAGGGAATCGAAGATCGATACAATTCCGAAGCTCTCCGAATCAATGTCTGAAGAATACAAGAAAGTGATAGACTGTATAGCCGGACTGGACACCAGGAGATAATCATATTTTGAAGTAAGCGGGGGAAAACCGGATGGAGGATCTGCGGAAAGTCATTTTAATCGTGGATGACATTGAGCTGAACAGAGCCATTTTAAAAGAACTGTTTTATAAGAGCTATCGTGTGGAAGAGGCCGGGAACGGGATTGAGGCTTTGAAAGCAATTGAAAAATACGGAGATCAGATCGCCATTATCCTGCTCGACATTGTAATGCCGGAACTGGACGGATTCGGTGTCCTGAAGGAACTGAAGCGCCATTACAAGAACGAAAAATACCCCGTTTTCTTTATTACGGCGGAGGACTCGGAAGAGATTATCAACAGGGGCTATGATATGGGCGTGGACGATGTAATCAATAAGCCGTTTAATCCCAGTATTATTAGACGCCGTGTGAAGAATACGATAGAGCTTTATGAGAGACGGTTCCGGATGGAAAGCATCATAGAGGGGCAGACCAGAAAGATTAAAGAACAGTCGGAGAAACTCCGCGAGACCAGCCTTGCTATGGTCGATACACTCAGCACGGTAATCGAGTTCCGTGACTGTGAATCGGGCGAACATGTAAAGAGGATCAGGGCAACATCCAAAGTGCTGATGGAGGCTCTTGGCGAGGCGGATCCGGCTTACCGGTTTCCAGCGGCCACGGTAGAGGAGATATCGGTTGCATCGGCCATGCACGATGTGGGCAAGATTGCCATTCCGGATCATATTCTGAATAAGCCCGGCAGACTCACCGTGGAAGAATTTGAAATTATGAAGGAGCATACGGTAAAGGGCTGCGAGATTCTCCAAAGCGTGGATATCCTCAGGAATTCCGATTCATTTGTATACTATTACGATATCTGCCGCTGGCACCATGAAAAATGGGACGGCAGGGGATATCCGGACGGTCTCAAGGGCGACGAGATCCCAATCTGGGCTCAGGTAGTGGCTCTGGCAGACTGTTATGACGCCCTTGTAAGCGAGCGCGTCTATAAACCTGCGTACAGCCATGAGAAGGCATTGGAGATGATTCAGGGAGGCGAGTGCGGCCAGTTTAACCCGGCTCTTCTGAAGGCATTTGCCGAAGTGTCCGACATCCTGAAGCAGCAGGGCGGCGACAAGATCCGGTCGGAGTCGGCGGAAAAATAGAAGATTTTATTTTAGGGAGAATGGAAGCAGGCAGCGGTCTGCTTCTTTTTTTGATCGGCAATGAAAAGTTCGCGAAGCATGCTTTTCGTTGTTTCGGCGTCCCGTGCGCGGCAGGTTTTGCGGACCGGCCGTCTGCCCTTATTACGCTCATCCAGGGTTCTCTTTACATAATTAAATGTTCTGAAAAAGACTTAATAAAAAAGAAAAGAAACGTAAAGAAAAATACGGAAATTGAAAGATTCTGACACTGGACAAAATTGCCAATATTTCTTATCATATAAGTAACAGTAATTTACAAAAAACGACAAAATAGAGAGGGGTAAATGTATGGAGAATTTTAGTACACTCATTATTATCGTAGTGGTTGCGGTCCTTATTATCGGAATCTTTGCGGGCGGTTACGTGAAAGCTCCGCCGGACAAGGCGTTCCTGATTTCCGGCCTGAAAAAGGAACCCAGAATCCTGATTGGAAAAGCAGGTATCCGGATTCCGTTCCTGGAGAGGCTGGACAGGCTGTATCTCGGGCAGATGACGGTGGATATTAAGACGGACACCTACATTCCGACCAATGACTTTATCAACGTTATGGTTGATGCCGTGGCCAAAATACGCATCTCCGAAGATCCGGTTAAGATGAAACTGGCTGCCAGAAACTTCTTAAACAAGAACCAGGATCAGATTGCAGCGGATTTGACGGATTCCTTACAGGGTAATATGCGTGAAATCATAGGAACACTTTCTCTGCGCGCCATCAATACGGATCGCGATTCATTCTCCGATCAGGTAATGGAAAAAGCGTCAAAGGATATGGAAAAACTGGGAATTGAAATTCTTTCCTGCAACATTCAGAACGTGGAAGACGAGCATGGGCTGATTCAGGACATGGGTATGGATAATACCAGTAAGATTAGAAAAGAAGCCTCCATTGCGAAGGCAGAGGCGGAGCGCGATATCGCTATCGCCCAGGCGGCGGCCGACAAGGCGGCCAATGACGCAAGGGTTCTGGCCGAGACCGAGATTGCAAAGAAAAATACGGAGCTTGACATTAAAAGGGCCGAATTGAAGACCAATGCCGATACAAAGAAAGCGGAGGCCGACGCCGCATACGAGATTCAGAGCCAGGAACAGCAGAAGACCATCCAGATTGCCACTGTAAATGCTCAGATTGCAAAAGCGGAGAGAGAAGCGGAGCTGCGCCGTCAGGAAGTAGAGGTACAGCAGCAGGCCCTGGAAGCGGAGATTAACAAAACAGCCGATGCCGAGCGCTACCGCGTGGAGCAGGAGGCGGCAGCCCAACTGACCAAGCGCCAGAGAGAAGCCGAGGCAAAGAAATACGAGCAGGAGAAAGAAGCCGAAGCAAAGAAAGCCCTCGCCGATGCGTCGAGGTATACGGCGGAACAGGAGGCGGAAGGTATCCGAGCCAAAGGTGAGGCGGAGGCGTCCGCCATTGAGGCTAAAGCCAAGGCGGAGGCGGAAGGTATGCAGAAGAAGGCAGAGGCCTTCAAACTCTACAACAATGCCGCCATCATCCAGATGCTGGTTGAAATCCTGCCGGATATGGCAGCTCAGGTGTCCAAGTCCGTGGAGCAGATTGATAAGATTACGATCTTCGGAGGAGGCTCCGGGAGCGATGGTGTGCAGAGTATCTCCGACTATGTGCCGATAGGAATGGCCAAAACATTTGAGACAATCAAAGAAGCCACCGGCGTCGATTTGGCGGAAGTAATCCGCGGTGAGACATATGATGCCAAGGTCAACCGGAACATCAGCATCTCCGATATTCCGGAACTGAAGGCCACGCTGGAAGTGCAGAAGGAGAAAGAAACTGTTGAAACGGAACCGGTAGAAAACGATCGGATAAAATCCGTCGTGCCTGAAGAGGGGACGTCATAATAAGAGTAAGCGCCTGCCGGTTCCGGCAGGCGCTCAGATTGTAGACCAGTAAGGCGGAGGAAAAACAAAAAGATTCAGGACTTAGAGTCCGAAACAAAGATATGTTGTATTAAAATGGCCGGAGGATGGCTCCGGTCATATAAGAAATCATCACCACATCGAATTAAAAGTCTGTTTAAACAATATTCTGGCAGAGGAAGTTTTATAAGAAAACGACTCTGCGTCTACGGTTCAGCCCGTTGTCGGGCAAAAGTTCAATATAATGAAAAACAATTTAACGTCTAAATTTTCAAACACAAATCTGTATTGTAAAAGCATAGGAAAAAGTCAGGAAACTATTGTCCGTCGCCGCAAAAAAAATTATAATGGAGATAGCTTCTTATATAGCTTCTGGAAGGAAGCTATATGCTGTACGGTATGCGTTTGCACTCAAATTTTTGACAAAGTCAGAAATGAAAATGACAAAGGAGATGTTTGCCATGACAATACTCATACAGGTGTTGGAAGAGAGGAATGTTACTGTTCACGGGCAGTATTCCGCGAGGTGTTTTTTGTGAGTGGAGCAAAGCGAAAGTCACAGAAAACCCGAGGGTTACGGCGCGAAACGGCGCTTTTTGCCGTTTCTGTGCATCGCGAAGCGTGTTGCTGGGCACGGAGTGAACAGTAACAGAGGAATGGAGCAGGGAGTGAGCAAATAAAATTTCTATTGACTTGCCCCCAAAAACCTAGTATCATTACTAATAAGTAATAGTGCTTTAATTAAATATACTTATAAGTACAACTAATAAATTTATTATCAAACAGTAATGAATTATTCTGCACATTCCGCAGAGTAACTGCAAATGAAAATCCAGAAGATAAACAAGCAGAAAAGGAGAACAAACAATGGCTAAAGTAGGAATTGTAATGGGAAGTGACTCTGATATGCCTGTAATGGCTCAGGCAGCAGATTTCCTGGAGAAGATGGGAATTGAATTTGAGATGACGGTAATTTCAGCCCACAGGGAGCCTGATGTATTTTTTAAATATGCCAAGTCCGCTGAGGAGAGAGGCTATAAAGTGATTATTGCCGGTGCAGGGAAAGCTGCCCATCTGCCGGGAATGTGTGCCGCCCTGTTCCAGATGCCGGTTATCGGTATCCCCATGAAGACCTCTGACTTAGGCGGAGTCGATTCTCTTTATTCTATCGTACAGATGCCGTCCGGTATCCCGGTTGCAACGGTTGCCATTAACGGCGGAAAGAATGCGGGAATCCTGGCTGCCAAGATCCTGGCTACATCCGATCCGGAACTGCTTCAGAAGTTAAAAGACTACTCCGAAGAGATGAAGAATGAAGTAGTGGAGAAAGCTGAAAAATTAGATCAGATCGGCTACAAGGAGTATGTAGCCCAGATGAAGAAATAATTGTACCTGTTTGGAAGACCATATAGAGCGATAGACTAAGAAGTTGAATTAGAACAGTGAATTCAAAGATACTGGAGGAAAAAGATGGATTACAAGAACGCCGGAGTTGATATTGAAGCTGGATACAAATCAGTTGAGCTGATGAAAGAACATGTAAAAGGAACCATGAGACCGGAAGTAATGGGAGGCTTGGGAGGATTCTCAGGAGCTTTCTCCGCCGCTGCTTTTAAAGAGATGGATGAGCCGGTGCTGCTGTCGGGAACCGACGGTGTGGGAACAAAGTTAAAACTTGCTTTCCTGATGGATAAACATGATACGGTCGGCATCGACTGTGTTGCCATGTGCGTCAACGATGTGGCATGTGCAGGCGGCGAGCCTCTGTTTTTCCTGGATTACATTGCCTGCGGCAAGAATGTGCCTGAGAAAATCGCAACCATCGTAAGCGGCGTGGCGGAAGGCTGCAAGCAGTCGGGCGCTGCCCTTGTAGGCGGTGAGACGGCCGAGATGCCGGGATTTTATCCGGAGGATGAATACGATCTGGCCGGTTTTGCAGTTGGCGCGGTAGATAAAAAGGATCTGATTACAGGCGAAAACCTGGCGGCCGGTGACGTCCTGATCGGAATGGCATCCTCCGGCGTGCACAGCAACGGTTTTTCCCTTGTCCGTAAGGTATTTGAGAACGAACTGACGACAGAGGGGCTGAATACTTATTATGAGGAGCTGAACACCACACTGGGCGAGGCTCTGATTGCTCCGACCAAAATTTATGTAAAAGCGCTTAAATCGGTCAAAGAAGCCGGCGTTACAATAAAAGCTTGCAGCCATATCACAGGCGGCGGTTTCTATGAGAATATTCCGCGTATGTTAAAGGAAGGAATACGTGCCGTAGTGAAGAAAGACAGTTACGATGTTCCGGCTATCTTCGGGCTTCTGGCTAAGAAGGGCAATATTGAAGAAGAGATGATGTACAATACCTATAATATGGGGCTTGGAATGATTATGGCAGTCGCTCCCGCTGATGTGGATAAGACGATGGAAGCGGTAAAGGCAGCCGGAGAAACCCCGTATGTTGTAGGTTCCATTGAAGCCGGCGAAAAGGGAGTAACCTTATGCTGAGAGTAGGCGTGCTGGTTTCCGGCGGGGGAACCAACTTACAGGCCATATTGGATGCCATCGACGGCGGAAGTATTGCGGGCGCCGAGGTGGTGGCAGTAATCAGCAATAATGAGAATGCCTATGCCATAGAGAGGGCCAGGAACCACAAGATTCCGGCTTTTATCGTGACACCGAAAGCATACGGCAGCAGGGAAGAGTTTAACAATGCCCTGCTTGAGACAATGAATGTCTGCAAAGTGGATCTGATTGTCCTGGCCGGTTTCCTTGTAAAGATACCGGAGGCGATGATTGCTGCATATAAAAATAGAATTATTAATATTCATCCGTCTTTAATCCCGTCTTTCTGCGGAGTCGGTTTCTACGGACTGAAAGTTCATGAGGCGGCACTTAAACGCGGGGTCAAGGTGACGGGCGCTACGGTTCATTACGTGGATGAGGGAACCGATACCGGTCCCATCCTTCTTCAGAAGGCAGTGGAGGTCAGGGCGGGAGATACGCCGGAGATACTCCAGAGGCGCGTTATGGAGGAGGCGGAATGGGTAATTCTTCCTCAGGCAATCAATATGATAGCGAATAATATACAGGCCATATAAGGTAAGGAGACAGGAGATAAATGAAGATTCTAATCGTTGGAGGCGGCGGCCGTGAGCATGCCATCGCCTGGAAGGCAGCCCAGAGCAAGAGAGCAGATAAGATTTACTGTGCACCCGGCAATGCGGGAATTGCCGAATATGCGGAGTGCGTTGAGATCGGAGCTATGGAATTTGACAAGCTGGCGGCATTTGCAAAGGAAAATGCCATCGACCTGACTATTATCGGTATGGATGATCCTCTGGTCGGCGGTATCGTGGATGTATTTGAGGCAGAGGGCTTAAAAGTATTCGGCCCGAGAAAAAATGCGGCTATCCTGGAGGGCTCCAAAGCATTTTCCAAGGATTTGATGAAGAAATACAATATTCCGACAGCCGGTTACGAGACCTTTGACGATCCGGAGAAAGCGCTTTCCTACCTGAAGACAGCCGAGATGCCTATCGTACTGAAGGCGGATGGCCTGGCTCTTGGAAAAGGCGTGCTGATCTGCAACACCCACGAGGAGGCAGAGGCCGGAGTGAGAGAGATCATGATGGATAAGAAATTCGGTACCGCTGGAAACCAGATGGTGGTTGAGGAATTTATGACCGGCCGCGAAGTTTCCGTTCTCTCATTTGTAGACGGAAATACAATCAGGATCATGACATCCGCCCAGGATCACAAACGTGCCCAGGACGGCGACCAGGGACTGAACACCGGCGGAATGGGAACCTTTTCCCCAAGCCCGTTTTATACGGAAGAAGTAGATGAATTCTGCCGTAAATATGTGTATCAGGCAACCGTGGATGCGATGAAGGCAGAGGGCAGAACCTTTAAGGGAATTATTTTCTTCGGCCTGATGCTGACCGAAAAGGGACCGAAGGTGCTGGAATACAATGCCCGTTTCGGAGATCCGGAAACCCAGGTTGTGCTTCCCCGCATGAAGAATGATATCGTGGATGTATTTGAAGCCTGCGTAGACGGCACACTGGATCAGATTGAACTGGAGTTTGAGGATAATGCGGCGGTTTGTGTTGTGCTCGCTTCCGATGGATATCCGGTAAAATACGAAAAAGGATTCAAGATCAAAGGCCTTGATACGTTCAAGGAAAAAGAAGGTTACTATGTATTCCATGCCGGTTCCAAATTCGATGCCGACGGCGATATCGTGACAAACGGAGGCCGTGTGCTGGGCGTAACGGCAACCGGAAAAGACTTAAAGGATGCCAGAGCCAATGCTTATAAGGCGACGGAATGGATTGAGTTTGATAATAAGTATATGAGACATGATATTGGTAAGGCAATTGATGAGGTTTAGATGTCGAATGATGCCGAAGCAGAGAAACGATAAACAAGAAATATAAAAGACGCTCTGACAAATAGTAGCTACTTCTAAAACAATATTACAACATACTGAATTTGGGTAGTTGCATATAGGGTGGAAAAAATGATAAAGCGGAAATGTTCTAAAGTAGAGCATTTCCGCTTTGCCTATTCATTTGTAAATGATATAATTTTGTCAGAAAATATTGAGGTTGTATATTGTGGAGGGGAAGTATGAAAGAAATTGATGAACGAATCTACGAGTTGAACAAAACGGTATGTGAAAATATTTAAATTATCGATTTTGCATCAAGAGGTTTGGTTTCTCAGAATGTTTTATCACAATCAAGACATTTGGTAGAGCATGTTGCTATGAAGGCTTATAGTATGGAGCACGATTTGATAGTAGATTATCCAGATATCAATGCGTCATTAGATTTTATAAAAACAGATAATAAATATTTGTTCTTGCGCAGATTTCACTTGTTTCTTCAGGAATCCAGGTCACATTATGGTTCAAATCACGAAGGGGCAGAAAGGCTTATTTTGAAGTATTACAAATACTTTGTTATTTTTAAAAATTTTGTTAAGGACGAATACGATATTAATATATTAGAGAATATCGGTAAGTTTCCAAAGAGTTAGATGTCGAGGAATTCTCGATATCTGACTCTGTTAGAAAACAATGTAATACAAAATTTTGTATTGACTCTTTTCAAAAATGACGATAAATTGATGATTACGGTTCAGCAAAACTGTGGTATACTGTATAAAGAAGTCATGACGAGAAGGGAGGAGTGTGTTTCTTGGATTATCCAGAATTATTGAGAAAAAAAGAATTATACCAGTCTGGCAGGGAGTTCATTCCGGAATTGACATTACAATCCTATGAGCAGGCGTTTGAAATAGAATACACTCACAATTCCACCGCCATTGAGGGCAATACTCTGACATTGATTGAAACAAAGGTATTGCTGGAGGACAGAATTACCATAGGTGGCAAGCAGCTCCGGGAGATTTACGAAGCTGTCAATCACCAGAAGGCATATCGCTATGTGAAAACGTGTATTGCAAAGAATCAGCCGTTGGATGAGAAAATTGTGAAGAATATCCATGCATTACTGATGGAAAATATTTTTATCGGCGGGATTTATCGGAACGTGGATGTGTACATCTCCGGTGCACAGCATACGCCCCCGTCTCCTCACGAAATGTATCGGAAGATTAAGGAGTTCTATGCTGATTTGACATGGAAGGGCAAAGGGATGAACCCGATTGATCTAGCAGCATGGACTCATGCGGAGTTTGTGAAAATCCATCCGTTTCCAGATGGCAATGGGAGGACCTCCCGCCTGATTATGAATTATCAGCTTATGGCAAACGGGTATCCTCCTGTGTCTATTGCAAAAGAAAATCGTCTGGAGTATTTTAATACCTTGGAGTCCTATGTAGTGGAAGGGAAGCTTGCGCCATTTGCTGAGATGGTTGCGAAACTGGTAGAACAGCAGTTAGATAGCTATCTCAGCATGATGGAAGCACCAAAATAAAATATCTATTTCATCCAATCAAGAGAGGCTTAAAAAGCGGCTTGCCAACGAAAAGTTTTTTGTGAATTTTTACTGCTAATCGACAGAAGAGCTCCCATAACTGGGAGCTCTTATTGTTGCATTACAGGTGAATACTTCAAGGATATATAAAGTCTTCCGGGCAGAATATAATTAGTGTAAATATCTGATTTTATCCAATTATTTTTCCAATAAAATATGTATTAAATCCCCTATGAATTGCAAAAAAGGAATTCCAAATCCAATAAATAGGCATGGGTAAAGCACATATTTAACATATTTCCAGAATGGTCTTTTTCTGAGCCCCTGAAAGCAGGCAAGCCCCCCAATGGTAAATACAATGCCAAGTGAGATTCCATTCAGAAATTCGAATGCACTTCTGGTATTGCTGAGACGGAAAAAATTATAGAAAAAAAACATGGAGTAACACAGGATAACGACACCTAATATAAACCATAAAAACCTGGTGACTTTTGGCATCACCGTATTATTCTTAACCTTTTCAGCCTTACGCGGCATCTTCAGTTCAGAGCCTTTTACCACATTCTCAGGCTGCGGTGCGGCGTCCGTGTCATGAAAAACAAACTCCTCGTAAACATATTTCTGATAAACGCCTCCCTGTTGTTCCGCCCCTTTCTGAGCCTTATCCTGCTGGACATCATCCGGAGCATCCTTATCGGCCACCTGAAGAACATATCCACATCCTTTACAGGCACTGCCTAATTCATCGATTCGACCGCAATATGGGCATATTTTTTTCATGTTATTCCCCTTATATATGTAATATGATAATAGTATACCAGCAGTTTCATAAAAGGACAAGAAATGATTTAATTCGGCTGAAATATCACACCTTGTCATACCATAGATTCTTAAAGTAAATAGCCAGATGGGGAGCGGCAGCACATTTTCCGTGGAACTGCGTACACCTCACGCATCGGCTATTATTTTGAACTGCAATGAAAAATGATCTTTCATGGACTTTTGTCAGACTATATGGTATTATTTTAATAAATCGTACAGAAAAAGGAGGAAAACACAACCGGAAAGAGCCATGAATCAGTGGCAGCTTTCTGGTGATTTTGATTATACAGAAATTACTAGATAGAATTGGCAGTATGAAAAGAGTTTAATTGATTGGGGGAAGACGTGATGAAATGTCCAAAATGTGGAAATGAAGTACCGGAAGACAGCATATTTTGTCTGAAATGCGGCGAGAAGCTGATTGGCGGTAATGAGAAGCAGGAAGTAGCTGAGAAAACATCTGAAAGTGCAGAAGAGGAGCCCGAAGGCGGCACGGAGAATTCAGACAGAGGAACCGTACAGAAGAAAAAAAGTCCTGGTAAAGGAAAATTACTGGCGGCGGCAGCGGCCGGTATTGTACTCATAGTCTGCGGAGTTCTGATGTTTAACAATATCCAGCAAAAGAATAAAATTAATACGTATCAAAGTCTGATTGAGGCCGCCGGATACGGCGATGCGCAGGAGCTTTATAATGCAAATAAAGAAAATGCCGGCTTTATGGAAAAGACGGGAAAATGGCTGAAAGAATATGTGAACGAAAAGCTGGTTCAGGATCCGGCCGTTGCAGTAGATGTTTTAAACAGCGATTTAGTGACGGACAAGGCATTTTCCGAGGGAGTCTATCAGAAAATAGAGTCTGAAATAGATACGGTAATCAACGAAACGAAAGAAAAGCAGGAGAACTATGAAACTGCAATTCAGACTCTTAATTTCTATAAAAACCTGAAGCGGCCCGGAATGTCTTTGAAAATTTCGGAAGGAATCAGGCAGCTTGAGGCACTGCAGAATTCGAATTTGAGTTATTTAGAGGCACTTGAGAAAGCAGAGAATGGAGAGGTGTTCGAAGCGGCATCCATTTTTAAAAAAGTTCTAAAAAATGATGTGAATTATGAGAATTCAAAAACAGAACTCAGTAAACTAGAGAGTGAAGCAGTTTCACTTCTCAGGCAGGAGGTAAACGGATATCTTTCGGAAAAAGCGTATGATAAAGCGCTGGAATCCGTTGGCAGAGGCCTTGAACTGTTTACCGGCAATTCGGAATTAGGAGAGCTGAGGGGGGAAATCAATGCCCAGAAATTCGCAGAGCAGAAGGCGCTTCGCGAACAGGAAATACAGCAGCATATCGAAGAGCTTCGCAATACGATCCGGGTTAAAAAGTGTTATTCAGGCAGGCCGAATTCGGCAGGCGGAGTAAGTTTATACATAACATATGTCAATATGTCGGACACAAAAGTAATTAAATACGCTGATTTTTCATGTGTACCCTATAATTCGGTGGACGATCCGGTAAGATGTGAGATCAGGCGGCGCTCAGAATTTACCGCGCGTGATAACGGCCCATACAAAAAAGGCGAAGGCAATTTATCTACAAACTGGTATTGGGAAAATGCATGGTATAATTCTACCATCACATATGTCAAGCTGACCAACATAAGAATTGAGTATATGGACGGCAGTACCTATACAATAGGAGCAGATGAGATCAGTTATGTATTCGAATAATTGCAGCGTAAAATGAGAAAATCAGAACATTTTCAGGCCGGAGACGTACTGCTTCGGCCTGTTTTGTCATAGAAGGGAAGGGATATATGAGAGCCAGGGTATTCGATAAAAGTGACAGCACATTCTATGTCTCAGAAGTTTACGGCATCATCAATTCCGGAGGGGATCATTATATTGTCGGAAAACAGGAAGCGGATAAATGGCAATTCCATCTGGTTGACTATCTGGATTTTTCATCGTCCCAGGTCCCTCATCCGGTTCAGGTCGAGTGCATTGACTGCAACAATTTGAACTGCCAGGCGGAGTGGCTCTGCAAGACAAAAGAGGATCTGGAAGAATTCAATCAGATCCTGGAGCAGCAGTTCTCTCTGCCTCGGATATTGCGCTACAGCGGATATCGCTTCATATGGGAAGACAGGGAAACTCTGATTCAACTCCTTCTTAATAAGACAGCCCGCGATGACGCCGGCATAGCGGCCGGAATACAGACAAAACTTACGGGGTGGAATTATATCGAGAGTAAGTCCGACATCGACATGCTGATGGAGGCATTTGCCGGTTTTCACGATTCCGTCATCAAAGAGATCCATTACGTGAGCGGCGACTATGTGGACGGGGAAGGGATGCACCTGACCTTCTCCTGTGATAAAAAGATACAGTTCCTGTTTGACAGCGACTGGTCGGGCAGCATGGAGGTGATATTTGAAGCGGTCCGGCTGATGCAGCTCGTCCCGCCGGCAGAAAATTATCTGGCGGATTTGTTTGACGCCTCTGTTTTTGTGAAACATCATGAAGTATATTTTTATGACAGCAGTCTGGCAGAAATCCCCGAAACTTACAGCGGGACCTGGGTAAAGGCGCTGGGAATGCGCTGGAGAACCCTGAAATAGAATGACCATATAAATAATACGACCGTATAAATGGTAAGAACGTATAAATGGTAAGAACGTATAAATAATACAACAGTACAAAATATGACTGCATTAAAATACAACTGCATTAAAGTACAACAGGAGAGGAGAACCCCAAAATGAAGGATTTAACAAATACAAGTAAGTATCTCAGCCTGATTCTGCGCCATAAACCGGAGGCTATCGGGATTACGCTTGATGAGCACGGCTGGGCGGATGTGAAGCTTCTAATTGAAGGGATTGGAAAGACACATCCCTTTGACCGGGAAACGCTGGAGGAAATTGTGCGGACGGACAATAAGAAGCGCTACTCTTTTAATGACGATAAAACGCTGATCCGGGCGAACCAGGGGCATTCTATTCCCGTGGATGTGGAGCTGCCGGTGGAAGAGCCGCCGGAGTATCTATGGCACGGAACGGGACAGAAGTTTGAAGTATCCATAGACAAGATGGGACTGATTCCAAAAAGCAGGCTGTACGTTCATCTTTCCGCGGACAGGGAAACGGCCGTAAAGGTTGGAAGCCGCCATGGAACCCCGGTAGTTTACCGGGTGGACACCGGAAGGATGGCAGGGGACGGATACATATTTTACCGCTCTGTCAATGGAGTCTGGCTGACGAAAGAGGTGCCTGCGGGATATCTTGAAAAGAATCATTGATTCTGCCGGTAAATTTCCCGAAACTTTTCCACCATGTGATTGTATTGCCCGGCTGCAAATACCCAGTTGACATCCTCGATCCAGAAGATGTTACCATCTTTCTGCATATAAGGAAGCGTGTAATTCCGCCTTCTCCGAAGTAATTCTTCCTGCCAGTGCTCACCGATCCAGTTGAAGAATTCCCGGCTGCCGAATTCTTCCCATGCGATATTGCCGCCGTACATTTCCCAGTCTTCTTCCGAATAGGAATCTAAATTGGCAATGCCTGCTCTCTGTTCGAGATCAAAATCTTCATTTTCGTGGAGAAGCAGTCCGATTTTGTCCCAGAAGATGAAATCCTCTGTTTTTCTTATGCTGGCAAGTATGACAATACAACTTAAATCACAGTCGTCCTCACAAACCAGAATAGGGACGTTCAGCGTCTCCGGACTGTCAATCATTTCCCAGATAAAGCGGTTCTCGGCAGCCCATTCAAGTTCTCCGGACCATGCGGGCAGGAGCCCCAGGAGGGAACCAAACCGCTCCAGCGCAGGACATTTCCCGTCACGGACGTATTCGTCCAGATATCGGACAATGGGTTTGCCGTCGATAAGCCAGTAAGATTCACTGTAACCGTATAGTGTGGTTACGGGCTGAACGTCAATCGTGTTCATCGAATACCTCCTTCTAACTGAAAAAGGGTGCATGGAAACAGTAAACATAAACGGTAAACAGAAACTTTATATTCACATCATATCACCTGTAAACATCTGGTACAACGGCATTTTGTTCAGGATGTTTACAGATTTTTTATCCTGCGGTTTTCTATGAACCCGATTTTCTTTACCAATCTTGTATTTCCGGAGAGAACTGTGTATAATGGTCAATAAATATTGACCATTCATTACGAATCAGTAAATGACGGACGATTCAGGAGGGAGATTGCATGGAAAAAGATTCCTTTGAGGCGCGCAGACAGAGTTTTGCGGAGAAATTTGAACAGTGCCAGCCCGCGCTTTCAGCAGTGGGAGATGAGACGAGGCAGCTCATCATCAGAACGCTGATCGAGAATTGCGGGATTGGGGGAATCCGCGTCGGAGAGATACAGAAAAGCACGAACATTTCCAGAACCGCAGTTTCCCATCACCTGAAAATACTGAAAGAGGCAGGAATCATCACGGTACGCCAGTGCGGCACAAAGAACTTTTATTATCTGGACCCCGAAAGCAGCAGTATGAGGCGTATTGCAGAGTTCTGGAACGAGGCGGTGGAAATGATGGGGCGATGCCCTCGTGTGAGAGAGGAGAAGAAAGAATGAAACTTAATACAATGTATTTCAGCCCGACGGGCGGGACAAAAAAGGTGGCTGAGATTATCAGCCGCGGACTGGAAAGCAAAGAAGACGGTACGAAAGCGGTACATAGAGAGATTGATTTATCACTTCCTGAGGAGGATTATACACAGTACTGTTTTGGCGAGGAGGATGTCTGTATTATTGCGGTGCCGTCATTCGGCGGCCGTGTGCCTGCCGCAGCGCTGGAACGCCTTAAGATAATGGAAGGAGGAGGCTCCAGAGCCGTGCTGGTGGCAGTATACGGGAACAGAGCGTTTGAGGATACGCTTCTGGAGCTTGAAGATACGCTCCTTGCGGCCGGATTTGCTCCGGCGGCAGCCATTGCAGCGGTCGCGGAACACTCCATTATGCATCAGTTTGCCGGAGGAAGGCCGGACGCGGAGGATGAGAGAGAGCTGACCGATCTTGCGGTAAGGATTGAGGATATGTTATCGGAAGAAGGAGACAGGACGGCAGGCGGCATGGAGCATGCCGGAATTGCCGGTCTTCCCGGCAACCGCCCTTACCGGGAGTATAACGGCGTTCCATTCAAACCGGAAGGAGACAAATCATGTACAAAGTGCGGCCTGTGCGCGAAGAAATGTCCCGTCGGCGCAATCCCGGCCGACAATCCTTCCTCGGTTGACAAGGATAAATGCATTTCCTGTATGCGCTGCGTCTCAGTCTGTCCGCAGCATGCGCGGGATTTAAACAAAGTTCTGCTTTTTGGCGTCTCACAGAAGATGAAAAAGGTATGTTCAGGCAGGAAAGAGAACGAATTATTTATCTAAAGGAGACGGATCATATGCTGAAGGCGGTCTTTATCGACTATACCGGAACGATCATTGAGGAGGGCGGGGAGGATGCCTCGCAGATGCTGATGCGCTGTTATAAGAACAGTGATATCGGAAGCATCGGAGCCATGCTGGACTATTGGTGGAAACAGATTAAAAAGTTTGAGGCAGAAAGCTTCGGCGATAATTTCCTGACCCAGGATGAGATAGTGGAGCGGACACTGGAGCGCTGCGGGGCAGAGATCCATCTGAAGGAGAACTTCGACGAACTCCATGAACTGTGCCGGAGATTCTGGATGTATGCGCCGGCCTTTCCTGACGCGGCGGAATTCTTTGAGAGGTGCAGGCTCCCCATATATATCATAACGAATAATGGACTTCCCTATGTCGAAGAGGCAATGAGGGATAAAGGACTTGCCCCGGCCGGGATTATCTGCGGCGAGAGCGTCCGGGCATATAAACCGCACCGGGAACTATTTGAGCGGGCGCTTGAGGTAAGCGGATGCAGAGCGGATGAGGTAATACATATCGGTGATTCCGTGGAATCCGACGTGAAAGGGGCAATATCTGCCGGAATCCGGCCGGTACTTCTGGACCGGGAAGGAAAGAAGCAGTGCGGGGAGGCGGTGACAATCCGCACTCTCATAGACGTTCTGCCGCTCATTGACCGGGAATCGGTTCAGGATGCAAAATTATAATAACTAAGGAAAGATAGATAATTTGTGAATGAATGATAATTCGTGAAAAGATGACAATTCGTGAAAAGCAGAGGACGGCCGCCGTGACAAGGCGGAGCTCCTCTGCTTTTTTTGAGTGGCAATGAAAAGTTCGCGAAGCGTGCTTTTCGTTGTTTGGGCCATCATCTGTGGTCCGGAAGCGGGGGGAGCGTGGTTGTGAAACAAGAACGCCGCAAATCTTTTCAAAAAATCCTTGACAAACAAAACTGTATCTGCTAAAGTTACAGATAACAACTGTAATAAAAAAAGATACACATTGTGTATCGAACGGCAGGGAGATAAGATAATGGAACAGAAAGTGATAGAGATATCAGAAAATTATGACGCAATCATAATCGGCTTTGGAAAAGGCGGAAAGACACTGGCGAAAGAACTGGGAGATGCGGGACAGAAGACGGTGATGATTGAGAAATCCTCTAAAATGTATGGGGGAACCTGCCCGAATGTCGGATGTATACCGACCAAGTCGTATGTCTACAGGGCGGGACTCGCGGCAGCCGCGGGCGGCAGCTTTGAAGAGAGAGCGGCAGCATACAGGGAGGCCGTGGAACATAAAGATGAACTGACGGGCAGGCTGCGTGCAAAGAATCACCTGAAACTGTCGAGCCATCCGAATATTACGGTAATGGACGGTACGGCCCGGTTCGTTTCATCTCACGAGGTTGAGGTGGAGCATGAAGGTACGGTCACAAGGCTTGCGGGAAGCCGGATTTTTATAAACACTGGCGCTTCCGCTTTTATCCCTCCGATTGAGGGGATAAAAGGCAATCCTTTTGTATATACAAGCGAGACTCTTCTGGATCTGAAAGAACTTCCGAAAAAACTGGTGATTATAGGAGGAGGCTACATTGGAGTTGAATTTTCTTCCATCTATGCAAACTTTGGCTCAGAGGTGACGATTCTCCAGGATGAAGATGTATTTCTTCCCAGGGAGGATGCCGATATTGCAGATGCGGTGAGGAAATCACTGGCATTAAGAGGCGTTGAGGTACTGACCGGCGTAAAAGTAAGGTCGGTGCGGCAGGCGCAGGAGAATGCGGCGGTCACATTTGAAGACAGCAAAGGGGAAAAGACCCTGAATGCCGACGCGGTCCTTGTTGCAACGGGACGCAGGCCGGAGACGGGCAGCCTTAACCTGAAAGCAGCCGGTATTGAGGTGAATTCAAGAGGCGGAATCATCACCGATGACTCTATGATGACAACGGCCCCTGAAGTTTATGCAATGGGAGATGTGACGGGCGGTCTTCAGTTTACCTACATTTCACTGGACGACAGCAGAATCATTAAATCCAGGATTCTCGGTGACGGGAGCTATACCCTGAAGAAGAGAGGAGCCGTACCATACAGCGTTTTCCTGGCTCCGGCGTTTTCCAGAGTGGGGCTCAGTGAGAAGGATGCCATTGCGGCGGGATACCAGGTAAAGACTGCCAGGCTTGCCGCGGCGGATATTGTCAAATCAAAGGTGCTGGAGCAGACCGACGGCCTTTTAAAAGCTGTCATCGATGAGAAGACAGGACTGATACTGGGAGCCCACCTCTTCTGCGAGGAATCTTATGAACTGATTAATATCATCAAAATGGCCATGGATACAAATGCGCCGTACACCATGCTCAGAGACATGATTTTTACCCATCCCACGATGGCGGAAGCGTTTAACGACTTATTTGCCGTATAAACCGGCCGTAACAAGACGAAACTAGAATTTTACAAGACATAAAGGAGTGTACTATATGGGATTTTCATTAGATATCAGTGTACCGGTTCTGACAGTGTTTTTTCAGGGCCTGATCAGCTTTTTTTCACCCTGTGTACTGCCGCTGATACCGTTATACATCGGGTATCTGTCCGGAGGCACAGGAAGCCGGGGAGAGGACGGCAGAATCTATTATAAGAGAAGCAAGGTAATGACGCATACGCTTTTCTTCGTAATCGGAGTCAGCTTTGCATTCTTCCTTCTGGGGCTGGGATTTTCAGCCATGGGCAACTTCTTTAATAAAAATCAGCTTATGTTTGCGAGGGTCGGCGGCATCATCGTCGTACTATTCGGTTTGTATCAGCTCGGCGTTTTCGGGACCAGCACCATGCTCGGCAAAGAGAGAAGACTTCCTTTTAAACTTGATACCGTTGCCATGTCACCAATTACTGCCCTGATTATGGGCTTTACGTTCAGCTTTGCATGGACGCCCTGCGTAGGACCGGCTCTGGCCAGTGTTCTTCTGATGGCGGCCTCGGCCAGCACAAAAGCGATGGCCTTTATGCTGATAGGCGTTTACACGGCAGGTTTTGTGCTTCCGTTCCTGGCGGTCGGCCTGTTTACCACCTCCCTGCTGGAATTCTTTAAGAGCCATATGAATGTTGTAAAGTATACGGTAAGAGTCGGCGGAATCCTGATGGTATTCATGGGAATTCTGATGTTTACCGGAAAGATGAATGCTGTGACCGGCTATCTTTCCAAGCTTTCACCGCCTTCGGGAACAGAGTATAATACCGGCGCCGGCAGTACGGAGGAATCCACAGAGGAAGCTTCTAAAGAGGAAAAAACGGCCGAAGATACGTCAGAAAATGCGTCCCAGCCGGAAAGCGGAGAGACAGCGGCCGGAGAGACGGCGGGAAATAACGGTTCCGCAGCCGGAGAAACCGCTTCGGGTGAGACAGCGGCGGAGGAGCCTGTACTGATGCCGGCAATCGACTTTACCCTGACGGATCAGTTTGGCAATACCCATACGCTGTCGGACTATAAAGGAAAGACCGTTTTCCTGAACTTCTGGGCAACATGGTGTCCGCCGTGCCGCGCCGAGATGCCGGATATCCAGAAGCTTTACGACACTTATGACACGGAAGGCGACGATGCCCTGATTGTACTTGGAATTGCCGCGCCGAATATGGGAAGTGAGAAGTCGGAAGAAGGAATCAAAGAATTCCTGAGCGAAAATGGATATACCTATCCTGTAGTGATGGATACGACGGGGGAGATGTTTACAGCATACGGAATTTATTCTTTCCCGACTACCTTTATGATTGACCGTGACGGCAATGTATTTGGATATGCCAGCGGCCAGCTCAGCGAAGATATGATGAAGAGCATCATCGATCAGACGATGGCAGGAAAGAGAAATTAAGCGGACTGCCGCAAAGGGGATGAGAATATGACCAGCGAATTTACAATTGCAGTGCACGCCCTTGTATTTTTATCACACAAAGGGACGGTTTACTCCAGCGAAGGGCTCGCGGAGAATGTGTGCACAAATGCCGCCAGAATCAGGAAGGTTATGGCAAAACTTAAAAAAGCGAATCTGATTAAGACGAAGGAAGGAGCCGAGGGCGGATACCTTTTTCACAGGGACGCCTCGGAGGTGAATCTTTTAATGATTGCGGATGCGCTTCAGACTTCTTTTGTAACCACAGCATGGAAAAGCGGAGATCCCGAGAAAGACTGCCTTGTCTCATCGGGGATGGCGGGTATCCTGACGGAGATTTACGACGGACTTGACCAGAGATGCCGCGAACGGTTAAAAGAGATTACAATATCGGATATAGAAGACCGGATATTTGCGTCACATCCTGATAAGCGGTAAAAAAATCAAGGTATCAGAATAGAACGGAATAGAGATACGAATAGAACTGCGTAAAAAAACATGAAAAAAGATACGATTCAAACAAACGGCGCAGGCCTCCGGTTTGTCACAATGGAAAGTTGTGGCAAGCGGAGGCCTGCGCCGTCATGATTTCATGATTGAGCGGCAATGAAAAGTTCGCAAAGCGTGCTTTTCGCTGTTTTGTATGATTTCATCTCACTCTGCGTTCAGGCGGGCGGCAGGGTACGTTTTAAATATCTGACACAGTGCCGGAAAGCGGGAATCAGGAAGGCGTCGGCAAAAATCCATGCGAGCGGTGAGGCGAAGCAGACCGCAATATAGCCGAACACCGGTACAAAGACAAAACCGACCAGGGCTCTCGCCGCCATTTCGCAGACACCGGCCAGAACGGCAAAGAGGCTGAACCCCATACCCTGGATCGTGAAGCGCCAGACGTTTACGAATACGAGAGGGATATAAAACATGGAGTTATAAATCAGGAATTGATGGGCCTGGGCAATTACCTGCACCTCGTCCGCGTTTACAAAGAGAAGCGGAATCACATTGCCGAAAAAGAAAAGGACGGCAAAGGCGGCGACAGAGTAAACGGCTCCTATGACGGTCGCCGACTTTACACCCTGTTCGATCCGGGCGGCTTTACCCGCACCCACGTTCTGGCCCGCATAGGTGGCCATCGTGCCGCCGAGGGCGTCGAAGGGACAGCAGAAGAACATGCTGACTTTCTGGCCTGCGGTAACCGAAGCGACGGCAACGGAACCGAGGGTATTGATGGCAGTCTGTATCACGACGGAACCAATGGCCGTGATGGAGTACTGAAGCCCCATGGGAACTCCCATTTTGCAGAGAATGTAAATATGGCGGCCGCTGAACCGGGCTTCATCCCTGTTCATTTTCAGAATATCGAATTTCTTTTTCATGTAGAGCAGGCAGAGGATTCCGGATACGGCCTGTGAGATGACGGTTGCGTAAGCGGCCCCCGCCACGCCGGTGTGCAGGTTTACAATGAAAACGAGATCCAGGATGATATTTAAAATGCTTGAGAGGATCAAAAAGTACACGGGCGTTTTCGAGTCTCCCAGTGCGCGGATGATTCCGGCCAGGATGTTGTAGAGAAAGGTGGCCGGGATGCCGACGAAAATGAAAAAGATATAGTCGTAGGCTCCCTGGATAATATTCTCCGGCGTCCGCATCCATACGAGGATTGTCTTAGTCATCAGTGTGACGGAGACGGTCATGACCGCGGCAAATATCAGGGAAAGCCAGCCGGCGTTGGCGGTAAACCGCCTCATATCCTTATAATCGCGCGCCCCGAACCGCTGTGATACGGGGATGGCAAAACCCGAGCAGAGGCCGATGACAAAACCGTTAATCATAAAATTAACAGCGCCCGTGGAACCGACGGCGGCCAGGGCATCCACACCGAGAAATTTGCCGACAATCACGGTGTCCACCATACTGTAAAACTGCTGGAACAGCATGCCGAGCAGCATGGGAACGGCAAAGCCCAGAATCAGTTTTGCCGGGCTGCCGGAAGTCATGTCTTTGATGAGAGAGCGGGAAGTCTTTGTTTTTGTGTCCATAGATTGTCTGTATCCTCCAAATAAGCGGTAAATTCAAAAACTTTTTTAGATTCTACAGGAAAACCGGTTATTTTACAATCAGCAGATTTCACAAAATAAAGCGGAAATATGCGGGAAGGACAAACAGATGGACGGCCGCGGTTAATCCGAGTCTATAGGAAATCAGTCTTTTACAAGAATTTTCATTATTTCTGCCATATACATGGTGTGGTAGTCCTTATTGGGATACCACTTTGCATCGTTTTCTTTGGCGATGAAGTTCTCATACGGCATCTCATCCTGGTAAATCTTTTTGCAGACAAAGATGAGGTCCGCCTCTTCAAAAGCGGCGGTGCCGTCGGTAAAATACGGTGTGAGGCCGGTTTCAGCAGCCTTATCATGATCCCTGCCGGAAACAGAGCCGCAGATACTCAGGGCTTTTTTATATTCGGGACCGTAGAAAGAGAGGGTAAAGGTATCGTTTGCATCGACAAATTCTTTTGTATAGCGCTGAGGACGGATGTAGCAGGTTACCACATTCTTCCCCCAGAATACACCTGCTCCGCCCCAACTGGCGGTCATTGTGTTGAATTTCTTTTCATCTCCGGCCGTGATTAACATCCAGTCGGAACCGATTCTGGTAAATGGGTTAAACGTAAGTTCTTCCGCTTTTATTTCTCTAAAACTCATGGTATCGTCTCCTTTTCATAATGAAATATTATTGGTGCTATACAGTTATTTAGCACAAACTGCCGGAGAAATCAAGAATAACGCAGGCTTTTCATTACAATCAACGGAGTTTTTTGCCGTTTCTGTGCATCGCGCAGCGTGTTACTGGGCACGGAGTGAACAGTAACAAAAGAAGAATTACGGCAATGATTCATAATGTGGAATGGGGAGACAGAACGGGAAAAATGTGGTAAAATCATAGTGAACAGACCGGCCGGGCCGGTTTTATGCAGAATGGGGCGGCAGAGATGGATGAAGCGCCGCCGGATGCGGTATGGCCAGGTGCGGCGGAGACAGAGCCGGCACACTGAGAGCACGTTAAAAGTAATTTCAGGAGGAAGCAGTTATGAGAGACAAAAGAGTAAATGAGAAGAAAAACAGAATAAAGCCGGTCAGGACATGGCTCCTTCTTCTGGCCGCCGCCGGAATGACGCTTGCCGGTACAATCACGGCCATGGCGGAGGAGGATCGCACGCCTGTGGAGGATGTGGCGCTCGATGTGACGTCCTCGATTGAGGTGAAGGACAGCGGATCCGATGTGGAGGTGACGACCGACTCAGAAGGATGTTATATAGCGAATGTGGACGTGACCAACGAGCCGAACGGAGAGTGGAAACACAAAGACAAGCCCAAGGTGGAGGTGACGCTGGAGGCGGAGTCCGATTACTATTTTAAATCGGGATTCGGCAAGAAAAAAGTCAGCCTGACCGGTTCGAAGGGAACCGTAAGTTCCGTGAGAAGAAAGAGCGCGGAAGAACTGATCGTGACGGTGACCTTGAACGCCCTGAAGGCGGACGACAATGACTATGAGCTGGACACGGACGAAGTGGAGTGGAATGAATACAGCGGAGTGGGAGAGTGGAGCGACAGTGAGGACGCCACCTATTATGAGCTGCGTCTTTACCGTGACGACAAGTTTGTAACATCCGTCCGTCCGGTGAAAGAAACCTTTTATAATTTCTCGAAATACATTACCAGCGCGGGCACATACCGCTTTGAAGTGCGCGCTTACTATAATTCATCACGAAAAGGCGAGTGGCAGGAATCCGACACATTCGAGGTATCCGCGGAGAAAGCGGCGGAACTCACGGCGGCGGCCGCCTACAAACCGAGCGGCAGCGGTCCTGCGGCGGGAACCTGGAAGAGCGATGCGGTGGGCTGGTGGTACAGCAATTCGGATGGAACGTATGTAACGAATAACTGGCAGCAGATCGACGGAAAATGGTACTTCTTCAATGAACAGGGATACAGGGTGACCGGATGGGTCAACTGGAAGGAAAAATGGTATTTCCTGAATGAGAATGGGGAGATGATGACGAATTCGGCGACGCCGGACGGCAAATATGTCGGCGAAGACGGCGTTCTGGCCCAGCAGTGACAGCAGCATGACGAAAACCCGGTCCGCAGAACTTCCTTCTGCGGACCGGGTTTTTCGATTGCGGTAAACGGCATTAGATACCCGTGACCCGCAGCATTCCCATCTCCACAACGGCTGTTTCCGGTTCTTTCAGTACAATCAGGAGCGGGGCCTGCGTCAGGGAGCAGAATGTATCGGGGGACAGGATGGCGCTCCCGGCCAGATGAAATCCTTCTCCGCCGCGTCCGGCAGGCGCGCTCAGCGATAACAGGGGCAGATACTGCCGTCCGCACACGGTTTCAGCGCAGATGGCGGCCTGATGCGAGCCGGGATCGTGTCCGGGCAAATGGGAGCCGGAACCGTGTGCGGCTGAACAGGAGCCGGGGCAGCGCAGCCGGAATTCCATATCGAGCAGATACGGCCTCTTTTCCTTCAGGCAGTACAGGGCGGAGCGGCAGTCTTCTTTGTCCGGCTCTTTTCCGGTACCGCAGTTATCATACAGTTCGGAACTTATCATGGGAACCGGGCAGCCCTGCCGTATCACGGTGCCCGGAAGCACATAAAAGGTGTCACAGGTGGATTCCTCCCCCTGCTCCCCGCAGGAAGCGCAGCCTGTCCCGCCCTGTTCAATCGCGTCCAGGACACAGCACATCTTGCGTTTCAGCAGCATCTGGTTGAAGGTAACGTTTTCCATAACGTCGGAAATGCTTCTGTTCAGTTCTGTCAGTTCCCTGCATTGGCAGGCGCAGGGCTTTCCGTCCGCGGCCGGAAAAAAGTGTTTCAGTTTCTCGCTTTCCGCATTCATAATGTGGCTGAGCGCAATCTCTTCCAGAGCGATTGAGCCCAGTATCATATTAAATGCCTGATCGCGTGTAATATCAATCCCCTTGTCGGGAAAAGCGGGCATGGACATGGCGTACCTCCTGTTGGACTGCTCCGGAATACAACAGCCGTTTTCAGGCGCTGTAAAAATGTCTCTATGAGATATGGTATTCGATTTCCGGAAAAAGGTTCGTCCGGCGGCAAGTGGCAAACGGGCTTAAAAAGACATATCATACAGGAGGTGGACATACCGAAAATTCACCGAATTACTCTGAAGGGAGAAAATAGAAATGTCACAGCCCAGTTTTCCAACAAATAATCCGCCAATCAGCCGTGAGGATGCAGTGAACCAGATACTTGCATCGATTGCGTATGAGGAACTCGGATTGAGCCATGTGATTAACACGGAAGGTGAGAAATTACAATATATTCTGGGCACGCTGCCCGGCCTGAGCGGGCCTCCCGCAACAGTGCAGGATGTGCTGGACGCCAATAAGAGCGTCCGTTCCCTGCTTGAGACGGCAGCCCAGAACCAGCTTTTTTTCAAGGCCAAGATGCAGGCGGCGCTGGCTTCCTCTGAAATGCAGGGAGCGACCGGAGCAACCGGCCCCACCGGAGCGGCAGGACCGGCAGGAGGCCCGACCGGCCCGACGGGAGCGACGGGAGCCACCGGCCCGACCGGAGCCACGGGAGTAACAGGAGCGACGGGAGTGGCGGGAGCGACCGGAGCCACCGGTCCGACCGGTTCCACCGGAGCAACCGGAGCCACCGGCCCCACGGGAGCGACCGGAACAACAGGAGCGACGGGAGTACCGGGCCCCATGGGAAACGCGGGAGCCACCGGAGCCATAGGCGCCACAGGAAGCATAGGCCCGACAGGCCCAACCGGAGTAACAGGCCCGACAGGTCCGACCGGAGCCACGGGGACTACGGGAGTTACGGGGCCGACAGGTGCAAACGGAGCCACAGGACCTACGGGAGCCACGGGAACCAATGTGACGGCGACGTCGGCTTTTGCCGCCAACACATCGGGAACATCCCTTTCGGTCGTGACGGCGGGAGTGGCCGTTCCCCTTCCAAACGCTCAGGTTCTGCCCGCCAACATCTCGGTTGACAGCGGAAACACAATCTTTACGATAAATGCAGCCGGACGCTACCGCCTGGCCTACCATTTAAATACAACAGCAGCTTTGATTGCCGGTACAAGACTGATTATTAACGGAGCCGCCAATGTGGCTTCCACCGTGACGCCGGTCGTATCACTTTCAAACTTTTCTAATGAGATTATGTTAGATGTAACACAGGGAACCACGGTAACTCTGCAGGTGTATGGCATTGTCTCCACCGCCGTACTGCTTTCGGGGGCTGCGGGAGCGTCGCTTATGATTACGCGCCTGAGTTAAAGGAGGGAGAGAGATGTCGAAACCGGAATTTTCAGAAGTGAATCCTCCTCTTAAAAGAAATGAGGTTCTGAACCAGGTTATTTCCTCCATTGCTTATGAGGAACTGGGAATGAGCCATATCATCAACGCGGAGGGTGAAAAAATGCAGTTTGTCCTCGGTACGATACCGGGGCTGACGGGAGGAAATGCAAACCTTGAACAGGTGATGGATGTCAATGAGAGCGTTGAGGCGACACTGGATCACATTCTGTATAACCAGATTATGACAAATGAAAAAATGAAAGCCGCCATGGATGCTCCGGCTTATGCGGGCGCAACGGGACCTACGGGGCCGACCGGGCCAACCGGTTCGGCGACCGGTGCGGCAGGACAGAGCGGAGTCACCGGTGCGGAGGGAGCCATTGGCGCCACCGGCCCGACAGGGGCTACGGGGATCCGGGGAATCACGGGAGCTACGGGGGCCACCGGCCCGACCGGAGCCATCGGTCCGACCGGATCTACGGGAGCAACCGGGGCAGTGGGAGCAACCGGAGCCATAGGAGCCACGGGAGTGACCGGTCCCACCGGTGATACGGGAGCGGCGGGAGCCACGGGGGCCACCGGAGCGGATGGCCCGGCAGGTCCTACGGGAGCCAACGGCCCGGGTGGAGCAACCGGAGCGGAAGGACCCGCGGGCAGTGTCGGAGCCGCGGGGGCAGCCGGAGATCCCGGTCCCAACCCGACGGCAACGGCGGCGTTTGCGGCCAATACCACCGGCGGTTCAATTGCCATCGCACTGGGCGGCACAAACATTGCGCTGCCCGATGCACAGCTGATGTCCTCAGATATTACGGCGGGGAGCGGAAACACGGTCTTTACGGTCAATACGGCGGGAAGATACAGGATTTCCTATCACATTAATACTTCGCTTGCAATCCTGATGGGCGCCAGACTCCGGATCAACAGCGTCAATAACGCCGCCTCCACCATTTCACCGATTGTGACTCTGTCCAACTTCTCCAATGAGATTGAAATCGATCTCGGGGCAGGTTCCACCGTGTCACTTCAGATGTATCCGGCCCTGGTTGCCGGAGTGGCTGTGCTTCTCACCACGGGAGCGGGAGCTTCCCTGATGATTATAAGGCTCAGTTAATCAGAAAGGCGTGGGAATGAGAGATGAAACGGATTTTCAAATGTAAATGGATCCGGCCGGAGCTTGCCAGAATACACCTGGTGGATAAATGCCTGATTGTGTTTATGGCGGTTCTGCTTCTGCAGTCCGCATACAGCCTTCTGGTGCATCCGGGCGGCTGGGCGCAGGGAAGCGAAATCGACGTGATCGTCAGAACCTCTGCTGCTGCTATTTTTGGATATTTTTTGAGCGCCAATTTTATACACCACAGTTCCTCTGCGGCGGAACCGCAGGATGAGAGGATGGAGGAACAGAGTGTGGACAGCCGGAGCGGGGAAAGTCAGGAACCGGCTGTTAAAGATAAAGAAGGAACGTATATCGAGGCAAGCCGCCTGCAGATTCTGATGGCGGCGGCCGTCGGACTGTTCTGCCTTATAACGCTGATTCTGCTTAGGAATGCCGGGGCATTGGGCGCGGCCATAGAGACAACACCCTCCGTGACGGCCACGGTCGCCCAGTTTCGGGACTTTGTATCCGGCTGCGTCGGCTTCCTGATTGGATGTCCGACGGACCGGCAGGGATGACTGCAGATGGGCGGACGGTATGATGGGAAATACAAAATATTGTAAGAATACGTAATAGAATCTCTATCAAAAACAGGCTTCTCCTGTGCTACAATAAAACAAAAGACCCCGTTTTACCGCAGCACAGGAGGAGATATTATGAAAAAAAGAACAAGTTCGGCAAAACGTATTACAGGTATTATGCTCATGGCTGCGCTGGCCCTGTCTTTGACGGCGTGTTCGGCGGGACGAAAGAGCGGAGAAACGAATTTGCCGGGAAAGAGCTCTGAGATTGAAGAAGGAGAGATTCCTGGCAGCAGCGTTCCGGCCGACAGAGATGCCGCCGTGGAACAGAGCCGGGCAGCCATTGAGACGGATGAAGAGAAACAGATGAGTGAAACGCAGGATGAAGCCGGAACGAAAGTGACGATATACCGCGGCAACGATACGGTGGAGATGATGGTGACGGAAGAGGCGCTGATTCCTGAATTAACTGCCGAAAACCTGGCGGACGCGCTGATTGGAGCAGGCGTCCTGGAGGAGGGCGTGAAAGTAAATTCATTGGAAGTGTCGGAAAAAGAGGGGATGATCTATCTGGAGCTCGATTTCAATGAAGCATTCCTCAAAAGGCTTAACAGCATGGGAACCTCGGGAGAGTATTTCTATATGGGAGGCGTTGTCAACACGTTTCTGAAGGCGTTTGACGCATATGCGGTAAAGATCACCGTCGATGGAGCACCGGCCGAGAGCGGCCATAACATCTACAGCGAATATCTCCGCTTTTTCCGGCCCAATCCGGGAAACATGACGGGCAAATACAAATTCGTGGCTTCGGAGGAGGTTCTCAAACCATTCGTGGAGCTTGGTGAGGACGGCCGTTTTGTATTTGAATATTCAATCCTGATGAGTTCTATTCCGATGGGAGACTATGAGCTGGAGAACGGCAGGGTGGTAATGAAACGGCAGGGAACCGACGCAGTCTACGTGTTTGACATCCAGGGGGAAGACCTGGTGTATGACAAGGACGGCTCCTCTGATACCGGACTGGAGGATAAAGCCGTGTTTGAGCCGAGTTACTGATAACCGGGCGGACCACCGAAAAGAACATAGTTTATGGCCAGGCGGTTCTGCATCCAAATCCGCGGATGCAGAACCGTTCTGCGTCCGGCTTTCGGGCGCAGAAATATCCATACCCCATATATGGTAATTTATGGCAAAAATTTATAATGGCGGGGTGCAGAAATCCGGGGCATTTTTTACCATAAATGCCTCACATTCCTTTGAATTCAGGCATTTTCCAGCATCGGGACCAAAGGTACGGCATTGAAAGAATCAGTAATAAAACACAACATATGGTAGTGTGAAAAGAAAAACGAACTAATATATGGTATTTTGATGTTGACAGTATTTACATCCTGGCTTATACTAATAAAGCACAAGCGATACCGGAACGCACCGCGTGAAGGCTACCGCCGCAACAACGAAAAGCACGGTTTTCCGGCTTTTTATTGTCAAACAACCAATGGATGCCGGACCGGCGGTCCGGCTCACAATACTACCATATATAGAATGAGTTACAGGAGGAAGTTTGGGGTATGAAGATTATCAAACGAAACGGATCTGAAGCAGTCTTTGACATATCAAAGATTATGATGGCGGTCAGCAAAGCCAATGAGGTCGTTCAGGCGAACCAGCAGCTTAGCAAAGAGCAGATTGACGCCATTGCCGACCAGGTAGAACAGGTATGCAGCACAAGGCCGCACACGATGAGTGTGGAGGAGATCCAGGATCTCGTCGAGAACCAGATCATGGAGCAGCAGGCCTTTGAGGTGGCGAGAAAGTATATCACATACCGTTACATCAGAACTTTGAAACGTACCAGCAACACGACGGACGATAAGATTCTGAGCCTGATCGAATGTAATAATGAGGACGTAAAGCAGGAGAATTCCAACAAGAACCCGACCGTGAACAGCGTGCAGCGTGATTATATGGCAGGCGAGGTCAGCAAGGATTTGACCACACGCCTTCTGCTTCCGCAGGAAGTGGTGGAAGCCCACGAGCAGGGAATCATCCATTTCCACGATTCCGACTACTTTGCACAGCACATGCACAACTGCGATCTTGTCAATTTAGAGGACATGCTGCAGAACGGCACCGTTATCAGCGGTACGGGAATCGATAAACCGCACAGTTTTTCCACGGCCTGTAATATCGCTACCCAGATTATTGCCCAGGTGGCCAGCAGCCAGTACGGCGGCCAGAGCATCAGCCTGACCCATTTGGCTCCCTTTGTAGACGTGAGCCGCAGGAAAATCCGCCAGAGCGTGCAGGAAGAGATGGCAAGCTTAGGGATCAGCGCTACCGACGCCCAGATTAAAGAGATGGTGAACAAGCGCCTGAAAGAGGAGATCAGCCGCGGCGTACAGACGATCCAGTATCAGGTTGTAACCCTGATGACCACCAACGGCCAGGCTCCGTTTGTCACCGTATTCATGTATCTCAACGAAGCGCGCAATCAGCAGGAGAAGGAAGATCTGGCGCTGATTATTGAAGAGACGCTGCTTCAGCGTTACCAGGGCGTAAAGAATGAGGAAGGCGTCTGGGTAACACCGGCATTTCCAAAGCTGATTTACGTGCTGGAGGAGGATAACCTGAAAGAGGGAACGCCTTATTTCTATTTGACGAAGCTGGCGGCCAAATGTACGGCCAAGAGAATGGTTCCCGACTATATCAGTGAGAAGATTATGCTCCAGAACAAGGTCGATAAGAATGGCGACGGCCATTGCTATACCTGTATGGGCTGCAGAAGCTTTCTGACCCCATATGTGGATCCTGAGACGGGAAAAGCAAAATATTACGGCAGATTTAATCAGGGCGTTGTGACAATCAACCTGGTGGATCTGGCACTTTCAAGCGAAGGGGACTTCGATAAATTCTGGGAGCTTTTTGACGAACGTCTGGAGCTCTGCCATGAGGCGCTGATGTGCAGACACAACCGCCTTAAGGGAACCCTGTCCGATGCGGCTCCTATTCTATGGCAGCACGGCGCTCTGGCCCGGCTTGAGAAGGGGGAGGTAATTGATAAACTTCTTTACGGAGGGTATTCCACCATCAGTCTCGGATATGCAGGTCTCTATGAGTGCTGTAAATATATGACCGGCAAATCCCACACCGCTCCGGATGTGACTCCGTTTGCCATGAAGGTGATGCAGCATATGAACGATATGTGTGCAAAGTGGAAAGCAGAACACAATATCGATTTCAGCTTATACGGAACTCCGCTTGAGTCCACCACATACAAATTCTCTAAATGCCTGCAGAAGCGTTTCGGCCTCGTAGAGGGAATTACCGATAAGGGATATATCACAAACAGCTACCATGTCCATGTATCCGAAGAGATCGACGCCTTTACAAAACTGCAGTTTGAGAGCCAGTTCCAGAAGCTTTCACCGGGCGGAGCCATCAGCTATGTGGAAGTGCCGGATATGCAGGATAACCTGGAGGCCGTCATCAGCGTACTGCAGTTTATTTACGACAACATTATGTATGCAGAGCTGAACACGAAATCCGATTACTGCCAGGAATGCGGCTACGACGGGGAGATACGTATCGTGGAGGATGACGGAAAGCTTGTCTGGGAATGCCCGAGCTGTAAGAACCGCGATCAGTCCAAGATGAACGTAGCCAGACGTACCTGCGGATATATCGGAACACAGTACTGGAACCAGGGACGTACCGAAGAAATCCGTGACAGGGTTCTTCATCTGTAGGAGATAACGATGAACTATGCCAATATCAAATACTGTGATATCGCCAACGGAACCGGTGTGAGGACCAGCCTTTTCGTATCGGGCTGCACCCACCGCTGTCCCGGATGCTTTAACAGCGAGGCCTGGGATTTCGGTTTTGGCGGACCATTTACGGAAGAGACGCAGCAGAAAATTATAGACAGCCTGAAACCGGCCTATGTTGCGGGACTGAGCCTCCTTGGAGGCGAACCGATGGAACCGGCCAACCAGCGGGCGCTTCTTCCTTTCATCAGGAAAGTAAAGTCCTCCTGCCCAGGAAAGGATATCTGGTGCTACACCGGGTATACGCTGGACAAGGATTTGACGGAAGGCGGGAGAGCGCACTGCGAGGCCACGGACGAATTGCTCGGATACCTGGATATTCTGGTAGACGGCAGGTTTGTGGAGGAGGAGTACGATATCACCCTCCGTTTCAGAGGTTCGAAAAACCAGAGGCTCATCGACCTTCCCGCCTCACTCAGGGAAGGCAGAGTTGTACTCTGGCAGGACGATCCCATGTTTGCAGGGCACGAAAAGAGATAAACAGAAGGTAAAATAGAAGGTAAAACAGAAGATTAAGATAGTAGGTAAATGAAGAAGGAGCACCGCTCCTGATGAGAAATCACATTGATTTCATATCAGGAACGGTGCTCCTTCTTTCACTGAGTGGCAATGAAAAGTTCGCGAAGCGTGCTTTTTCCTTCTTTTACAGGAATTTTTATGCCTCGCTCACTTCTTCACGAATCTCTTTTGTCCGGATTTCCTTACAAATCTGCTCAATGAATTCGCCGAGCGGTTTTACGCCCTCGTCGCCTGCAAAACGGCTTCTGACGGAGACCGTCTTATCAGCCTCTTCCTGCTGTCCGACTACCAGCATATAAGGAACCTTGTCAAGTCTCGTCTCGCGGATTTTATAGCCAATCTTTTCGGAGCGGCTATCCAGAGTGCAGGAGATACCGTTTTTCTTTAATTCCTTCTCTACTTCTTCCGCGTATGACTCATATTTGTCTGAGATTGGAAGGACCCTCACCTGCTCGGGGCAGAGCCAGGTCGGGAACTTGCCGGCATATTTTTCGATAAGCCATGCCAGAGTTCTTTCATAGCAACCCATAGATGTCCTGTGGATGACATAGGGGCGTATCTTTTCACCGTTCTGGTCGATGAAATACATATCAAAATTCTCGGCAATGGCACAGTCTAACTGGATTGTGATCATCGTGTCCTCTTTGCCGTACACGTTCTTTGCCTGGATGTCGATCTTCGGGCCGTAGAATGCGGCTTCGCCGTCGGCCTCTGTAAACGGAACCTGTTTTTCTACCAGCAGGTCACGGATCTTGCCCTGTGTCTTTTCCCAGTACTCCTCATCCCCGAGATATTTTTCGCGGTTGTTGGGATCCCATTTGGACAGACGGTAAGTCACGTCATCCTGAAGTCCCAGAGTAGTCAGACAGTGGACGGCCAGATCCAGGCAGCCGGCCAGTTCTTCCTCCACCTGGTCGGGACGGATAATCAGATGGCCCTCGGAGATGGTAAACTGACGGACGCGTGTCAGGCCGTGCATCTCGCCGGAGTCCTCATTCCGAAACAGGGTGGAGGTTTCGCTGTAGCGCAGCGGCAGCTCGCGGTAGGAGTGCTGGTCGTTCTTGTATACGTAATACTGGAACGGACAGGTCATTGGACGGAGTGCGAAGACTTCCTTGTCTTTTTCCTCGTCTCCCAGGACAAACATGCCGTCCTTATAGTGATCCCAATGGCCGGAAATCTTATATAAATCGGATTTGGCCATCAGAGGAGTTTTGGTACGGATGTAACCCCACTCATTGTCCTCCAGGTCTTCGACCCAGCGCTGCAGGGACTGGACGATTTTGACGCCCTTCGGCATCAGCAGGGGAAGGCCCTGACCGATGACGTCGACCGTGGTGAAAAGACGCATCTCACGGCCCAGTTTGTTGTGGTCGCGTTTTTTAATATCCTCCAGATGTTCCAGGTAGGCGTTTAACTCTTCTTTTGTGGCAAAAGCGGTTCCGTAGATTCTCTGGAGCTGGGCCTTGCTGGAATCGCCTCTCCAGTAAGCCATGGAGGAGGAGATAAGCTTGAATGCCTTGATTGGTTTCGTGCTCATCAGGTGAGGTCCGGCACAGAGGTCGGTAAAATCGTCGCCCTGTCGGTAGAATGAGATTTCTTCTCCCTCGGGAAGCGCCTCGATGAGTTCCACCTTGTATGGTTCCTCCCTCTCCTCCATAAGGCGGATGGCGGCAGCTTTTTCAAGCGTGAATTTCTCGAGTTTCTGTCCCTGTTTGATGATTTTTTTCATCTCTTTTTCCAGATTGTCAAGATCTTCTCTTGTAAATGGTTCCGTGTCAAAATCGTAGTAAAAACCATTTTCAATGGACGGGCCGATGGTCAGTTTGGCCTGGGGACGCATCCGCTTAACGGCTTCAGCCAGGACATGGGAACAGGTGTGACGGATGGCGGAAAGTCCTTCCGGATCCTTTGCGGTCAGGATATTTAAGGTACAGTCGCTGTCCACAACGGTTCTGAGATCCGCGGTTTTACCGTCAATCTCTCCGGCACAGGCAGCGCGCGCAAGGCCTTCGCTGATGTCGAAAGCAATGTCAATGATGGATTTCGGTTCGGAATATTCTTTCCGGGAACCGTCTTTTAATGTGATGATCATAATTTGTCTCCTTTATGGTATGAATGTGTTTAACGATTCTGAAGGTAATGTCCCGCCCGGCGTTTTCCGTTCAGGACGCCTTTACAGACCCGGGAACTGCGTTCCCGATCAAAAAAAGCCCTCCTGCAGCACAACTGCTGCAAGGGGCGGGCATATCTGCTCGCGGTTCCACCCTTTTTATATGGTTGGCGGTGAGAAACGCTACTGCGCTTTCCATCACCGTGCCGGAAATCCGGCTGGTTAACCTCTCATTTAGTATGATGAAAAACAGCGGATACACTTTTCATCATATCGGATGATAACGGAATCACCGGGCCGTATTAAGGCCGCTCCGGGCTGGTAACAGCGGCTTCCCAATAAGGCGCTTCCACCCGATGCGTCTCTCTCTGGATTGTTGTGCGTGCTGCAGGTCCCTTCATAGCGTTTGGACTGTTCAATTTTCCTTTTTATTATAGCATGGAAGGGGGATTTGTCAAAGGGTTTAATTTTAGTTGGGATGTGAGGACGGTTCTGTAAGACGGCGGACGGGGGAGGGATTGTGTGATGAGTCTTCAGTCCCGGTTTGTAGGTTGTCGCGAGGGGGAATCCAGGAGAAAAAATTCCTACGGGGACTCGCTCCCGCTTGTGGAAT
>NZ_URHZ01000024.1 GCF_900547735.1 uncultured Clostridium sp. | reverse complement strand
AAAAAGCGCCGTTTCGCGCCGTAACCCTCGGGTTTTCTGTGACTTTCGCTTTGCTGCACTCACAAAAAACACCTCGCGGAATACTGCCCGTGAACAGTAACCTCATGTTACCGTTTACAGCCCCGAAGCATATTACCGGGCACGGACTGAACAGTAACAGAATCATGCAGGAGGGATTTATTAATGGAAAAGCAAAAATATCTGTCCGTCATTGACGAAAGGCAAGAACAGTTTGCCGCTCTGAGCGATGAAATCTGGGACCACCCGGAGCTTAACTTCCGTGAATTCAAATCGGCGGAAACGCTCTGCAAGGCGCTGGCGGAAAACGGCTTCACGGTAGAAAAAGAACTGGCAGGCATTCCCACCGCCTTCTCGGGCCGTTTTGGCAAAGGCCATCCGGTCATCGGGATTCTGGGCGAATTCGATGCACTGCCGGGCCTCAGCCAGAAAGCCGGAGTTGCCGTGAAAGAATCTCTGCCCGGAGACGGCTGCGGCCACGGCTGCGGCCACAATCTGCTGGGGGTAGGAAGTCTGGCGGCCGCCGCCGCGGTGAAAACCTATCTGGAACAGACGGGAAAGCCGGGGACCGTCATCTACTTTGGCTGTCCCGCCGAGGAAGGCGGCTCCGGCAAGGCCTTCATGGCCCGTGACGGAGTGTTTGATGAACTGGACACAGCCCTCTCCTGGCACCCCGGTTCATTGAACACGGTCTGGTCCTTCAGCACGCTGGCCAACATTCAGGTGAGGTATCATTTTACCGGAAAAAGCGCACATGCCGCCGCCAGCCCCCATCTCGGACGGAGCGCTCTGGATGCCCTGGAACTGATGAATATCGGCGTACAGTTTCTGCGGGAACATATCATCCCCGAAGCCAGGGTCCACTATGCCATCACAAATACGGGAGGAGCTGCCCCGAATGTGGTACAGGCAGAGGCGGAGGCGCTCTATCTCATCCGAGCCCCGAAAAATTCCCAGGTGCAGGAAATCTATGAACGGGTAAACGATATAGCCAGAGGAGCCGCTCTGATGAGCGGGGTGGGTGTGGAAATTCAGATGGATAAGAGCTGCTCCAATATTGTGGTAAACAGGACGCTGGAAGAAATCCTCTACCGCAACATGACGGAGATTCCTCTGCCGGAATACACAGAGGAGGAGGAAAAATATGCAAAAGCCATCCAGGAGACGATCGAAGGACGCACCACGATGGCGGACCGCCTGGAAAAAACCATGGGACCAAAGGGCCGCATGATAGGAGCCAAGTATGACAAACAGAGCCTCTACCGCTTTGTCATGCCGTACGCCCCCGGCAATAAACCGCTCTCCGGCTCCTCCGACGTGGGGGACGTAAGCTGGATCTGCCCTACCTCCCAGATTCTTGCCTCCACCGGAGCAGGCGGAACGGTGGAACATTCCTGGCAGATGGTGGCGCAGGGAAAGACAAGCAGCGCCCACAAGGGAATGCTCTATGCGGGCAAGGTGCTTGCCGGAACCGCCATCGACCTGTTCGAAAACCCGGAACTGGTCGGAAAGGCAAAGGAGGAACACCTTACCCAGGTTGGAGAAGAAGGTTACCGCCCTCTCCTCACCCCGGATGTCAAACCGCGTATTGTCCGAGATTAACAAAAACCGGAGCTTGGGACAGGACTGTCCGTCAGTCGAATCATCTGTAATATTCAAAGAAAATTTGTAAACACATAAATAAAAAGAGAGGGATTACTTATGGAGAACATGAAGAAAAACGCTGCGCCGGAAGAAGCCGTTGAGAAACTATCCGCAGGTGATATCGTTTCCTACGGACTCGGCGGAGCAGCCGCCACCATGCCAAGCCAATATAAAAACACATTTACGATGAACTTTCTGACCGATGTGGCCGGTTTAAATATCGGCGTGGTCGGAACACTGACCATGCTGCTGACCATCTGGGACGCCATCAATGATCCGATTATCGGAGGACTGGCCGACCGGACCAACACAAAACGCTGGGGTAAATACCGTCCACACATGATTATGGGATGTATTATGTGGGCCTTCATCATGATGGTTCTGTTCTTTGTGCCTGACATCTCCACCACCGGAAAACTGGTTTACTACACGATCGCCCTGATATTCTACAGTGTTTTTTATACTCAGTTTACCGTGTCCTGGCAGGCTCTCAACAGCGTCATGAGCACCGACGTAAACCAGCGGAATATCCTGCTTACCTCCCGCCAGTTGGCCGGTTTTATCTCCGGCGCCCTGGTCGGAGCCTGCACGATGCCGATTGTAAGCCGCTTTTCAAGTGAAAAAACGGGATTTCTTGTTTCCACCTTCGTAATTTCGGCAGTCTGTGTCATTACCGGACTGATTTCCGCAAACGGAGCAAAAAAGAAGGACTATTATAATTCGATTAAAACCCCGGAAAAAATTCATTTTAAGAGCCAGCTCAACGTTGTGCTGAAAAACAGGGCCGTTATCTGCTGTGCCTTCTTATTAGGGCTTGTTACGCTTTCCAACGCAGTTAACTCGGCAATATCGCTGTATTACTTAAAATATGTCGTTAAAAATATCGGCGTTCTCTCCGTACAGTCCATTCTGGCCATGGCGAGAAGTATCATATTTATCCCTATGATGCCTATGATTCTGAAAAAGCTGGGCAAAATCAAAACCCTGAAATTCGGGATGCTGCTGAACGTTTTTACGGGTCTTTGCCTGTTCTTTCTCCGTGAAAATGCATCTGCGCTGGAGGTCATTCTCATGACGTTTATATCCGGCGCCGGTTTCACCATTGCAAACGTTGCCTGCCTGTCCATGATTCCCGACTGCACGGACTATACGGAATTAAAATTCGGTTCCTGCCAGGCCGGGTTCATCAACGCCATCATCACTTTTATGAAGAAGTTTTTCTCCTCCTTCTCCACCCTGATCGTAGGTGGACTGATGGGACTGGCCGGATATGCGGCAAATAAAGAGATTACTCCTCACATTGTAAACACGATCGTCAACATTAAGATTGTAACTCCGTTCATTCTTCTTGCCGCAGCGCTCGTTATCCTGAAATTTTATCCAATCACACCCGCATATGGACGTGAGATGAGGGCAAAGCTGAAGGAAATCCGCGGAAAACGGTAAGTATTGAGATGCGGCCTGTGCGCAAAGCGTACAGGCCGTTCCTGATCAGTACTGAAAAATCCGGCGGGACTCTTGCGCCGGGCGCGGCCCTATAATAATCCTTTTGTCTGCTTCATCTCATATTTACGGACCGTATTTCATATCTTTATTAAAAATACCGTGGAATGTATTCTATGAAAATAAAGAATAAAAGCACTCTGATTATTTCTATTCTGATTCCTCTGGCAGCCGGCTCGCTGTCCTCGCTTTTGAGCGGTAATGTATCCGGATATTCTTCGTTCAATAAGCCTGCTCTGAGTCCCCCATCCTTTGTATTTCCCATTGTATGGACTATCCTGTACATCCTGATGGGAATCTCTGCATTTATTATTTATGAATCCCACAGCCCCAAAAAAGAAACGGCGCTCAGGTTGTACCGGCTCCAACTGTTTTTTAACTTCTTCTGGAGTATTATTTTCTTTCGATGGTCCCTCTGTCTGCCTGCATTTTTGTGGCTGGCGGTCATGATTTTAATCATTATACTCATGATAAAGCAGTTCCGGCAAATCAGCCCTCTGGCGGCATTCCTCCAGATTCCGTATCTGGTATGGTGCCTCTTTGCCGCTTATCTCAATCTGATGATCTGCATATTAAATTAAGTTTCCGGCCGGTTCCGTATTCCGGCCGGACCGTCTGCTGAAACTTATCGCATGACACTGCTGTCCGTTTTTGCTATAATGACTCCATACAGGACTATAACGTGTTTGAAAATTGCTCTAGAAGAAAAACATCCAGACGGCAGGAACCGTGAAGGGAAATGTGATATACCATGTTAAATCAGACCGAAAAGAACGGCGTTATGAAAAAAATACTGATTGTCTATATCGGCAACCACCTGGTGGACAGTGTTTACCGTGAACTGGCAGACTATTTCAACAAGTATGGAATCAACTGCGAACTCTGCTCCTGCAGCGTCGGTTCCGAGGAAAGCCTGGTGGAACATATCAGCGGCTATATCCGGGAGCACGATGTCTCACTGGTGCTTCTGGGCAGCCGTTTGTTTCAACTGATCAACGGGCGGCTTCAGATTCCGCTTGTGGAGATCAGGCGGAGCTTCTATGATTTCTATGTCTCCATTAAAAATTCCACGCGGCAGAACAGGATGACGGCTATGGTTTACTGGGGACCGCTGAAACCTCTGGAACTGGAATACTGGAAGGAACTCAAGGACTATGTCAGACTCTGCCTGATAGAACCGGAACCGGGTGAGGGGACACGCGACAGGGAACTGAAGACACGTCAAGCGATCCGGCAGCTTAAATCAGAGGGTTATGAACGGGTTGTAGGCGTCGGCATGGTCTATGATATTACGCTGGAGGAGGGACTGGAAGCGGAATTTATCAGTTTCAGCAAGGCAAACCTGCTCCAGTCCGTTCACGAAGTCCTGCATCACGCAAGAATGTTTGAACAGGATCAGGAAAACCTGAAGAGCCTGCGAACGATCTTCCGCGAACTGGACGAGGGGATTATCGTTACAAATGACAAGGGGGAAATCTATGAAATTAACGATGCGGCCAGGCAGATTTTTAAAGGAATCCCGCATGTTGATAAAAGAAATATTAAGGAGCTTTTTCCTCTGGAGGCCGTCTCCGGGGCCATGGAGCAGAATCGTGAACTTTCCCGTCTTGTCTGTACGGTAGAAAAAAAGACGCTGATGCTGAATCTTCACATCTCCCATTCCGGCCGCCGGCCGCGCTATAATTTTATCTTCTATCCCTCCGCCGTGGTAAGGGCCATGGAACGGGAAATTCAGCTTGATATCCGGAAAAAGGGGTATATTGCCAAAAACACCTTTCATGATATTCAGTCCTCCGGCGCCTGCATGGATGATTTAAAGAAAAAAGCGGCCCGCTACGCAGCGGTGGAAAGCACGGTAATTCTTTATGGGGAATCAGGAACAGGCAAAGAACTGTTTGCCCAGAGCATCCACAATGAAAGTCCCCGCAGAAATTACCCGTTTGTGGCCATCAACTGCGGAGCCCTGCCGGAAAATCTTCTGGAAAGCGAGCTGTTCGGCTATGTAAGGGGCGCCTTTACCGGCGCAAAGGCCGAGGGAAAGGCAGGTATTTTTGAGCTGGCCCACAGAGGCACCCTGTTTTTGGACGAGATCGGGGAGCTGCCGCTTCAGATGCAGGTCCGTCTTCTGCGTGTCCTTCAGGAAAAAGAAATCGTGCGCATTGGGGACGACCGGGTGACCTCTGTGGATGTGCGTATCATCGCGGCCACGAACCGCAATCTGTACAGCCAGGTCCTGGAAGGAAAATTCCGTGAAGATTTATATTACCGGTTAAACGTGCTCACCCTCCGGATTCCTCCTATACGGGAAAGAAGGGAGGACCTCCCCGCACTTCTGAACTTTTTTCTCCGTCAATCCGGAGAAGGCGGAAAGATACTGGAACCGGATGCCATGCGGGAATGTGAATCTTATTCGTGGCCCGGCAACGTAAGAGAGATTCGGAATTTTGTGGAACGCCTCTCCCTGCTTTCGGACAGTAACCGTATTGACCGGAGAACCGTCCGCGAGGCGCTGGAAATCGAACTGGAGGGTATTTCCATGGCGGTTTCGAAACCGTCCGTTTTAAGACCGGTCATTTCAGAACCCCCTGTTTTTGAACCGGCCATTTTTGGACCGGCTGTCTTTAAACCGGTTGTTTTTGAACCGGCTGCCGTTAAACCGGCCGTTTCAGACAGAGCCTACATTTCCGATACAAAAATCCGGCTCACTCTGGAACACAATCATGGAAACAGGAAGAAAACGGCAGGCGAACTTGGGATCAGCACCACAACTTTATGGCGCAGGCTCCGTGCGATGGACGAAACCGTTTGAAATGTTTATGAAATGCTTATGAAATGCTTTTTGAAATATTATTGAAATGTCCCTGAAATGTTTCGGGGGCATTTCTTTTTTTGATCGGAGAATAAAAATTTATCCCGTAAGGGTTTTCACACGTAATATATGTGGAAATCCCGGGGTAAGCAATGCGGTACAGCGCTGTTTGGCATTTCTATGCGTCATTGTTGGCACAAAACTTGCTTTAATCTTAGGCAGGACACATTCCAACGGCGCCTGGAATGGAATCATATCAAACAGGAGGAATCAAACATTGAGCAAGAACAATATGCGACGAAGCGGAGGAGCACGTCAGTTAACAGCCGACCCGGAAGTGCTTTTTACTCCCTATTTCCAACCCAAATCCGTCTATTTTTCCGACGGCACTTCTTACGTATATCTGGATCGGATGAAATTTGACACCGGTTATCCGTCCTTTGAACAAAACGGTACCATGATGGCGGCTCTTCCCGCCCTGGCTCTGATTTACAGTCCACGGATGAAAGTGGAACAGACCGGTGAACAGGCAAAGATTATCTATCAGGGAAAAACTGCAATACTGCATTCCGGGGATTGCGCCGTACGGGCCGGTCAGGAATCATGTCCCATGGAACTTCCCGTCCAAAATGTGAACGGAATTCTCTACGTTGCCGTAGAAAGCCTGATGACCAGGGTGTTTGGAAAGGCGGCCCTCTGGGAGGGAACGTATCTCGCCCCCAGAATCTTTCTCGGAATCGGCGAGCGGGAAAGTGATTTATTTGAGAACATGAACGTGGTGAAGGATATGATCATCCATCTCAATAAAAAGGTGGGCGTTCTCAAAAGAGCCTATTACTTTAAAAAGGCGGAAAAAGTCTGTCCATACTCTCTGTATGTCCCCATGTCATACGACGCATCAAAGCCCAGCCGTCTGGCTATGGTGCTGCACGGCGCAATGCAGGGAGCGGCCGACCTGAAATGGCTCTCCACCGGCCAGGGACATTTTGAGGAGATGGCTGAAAAATATCATACAATTCTTCTCTTTGTGGACGGCTATGCCGAGGGTTTTTACGGCGGAGGAACAAAACCTACACTGAACCGCAGCGAATGCGGCCCGGATATCCGGCATTATCTGGATCTGTGCGAAGCCGAACCATTTGCCGCGCTCGAGGAAGTGAAAAAAGAATTTAATATCGACACAAGCCATCTATACCTGTTCGGAAACTCAATGGGCGGCGGCGGGACGTTCTATCTCGGAAACGCCTATCCCCACCTGTTCCGCGCCATCGCCCCCTGCGGCGCCCTGGTTTCGGAGAATCTCGATGCAATCGATATGGGCGGAATCCGTGATATGCCCATTCTGCTGGTAGTCGGAACGGAAAATATTGATTTTGCAAATCTTGACCGCGTTGTGGATTACCTGAAGCAAAAAGGGGCAAAAGCGGAAGGCCTGGGAGTAGGCGGCGGAATCCACGCGGACGCCTGGATTAAAGCGCTGCCCGATATTTTCGCCTTTTTCGCCAGGACATAATTGAAAGACACTCATTCGAGTGAAAGAGGGGGTTCGGCAAAATGGAGATTTCTCTTTGTACAATCGGCCTGCTGGCCAGCATTTGGATTTCCTATCGGAGAAAACTGAATATTGGGGTACTGGCGGCAGCATTTGCCTATGGAATCGGTTGTTTTTATATGAGGCTTTCCGTCGTTGACTTAACAGGAATGATCTCGGTCAACACCCTGTTTTCCATAATCGGCATCACCTTTTTCTATGGGATTGCAATCGAAAACGGCACGATGGAACGGTTGACCGGCCAGATCCTGTACAGGATGCGTAACCGCGTACCGCTGATGCCTCTTGTGCTGTTTGCAATGGCTTTCCTTATTTCCGGAGCCGGGCTGGGAGCAGGCCCAACGGTCGCCCTGACAGGACCGCTGGCGATGAAAATTTCAGCCATGGGAGGCATCAGCCTGCTCATAGCAATACTTGCCATCTCCGTAGGAGCATCCTGCGGCTCCAATCTTCCCTGGAGCCAGGGAGGCGTGGTGATCGAAAACATACTTAAATCGCTGGAGGGCGGCAATGCGGGGGCCTGTATGAACACCGCCATCCTGCACACGCTGGCCGCCAATCTGATCGCCCTCCTTCTGGTCATCCTGATTTTAGGCCGGAATACATCCCGAACCCTGGATTTGCAGGAAAGCAGGCCCTTTAACGCCGTACAGATTAAAACTCTTGGGCTGATGGCTGTCGTGGTCTTCCTGATGGTAGTTCCCAAAATAGCCGCCGGATGGTTAAAATACGGATGGCTGATACGGGCAGCCGGATACTGCGACGTGGGCTTTGTCAGTCTTTTAGGCGCCACCGCGGCATCCGCCGCCAATCTGGCGGATCAGAAGGCCGTGATCCAGAAACGGATTCCCTGGAATGTAATTATGATGATTGGAGGAATCTCCATCATGACGGGAGTCCTGAAGGCGGCCGGAGCCGTCGAAGCTCTCGCCTGCTTTATCACGGATACGATACCGCATTTTCTGATACCGGCGGCCCTGTGCCTGGGCGCTGCGGTGATGAGTCTTTTTTCGGGAGCCACCACGGTGGTCGTCCCCACTCTGTTTACCGTTGTGCCCGGCATTGCGGCCGGTTTCCCCAATGAGACGGGACTGTTCTATGCGGCAGTGCTTCTCGGGGCCTGCATGGGAGGAATCTGTCCTTTTTCCAACGGCGGCAGCATGCTGTTAGGAGCCTGCGAAGAGCCCGGAGCCCGGGATCGGCTGGCCTATCACATGCTGGTTCTTCTGGGGTTTACAATCGCGGTATCGGTACTTTACATGCTCATCATACAGTTCTTTTATTAAAGATAAGGAGAGAATAAGATAATGGAAACAAAGAATAAAAAAGGATTTCTATCAGGAACCGTCGCCATACTGACAAATGTAAATTTTTTACTTATTATTGTTGTAAACATGGTATCAAGTATTGCATTCTCCATGATCAACACACCGGTTACCCTGGTGGGTTCCAATCTGGGCCTAAGCGCCACACTGATTGGCCTGATTGCCAGTCTGTATTCCTTCAGCAAGATCCTTGTACGTCCCTTCATGGGAAACAGTTTCAAACGATGGAACCCCAAATGGGTCTACATGGCCGTCCTGTTCATGCGGGGGCTGGTGGCGGTGGCCTATGCATTTACCAACAATATTCCCATGTACATATTTTCCCGGCTTCTGCAGGGTGTAAACTTCGGCTGCAGTAACCTGGCTACCCAGATCGTCGTAGCCGAGGTGGTGGACCGCGAAGAAATCGGCAGCGCCTTTGGTCTCAGCTCTCTCCTGCCGAAACTGGTGGCCGCGTACACTACCATCGTCTCCATGTTTTTCTACCAGAATTACGGCGCTTCCGTGGCATTTTGGGCGTCTGCCGCAGCCAGCGTGCTCTCAATGATTCTGTTGCTGCTGGTAAAATTCCCGGATCGGACGGAAGAAAAAAAGGCATTTCAGAAAAATCTGGAAGAAAACCGCTTCAAAAAGAAGGGTATCAACGATTACATCTTCCTTCCGGCCATCCCTATGTCCTGTATCGTCTGCCTCCTCTGCCTTCCCACTTTTGCAATGGAGACGATTCTCTTACTTTACTGTAAGGAGATCGGCGTGGATTTCGGGGCCGAATATCTCGCCGTTTACGCTGCCATGATGGGAATCGGCGCCTTTGCCGGAGGGCTGCTGGGCGACCGTCTGGGTGAAAAGTTTGTGGTATATGCATCGATGATTATGGCAATCGTAGCTTTTCCATTAATCTGCGTCACTACAAACAAGACGGTCTGGATGGCCTCCGCCGTCCTGGTCGGGCTGTACAATGCCATGCCGAGCCCGGCTATCCGCGCAAACATGATGCGGCAGGCGGGTGTCTTATACTCCAGTATCGCATTGGCGACCTTCTGTATTTTCCAGGATATCGCCTCCACTGTTTCCAGTACGATTGCTGGCTTTTTATCCGACGCCTTCGGATTCCGCATGGCGCTCTGCGGGCTTGCCGTTTTCCCGTTTATCGCCATGATCATCTATACCGTACTGCTGTTCCGGGCGAAAAATGCGCCGCAGACTGAGAAAATCAGGGATTCGTATTAGTAAAACAGAGTTCGGAAGAACCGGTTTTAGTAAACCGAATCCCGGGATGCCTAATGTCAAAACGCGCGATTTAAGAAAGGATATGTTATATGGTAAATGTAAGTTTAAAACCTTATTTTGAAATAGAATCCCTGGCCTTTTGCGAAGACGCTTCCACGGCGCTCGCCAATGATTTTCAGTTCGGCATGGCCCTGCCCTGCCGGATTCATCAGGACAGGCTGATGGCGGATGCCGATTCTTTTGCAAAGCTGATGGCTTTGGGATGGACAAAAGAACAATCCCGAAGTATCCCGCGGACCGAGCTTTCGGGCCATCTTTTCCTTCCCGTGGGACAGGTCCTTGCCGAGCAATTCGGATGGACCGTGCGCGAACGGTCTTACCGTGGAAAACGGATGATAAAGGCATCTAAACTGCCGGATTTCCCCATGGATCCCATTGGTCTTTATTACTTATTTGAACAGACATGCGGAATTGTGAAAAAAGCATTTTATCTGGAGGAAGCACGGACGCTGATCGCCTACCGTCTTTATGTTCCGGTCTCCTGCCCCACCTCCTCCCCGGACTCCGGACCGCGTAAGCTGGCGGTAATCCTTCACGGCCTGGGAGGCGGCAATGTGTTTGACCGGGCAGATAATAAACTGGCCCATATGGGGCAACGGTACAACTATCTGATTCTGGCACCGCTTGCCTATACGAACGGAATGCATGGAAGCGCCTATCCGATGGCACGCGATTTTACGGACATGGAAACCGCAGACCCGTCCAATCCAGCCAACCTGACGGAAGAAGAACAGCGCATTTACCGCCTGTGTGAACTGGCCGATATGCAGGCGCTTGAGGAAGTGAGAAAACAGTACGGGGTTGACGGCGGAAACATCTTCCTGGGCGGCAACTCCATGGGCGGGGACGGTACTTTTTATCTGGCCTCCCGTTACCCGGACGTCTTCCGCGCCATCGCCCCCTGCGCAGGCGGCCCGGACCTGCGTTTTTTCCCGGCCGAACAGCTCCGGGAGCTCCCCGTCCGGCTTCTCTGCGGCACGGAGGACTCCGGTTTCCATCTGCTCCTCTCCATGTACCGGGAACTGAAAGACCGGGGCGTACCGGCAGAATTCGCAGCCGTTGGCGGCGAGACGCACGGAACGGCATGGCTGCATGATCTGGAAGGGATGTTTGATTTTTTCAACAGGATGTCGGCAGAATCGTCTGAACGGTAAGATCGGACGGAGAGCAGAAAAAGGAGCCGTTGTTCCGGTAGAAATGATTCTACTGTTACAGCGGCTCCTTACTTTTCAAATCTTATGCCGCATGAAACGCAGCATAAATGCAACACGATATGCAACACGATATTAAAAAAGCCCTGAAAAATCAGGGCAGCAAAAAAGCGGGTGATGGGAATCGAACCCACGTATCTAGCTTGGAAGGCTAGTGTTCTACCATTGAACTACACCCGCGTAATAATCATGAGAGGTACAATCTGGTACATAAGATATTCCGTTGGGAGCTTGCTCACATAAGAAATATCTCACATTCCAATCGGGGTGACAGGATTCGAACCTGCGACCTCCTGGTCCCAAACCAGGCGCTCTAGCCAAGCTGAGCCACACCCCGTATATGCATGGCAGAACATCTGCAATGCATGAATTATTATATACTATGCCGTCCCGGTTGTCAACCGTTTTATATAATAAATTGTGTCTTTCAAAAAGATATTTTTCATGTAATTAATACAATTTTCTGCCGTCCTCATCGGGACGGCCTTCGGTGTCAGTTCTCCAGGTAATTGATTGTATAGTGCGCTTTTCCTTCGCGATCCAGCTCCATCAGCATATAGCTCGGCTTTCTTCCGTCCTGCCGCGGGAAAGAGAGACTGCCGGGATTCAGGATCGTCAAATCCTCCCGGATGTCCAGGTATGGTTTATGGGTATGGCCGAACATGGCAATTTGAACCTTGCGGTCCCTCGCCTCATCCGCCAGACGCTCCGTTCCCACCGAAACACTGTAAAAGTGCCCATGGGTCAGGAATACCCGGTAGTCTCCTATTGTAATCTCTTTCTCTCTGTCCAGGTTGGAAAAGAAATCGTTATTTCCCAGTATCATATAGACCTGGCAGTTTTCGTTCTGTTCGCGGCACCAGGTTTCAATCCGGTCCTCGCTGCCCTCCGCGTCCCCCAGATGAATCAGCATGTCAAAGGGCGCTGTTTTTTCAATTACAGTCTGCAGATTACCATCCCTGCGATGTGTATCACTTACGATTAATATCTTCATCGTTCCCCTCCAAGGCCGCCTTAAGCGCCTCTTTCATCATTTCCAAAGCCTTGCCGCGATGGCTGATTTTATTCTTCTCATCGATCGCAAGCTCGGCGGATGTTTTTCCATACTCCGGCAGATAAAGAATCGGATCGTAGCCGAATCCCCCTTCTCCGGCCGGCTCCCTGGCTATGAGCCCTTCCATTGCCGCCTGGGTGTGAAGGACACGGCCGTCGGGAAGAACCGCGGCAATATTGCACACGAAACGGGCCGCCCTCTTCTCTCCCTCCGCGCCTTCCAGTCTCTGGATCAGAACCCGGTTCTTAACCGAATACGGCTCCGCCTCCAGATATCTGGCCGAATACACGCCCGGTTCCCCGCCCAGGTAATCGATAACCAGGCCGGAATCGTCCGCAAGAACCGTGCCTCCCGTCTGCTCCCAGACTGCGCGGGCTTTAATCTCTGCATTTTCGGCAAAGGTGGTTCCGCTCTCCACAATATTTCCCTTGAATCCGGCTTCCTCCATCGAGAGGATCTCTCTGCCCAAATCCTTGAGGATCAGGCGGATTTCCTTCATTTTCCCCTCGTTGCCTGTCGCAAATATAATTTTATTCTTCATTCTCCACAACCTCTTTTTTTCTCGTGTATGCTTTCAGGCACACATTGCATTTCTGTTCTTCCTCCACCCGCTCCCAGGACGTTCCCTTAAAGCTGATGTAACCCTCGCCGTCGCTTAAATCGACGCGGAGGTTTTTATCGGGTGAATTGTATTCGATCGCCACCGGATGAACAGAACCCGGCGTACTGATACTGACGATGACGGCAAATTTCTTTCCGGCTGCAAGTTCCACCGGCCGGTCTAAATCAATGGTATAAAATCCTGCATTTTTAAGTGTGCCCGACGCTGCCAGCATCCGCCTGCCAAACTGTGCGCTGCCCTCCACATCGGTGACCGTATATACTTCATAGGATGTATCCTGCCCCGTGGCATAAAAGCCGACCGCGGACAGCTCTTCTTCCTCTTCGGCCGTATAGATATTGGCAAAATAGGCGTTCTCCTTACCGTAGCCGAGCTGGCCTACCCAGCCGCAGAGATCCGTCTGATAAATATTATCGTAATTATCCGTGCCGTCCACTCTGGAATACAGGATATTGTGAATTCCAATATTGGTATCGTAATAGGATACGTAAAAATATCCCTCATCCCCGAATTCACCGCCCCAGCTATTGGCACAGATAAAAGCTCCGTCGCCCTCCAGATCCAGATTAAAGTTTTCTTTGGAATAATTGTCGTCCCATCCGATGATTACGATATCGTGGTTCGGCTTTGCCGTTCCTATATAGCAGTATGCCCCCTGCTCCTTGTTATAATAACGCGAATCACTCTGGCCGGTCACCATCGAGGTGTACAGGGAACTCTGAACTCCGCCGTAGAGATAAACAGCCCGCTTAATGGCCTCATAGTCTTTGCTCGGTATAATCTGTATGTCCTGTACATGGCACACGGGCTTCAGTCCCGGAGGCGAATATTCATCTCCGTATTCATCGTCTTCCTCATATACCGGTCCCTGCCATGCGAGCAGATAGGCCATGGACATCGTATACTCACCGCCGTCGTTCTGCTGCATATGGAAACTGTTCCTGATGGACATATGATCCTCTGAAAAACTCAAGTCCGCTTCCGGAAGGAGCCTGCTCTCCAGCGCCATGACGGAGGCAAAAGCCCAGCATGTGCCGAAGCTGCCCTGGTTCTTGACCCTGGGCGCCCGCCCTGTTTCGCGGTAATCATAGGCATAGGGAAGACTTCTCTCATCCTTTCCCTCAAAGGAGAGTTCCAGAATGTTTTCATTCACATCCCACTCTTTTTTGTAGGAAAGCGCTTTTTCCACCGCTTCCAGCGGAACGTACAGAACGCCGTCCCTCTTTTCAATCCCGGCTTCCAGGGCTACGGTGACACCGTTTAAAATCATCTCGGGCGTCCCCTCCACCATCTCCGCGCGGATTGTGTTCTTCTCCATAACCAGCCTGGAATTATCGTACAGCCTGGCCGAACAGGAAAGGCAGTCCTGAAGAATACTCACCGGAACCATAAAGTATCCCTCCTCCGTCATAATTACGGAAGGGCCTTTTCTCTTCACCGTGCGGCCGTCAATCTTCAGTTTAATGGTTTTATCATTTACTTCCTTCGATATAATGGAATACCATCCGCTGTTCCAGCTTCCCGGCTTCTCTCCCCTTTTAACCTGTTCCCGGGTAAAAAAAGCCTGGTTCTTCGCCGCAATGCAAAAGAGCAGCAGAACCAGCAGAACGATATATAATCGTTTACGCCTCAACTGTATCTCCTGTTTTTCTTTTCGGTGGTCTCGGTCCCATAAACTGGTAGTAGTACGTCTTCATCATACCGTTATAAATCTTCCTGTTTTTATCCGCTTTCCTGCCGATATCCCTCTCCGCGTCCTCATACGCGGTAATCAGATACAGGGACCAGGAATCAAGGGCCTTGTACCGCTCCCCAATCTGACGGTACAGCGCGGGGAGATCTTTCTTCTCCTCCAGCCTCTCGCCGTAAGGAGGGTTGGAAATGATAAAGCCGTATTTTTTAGGATGGCTCAGTTCGGAGATAGGCCTCTGCTGGAAATGGATCAGATGATCGACGCCGGCCCTTTTCGCATTCTCTCTGGCCGCCTTAATCACTTCACCGTCTATATCGTAACCCTGAATGTCCACTTCTACCGTATCGTCCACCATTTCGGATGCCTCGTCAATGGCGTCATACCAGCATTTTCTCGGAATCAGGTTCTTCCAGTCCTCGGAGAGAAAAGAACGGTTCAGTCCCGGCGCAATCCCCGCCGCAATCATCGCGGCTTCGATCGGAAAGGTTCCGCTGCCGCAGAACGGGTCTACCAGGATCCTGTCTTTCTTCCATGGAGTCAGCATGATGAGGGCGGCAGCCAGGGTTTCCGTGATCGGAGCCTTGCTTGTAAGCTGCCTGTATCCCCTCTTGTGAAGGGAATCTCCGCTCGTGTCAATGGCTACCGTGACCTGGTCTTTATAGAAGAAAACCCTCAATGGATATTCACATCCCGTCTCGGGCATCAGTTCCAGATCGTATTCGGCCTGCATACGGCGTACAACGGCTTTCTTCATGATTCTCTGAATATCCGAAGGGCTGAAAAGTTTACTGTTGATGGAGGATGCTTTCTTCACCCAGCATTTCGCATCCTTTGGAAGATAATTCTCCCAGGGAATTTCCCTGGTTCTCTCAAACAGTTCATCAAAGGTAAGGGCCTGAAAGCCGCCCACTTTTAATAATACCCTCTCGGCTGTTCTTAAGAAAATATTAGCCCGGCAGATTGCCTCCGCATCGCCTTCAAAACTGACGCGTCCGTTCTCAACCTCCGTAATCTCATATCCCAAATCAATTATTTCCTTTTTCAAAACAGCCTCCAGGCCAAAGTGGCAGGGGGCTATCAGTTCATATCGCACCAAAATGTGTCCTCTTCTCTTTCCATATCCGTATTTTATTGTTTATTCATCACATTAACAGCGGCAATTCAGTACCTTCATAGTTACCGTTAATATTACTATTTTAGTTTACCAGATCGCTCCTGTCAATAACCCTTTTACTGGTCTGTGAGGTACTTTCCCCTGTAAAATCTAAGCCCATTTGCAACATTTACAACCTGATACCCTTTTCTGTAAAATAAATTGCAGGCTAACAGGCTTTCGCTTCCTCTCGCACAGTAAAACAGCAGCGGCTGGCTGTTGTCCAGCAGTTCCGGCTGCTCCATCAGTTCGTCAAACGGATAATTTTCTGCACCGCATAAGTGGGACTGACAGTAAGAGGATGGACTTCTCAAATCTATAATCCTGCCCTCGTATCCCTGTTCCAGCCATCTGTCCAGATGCTGAATCGGAATTGTCTCATACATAATAGACCTCCTGTCCCTTTTACTATATTATATTCCTGCCGGACAGACTTGTTCCTGCGTAATAAAAAAGAGTCCGGCGAAGCATTTTCCTATGATATGAAAAAAAGAGTATTCCTCTCCCGGGACATAAATCCCTGCAGAGGAATACTCTCTTCCGGCACAAAACCTGCCAGATTAACTTACTTAGTAGTTATTTCTGTCACAGTTGCTGGAATTGTTCTGGCTGTAATTCTGGCTGCTGTTCTGGCTGTTGTTCTGGCTGTAGTTCTGGCTGTTATTCTGGCTGCTGTTTTTGCTGCTGTTGTTAGAGCTGTTCTGGCTGCTGTTTTTAGAGCTGTTCTGAGATTTGTTCTGGCTGTTGTTCTGGCTGTTGTTCTGAGAACTGTTCTTGCTGCTGTTGTTGTCCATATCGTTGTAGCTGTTTTTGCTTGACATATTCATTACCTCCAAGGCTGTTTTTTGTTACACCGTTAGTATGGCTGTCACTGTTTTAAAATATTCATGAAGGCAGTTTACAATTTTTTGTAACAATTTTGGACAGCGTGAAAAACAATGCAAAAGCACGGTTCGCGGACTTTTCATTGCCACTCAATAAAAGACGAAAGGCACAGCTGCAGCTTTGACGCTGCATCTGTGCCCTTCCTATATCATCCTTTAACCGAGTACGCTGACGATTTTGACAGGTGTACGGTAATTCCAGTTTGAAGTTTTGATTCCGGTACGTTCTGTGGACGCATGTACAATCTGTCCGTTTCCTATGTAAAGTGCCACATGGTTGATTCTCTTCCCATTACTGTAAAAAATCAGATCTCCCGGCTGCATCTCCGCCGCGCTGATCGCTCTTCCCTGTGTGGCCTGGGAACCGGAAGAACGGTTTAAGCTGACTCCGCCCCCATTCTGCATCACATATCTGGTAAATCCTGAACAGTCAACTCCTGTGCGTGGATCGCTTCCGCCGTATTTATAACGGCCGCCTACAAACTGAAGTGCGTAATCCACAACCTGCTGTCTGGTGTTGGTCTGCGCCGTCTGTGCCTGCGCTGCTGCTTCCGCCGCATCGGCAGCATCTTCAAGTGTAATGCCGTCTGTCTTTAAGTATCCTTCTTTATCTCCTGCCGCAACTCTGACCCAGCCGTCGGAACCGTTCTCAACTACCTCGAAAATTCCGCCCTTCTGTGCCGTGGCAACGACTGCCGAACTCTCATTCTCCTCTGCATAGACGGAGGCATTGGCTGCTTCAATCTTTGCCACCATATCTCCATCCAGGCCGTCGGCCGGTCCTGCAAATGCCGCCTGCGGTCCGGCTACCGTAAACATTCCGCAGATACACATCATTCCAACAAATTTGATACTCTTATTTAAATTCATCCAAAAACCCCTTGATTGTTATTTGCTATATTCAGTTAAATTCTCACGAAAACCTTGCTATTTATTAAGGTTTCCTTTCTAAATGTTACACAATTGTTAAATCATGTTACGTTGTTATTATATTTTCTTTTCTCATCTTTGTCAAGTTCGTTTCGGATGTTTTATATTTATTTAATATTTTCGCGTAACAGTCCATGCTGTCTGAACTGTTACTATTTCGCCTTTTTCCTCTCCTCCCAGTACGCCCACAGCGGACCCGCAATGCAGACGGATGAGTAACAGCCGCTGATTAGTCCGGCCAAAAGAGGCAGTGAAAATACCTGGATTGATTCAATTCTGTAAACGACCGAGAAAATATACACGATAAAAATACTCATTACAACCGTGAGCGCCGTATTGATGGAACGCCCCAGTGTTTCCGTGATACTCCGGTCCACCAGTTCCGACAGGCTGGTCTTTTTGCCCGCCTCCTTCATATTCTCTCTTATCCTGTCATAAAGCACGATCGTGTCGTTGATGGAATAGCCGATAATCGTCAGCGTCACCGCTACAAAGGCGTCGTTGACCGGAATCCGGAATATGCCGAAAATGAAGACAACGATCAGGATATCGTGGATCAGCGCCAATACGGCGGACACTCCCGCCGCCAGGCCGGAGAGAGACGAGAAGCGCAGCCTGATGTAAATAATAATGAAAAGAGCGGACAGCACCACCGCCGTCACCGAATTTTTCAGCACTTTTGCCCCGATATAAGGTTCTACGGCAAATGTCTCGGACAGGGCAAAGTCTCCTCCCTGATTGTTCAGCAGGGTTGTCACGCGTCCCTGTTCCTCCGGCGAGATTCCCTTATTGCCAGCCAGCGTCAGCACCAGCTTTTTCTCTCCCGTAAGCGGATCCTCCGAGGTCTGCACACTGACCGGGCGGCCCAGTTCATGCTCCACTCCCGACCGGACGGCCTCCGTATCGGCCTCCTGATCGTATGTATATTTGAGGATCACGCCTCCCGTAAACTGTGTGTCCAGCTTCATTCCGTTTACCGCGCTGATGGTGGTTCCCGAAAGGAGCACAAAACAGGTAAACAGGAGAATCCATTTTCTCTTTTTCGAAAATCCCAGCACTTTTTTCTCTTTTTTCTTCCGGAACATTGTAATCCGGCCGAAGAACGGATACTCGATCAGGGAATTGAGGATCGTCCTGGACATCCATACGCCTGCAAACAGGTTGATGAGAACGCCGGTAAGCAGCGTGTAGCCAAAACTCAGCATGGTCCCGGAGCCGAAAAACATCAGGATTGCCGCCACGGCTGCCGTCGTGATATTTCCGTCAAGAACGGAGGAAAATGCATTTTTGTATCCTCTTCTCACCGCCTGCTTGACCGTCATTCCATTTCTCAATTCTTCACTGATGCGCTCGCTGATGATAATGTTGGCGTCCACCGCCATCCCGGCCGACAGGATCAGGCCTGCAATGCCGGGCAGCGTGATTGTATACTGGGGAATCGATATTGCAAGCACCTGAAGCGACATCTGAAAGAGCAGGGTCAGACAGCTTACGACTCCCGGCAGCCTGTAATAAATCATCATAAACAGGCAGATGAGGACCATGGAAAGCGCTCCGGCCGTGGCCATGGATTTCAGCGCCTGGTTTCCCAGCGTAGGGCTGATCGTATTATAATTGGTCGTCTCCATCGAAAACGGCAGCGCTCCGGCGCGTATCTTCTCGGACAGGGCCTTGGCCTCCTCCGGAGAATCCATGCCGTTAATCATGGCCGTTCCCCCGGTAATGGTCTGCTTTACAACCGGGGCGGAAATCAGGGTCTCATCCATATAAATCCCAATCCGTTTTCCGGTCAGTTTTTTCGTGGCCTCTGCAAATGCCTCGGCTCCCGCGCGGTCAAAGGAAAGGCTCACAACGCTCTCCCCGGTATTCGGATCACGGACGGCCTCGCTGCTGTTCACGTCCTTTCCCTCCACCAGGATATTGCCCTCCTCGTCCCGGAATGTCAGCCTGGCCGTCTCTCCAAGCTCTGCTATCGCCTCTTCCGGGTTAAAGTTCTTTTCATCCGATTTCCATGGAAAACGGACAATGACGTGGCCGGCTTTTCTGTCCACCGTCACCTCACGGTCCAATATGTTTTTAGCGTCCAGTCTTCCTTCAATTACATCCCTGGCGGACTCCAGTTCACTTTCCGAGGGCCGGTAATCCCCTGCCGGTTCAAACACAGCCTCCACTCCGCCCCGGATATCGATGCCGAAACGCATCTGCCCGATTCCTTTAATATCGTTTCCGCAGCCAAAAACCGCAGCATAAACAAAGACAGCGATGATGACACCCACTATCCAGATATGATTTTTTTTATTTTTCACGTTATTCCTCCTGTGTTGTATTAATTTACAGTTTCACTACAGGAGCGATCCGTTTCTTTCCGTCCGTTTTATGGAGAATGCAGACAATAAAAAGAGCGCGGCCCATATGCAGGAGCGCGGTGCAAAGATAAAAATAGAAATTTCCCACAATTCCGGTAAACGTATGGGAAAAAGGTACCAGAAAAAGCGGGGCGCCGTCACCGCCCCCGAACGGCCGCCGGCCGTCCTCTTCAAGTTCTTCCTCATCATATAAGTACAGACCCGTTTTCTGGCCGTTCTTCTGGTTCCATGAGACGGGGCCTGCTGCCGGTATGAATGCATATCCGTCGTCGGCCGAACGCCAGCCTGTCCCGGAGATGCATTCAGGCCCGGCGCCGTTTCCCCCCGCCGCTCCATGGGCAAAATGCGCGAAGCTTAAAACAGGGAAGGAATCAGAGACGCCCGGCCCAAAGGATAAAAATAGCAGGCAGAGGATGAACGGATAAAGAAGTCTTAGAATCCCTGTACAAGATTTCTCCTTCATTCGCCGTCGCCCCCTGTCTGCCGTATTAAACATAATTTTGATATGCGAAATATAGCACAGGGCACGGAACATGTCAATTCCGTGCGGCTGTCTTATTCTTTTCTTATCGTTTTGTTTACAGGGTCACCTCTAATCCGTCCTGCGCTCGGAGGCGGCCAGAACCAGGACGGAACGCGCTCCAATCCGGCACGGTTCATTTCCCGCCGCGGTATGAGCGGCGGCATGAGAGGTGTCATGGGAGACGCCATCGTCCGATGTATCCGCCTCGACACTCCAGGCATAATGGGCCGGCAGTTTGGGAAGTCTTATGACCTGCTCCTCCCAGTAGGGATTTACGGCCAGGAAGACGATATCGTCGGCCTCCTGCTCTTCGTCGTACCCGGCAAACAGGATGCCAACGGTCTTTGTTTCGTTGGTGACCGATACATCCCATGAATCGGATGTGTACGTGCCGACAGAGGGGAAACCGCATTTGGCCGCTCCCAGTTCACAGCGTATGGAGCGGTGTTTTTTTCTAAAGTGTATCATTTGTTTAAAGAATAAAAACAGTTCCCGGTTTTTCTTAATCAGTCCCCAGTCCAGCCAGGACAGCTCATTATCCTGACAATATGTATTATTATTGCCCTGCTTGGAAAAGCCGAACTCATCTCCCGCCAGCAGCATCGGCGTACCCCTGCTGCACATCAGGACGGCACAGGCATTCTTCATCAGCTTCATCCTCAGGCGGTTGACCACCTCATCGTCCGTCGGCCCCTCTGTCCCGCAGTTCCAGCTCCTGTTGTCGTCGCTTCCGTCCGTATTATTCCATCCGTTGGCCTCGTTGTGCTTCTGGTTGTAAGAGTACAAATCGCACAGGGTGAATCCGTCGTGGCAGGTAATGAAATTGACGGAAGAATTGTACCCCTGATACTCCTTATCCGAACGGTACAGATCGGGGGAGCCTGTAATTCTCTTCACCGCCTGGGGCGCCAGCCAGTACTCTCCTTTTAGATAACTCCTCAGCTCATCCCTGTATTTCCCGTTCCACTCGGCCCAATGGCAGAACGCCGGGAAACTTCCGACCTGGTAGAGGCCTCCCGCATCCCAGGCCTCCGCAATCAGCTTCGTATCGCCGAGCAGCGGATCAAAGGCCAGCCTTTTTAACAGGGGCGGGTTGGACATCGGCGTCCCATCCTCATTTCTGCCCAGGATACTGGCCAGATCAAACCGGAATCCGTCCACATGATAGGATGTCACCCAGTAACGCAGGCATTCCACAATCATCTCCTGCACAATGGGGTGGTTGCAGTTTAATGTGTTGCCGCAGCCGCTGAAATTATAGTAATAGCCCTCCGGAGTAAGCATGTAGTAGATGTTGTTGTCAAACCCCTTAAAAGAGATCACGGGCCCGTGTTCATTGCCCTCGGCGGTGTGGTTGAAAACCACGTCCAAAATGATCTCCATGCCGTTCTCATGCAGTTCCTTGATCAGGGTTTTCAGCTCCTCGCCCTCCCGGTTGTATTCATCCGCGGCCGTATAACTGGTGTTCGGCGCAAAAAAGCTCACCGTATTATATCCCCAGAAGTCACAGAGCGTCTTGCCGCCCACGACTCTTCTGTCCTGCGTCTCATCGAACTCAAAGATAGGCATCAGTTCCACCGTCGTCACTCCCAGCTCTTTAAGATATGGAATTTTCTCCATCAGTCCGGCAAATGTCCCGGGATTTTCCACTCCCGACGAAGGATGGTGCGTAAACCCTCTCACATGCATCTCGTAGATAATGGAATCGGACATTGAAAGTTTCGGGCGGAACACATCCTTCCAGTCAAAGTTATTTCTCACGACTCTCGCATGGTACTGATCCTCGTCACCGCGCTTCACGCCCCAGACGCTCTGTCCCGTTATCGCCTTGGCATACGGGTCTAAAAGCGGTTTGGTCCTGTCAAAGAGCAGCCCCTTTGACGGATCCCAGGGACCGTCCAGACGGTAGGCATACTCAAATTCCGTAATTTTCAGACCGAACACAATCATGGAATAGACATTCCCCACCCTGTATTTCTCAGGAAACGGGATAACGGCATAGGGGCTGTTCTCCATCCTGTGATATAAAAGCAGCTCACAGGAATAGGCTCCGTGAGAATGAACGGTAAAATTGACGGCTCCCGGAAGTGCGGTGGCCCCGTTGCTCCCATACAGCCCCGGACGTATCCTAAAACCACTCACCTCATCTAACGGTTCCATCTGCTCACATTCGCCTCCGGGCGCGATTATACCCGCACAATCCGCCGGTTCTTCCGTGTCCCGGCCTGCTGTTTCCTGTCCTGCTGTTTCCTGGCCTGCTGTTTCCCGGCCTGCTGTTTCCCGGCCTGCTATTTCCTGGCCTGCCACCGCTCCCGCAATCATAATTTCCTCTTTCGGCTGTTTTGTCTTTCCCTCTTTTTCATACATGGCCTCACGCGGAGGCAGGTGTTTCCGGACGGAACCATTCTCCTTCCAAAAACACCTGCATCTCCTTCTCCTTTTTTATTATCTGCCGTCAGGCATCCTTGCCGCAGTCCAGTGTGAACCAGAACTCCACTCCGTCCTCCAGATTTCTGACTCCATATTGTTTATGATGGGACTCCATAATTGCCTTTACTATTGAAAGTCCGATTCCGCTTCCTCCATATTCTCTCGTTCTCGCCTTGTCTACCTTAAAGAACTTGGTCCACAGATTCGGAATATCCGCCTCCGGGATAGGCTGGCCCGTATTGAATACGGATACCATCACTTCCTTACCGTCCGGTTCCATGCGGATGACAATCTTTTTCTCACCCTCCGCGTGGTTAACGGCGTTGTTCAGATAATTGGTCACTACCTCCTCTATCTTGAATTCATCGCCCCAAACATAGACCGGTTCCGTGTAGCCAAAGTCTACGGTAATTTCCTTCTGCTGAAGTATCAGGCCCGCTGCCGATATGACTCCCTGGATCAGCTCCGTCAGATTAAACCGCTCCATGGCCGTCTGTTCATTGCCGAATTCCAGGGCGGTCAGGGTCAGAAGCTGTTTTACCATCTTGTTCATCTTGCCTGCCTCATCCATAATAACCTCGCAGTAGTAATCGCGGCTCTCCTTCTCCTCTGCCATTCCTTCGGTCAGTCCTTCCGCATATCCCTGAATCAGGGCAATCGGCGTTTTCAGCTCATGGGAAACATTGGCGATGAAGTCTTTCCTCATCTCGTCTATCTGCGTCTTTTCCTCAATGTCCTTCTGCAGCCGGATATTGGCCGACTTCAGCTCTCCGATTGTCTCCTTCAGTTTATCCGACAGCACATTCATACTGTTGCCCAGCGTGCTGATCTCCTCGGTCGAATGTCTCGTCTCCCTGTATTTTGCCTCAAAGTCCAGATTGGACATCTTTTCGGAAAGCCGTGACAGTTCGTGGATCGGGGATGTGATTCTGCTTGTAATAAAGTAGAGAATGATGCTGCCGACCAAAATCACGGCAATTCCCACGTACATCAGGAAACGGTTTGATATGGCCGCGCTTTCCCGGATGCTGTCGAGAGGAGTCGTCATGATAAAGATGGTCCCGTTGTCGGAGAAGAATCCCCAGCTTTCCAGGTAAAAGGTCTTGGTCCTGGGATCGTACGTTTTCTGGATCATGTAGTTTTCATGCTCCTCCATGATCTCCCGGTGAGGCGCGTTCTTTCCTACAATATACTGGCTGACCCTGTCCTTCATGATTTGAATATCTTTTACCGAGGACACAAGGATGTTGCCGTTCATGCTGTCGCAGATAAGCAGCGTAATATTGGACGTATCCCTCAGGTAGCGCACCAGCTGCGCCAGCTTTACGACTCCGCTTTCCGAACCGTCCTCATTCGTCCCTGTCTCCGGCTCTGCCGAAGAAACGGATGGCTCTTCCAATTTTAATCCGTAGTCATCACCGCCCCTTTTTCCGGAGTTTCTGTCTCTTCCGTAACCTTTGTCGGTCCCTGTTCCGTCTGCAGAAAAAAAGTCGCTGCTGCTCAGTTCATCCTCCGCCCCTTCCAGGGCGCTCCCGCCTTTTGCCTTCTCTTCCAGGACAATGGCGTCAATTGCATAGTAGGCCTTTTCCAGCACGCCAATCTTGTAATTCTGGTAATAACTCTCCAGAAACCAGTTGTTAATGCACCATGTAGCCGCCACGGCCAGAGCCATCATGCCGATAAACGTTACTGTGAATTTCCATTTCAGCGTCGTATGTCTCATCCATCCACCTCGAATTTATATCCCATGCCCCAGATGGTCTTGATATATTCCCCTTTCTCACCCAGCTTGCTGCGCAGCTTTTTAACATGGGTGTCGATCGTCCTGGCATCGCCGAAATAATCGTAATTCCATACATTGTTCAGGATCTTCTCCCTGGAAAGGGCGATCCCCTGGTTCTCCGCAAAATATGTGATCAGTTCGAATTCCTTGTAGCTCAAATCCACATTCTTTCCATCCACCAGCACCTGATGGGCCGACTTATCAATGTGTATTCCGCCTACATTGATCACTTCCTGAGACATGGTGCTGCTCCTTCGAAGGATCGCCTCCACCCTGGCTACCAGAATCTTGGGGCTGAACGGCTTGGAAATGTATTCGTCCACACCCAGACTGAAACCCTGAAGTTCGTCCTGTTCCTCTCCCCGCGCCGTCAGCATGATAATCGGAACCTGGGAATACTTTCTGATTGTTCTGCACACCTCCCAGCCGTCCATCTTCGGCATCATCACATCCAGAAGAATCAGGGCAATGTCCTTCTGATCGAAAAATACATCTATCGCTTCCTCCCCGTCACCGGCTTCCACAACCTGGAATCCCTTTACCGTAAGGAAATCTTTGACCAGTTTTCTCATTCTGGGCTCGTCATCCACTACCAGTACTTTTAATATCTCCATCTTATTCACCTCTGTGTTATCAGAATTATCAGGGGCTGATCCGGCCCTTTCTTATACAGTCTTGCCGGATAGCCGCTGTTTATCTTTGTTTTACCTGTATTTTAGCAGATTGTAAAGGGAGTTTCTACTGTTTCACAGAGATTTCACAGTGTGGGGGAGTTAGTTGAGATGCGAGGACGCCTCTGTAAGATGGCGGACGGGGTGGTGGGAGGCTGGATATGAGTCTTCAGTCCCAGCGGTTGGTTACGGTGAGGGGGAAGGAAGGTTGTCGATGGGACTGAAGACTCAGCGAAGGGGGTTGCCCCGTCCGTCATCTTCAGAGGCTGATTGTCTCTTTCGTCAAGTGCGGGGCAGGTATTGTCGCTGTCTTTTGGTGGTGTTCCCGCAGCTCAATAATGTCTGGCCATGGAAATGGTTTTCTGATAAAATATGTTTATCACCGTATCATAGGGTTGTGAAAGGAGTGCGTACCATGAAAGTGAGGCCGGCTGTAATCAATGATATAGCGGCAATTCTGGCACTTTACCGTGATCTGAATCGGGAAATGGCGGAATTACAGCCATTCTATATACGTCCCGCAGAGGAGGACAGAGAGTTTCTGGAAGCTGCTGTTGGAAGTGAAACGGAAGATATTTTAATTGCAGAGGAGGATGGAGAAGTTCTGGGAATGGCTTACATCCAGTTTGAACAAACTCCCGTCTATAAAAGTATTATTCCCCACCGTTATACCTATCTTATGGATTTTATCGTCCGGGAATCGTTACGCGGAAACGGGATTGGGAAAAAGCTGTTAGAAGGCGTGGAAAACTGGGGGAGGAGCAGGGGCTCCGAGTATATGGAATTAGATGTACTGAGCCAGAATTTGAATGCTTTAAGATTTTATGAGAAAGAAAATTTTGAGGAATCTGTGAGGGTTCTGAGGAAAAGATTGTAGGGCGGGAAGGCCGGGGCCGGAAAGACGATATCCTTCGCGTCTTCAGTCCCGGTCATAACCTGCCCGGATTTACCACCCGTGACAGCCAAAAATCCGGGAACTGGAGACTCATCTACTCCCTCTCACCATTCCGCCCCCAGCCATCCCGTCGGCGTTTTTATTTCTCAGCCAACTCCCGCTCAGTCAATCTGCGGCTTCCACTGATATCCCAATTCCCACGGGAAATAGTGGAAGGACCATGCGGACAGCTTATTTGTGTAAATCAGAAAACTCTTATAGATCTCGATAAACTCCTCTTTTGTCTCAAATTCATCCAGGCACTCCCTGAATCTGCGGCAGAATTTTCTGAGTGTGTACATGCCCGAGTATCCCAAGTATTCCGTGTAGGGAATATGGAACACCTTATAGGCATCTTTTAAATTTTCCAGTGTATAGTTTGTCTGGACGGCCAGCTTGTAAATTGGGTACATTGTGTACATGGAAAAGTCCCTGATCATGCCGTTTGAAAAATCGATGGATGTCCAGTCCTGGTCGTAGGAGCCTGCTTCGTTTCCTACGGTTGCCGTTCTGATCCTGTAAAGCTCCTCCGGCTCCTTGTCCTGCATTGCCATTGTCTCCGCCTCAATATCGAGTTTTAACTGTTCCCACTTTTTCATTACTCTTCACGTCCTTTCGTATATTCTACAATGATTGGTTTTTTCGTCGTCTTGTACTCTTCCCAAACCTTCTCTCCCACAATATCCAGAAGCTTAATCTGCTCAGGATCTTTAATAAAGCCGACGATCGGGGTCAGCAAATCTTCCGTTACTTTCCCGTAGCGCACGATCATCTTATTACCCGTCTTCTGGGAATAGGATACGACTCCCGGAGGGGTATCCTTAATTTCCATCTGGAATGGTATATCGGCCAGGCTGACCATCGGAACCCACGCATACATGGATTTTCCGGTAACCATTGCATGTTCCTGTATTGCAGTCATAGGAAGGTTGCTCCAGATTTCGTCAATGAGGTCTTTGTTGCGTACATCCTCCAGCTCCGCCTCCACCTTAATGCCGAGTTCGGGCCATTCAATAAACATCGTCTTCATTTGCTCTTCTCCTTCTTTTTGATTTGATTTTTGATTTGTTTTCTATAATTGTTTATAATCTATCTTTCCTTTCGGGAAGATGGTTATAATCTAGTCATTCGGCCGTAAGTCCTCCCTGCATCTGAATTTCGCTGAACATAGAATCCAGCGCCATGAGCAGTTCTTCCTGGGACTGGAAAAGCGGACTGTAGCCGTCAATCACTTTCCTTGCCGCCTCCGCCCCGTCCCTCAGAAGCTCTTCGGCAAGCATGAGCTGGGCTTTGGCGGAATTGACACAGGCACGCTCGGGATCTTCGATATGGTATTCCGCTCCGTGTCCCTTTCCTTTGGCACCTCCGGCTTTTGGCTGAATCGTCGGCATGACGGCCGAGAGATCTCCCATATCGGAACCGCCCCGTCCCTCCACATCGTATTTGATATCCACCTTCTCTTCTCCGGAAAGCTCGCACATACACTTCTCCGCAATTTTCATGAGCTCCCTGTTGTTAAGCTCCGGCAGGGCGCAGGGCCTGTCCTTAATCGTGAGGCCCGCTCCGATTGCATATGCAGCTCCCTTCAGCGCACGGTCCACTCTCCGGTTGGCCTCATACATCATATCGAGAGTAGAAGCCCGCACCATCGTTTCCCCGGAGACCGTACCGGGTATGACGTTGACCGCCGTCCCACCCGCCGTTATGATGGGATGTACCCGCACATGGTCCTCGTCACGGAAGGTTTCACGGATTGCATTAATGGCAGACAGTCCAAGAGACGCCGCATACAGCGCATTGACTCCCATATGGGGACCGGCCGCCGCATGGGCCGCCTGCCCATGAAAGGTAAAGCTCTTGATAATCGCCCCGTTGAGGCTCTTAATTGCGATAAAATCATAAGGAGTGTCCGTCCCCGTATGAAACAGAAAGGCCAGATCGACTTCTTTCATATACCCGCGTCTCATAAACTCATCTTTTCCGCTGAAATACCGGATCACACCACGGCTGCGCAAATCCTCCCTGAATTGTGTGGCATTGATCTCCTCGGCCGGAACGGCCATCAGACGGATTTTTCCGCACATTGTGTCAATCGCTCCCGGTTCCTTCAAGACTGCGGCAATCCCCAGAAGGGCCGCGCACTGTGCATTATGGCCGCAGGCATGGGCAATTCCGTTTCTGGCGTCCGGGTGGCCGTCACACGGCAGTGCGTCCAGTTCTGCGAGTATCAGCAGGCAGGGACCTGGACGTCCGGTGCATACATCCGTATAAAAGCCGGGTATGTCTCCCGCTTTTACCAGCGTGTAACCCAGAGACTCAAATTTTTCTTCCATGTAGGCCGTAGTCTCCCACTCCTGGAATCCGATTTCAGGGTGATGGAAAATATATTGTTCCGCTTCCAGGATGGTTTCTCTATATTGCTCGGTACATCTTACTAAATATTCCTGTGCTTTTCTCATTCCGTATCAGCTCCTTTAGCTCCTCCTTTTGTGCAGCAGTGGCAGGCTACATAATGTCCGGGGGAAATCTCCTTAAGCTCCGGTTCCGGTCCCTCACAGGCGCCGCAGGCCTCATAGCACCGCTTCTTAAACCGGCAGTCGCCGAGCAGTCCGATCGGTGAGGCCACCTCCCCCTTCAGGATAATCCTCCCGCTCCGCCTGGTAAGTTCGGGAACAGGGATGGCGGAGAGGAGCGCCCTGGTATATGGATGGATTGGATTGTCAAAGAGTTCTTCCGACGGCGCCTTCTCCACAATCCGTCCGAGATACATAACCGCTATCTCGTCGGAAAAATGGTGCACCACCGACAGATCATGGGTGATGAACATGCATGTTAGCCCCCTGTCTTCCTGAAGCTCTTTCAGGAGATTCAGAATCTGCGCCTGAATCGAGACATCCAGAGCGGAAACAGGCTCATCACAGACAATCAGCTTCGGGTGAACCGCCAGCGCTCTGGCTATGCCGATACGCTGCCTGCGGCCACCGTCCAACTGGTGGGGATATGTATTGTACCACCGCTTGGCAAGCCCCACCGTATCCATCAGTTTCAGAATCTGCTTTTCACAATCTTCCTTGTCCCCGGCAAGTTTGTTCAGGGTAATCGGCTCACCGATAATCTGGTTCACCGTCTTTCTCGGGTCAAGAGAGGCAAAGGGATCCTGGAATATCATCTGCATTTTCTGCCTGTGGACTCTCATCTGCGCCCCGTTTAATCCGGTAATATCACAGCCGTCGAACATAATCTGACCCGATGTCGGCTCGATTAGACGGAGCACGGTTCTTCCCACCGTGGATTTCCCGCACCCTGACTCGCCTACCACTCCCAGGGTGCTTCCCCTTTTAATATCAAAGCTGATATTGTCCACCGCGTGCAGGGTTCCGCGTTTTGTCTTATAATGTTTGCAGAGGTTTTTTACCTCCAGAATTGCGTCACTCAACGCCCTTCCCCCTTTCTATGGAAAATCCCGGCTCGTCGTAGCGGGAGCAGCGCACCATATGGGTGCCGCTGATATAACGGCTCTGCTGGGTACGGCATGTACACTGTTCCACCGCATAGGCGCATCGGGGAGCAAAGACGCAGCCAGAGGGCAGTCTGGTCGGATCCGGCATCATTCCCGGTATCGGGGTCAGTTTTGCCCTTCTTTCCTTGATGTTGGGAAGGGAATTGAACAGCCCCTCCGTATACGGATGTTTTGTATGGTTAAATACATCCTCCAGCGTCCCCTGTTCCACGATATTTCCTGCGTACATCACCGCCACCTTATCGCATACATCCGCCACGATTCCCAGGTCATGGGTGATTAATATCATCGAAGTGTCGTATTTTTCCCGGTAGTCTTTCACCAGCTCCAGAACCTGGGCCTGTATCGTCACGTCCAGGGCCGTCGTCGGTTCGTCCGCAATCAGAAGCTTGGCATGACAGGCCAGGGCAATGGCAATCACCACCCTCTGTTTCATCCCGCCCGATAACTGGTGAGGATAATCCCCTGCCCGCGTTCCCGGTATCCCTACGATTTCAAGCATCTCCCTGGCTCTCGCCATGGAATCCTTCACGCTGATTCCCTCGTGGATACGGATGCTCTCCGCTATCTGCTCCCCCACTGTGAACACGGGGTTCAGGGCGGTCATCGGATCCTGGAAGATCATTGAGACATCTTTTCCCCTGATTTCTTCCAGCTTTTTATCATCCATTGTGAGAATATCCTGACCGTCCACCTCTATTCTTCCCTCACAGATGCGGCCCGGAGGATCCGGCACCAGGTTGAGCATTGCCAGAGCCGCCGTCGTCTTGCCCGCCCCGGTTTCTCCAACCAGGCCCAGCGCCTCCTTTTGTCCGAGTTGCATATCGATTCCGTTCACTGCGTGCACAATGCCGCTTTCCGTCTCGTACTGCACGACCAGGTTTTCCATATTTAAGACCATTTTGCCGTCACTCATGCTTATCACCTCCTATCGTTTCAGCCTGGGATCCATTGCATCACGCATTCCGTCTCCAATCAGGTTGATGGCAAGCACGGTAATCATGATGGCAAGGCCCGGAAACAGGGTCATGTAGCTGTAATCGCGGATGAACAGCCGCCCGTCCGACAGCATGCCTCCCCACTCCGGCATCGGCGTCGGAACGCCCAGCCCCAGAAAGCTCAGAGACGAGGCCGTAATAATTGCGGACGCCACGCGCATTGTACTCTGTACGATAATCGGGGACAGCGCATTGGGAACCACATGAAAGAGAATAATCTGATACTCCCTTGCTCCGGATGCCCTTGCCGCCTCGATGAATTCCTGCTCCCGGATTGTGAGGACCGACGCACGCGCCACCTGGGCAAAGGGCGGTACGCTCACAATTCCGATTGCCAGCATCAGCACGCCGATGCTCTGTCCAAACGCAGTCGAAATACAGATGGCGAGGAGCAGGCTGGGAATCGGGCTGATTACATCCATGATTCTCATAATCAGTGTCTCAGTAATTCCGCCGTAGTACCCGGCCAGAATTCCAAGCCCGGAACCAATCAGAACGGATACCATAACGGCACAGATGCCGACGGCCAGCGAGTATCTGGCCCCGTACAGAATCCGCACGGCTATATCACGGCCGTACTGGTCCGTGCCGAAGATGTGCTGCGCCGAGGGAGGTTTCAGGGCATTTACAATATCGATCCCCACTACCTGGGTGGAGTAGTCAAACAGAAACTCCGCCAGAATGGCCACTCCGATAATCAGGGCAATGATGGTGAGTCCCGCCATCGCTCCTTTATTTTTTTTATAATCCCGCCATATTTCAGCCCAGATCCCAATTTTCTCAAATTCTTCCGGCCCGGCATCCGGCGTTTTCTTTTTTGCAGTCAACATAAGTTCACCCCTGTCTTCCAAATTTCCTGTTTCTCCGTCACCTCGAATAGCGGGCGCGGATCCTTGGATCCACAAACGCATAGATAATATCGATAAACAGCATCAGCACACTGGCCAGCATCGTGGTCAGCATGATGCAACCTACCACCGTCACCTCATCCCTTGCGTAAATTGCGTCGATCGTCATTCTTCCGATTCCCGGCCATGCAAACACGCTCTCCGTGACTACGGCTCCGCCCAAGGCCACACTGAGCTGGGTGCCCGCGGCCGTAATTATCGGAATCAGGGCGTTGCGGAGCGCATGGTGATAGATAACCTCTTTTTCACTGACTCCCTTTGCCCTTGCCGTTCTCAGATAGTCCTGCCTGATAACTTCCAGCATGGAGGAACGCGTTGTCCTGATCAGCAGGGCGGCCTGGCCTGTGCCTACCGTAATCGCCGGAAGAATGATGCTGTTCCACGATTCGTTTCCGAACGACGGAAACAGATGAAGATGCAGTGAAAATGCAATGATGAGCAGCAGCCCCAGCCAGAAGTTGGGAATGGAAAGGCCGAGAAGTCCTAGTATCATGCTAGAAGTGTCCGCCCAGGTATTTTGTCTGGTGGCGGCAATCACTCCAAACGGAATCGCGATGAGGAGCGCCACGAAAATCCCCCAGAATGCAAGCTGTATCGTGGCCGGCAACCGGCTCATGTACATCTCAAACACCGGCTCATTGGTGGAGGAAGAATGCCCCAGATCTCCTTTCAGAAGATTCCCCATATATCTCGCATACCGTATCACAACGGGATCATTTAACCCCATCTCCTCGCGGAGCTCCTCTTTTTCCTCCACGGAAAGTTCCTGTCCCATATTGACGTCCACCGAGTCCCCCGGCGCCAAATCCACAATAAAATAAACGACGAAAGAAACAGCAATCAGAATTGGTATCAGAAGCAGACAGCGTTTTATAACGTAACGGATCATTTGCTACCTCCTTTGTATATTTAAGCCTGCCTGCATCCCGCTACAAGGATGCAGGCGGCTTCGGCTTTTATGCTGCAGGCCGTCACTGCGGAATATAAACGTTCCTGAAATCCAGAATTGCTCCATTTGGCAGTGTCATGCCCTGAACATCCGCTTTCATTCCCAAATCCAGCATCTCCACCGCTATCGGATAGAATGCGGCCAGATTTGTCATATATTCCTCCAGCTCACCGTAAAGTGCCTTACGCTCATCAGGATCTGAAATTATCCTGGCTTCGTCCAGAGTTTTATCAATATACGGATCGCTGACATTCGTGTAGTTGATGCGCCCGTCCGTATGCAGAATACTTCTCAGCGCATTGTCCGGTCCGATTGTATATCCGCTCCAGCCGCTGACCATAAGCTGGTAGCCTTTTCCCTCTGCAATTGCCGCGTTGAATGTGGCGCTTTCCATAGATTGAAGGTTGACGGTAATTCCGAACTTTGCAAGCTGTGACTGGACAATCGTACAGATCGCTACGTCGTTTACCGCCTGGTTGCTGATCATGTTAATGGTAAAGCCGTCCGCATATCCTGCCTCCTCAAGAAGTGATTTTGCCTTCTCGGCATTATAGGAGTAACCTTCCACTTCGGTGAAAAATTCATTGTCGGGATGCATGACGTTGCGCATCTCCATGGCGTTACCCTGGTAAACGGCGGCGATCAGTTCGTCCCTGTTGATGGCATAAGCGACGGCCTGACGGACTTTGGGATTGTCAAACGGCGCTTCCGTCGTATTCAGACCGAGATAACGGACCGTACTGCTTGGGTACTGTGCCAGCGTCAGCTTCGGGTCATCCGCAATATATCCAAGATCCGTGGATGCCGGGCTCTGGATCATATCCACCTCCCCCGTCTGGAGGGCAATCAGCCTGGCCGCCTCCTCCGGGATGGTACGGACCACAATGCGCCTTGTCTTTGGCTCTCCGCCCCAGTAATCGGGATTGGCGGTTACGGATACGTACTCTCCGTGTTTCCATTCCTCATACCGGTACGCTCCCGTGCCGATCTGGTTGGCCTCCTCCTCACTCATCGTGTCAAATGCCTCCTGGGAGAGAATCACCAGATTCGGATCCGTGATTTTGTAAATGAAATCCATGTCCGGCTGGTTCAGGGTAATCCGGACCGTATAATCGTCAACCACTTCCACACTCTCCATGGAATCCAGTCTCGGCTTGCTGGCTCCCTGTGTCTTTCCCCGTTCATAGGTGAATTTTACGTCCTTTGCCGTAAAGTCCGAACCATTATGGAATTTGACTCTCTGGCGCAGCTTGAATTCCCAAACTGTGTCGGAAACCTGTTCCCAGGATTCGGCCAGGGACGGAGCCAGCGTATTGGTCCCGGTATCTTTCTCAACCAGCGTGTTATACACCCAGATATAAACACTCTTGGTAGACGTGGAAACGCAGTTTTGTACATCCATCGTGTCAAAACTGAGCTTGGGCGCAAATACAATCTCATCCTTGTATCCGCCGGAAGAACTCTGCCCCTGGGATGGAGCCGCCGTCTGGCCGGTATCCGTGGACGGGGCGCTCTGACATCCCACGAGAGTCGATAACGCAAGCGCAGTACAGAATACACGCACCTTAAGGGAAACATTTTTTCTCATCATAGTAACCTCCTGATTTTTTGTCTGATAGTGTTTCATCATTTATCTTTTCCTCTTGTCTATAAATAAAGCAAGTTTTGTGCCAACTTTACATATGCCGGATTTTGCCGAAAAACCGTTCTTTTCCGGCTGCAAATAATTCCGTTCCAAAAGAAAACCGGCAAATTTTTCCTGTTTTCACAGGCAAAATTTGCCGGATATCTTATATATCGTATTCCTTAATCTTATTAAACAGGCCTCTCATACTAATTCCCAGCTCCTGGGCCGTCTGCTCTCTCCGTCCATTGTTCCGTTTCAGTGCCTCCCGGATCATAATCTCCTCCACTTCTCTGATTGTCATACCTGCCAGACGGCTGCCCGGCAGATTCACTGCTGCCGCGGCCGTCTTCCCCTTGCGAACCGCATCCGGCAAGTCTTCCGCCTCAATGCGCCCGCTATGCGACAGAATCACCGCATATTCAAGAATATTGGAAAGCTGCCTGACGTTTCCCGGAAAATCATACTCCATCAGAAGCGACTCGGCCTCCGGGCTGAGCGTCAGTTTTTCCCGGTTCTGTTCTTTCTCAAACTGCCGCAGAAAATGACTGCCGAGCAGCGGAATATCTTCCCGCCGTTCCCTCAGAGGCGGCATCGTAATACTGATCACATTCAGCCGGTAATACAAGTCCTCCCTGAATGTCCCGGCATGCACCATAGATTCCAGGTCGCGGTTGGTGGCAGCCACAATCCGCACATCCAGTTTACGCACCTCATTGCTGCCAAGCGGTGAAAATTCCTTCTGCTGCAGCGCGCGCAGCAGTTTTCCCTGGAGCCCCAGCGGCATATCACCAATCTCGTCGAGAAAAATAGTTCCCTTATCGGCTACTTCGAATTTTCCCTTTTTGTCCTGCACGGCTCCGGTAAAGGAGCCCCTCTTATGGCCGAACATCTCTTCCTCCAGAAGACTCTCCGGGATTGCCGCACAGTTGATTGCCACAAAACGGTTCTTCGCCCTCCGCCCCAACTGGTGCAGCGCCTGGGCCGCCAGTTCCTTGCCGGTCCCGCTCTCCCCATAAATCATTACACTGGTGTCCACATCCTTGAGCCGCTCTATCATATCAAAAACCTTCTGGATTGCAGGGCTTTTTCCAATAATCTTATGGTAGCCGTAGTACCCCTTCAGCTCTTCCGTCAGATATTCACACTGATCATTTAAATGCTTTACATCCAACGCCTGCTTGATAAACACGTTCAGTTCGTCGATATCAAGCGGTTTCACAAGATAGGTAAATGCACCGTTTTGGATAGCCTCCACCGATGTGGGAATACTCCCGTAGGCAGTCATCATAATGACCGAAACGCTGCCGTTCTCCTTCTTTATCTGTTTCAGCACATCGATCCCGTCGCTGCTTCCTATCATCAAATCCAGAAGGATCAGGTCCACCTTCTTCTCCTTCACATATTTGATCCCCTCCTGGGCTGTGGTGGCATAGTGCACATCATACTCCTGGCCGAGCGCCAGGCTCAGGAGCGTGCACATGCTAAGTTCATCATCAATGATCAGAATACTGTTTTTCATCTTCCTCATACCTCCTGAACCGAATCAATATTTCCGTATATACACCGGCCTCGCTTTCGATCGTCAGTGTTCCTCCGTTTTCCTCCACAAACTGCCTGGTAAGAGCAAGTCCCAGCCCTGTACCGGCCTTTTTCGTTGTAAAAAAAGGATCGGTACAGCGTCTCAGCTCCCTGGCATTCATTCCAATGCCCCTGTCGAACACGGACAGGCAGGCCCATGACTCTTCCCTGTAAACCTTCACAACGATGGACGGCTCCGAATTTTCGTCACCCGGGAAATCCGCCAGCTTCTTTTCAATCGACCAGACGCTGTTAATCAGAATATTTATCAGGGACTGGCGAAGCAGATCCTTTTGGACACGGATTAAGAGCGTCTCATCCAGGTCTACGGAAAACCGGATTCGGTTTCCTCTGGCGGTTATGTTTGTCAGATACAGGCAGTTATTCACTATCTCGCCAAGCTGCACCACCTCCGACTTCTCCCTCGTGGGCCTGGAATAATTTAACAGTCCCTCCACCAGCCGGTTCATCCGATCCACTTCCTCCGGAATAAAACGTGCGAAGGCCTCCTTCACCTCCGGTCTGTCTCCCTGGGTCAGGATCAGGGAAACCGCCGTTTTCAGATTCATCAGTGGATTTTTAAGCTCATGGGCGATTCCGGCCACAAGCCTTCCCAGGACCTGGGCCTTTTCCCTCTCAAACTGTTCTTTTCTGTGCTGTTCTTCACTGGTAACGTTTTCCGCCATGAACAGCATACCGCCGGAATAATCCTTCAGGAAATGGAACCAGCAGCGGTACTTCTGCTGATTTTCACCCTCCGTGATTGTCAAAAGATAGGACTGCTGTTCCTGACGGCGAGGCAAGATCATCATTTTATCAAGTTCTTCCATTAGGCGGCCGAACAATGGGAGCTCTTTTACATTTCCCGCCTCTCCTTCCCGCTCAAAATCGCCGCACATCGACTGCGCCGCCGGATTCATCATCGTAACGCCGAAGTTCCGGTCCAGAAACAGGATCCCCGTAGGCACAGCCTCGATAATGCGGTTTCTCAGGCTGCTCTCGTTTTGCAGTCTCACGACCTGCCGCTCCAGCAGTTCATTGGCATGACGCAGCTCCTCTGTTTTTTCCGCAACCTTTTCCCGCAGCATCCTGTTTACGCGGGCGATAATTCCAATTATCAGTAATGCAGCCAGTACTACGATTCCTCCAACCGCCAGAATCCTGTATATCATATCCCTGGCCCTGTCAAGATCGCGGCTTGTAATCCATTTTTTATAGATTTTTTCGTACTCCCCGCTGGTCCTCAGTTCCGCCAGTTCCGTGTCCAGTGTCGCCCGCAGGCGCTGGTTGTCCGGATTCAGGAGGATAGAATAGCCTACCGATGTAATCTGATCATGCATTACTTTATACTGATTTTTGAATCCTTTCCTGTTCAGAATGTATTCGAGGCTCTCGCTGGTTCCGACCGCAATATCGGCCGTGCCGTTCATAAATGCCTCCGCCACGCCCATCTGGCTGGCCGCCGCTATGTACTCCTTGATTCCCATCGATTTCATATAGGCATAATCGATGGAACCCAGTTCAAATACGGCCCGGGAAAGTGACAGTTCTTCCGCCTTCTTTCCATTTCCGCCGGATGCTTCCTTCCTCACAATCATGTAGATTGTCGCCTTTGACAGTTCTCCCGTGGCCTGGTACTTTCTGCCGTCATAATTGCTGACCGGATAACCCATCACTGCATCGGCGTCGCGGACATCCAGGGCGGCAATGCATTCCTCCCGGGATGAGAACGGCAGGTATTCCACCTCCATTCCCTGCTTTCCGGCCATGGCATCCATCATATCGACATGCATTCCCGCAGCCCCGCCCATGTCATCCGTATACTGAAAGGGCGGCATATTCTCGCAGTATGCCACCCTGATTTTCGTTGTTTCCCGTGCTTCTTCCGGTTCTCCTGCCAGCAATACGGCAGGATTTACCCACAATAAAAACACGGTCGCCATAATCCATATTATTTTCCAGTTTTTCCCCTGTCTCATACTCCCTCTCTCTTTTCCCTCACCCCCGGAAATTCCCCAATTTCCGGCCGCTTAACAGAATAAAGTTCCTACATCGGCTTTAAGTTTTTATTCAGCCGGTCAACCATCCATGCAATGCGTTTTTCCCGCCCCGCATCTGTTTTCGCGTCGAGATATGCACGGGTGTAGGTCTTCTTTACCGATAGCGGCATCGCAAGAAAGTTGCTGTATGCAGGTTCATATTCTTTCAAAATCCCGGAAAGAGCCGTAATCTCCTCCTCCCCAATCACGGGCGCCTTGGGGGCATCCCATTGGCCGTTCTTTTTGGCCTCTTCTATTTTCTTCCTGCCGTAATCGGTCATAATGCCCTGCTTCTCAAGCTTTTCTGCCAGCGCCTTATTCTTTTCCGACCACTTGCTGTTCTCTCTGCGTTTTGCAAAATATTTTTTATAGCTTTTGTCGTCAATGCTCTGCATCTGCCCGTCAATCCAGCCAAAGCAGAGGGCCTCCTCCAACGCCTCCCCCGCCTTTACCGTTTTCGGACCGCCGGCCTTGCCGAACAGCAGCCAGTAGCCTTCATCCGTCAGGCAGTTGTCATTCAGCCATTTTCTAAAGTCCTCTCTGTTTGAAAACTCCAACATCCCACTCATCATAAATCCCCTCTTTCTCCCTGTTTGTTTTACCGGAATATTCATTTTACCAGAATATATATTTTCACCTCATTATCCGGATCATCGGGTGATATTACCGCCCTCTCATATTGTTCAAAATCCTCCCTGTCGTCCAGTTCCTCTTTCACCGACGGCAGCCAGGTTCCAAAAATATACTGATACGTTTTATACAGATTTCCAAAATCCCCCCGATGGGTGAAAACCGCAGACTTTCTGCGGCAGGCGCAGAAATCTGCATGCGCATGATATAATATCCGCATTACGGACATTATATCATATTCCACTTTTCCTCTCTATTACCAAAAATAAGCAAAAAATGTCATGAATGGAGGCCGCGTATCTGATAAGCTGTAACGCAGGTATCGTTATCTGTGAATGAATACGCAGATATCTCCATCTGTCACTTAAAGGAGGAAAACGATGAGAGAAACTTTTAGAACCGGAGAGGGCAGTCCTCTCCCCGACGCGCCGATCGGCAGGCTGCTCTCCGTCCTCCGCCCGCTTCTCCTCATGATACCCCTGATTCACATTTTATCCCGTTTCCTGGGGCTTAACGGGGTTCTTTTCGCAAGTCCGGCGACCAACCTGCTTTCCTCACTGGCCTGCTTCGTGATAAGGGCAACACGGTACTTGTGGTCGAACACGACAGGGATGTAATTTCGATTGCAGATTATATTATAGATGTGGGGCCGCAGGCAGGACAAAACGGCGATGAAATCGTGTTTGCCGGCAGCTATGAGGAATTACTCTGTTCCAATACCCTGACTGGACGGGCCATGTTCCGCTCCCTGCCCATCAAACAGAACCCCCGCCGGCAGACAGGGAGTCTCCCGGTACGGGACGCCTGTCTTCACAATCTAAACCATGTGAACGTGGATATTCCACTGGGAATTATGACCGTTGTAACCGGAGTTGCCGGTTCCGGAAAGAGCACCCTGATCTCCCGGGTATTTGCCGGTCTGTATGAAGATGATATCGTGATGGTCGATCAGGGACCCATTACGGCGACAAGCCGCTCCACGCCCGCCTCTTATCTCGGTTTTTTTGACACAATCCGAAAGCTGCTGGCAAGGGAAAACGGCAGACCTGAGGGACTGTTCAGCTTCAACTCCACCGGAGCCTGCCCGGTCTGCGGCGGCAGGGGTGTCATCGTGACCGAGCTTGCTTTCATGGATCCCGTCGTAACGGAATGTGAGGCATGCGGCGGACTGCGGTATAACGAGGAGGCCCTTGCCTGCACCTATAAGGGGAAAAATATCGTAGAACTACTCCGCATGACCGCGTCACAGGCTATGGAAGTGTTTGAAAACGCGAAAATCAGGAACCACCTGAAGGTGATGGAACAGGTCGGCTTATCTTACCTGACGCTCGGCCAGCCGCTCAGCACCCTGTCCGGAGAAGAGGTGGTATTTACCGGAACCCCCGCCGCCATGGCGATGAATGCAAAAACATTGACGGCAGACAGCCTGCGGGCGTCACTGAATGAAAAGTGAGAGCAACAAAGCAGGGAAGAATTGCCAATGTGGAATTCTTCCCTGCTTATCTGTAAGTGTCTGTAAGTGTCTATAATGAACCGTAATAATCCGTAACGGCCCGGGGCTGTGTTCCCGGCCGTTACAAACTCTTTTCTCCTATTCCGCCGCAACAGCCGCTTCCTTTACGGCCTCGACGCCAGCCTCAACCGGAAGTACGGATGTACAGTGCGCACATTTAGTAGCCTCAATCGGGATCTCGCTCTTGCAGAACGGACAGATCTTGGTGGTCGGAGCTGCCGGAGCTTCTTCTTCCTTACGCATCACTCTCGATGAAAGTGTATTCATCGCTTTTACAAGGCAGAAGATGACAAATGCCATAATCAGGAAGTTAATGACTGCCGTCAGGAACTTTCCATATTTTAATGTAACCTCTCCCAGAATGTTGACCGAAAGCTCATCAAAATTCAACCCTCCGAATATACCGAGTATCGGAGAGAGGATATCTTCAACCAGAGATGTGATAATGGAGGAGAACGCGCCTCCAATGATAACACCGACTGCCATATCCATCACGTTTCCACGGCTGATGAACTGTTCAAATTCATGAATAAAGCCTTTTCCCTTTCCCATATCTTTCCTCCTTAAAAATGATATAACGGCGGGTGTTTCTCTCTTTGCCGTTACCTTTTATACTACCATGAAATGACATTTTTCTCAATCATTCTACCTGAATAACGCTGATCTTACGAAACTGTTTCAACCATCGGCATCGTTCTCATTTCCCGGCTCAGATTCCCCTCCTCTTCCGCTGTTGACAAAGCGCTTTTCCATACCTATACTTGGAATATATCTGTCATTTTACTAGAGCGTGTTTGAAAATTGCTTTCCGTCAGCTGTGCGTCACACTTTGTGGGAGATTTGGGTCCAATGAAGAAGGCGTAGTGGGCTACGCCTTCTTCATTGGACCCAAATCTCCCACAAAGTGGGGCGTGCAGATGGCGGGAATGAATTTTCAAACACGCTCTAGGATTAACTGTAAAACATACGTTATCTCGGCAATGACATTTACGGATGCGGCCGCACACCGGAAGGAGAACGGAGGGGGACTCTTTGAAAACTTTTAATACGAATGAAATCTGCCAGCTATGCGACGTGAGCAGAAAACAGCTTCGCTACTATGAAGAACGCGGTATGCTGAGCCCGGTTCCCCGGTTTAAGGATAATAATTACCGGTATTATACGCACCAGCATATTTGTGAGATTGTGGCAGCCAAGGCGCTTAAGAATATAGATATGTCGCTGAGTGAAATAAAGGATATTATTTATGGCAGGAATATCGGCAGTATTCAGATGTCGATAGAGAAAAAGATGGTCGGAGCCAGAGATGCCCTTCAGGAGAGTCTGCTGCGCTATGAGCAGAGCATGATTGTTTATACGAAACTGATCGAAGCAATTTCCGTCCTGAAACTTCACGAACACAAAATTGATACGGATCTGGGATATGAGGTGGTCGATTTTCCGGAGCAGAATATGATATCACTGTCCTATCAGACCAACTTTGAGGATGAGGAATGCTACGATATCGAATACATGGCTAAAATCCAGAAAATATCCCAGGAAGTGAATGTCGCCTCCCTGGGTGCGCTTCTCTATGTGCTGTATAATCATTTTGACAGCAATACCTGCAGCTTCGACAACCAGATACACGATTACAAAATAGCCGTTCCCGTGGTGGACACGAAAAAACCGTGTCTCCATTATGATAAAATTCCGGCATTCCGCGGTGTCTGCGCCGTACATATCGGAACACCGAAGGACAAAAAGCTTTATAACACTTATACCGGCCTGCTGCGCTGGGCCAAAGCCCAGGGATATGAACTGGCCGACTGGTCCGTCGAGGAGTGGCTGATCAGCCCGATGATTACGAATAATAAAGACTTCTGGATTCTCCGGGTTATCATTCCGTTTAAAGAATATGATAAACCGGCTTCTCCGGGAGGCGTTCTAAAATCTGTTTGATATTCCACGGAGGTTTCCGTCTCAGCCATCCATATATGTGGGACCGCAGTAAGATATAGTTTCTGCGATCCCACTTCCCGTTTTGGATTTTCCCTATTCTCCGCCAATGAAAAATCCATCGTATTTACTTTATCCGCTCTTATTGTTCAATCGCGATTTTTTCCAGATCTCCGGTCAGGGAATCCAGGACCATGTATTTCTTTTCTCCGCATTCTTTATTGTAGAACTCCATGACATACAATATTTTGTAATACAGATGTGTCCTGTATTCTTCCAGTACCGGGGGAGCGTACAGGTTCTTGTATTTTATTGTAATCCAGTTTTTATTGTAATTCCAGGCCATATCCACCGCCTGTTTCTCATCGCCTTTATTGTTCAGAACCGTATACTCGGGTACTTCCATTTCTTTGGCCCCGGGCAGCAGTTGTATCTTGCCCGGAACCATATTCACTTCATCCACCCCGGCGTAATATCCGGCATACCGGCTGGTGTGTTTCGACGCCTGAAGAAGGACCCGGAATTCAAACACCCAGCATGGGCTGTAGACCGTGGACACATGGCGGCAGCAGAGGCTGGCGTACCGTTTCTTTCTGCCCAGCCGTTCAATTAAATGCTCCGGTTTAAACCGGATTCCCGTCATCACATTAATTTTCCTCATGGCAGCTCCTTCTTCCTCAGCCGTATTATTTTATAAATATGCCGGGATGTTTTATCGTATTTTATCTTATCCTTTATTGTCCTTCAATCACCATGGCAAGCTGTCCGGAGCTCATCACAATTCCAGATTTGACCACGTTGACCGGTTCGGCATCCTCAAAGGCCGCCGCATAATCAACATAATCTTCTATCTCCTTCGGCGGTTTCTGCGTCCTCAGGCTCACTACAATATAGGCTATAACCGCAATGACAAGCGCCGCGAAGAACGTATGGATGTTGGTCGATTCCTGGAGCAGATAATACCAGAATGCCCCTACCAGGGAGCCTGAAATCATTGCCGCATAAGCTCCCTCTTTTGTCCCTCTCTTCCAATAAAGACCGCCGACGATACACGGAATGAAAGCCGGGGAAAGCACGGACCAGGCGATCCAGGTGAGCTGGTATACGCCGAGCTGGAAAACGGGAATAAAGCACATTGCCACCGAAACAATTCCCAAAAGGTAGGTGGACATTCTCGTCACCTTCATTACCTGATCTTCCGACGCCGTTTTTCCGGATGCGGAATTGCGGTACAGGTCATTGCCAATGGCGGAGCCGATGACCAGCAGCAGGCCGCTCGCCGTTGACATAACTGCGGAACAGGCCCCGGCCAGCAATAGCCCGGCCAGAGGAGCCGGAAGTTTTGTCAGCGCCAGCATCGGCAGCACATACTCCGCATTGCCTCCCGGGAGCATGGAAATATCGGGATATACGACTCTTCCCACACAGCCGAGCGTATATACGCCGAAAGCCAGCATAAACCCAAACACGGCGCCGATCATCGGAACAAGACGGATGGATTTGTCATCCTTGATGGCAACCGTCTTCAGAATCAGATGGGGCTGCCCCATATAACCGATAAAATAGACAAGCGCCATACCCGCTATCAGGAGGGGCGCTCCCTTCAGGTAATAATCCTCGCCCCACAGGGTGGGAAGTCCTTCATTGATTGCATACAGTCCCGCGTTCATTCCTTCCAGACCGCCCACGCTTGCGATACAGACGGGGATTAAAATGAGCATTCCGACCACCATCAGGATTGACTGGGCAAAGTCCGTGTAAGCCACGGCCAGGTATCCGCCTGCGCCCGTATAAATCAGGATAACCGCACAGCCGAAGATCAGGGAAATGATAAATGACCAGCCCGTTACCGCCGAAACAAGGACTCCCATTGCCATATATTCCACAACGAGGCTGATGAGCATTGCAATAACCAGGATAACCACGGAAAAGTTTCTCACTCCCTTGCTGTAATAGCGGTGTCCGAAAAATTCCGATATGGTCAGTGTTTTCGCCTTCTCCGTATAGCGGCGCATTCTGCGCGCCAGGATACCGAAGTTCAGTAAAGGCCCGAACACATCGCCCGGCGCCGCCCACAATGCCGATGCTCCCGCTTCCCAGCCGTACTGCGGACCGGCTATGTACATGCCGCCTCCGAGAGAACTGGAACCGTGCGCAAGAGCCGTAATCCAGGGGCCCATGGAACGTCCTCCCACGAACCAGTCTTCCGAGTTTTTGACCTTTCTCGCCGACCAGAGTCCAATTGCCAGTATGGCAAGCATATAAACAATAAGGACCACAGGTACAATGAGCGGAATTTCGATTCCCATGGCCTGTCCGAGATTCTGAATTTTCATACTTTACCTCCTTTTTAACCTACAGCTTCCACCAGCCCTTATAAAATGTAAAAGTGGCAATTGCAGCAATCACGATTGTTCCAAGAATCAAAATACCGGTGCTGGCCGGATATCCCAAAAATAAAGTGCCTTCCATCTGTTTTCTCCTCTCTCACATCCTGAACAGGATTTTTGCCGCGCTCTTATCCACAGAACTCAGAAGTTCAAACGCCTTTCTGCCCTCTTCCAGTGTGTATTCACCGGAAATGACGGGGCTGATATCCACACGTTTTTCTGCGATAAGGGAAACCGCCTCCCTTAAATCCTCATCGGTGTACACATTGCAGCCAACCAGTGTAACCTGTCCGGCCACCAGCGCGTTAATGTCAAATATGAAATCTTTTTCAAAAATGCTGACCACATAGAGAAATCCGTTCGCCTCCACGTGCTCCGCAGCCATTGTAAAGGTGGCAGGCGCTCCGGCGGCCTCAATCACCTTGTTAAACCGGTCATTTTCATCCGGTTTTTGCACGGCCTTTGATGCTCCGAGCTTTACCGCCAGTTTGAGGCGGCTCTCCGACAAATCCACCGCCGTAATGTCATCCACCCCGTATACCTGCTTTGCCAGGGCAATCGTTAGAAGGCCGATGGGCCCAGCCCCGATCAGGGCAATCCGGTCACCCGGTTTAAACGACGCCCTGCGGCAGATATTTACGGCTACGGCAAGCGGCTCCGACAGGGCAATCTGTTTTAAATCGGCGGAATCCGGAACACGGATTAACTTTTCTTCTTTTACCGCAATGTACTGCGCAAAACATCCCTGTGAAACCTCTCCGATAAATCCCAGCGCCCCGCATGTATTGAAGCTTCCCTTCAGACAGCTTTTACACGTGCCGCACGGGACCATGGGATTGGCTGTCACCTTGTCCCCCGGTTTGAAATTTTTTACGCAGGAGCCTGTCTTTTCAATCACCCCGTCAAATTCATGCCCCATTGTTTCGGGTATGTTCTGAATGAACATACCCTTGTTATAGATGTGAAGATCGGAACCGCAGATACCGGCGTAGGCTATTTTGATCAGAGCCTCATCTTCCCCGCACTCCGGGATCTCCGTTTCCTCCGTCCTCAAATCATGAATCCCATAAAATCTGAGAGCCTTCATTTCACTCCTCCCTTCTCTATTATCAGCTTGCCAGCCAGCCGCCATCCACCTTGATTGTGATGCCTGTAATATAGTCGCTTGCCGAGGAAGCAAGGAACAGCATCGGTCCCGCCAGATCGGCTACGGTTCCCCACTCGTGGAGCGGAATCCGGCTCTCAATCCAGGCGCGGTGTTCCGGGTCGTCATAAAACGGCTTTGTCATCGGTGTGATAAAGTATCCCGGCGCGATACAGTTCACCTGGATATGGTCCGGTCCCAGTTCAATGGAGAGCGTCTTCGACATCTGGATGACTCCTCCTTTGGTGGTACAGTATACGCTGGATTCGGCCAGGCCGATATAGCTTCCCAGGGAACCGATATTGATGATCTTCCCGCCGCCGTTTGCCTTCATCACTTTTGCCACTTCCTGCGCTACAAAAAACACGCCCTTTAAGTTGACGCCCGTAATAAAGTCGTAGTGTTTCTCACTCACTTCCACAAAAGGCTCTATATGCTCCACACCGGCATTATTGACAAGCACATCTATCCTGCCGTATGTTTCAAGGATGGCTTTTACCATGCCTTTGATGCTGTCCTGACTAGTCACATCCACCACAAAGGCCGCCGCCTCCCCGCCCTGGCTTCTGATGTCCTCCGCCGTCTGTTTTACCTGCTCCTCATTGATATCCGCACATGCCACCCTGCATCCCGATTCTGCGAAAATATGGGCATATCCCTCTCCCAGTCCCGTCGCCGCTCCTGTGACAAGAACCACCTTTCCCTCTACGTCAAAAATATTTTTCCCCTGAAGAATATTCATATAAGTCCTCCTTTTATTCAGTTTATCATCTGCTCCACACGTACCAGTACCGATTTTTGATGGGCAAACAGGCCTTCCTCCCCTGCGAGCTGCACACATGTTTTGGACAGGTTGCCGCAGCCTTCCCTGGAGATATGCTGGGTGAAAGATGTTTTTAAAAATGTGCCGACCCAGACTCCGTTCGAATACTTGGCCGTTGCCATCGTCGGAAGTGTATGGTTGGTTCCCGAACAGTAATCACCAAATGCAACGGGCGTATATTCCCCGATAAAGAGGGAACCGAAATTCCGAAGCTTCGCGGCAACCGCATCACTGTTGTGCGTATGTACTTCCAGGTGCTCCGGCGCAATATCGTCGGAGATTGCAATTGCCTCCTCCAGGGAGTCCGCGATAATAATGGTTCCGTTGTCCTCCCACGATTTTTTCGCCGTCTCCCCGGTGGACAGTTCATCGGCAAACTTATAAAGCTCTTCCAGTACTTTTCCGGCAAACTGCTCCGATGTGGTGATGAGCGTTGCCCTTGCATTGGGATCGTGCTCGCTCTGGGCCAGCAGGTCAATGGCCGTATACCTCGGATTCGCCAGTTCGTCTGCAATTACAAGAACCTCACTCGGTCCCGCCAGACTGTCGATTCCGACATTGCCGAGAACCTGTCTCTTGGCCTCGGTCACAAACTTGTTTCCCGGCCCTGCTATCAGATCGACCTTCTGCACGGTCTCCGTTCCGTATGCCATGGCGGCAATTGCCTGCGCTCCTCCGGTGCAGTAAATTTCATCAATTCCGGCAATGTCCATCGCCGCCAGGACAGCCGGGTGGATTGTCCCGTATCCTTTGGCCGCCGGGCTGCAGGCCACTACTTTCCCGACACCGGCTACCTTTGCGGGAATCGCCAGCATCAGCGCGGTACTCGGAAGCGGATAGCGGCCGGCCGGCACGTAGGCGCCTACCGTTTCAACCGGAATCAGGCGGTGTCCCAGCGTCACTCCGGCCACCGGTGACGCCGTTGTCAGCGGTTTCATACACTCCAACTGCTTCTCGGCAAAGAAACGTATTTGTGCGGCGGCATTCCTGATGGCCTCAACCGTATCCTGTGAAATGAGGGAATATGCCTTTTCAATCTCCTCTCTTCCCACTTTCACAGATTCCATCTCAATCCCGTCAAACTTTTTCGTCAGTTCCAGAATTTCCTGATCCCCTCTGCGTTTGACATTTTCGATAATGCCGCCCACCAGTTCCGTCACTTCCCGGCTGCGTTCATAAGTCTTGCGTGCTGCCTCCTTGTACATCCTCATCTTTCCTTATCCTCCTTATAAATTTTATCGTTTCTTCATCATTTTTCTGTCATTGTTTTATCTCTGCAAGCGGTAATAAAAAGACACCGGCCAAAGTGTTTTACCACCTTTAATCAAAGTATATCCGTGTACTTTGGGGACAGGTCAAGCTTATTATTTTCGATTTTTTCCGGGTACATCCTTTGACATTATCTGATATATGTAATCTTAAATCAATATTTTTATTTTTTTTAAGAACAATATATATGTTATTAGATAATTATAGTAATTCCAAACCTGTCCCCGGAGGTCAGGTTTTTTTATCTGATTATTATTTGCTATATCATCTTTTTAACTATCATCTGCTTTAGATTGCTGCCGCGGATCCGTAATCGCAGCAGCGCAAAAAGAAGAGCCCCTGCGGGCTCTCCAATTGTAAACAAACTATATTTTTTCCGTATCGGCAGTTTTCATCCGGTAACCGGAATTCCCTGCTAAACCTTTACCTCTTTAAAAAGATCGTTGTAAAAGCAGGTATATATGTAATTAAAAGCAGCACGACAATCAGCGCCAGTAACGGTTTTATTATCTTCTTCGTAAGCTCCTCGATTGACACCTTGGAGATGGAAGAAGCCACAAACAGGTTGATGCCGTAAGGCGGGCTGCAGAAACCGATTGCAAGGTTCATCGTCAGCATGATTCCGAATGTGACAGGATGCATTCCAATTCCCGTACAGATTGGAAGCAGGATCGGGGTCAGGATAATCGTTGCCGGGATATTATCGACAAACATGCCCACAATCAGCAGGAAGATATTGATAATCAGCAGAATCAGAATCGCGTTGTCGGTCAGCCCCAGGATTCCCTGTGCAATCATATTCGGAATCTGAGCCATGGTCAGGAAAGCGGCAAACACGGTCGAAAAACCGACCATAAATGTGGTTGCGCCGTTGACCACGATTGCATCCTTAAACGACTTGTATGCTCCCCTGAGATCCAGTTCCCTGTATACAAACACACCGATAATAAAGGAGTATACGACGGAGATGACGGCCGCCTCGGTCGGTGTGAAGAAACCCGAATAAATTCCGCCCAATATGATAACCGGTGACAGGATTGCCCAGAACGCATCCTTAAACGCTTTCCATATTTCCGCCGGGCTGGACGCCTTTTCCTTGCCTCTGTACCCGTATTTTTTCGATACAAAGTAGCACACGATCATCAGGGCGACGCCCATCATGATTCCGGGCAGGAAACCTGCCGTAAACAGATCCGTGATGGATGTTCCTGACACGACGCCGTAAATGACAAAGGGAATAGAGGGCGGAATGATAACTCCTATCGTTCCGGCTGCCGCGGTCAGAGCCGCGCTGAACGGTTTATTGTATCCATGCTTCACCATCTCCGGAATCATGAAGGCGCCGACGGCCGAAACCGTGGCCACCGCAGATCCGGAAATTGCGGCAAAAAACATGCACACAATAATCGTAACCATCCCCAGGCCTCCCGTTACATGGCCAATCAGGGAGTCAAAGAAATTCACAAGCCGCTTCGCAATGCCTCCGCTGCTCATCAGGTTCCCGGCCAGCATGAAGAACGGTATCGCCAGAAGCGGAAATGAATCAACTCCGGTGATGGATTTCTGCGCAATAATAATCAGCGGTATGTCCGAAAAGTAATAGATGGCAATGAGGCTGGAAATGCCGATTGCATACCCAATCGGGACAGTTAACAAAAGTAGTACGAAAAAGCTTCCAAACAATACAAGTGCACTCATAAATCAGTTCCCCCCTCTTCCACACTTTTTCCCATCAGTCTCTTAAGGTCCGTGCCGAGCGCTCCCAAAAGTCTCAGGCACACTAAAAACGAGGCAATCGGAAATACCATATAAACGTAAACGAGCGGAAGCTGCAGCCCGGATGAAGCCGCGTTTCTGGCCGCCATTGAGACAAGCAGGTCTTTCCCGTTTATCACCATATAGGCGCAGAACAGAAACCACATCAGATCGGCCGCCAGGGCAATCACTGCTTTGGCCTTCCCGTTTTTTACAAAGGAATAGATCAGGGTGACACGGATGTGCTCATTGTATTTTAAAGCGATGCTGGCCCCCAGCCAAATCTGCCATATAAATATGTACCGGGAAAGTTCCTCCGACCAGGTCAGCGAATTTTTAAATACGGTCCGCATCACGACCTGCAAAAATACGAGAAGTACATTGCCGACCAGGCTCGTAATCAGAAGGTACTCTTCCAGACTGTCATATACACCCACTATTTTAGCTAAAACACTCTTTTCTTTCATGCTTTCACTCCTTTTTAAACTTCCCCCTACTGTCCGTATTTCTCCGCCATGGCAAATACTTCCTCTCCAAACTGCGCCTTGTATTTTTCATACATCGGGGCCAGAGCATCTTTAAAAACAGCTTTTTCTTCCTGTGTCAGCACGTTGACCTGCATTCCGTCTTCCTTTAGTTTGTCTATGTAGAGCTGGGTATCCTGAAGCTCCATCTGGCGCTGCCGGCTGACAAATTCGGCCGCCGCCTCGGTGATAATCTGCTGCTGTTCCGCGGTAAGCCCGTCGTAGAAATTTTTATTCATGATAAATCCAAGGAAATTATTTACGTGTTCCGTCACGCTTAAATATTTCTGAACCTCCTGGAGACGGCTGGCATAGATCAGAGACGGAGGATTCTCCTGACCGTCCACGGTATTCTGCTGAAGTCCGGTAAACAGTTCATTAAAGCTCATCGGCGTCGCGCTGGCTCCCAGCGTATTGAAGAAGTCGATAAAAACCTGATTCTCCATGACGCGCATCTTCAGGCCCTTCAGATCTTCCGGCTTTGTGATTGGACGCACGTTGTTGGTCATGCTGCGCAGACCGTTATAGGAATATCCGAGACAGTGGATTCCTACCGTCTCCAGCTTTTCATTGAAATATGCTCCCATATCCCCGTCCATTGCCGCAAACGCGTTCTCCGCCTTGTCAAACAGCCACGGCATATCCATAACGCCGAATTCAGGAGAGTATGAAACGAGAACGGATGTGGACGGCAGAGCCGCCTGGAGCGTTCCCATGGCGACCGATTCAGTCAGCTCGGAATCTCCGCCCAGGGCGCTGTTCGGATAAATCTCCACCCGGATTGTACCGCCCGACTTTTCCTCCACCGCCTGTTTAAAATATTGTTCCAGGGCCTGATGGGTCGAGCGGTCCTCCGCCTCCACATGCCCGATTTTTATTGTCACCTGAGCCGTCCGGTCTCCCTGTAATTCCGCCGTGCTTTCCCCCGAACCGGCGGCCGGAGCCTGTGCCTTTCCCGCGTTTCCCGCATTCCTTCCGCAGCCTGCAAGGCTCATCGCCATTGCCGCCGTAAGCGCCAGCGCTGTGGCTTTTTTAATTCCCCTCATGATATATCCTCCTTTTAATTTTCACTTTCCCATAAGTGATTCATTCATACCTGTGAATATCCGTATGTATTCAACTTGTATAATCTAATTATACATACTAATAATCTGATGTAAATTAACATCTCGTAAAGATTTTCTTATTTTGTTTTCAACTATGTATTTTTTTGTCTTTTATGCATGTTTATTCTCCTGGAAATAAATTTGTACTTTCCTATTTTTCTTATTCCATCGGTAAATGCTGTCAAACTGGTACGCGAATAAATCGATATTAATGCAGAAATAAAGTTTTCTGCGCTCTTTCTTGACTCCGCCCATTTCACTTATCCGGGCGGGCTGTTTCCAGCATGTCAGAATAATTATATCCGGATGGTTAGTCCGGATGGTTATGCCAGGTCGTTATGCCAGGATCGTTATGTTAGGATGGTTATGCCAGGATCGTTATATCCGGATGGTTTTTTAAGAGTTCCTTCTTTGTCCCGGAGTACGAAAATAGAATATTGAGTAGATGGAGAAGCTCAATATCTGGAAGTAATTGGAATTATTAATAAAAATCAGTTTTTTCACGAAACGATTAAGTCTTTGGTGACAAATAAAGGTTTTGATGGTATGATTTATATAAAAAAAGAGGCGGAGGAGGTAAAAGATTGGCCAGAGGAGGCGCATCAGGAAGGAGTTCCAGCGGAGGACGAAGCAGTTCAAGCCACTCCAGTTCATCCAGAAGTTTTTCAAGCAGATCAAGTTCAGGAAGTTCAGCGGGCAGAGGCGGAAGAAGCTCTTTCGGCAGTTCCAGCAGTTCCGGCAGTTCCAGCCGCCCCAGCTCATCAAAGGGCTTCTCGAGCAGTTCCAGTTCATCCCGGAGTTTTTCGGACAGAACAAACTCCGGCAGTTCAACGGGCAGAGGGGGAGGGAGTTCCTTCTGGGGTTCCGGAAGCTCCGGCACGGGACGTACCTCTAATTCCTTCGGTTCTTCCCGGCCGCCGAAGCCGCCCAGACCGCCGAGGCCGATCGTGATTGTTCCGCCAAGGCCGCGCCGGAACGACGGTCCGGTTTACAGTTCGCCGGGTCCGTCCGGCCCCTACGGACAGAACTATGGAGGAGGGGGAAATTCCGGTTCCGGCTCAAATAACGGCGGCTGTGCCTTGATTTTAGGCGCTGTAATCCTCTTCTTTGTGCTCATCGCGCTGCTCCCGCCCATTGTAAAATCAGACAATGCGGAAATAACGGTCAGCACCACGAACCGGGATCCGCTGCCCGCCGCCGCGTGTACGGAATCCATGGTATGGTATGAGGATCACATCGGATGGATAACCAACAGTTCGAAGATGAAGCAGGGCCTCCGTACGTTCTATCGGGAGACCGGAGTTCAGCCCTATGTGATCATCACCGACCAGATCAATGGAAAGGGAGGAGATCTCACGGACTCCGAGGCGGAGGACTATCTTCAGAAGCGGTATGATGAACTCTTTCAAGATGAAGGCCATCTGCTCTTCCTGTTCCTGGAGTATGAAAGCAGCGTGTATAAGGAATACCTTTATCTCGGCAACCAGGCCTCTTCCGTGATCGATTACGAGGCGCAGGAAATCATCTATGATTTTTCAGATTACTACTATACGTCCGACCTGGACGACAATGAATTTTTTGCCACTGTCTTTGAAAAATCGGCGGAACGGATTATGCGGAAAACGACGACGTCATATGATATGGCCATGAGATTCGTACTCGTATTCGGCACCGTGGTGATCTTCCTGGTGATTGGAACCATCATCCTGAAAAAGAAGAAACTCGATGTGAAAGAGGCCGAGGAAAAGCGGAAGATTCTGGAGACGCCCATCGAGATCCTGGAAGATGAGGCGCTGAAGGATAAATACAAAGATTAACGGAGTGAAAAACGAGAAATCAATCAGAAGGAGATTAATTTTATGGCAACTATTTTTCAGAGAATCAGTTTAATCGTCAAGTCAAACGTCAACGAGCTGTTGGATCGCTTTGAAGATCCGGAGAAGATCATTGATCAGTGTATCAGCGATGCGAAGGAAGAATATTCGGTCATGCTGAAAGACACGGCCTCCGTGAAGGGCAATCTGACCGTTGCCAGGGATAAGCTTAAGAAAATCCAGGACAGCCGCGCCCAGTGGCAGTCCATCGCCGAGAAAGCAGTAAAAGCCGGAAATGATGACGATGCCAGAAAGGCGCTGCAGAAAGCGGCCGAAGACAAGGGGCGCGAAGAGTCCCAGGCGGCCGTCGTGGCCAAGTGTGAGGAGGCGGCTGATAAATCCGTGGCGGCTCTGAATTCATTTGCCGATCAGATCCATGCGATGGAGATGAAGAAAGATGAACTGAAATCCAAGGCCATAGCCGCCAGGAGCCAGCAGAAGGCCAATGCCCTCAAATCCAGAAATATGGCCGGGAGCCTGAGCAAATTTAACGAGATGGCCGAGAAGATCGACGCGAATCTGGCGGCCCAGGAGGCGATGGCGGAGCTGACCGGCTCCGGGGAGAAGGCGGAGGAAGATTTGATTGCAAAATACTCCTCGCCGGATGTCGACGACGCCCTGGCTGAGCTGAAAAGGCAGATGGGAGTGGAATAAAAGGAGCACCGAAATTGCCTGTCATACAACAAGAGTCCGGCGGCCATAGGCCCCGGACTCAGAGTGTCGACAAAGTCGCCACTCTGTAGAATTCATGGCATAACGCCATAAATTCTAGTCACCGAAGGAAGAACTGCCGATTTCCTCGCGCAAGGGCTAAAGCCCCTAGAAATCGGCAGTTCAGCACTACGGCGGAACTGAATTCCACCTACGTGATTTGAAATGAGGGTTACACCCTCAAACTCCTGATATAAGGAAAATATAGTTTGTCTACAGTCTGAGTCCGGCGGCCATAGGCCCCGGACTCTTATCTGTTTATCATTATTCGATTATTCTTTCCATCCTGTCCATTCTTTCCAACCGGCAAAACCGCCTGGAACATGTTTGGAAATTCATTCCACCCTCTGCGCTCTAGCAAAGCTTTTCCAAAACGGCTCCCGAAGTTTTCTGGTTATTATCACGGCAGTTTTCAAAATGACGGCGGTAGTATTCCGTATATACCAAATCTATCAGAAATAACTGACTGATCTCGGCAGAGGTGGAACCTCCCTGAAGCGGGCCCTCGTTTGCCCCGCACAGGAGCGTCACGTCGGAAAATGAGGTCAGCGGGGATTTGACAAAGCGGGTGATGCAGATGGTGCTGGCGCCTGCCTTTCTGGCAATCTCGGCCACCTGGATTGTGTCCTTCGTGGCTCCCGAGTAAGATATCATGACCGCCGCATCCCCCGGTCCCAGAGTGGAGGCCGCCATGGCCTGCATATGGGAATCCTGCAGACAGTACACCTTCGGTTCGATGCGCAGGAATTTATTCATCGCCTTCATGGCCGTCAAACCGCTGGCTCCGACACCGAAGAAATAAATCTTCCTGGCTCCGTCCAAAATATTAATCGCCCTCTCAAAAGTCTCACGATCCAGCAGGGAATAGGTCTCCTGAAGGGCCGATATATTGGTATTCAAAACTTTCTGGGACAGCTCCATGAATGTATCGTCAAGCTCCACATCCCCGGTAAACTGGTTATGCTTCTTCCCCTCGTCTCCCAGATCCAGGGAAAGCATCATCTTAAATTCCTGGTATCCCTTCAATTCCATCGTCTTGCAGAAGCGGAAAACACTGGTATCCCCCACATCGCAAGCTTCCGCCAAATCAGTGATGGACATGAACAAAACTTTCTTTGGATTCTGCAGCACAAAATCTGCCACCTTCTTTTCAGCCTTTGTAAATTGATTTGAAGAAGCTCTTATTCTTGTCAGAAATTCTTTGCTCATATGCGTACCATCCCGTTTTTTTATAATCTGCCGAAATGCAGTTTTCCCCGGAAATTCCCACCGGACCGATCCCTGTGCAATCCCTCTTAATTATGTATCTATTATAACTTTAATCACGGGATCATTCAACTGTACAGCCAACTTTTTCCCACTATTTGGAAATATGCGTTCACTTCTACAGGCAGTATTCCGCAAGGTGTTTTTCTGCCTGTTTTGCATGAAACTCCTACTGCTTCCACTATATCATATCAGAAAATAATTTTCAACATTTAAGAATAGTCAGAAAAACATTTCTTTTATTTACCGTGCAGCCTCCCTGCACGCCGCCGTCATAGCAGCAAAACAAAATATATTTATCACTCCATCATATTTAATAAATCAGTCCGGTAAACCAGTGGAGATCATGGTATAATCGAATAAAAAAATAAACTGGAATTTAAGGCGGTGCATACAATGGAATTTAAACAAAATTATTACGGAAGCTTATGTACGGAAATGTATGAAATCTTACATGAAAAAGCTCCTCAGGATGAATTAGCTTTTTATCTTTCCTATGCAGAACACGGGAAGAAAATATTAGAACCGTTATGTGGCAGCGGACGTTTTTTAGTCCCCTTTGCAGACAGAGGGTTTGATATCAGTGGAATGGACTTATCCGGGGAAATGCTTGCAAAATTAAAGCAGAAAGCTCCCAATGCGAAGGTGATCCAGGCCGATATCACGGAATATTCTTCGAACGAATATTATGATTATATTTTTATTTCTTCCGGATCGGTTTCATTATTTACAGACATGAAACTGTGTAAAAGTATTTTGCAAAAACTGAAGGAACGGCTGGCGCCGGGAGGAAAGTTTGTTTTTGCTGTCGATACGGTTGCCGACCGGTGTCCGGATGATACGGAATATAAAACTGCGGTTTCGGTAAAAACAAAAGAGGGATTTGACTTAGTACTGAAAAGTAAAAACTATTATGATGAAAAGAGCCGGACACAATTTTCTCCCGGGATTTATGAACTTTACAGCGGCAGGGAATTATTGCAGCGCGAGACTATGGATTTTCAAACCCATCTCTACGAATTGGGAGAAATGGAACAGATTTTAAGAGAAACAGGGTTTACAAACGTCATAACCTATTCCTCTTTTCAAAAGGAAATTGCCGCCGATAACCTGTGTGAAATGTTTTTGTACGAATGCAGTTCCGGCAATAAATCATAACGTTTTATGCATATTATGCGTAAAAACACCCGTCGGGAATTTCCAGTGAACAGTAACGGATGTTATCCATGCAGTACCCCGGCTCTATATCATCTCTGTATTTCCGGTTTGATTTGTGATATACTTCTATACAACCCGATTTTGAAGGAGGTGTTATATGGCCGTCATTCTGTTTTTTATCCTTATAGCCGTACTGACCGTCGCAATCTGTTTTTGGGCCGGGAGCAGAACGGCCGGACATGCAGATAACTTTTTGCAAAGACGACCTGCCGTTGTCAAGGCTGTGCTGTTTGTTTACGTGGCATTTGCCGGATGTTTCACATTCCCAATCAGAAGCGACCTGTTTCCGCTCGACAGTGCAAAATTATATCTGCTGATCGCGTCCTACGGCATAATAGGGCTGGGATTCGCCGGGGTTTACGGGCCTAAGAAAGAGAAAGTAATCTATCCCGTCACCCTGATGCTGACCGTCCTTGGAATCCTGTGCCGGTATCTGCTGGAGTATGGGGAAATTTCAAACTATTACAATTTTACCTTATTCAATATTGCATCCTATATTGTGGTAATGCCCACTTATACGGTTCTAGCCTACCATTACATTGTGAAATACCTCATGACCCGGAAATAGCGTGATCCAACTGCGGTAAGCCCGCCGTGCGGATCTTTCACCTACGGGCTACAGCAGATCTACAGTAATGTAAAAGCCCCTGGTTTCTTCATCAGAAAGCAGGGGCTTTTATATTACTGTTCCATTATTCTTCCGTACCGGCAATCGCAACTGCAATACTCAGTTCTTCAAGCTGTTTATCATCAACCGATGCAGGCGCTTCCATCATCAGACAGGACGCATCCTTTACCTTCGGGAAAGCAATGACGTCACGGATGCTGTCCGCTCCCACCATCAGCATAACCATACGGTCAAAGCCATATGCCAGTCCTGCGTGAGGCGGTACACCGTATTTAAATGCGTCTAAAAGGAAGCCGAACTGCTCGTTCGCGCGTTCCGGTGTGAAGCCCAGAACTTCCAGCATCTTGGACTGTACATCCGCCTGATGGATACGGACGGAACCGCCGCCCATCTCCGTGCCGTTCAGCACGATGTCGTAAGCTTTGGCGCGCACCGCACCCGGATCGGTGTCGATCAGAGGAAGATCCTCCTCCATCGGCATCGTAAATGGATGATGCACCGCCACATATCTCTCATCCTCCTCGGAATACTCAAACAGCGGGAATTCCGTTACCCAGAGGAATTTAAAATCATCTTTCTTTAAAAGGTCGAGCTGTCGCGCCAGTTCCAGACGGAGATTTCCGAGCACATCGAATACCACCTTGTCCTTGTCGGCGGCAAACAGAAGCAGATCGCCCGCTTTTCCGTCCATGGCTTTTACAAGGGCGTCTAATTCCTCCCCGGTCATGAACTTTGCAAAAGAGGACTTGTAGCTTCCGTCTTCCTGGATAGCCAGGTAAGCCAGGCCTTTGGCTCCAAAACCTTTGGCATATTCTACAAGGGCGTCAATCTTCTTACGCGGCATTGCTCCCTGTCCTTCGGCGTTGATGCCGCGGACGGAACCGCCGTTTTCCAGCGCTCCCTTAAATACGACGAACTGGCAGTCCTTTACCACTTCCGAAACGTTTTTAAGTTCCATTCCGAAACGGAGATCCGGTTTATCGGAGCCATAGCGCTCCATCGCTTCGTGCCATGTCATTCTCTGGATTGGAAGTTCCAGATCATAGTTGCAGATCTCTTTAAATAAGGTCTTTAACAGTCTTTCGTTGACATCCAGCACATCCTCCACATCTACGAAGGAAAGCTCCATATCGATCTGTGTGAATTCAGGCTGTCTGTCCGCGCGGAGGTCCTCATCACGGTAGCATCTTGCAATCTGGAAATAGCGGTCATAACCGGAACACATTAAGAGCTGCTTTAAAAGCTGCGGGGACTGCGGAAGCGCATAAAACTCCCCCGGATGAACACGGCTGGGCACCAGATAGTCGCGTGCTCCCTCCGGTGTGCTCTTGATGAGCGTCGGTGTCTCAATCTCCAGAAAACCTTCCTCGGCCAGGAATTTTCTGGTCAGGATGGCAACCCGGCTTCGAATCATCAGGTTTTTCTGAAGGTCAGGTCTTCTGAGATCCAGGTAGCGGTATTTCAGACGAAGCTCTTCCTTGGTTCTTGAATTCTCCTCGATCGGGAAAGGAGGCGTCTCCGATTCGGCGAGCACGCGCAGGGAATTGGCCCTGATCTCGATTTCACCCGTCTTCAGGTTCTCATTGACCGCGCCGGAACGTGCTTCCACTTTACCGGTTACGGCAACAACAAATTCACTTCTGAGCTTCTCCGCCTTGGCAAAGCTCTCCGCTCCACAGTCCGATTCCTCAAAAATGATCTGTAAGAGGCCGGAACGGTCCCTTAAATCCACGAAAATAATTCCGCCTTTATTTCTGCTCTTCTGAACCCAGCCCATCACCGTCACCGTCTCACCGATATTCGCGGTGGATAATTCCGTACAGCGGTGGGAACGTTTCAGCCCTGCCATTGATTCTGCCATGATGTTTGTTTCCTCCTGATTTTTGTAACTGTATCTTAATTTAGTATTTGATATATGGCAGCCCCTGTATGGAACTGCCGTGATAACCTTTTACATGTTTCCGGTATGAACGCTTTTTTACGCTTCCCGAAACCGGATGGATGTTAGATGGAATCTTTGTAGAACTCTACAAACTCCTCAAATCCTTCCTTCATAAGCTGCTCTTTCTGGAATTTCTTGTTTTTATTCATCTGGGCAACGGCCACACGCACGCCCTTCGCCCTCTCCTCCTGAGCCGCCTGAAGCACCTTCTTAAACTGCTCTTTGCTGAGATTCTTCTCAAACAGGAATACCTTCTTGCCTACCAGTGACGGAATCTTGAATCCACTCTCCATCAGGATGGTGATAATACGCTCGAAACCGATTGAAATTCCGCAGGCCGGTGTATCCACGCCCGTAAACTTGCCGATCAGCTTGTCGTAACGGCCGCCGCCTGCTACGGAGCCGCCGAATCCTTCCATGGAAACTTCGAAAATGGTTCCCGTATAATATCCCATTCCCCTTACCAGGGTCGGATCGAATTCAAGGCCGCATTCAACGTCGTTGATCTCGCTTACGGTTTCCATAATATAAGCCAGGTTCTCCGCCTTCTCAGGATCCATAACGGAAGCCAGCTTTTCGCCCAGCGCTCTCACGCCGTCTGCGTCATTCTTGATATTGGCAAGGAGGTCCGTATATTTATCCACGGATTCTTTGGCGTATCCCGCCTCCAGAAGCTCCTCCGCAACGCCGTTTAAACCAATCTTGTCCATCTTGTCCAGAATGATAAATACCCGGTCTGTCTCATCCTCCGGGAAACCGCTGTAATCAGCCATGCCTTTTAAAATGGCACGGTCATTGACACGCACGGTAAATGCCTTTTCCGGGCAGATTCTGGTAAGCGTCTTAGTGATAGCCAGGATTGTCTCGATCTCCACCAGGTTTGTTCCGTCTCCGAGAACGTCGATATCGCACTGTACGAACTGTCTGAAACGGCCCTTCTGAGGTTTATCGGCGCGCCATACGCTGCCTACCTGAAGCGCTTTAAAAGGAGTCGTCAGGTTGGCCGCATTGTTGGAATAATAGCGGCACAGCGGTACGGTCAGGTCATAGCGGAGTCCCTCTTCCACCAGATCCGCATCGGTTTCTGCGGTCTCCAGGTTCAGTTTCTCGCCGCGCTTTAAAATCTTGAAGATCAGTTTTTCATTATCGCCGCCCTGTTTGCTTGTCAGGTTCTCAATATGTTCAACGCAAGGAGTTTCAATTGAGGAAAAGCCGTATCCTCTGTAAGTGTCTTTAATAATATTTAACACATAATCTCTGAGTTCCATCTCTGCCGGAAGAACATCCTTCATTCCGGTTACCGGTTTTTTCTTTAATGCCATAGTCTTCACTCCTTATTCTTTGTTGTTCGCCAATTGTCACCGCCCGCTCCGTGAGCGGCAGCCGCCAATCTTACCGTCTGTCCCTGCTTTCTCAAGCGGCCGTTTTCCGTCTAAAAACCATAGTAGCAGACATTGGTAATTTTGCAAGCACTTTTTCATCCCATATATTTCATCTCATTTATTCCATGACTGCAATCAGTTTTTCTTTTCTCCCGAACATTTCGCCGACACGCTCAATATACTGCTCCACATCCTTGACATTCTCAGCCCTTTCGAGCCTGTTCTCGGACGGGTAAAGCACCTTGGTCGTAGTGCCCGCGCCGCAGGCCATGATCGTCTGCTTCTCTTCCATGATAAGGATATTGTAAATACATTCTTTACCCGGGGCGGCATAACCTACATTCTCAAAATTCCCGGCCATATTTTTCTGGCGGTACAGATAGTAGGGATACAGCCCCATTCCGTGGGCGTAATCGGCAGTCATATCTATCATTTCCTGTGTATTCACAATCTTCAAATCGCCGTATCGCTCTTTGAACATATTTAACCTGGCCGCTCTCTTAATTGCCAGGGAGTGTACGGTGACGCTGTCCGGAGCCAGCAATTTTATTTCTTCCATTGTATTTTTCACATCATCGATGGTCTCTTCCGGAAGGCCGACGATGAGGTCCATGTTAATATTATCAAATCCCAGCCCTCGGGCCAGGTGGAACTTCTCCCTCACATCCTCCACCGTATGGCGGCGGCCGATGAGATCGAGCGTCTTCTGGTTCATGGTCTGAGGATTGATGGAAATTCTCGTAATTCCATGGTTTCTCAGCACCTGCAGCTTTTCCTTTGTAATGCTGTCGGGCCTGCCCGCTTCCACGGTGAATTCCTGCACATGGGCCGTATCAAAGGTGGTTTCCAGTCTTCTAAGGAGCGTTTCCAGATCTTCGGGGCTTAAGGAAGTCGGCGTCCCCCCGCCAAAATAGATGGTATCCAGAGGGCGTCCCTTCATTCTGTCCGCAACATAATCCATCTCCTGAAACAGAGCGTCCAGATACAGCCCTGTCTTTCCCTCCCACTTTCCAATCGGGAAAGAGGTAAAAGAGCAGTAAAGGCAGGTGGTCGGGCAGAACGGAATCCCGATGTAGAGGCTGTATCCCCTTTTATAATCTACGGGCGCAAGAAGTTCGATCTCCCTCTTTGCCACAGCAAGAGCCAGTTCAATCTTCTCGTCGCTTGTATAATATGTTTCCTTCATGTAGCCGCGGACCCACTCTTCGTCATGTCCTTCCAAAATCTTTGTCATCGCGATCTTGGTCGGGCGGATTCCGGTCAGCGTTCCCCAGGGAAGTTCCTTTCCCGTGCGGGTGCGCAGTAAACCGTAAAGTGTCCGCTTAATCAGGTTCTTCGTCTCAAACCGGCTGGTAAAATCCGGCCTGACGGAGGCAAAATGGATGGTTCTCTCCTCCATCGGTCCCTCGTTGTCCTCGATGGAGAGGTCAAAGGTGACGCCGTTCCTTCCCCCTTTTACGAGGAATTTTGCCGCGTCCGATTCCTCTCTTTTATGGGTAAATGCTTCACCCGGGTAAAAGGCCATCAGAAGCTCCCTGATATCCTGCTCGAAGGAATTATCATCCAGCAGAATTGCTATCATAATGTTCTCCCTCTGTATCCGGCCAGCGGATTGTATTTCTTTTCATCTTTGATTGTCGTATAGCCCATATGGCCCGGATAGACATCGGTGCCGTCCGGAAGCGCAAACAGGATATTGGCTACCGAATTCACCATATCCCTGGAATTGCCGGTCGGGAAATCAATTCTTCCGTATGATCCTTCAAACAGGGTATCCCCGGCAAACAGCACATGCTCCGATTCCACATAGTAACAGCAGGAACCGCAGGTATGGCCCGGTGTGTGTATCACCCTGAACCGGTATCCGATCAGATCAAATTCTTCTCCATCCTTTAAAAGCCGGTCCGCCTTTAACTGAATGCCTCCGCCCATGAACTGACAGGAAAGGTTTTTATCGGGATCCGCCAGGATCTCCGCCTCTTGTTCGAATGCGTAAACGGGCGCTTTATATTTCAGACGCAGCTCTTCCATTGCCATCACGTGGTCAAAGTGGCCGTGTGTCAGTAAAATCCCCTTTACCGCCGCTCCGAGTTTTCCACAGACCTCGGCGATTTTCGCTGCGTTATCCCCAGGATCTACGATAACCGCTTCTTTATTCTCAGGGTTCATTGCAATATAACAGTTGGTTTCCACCATTCCTACTACCAGTCTTGTAATCTCCAATTCCATGCCCGCCTTTCACCGTCTTCTTAGATAGAAAGAGAAAACTGCCAGTTTACCCCGCAGTTCTCTCTATATCCAGCACTCCTTCAATTTGTCTCAGCTTATCCGTCAGCTTATTTAACTCTTCGATTCCATGGATGTCAAATGCCATCATGATGGTCGCCTTCCCCTGTTTGCTGGTTCTGACGTTCATCGAGGTGATGTCAATCTGCCGCTCCGTAAATACCTTTGAGATATCGACAAACATCCCGATACGGTTATTGGCAAATATCTTGATTTCCGTTGAATACTTCTCTTTGCCGGTAGATCCTTCCGGCTGCTGCCATTCGGCGTCGATCAGACGTTCCCTCTCCTCCTCAGGAAGATTGATCACGTTGATGCAGTCCGTCCTGTGGATGGAAATTCCTCTTCCGCGGGTAACAAAACCGACAATCTCATCTCCCGGCACAGGGCTGCAGCACTTGGAGAAACGCACGGCCAGGTCGTGAATTCCCTTTACCACGATACCGCTCTGGGATTTACCGGCCGCCAGCACAGGCACTTTGCTGCCCTCGCTGCTGATGCCGTCCAGAATCGCCTCATCCGTCTCTTCCTTCTTAAGCTTCTTATTCCTCTCCTCCAGCATCTTGTTGATGATCTGGCCCTCTTTCAGGCCGCCGTGGCCGATGGAGGCGAGAACGGAATCCCAGTCTTTGAAGGCATAGCGTTTCATGACCTTCTCCGTGTATTCCGGCTTGTTGATATCTGAAAAGTTAACACCCTTGGCACGGCAGTACTTGTCGATCAGGTCGCGTCCGCGCATGATGTTGTCTTCTTTTAACTCGGTCTTAAACCACTGGTTGATCTTGTTCTTCGCCTGTGTGCTCTTAACAAGCTTCAGCCAGTCCCGGCTAGGTCCCTTGGAATTCTGGGACGTGATAATCTCGACGCGGTCTCCGTTCTGGATCACGTAGTCGATGTTGACCAGCCTTCCGTTGACCCTGGCCCCTACCATCTTGTTGCCGACGGCACTGTGGATGGAATAGGCAAAGTCGATCGGCGTGGAACCGCTCGGCAGGTTCTTGACATCACCGGTCGGTGTAAAACAGTATACATTATCGGTGAAAAGATCCAGGTCACTCTTTAAGAGACTCAGGAATTCCTTGTTATCCGACATGTCGCGCTGCCATTCCAGAATCTGGCGCAGCCATGCGAGTTTGGCCTCCGCGCTGTCCGACGCGGTCTGGCCGCTGCCGCTCTCCTTGTACTTCCAATGGGCCGCAATACCGTATTCCGCGGTGCGGTGCATCTCAAATGTCCTGATCTGTATCTCAAAGGGCTGGCCGTTGCTGCTGATAAGCGTCGTATGTAAGGACTGATACATGTTCGGCTTCGGCATCGCAATATAGTCCTTGAAACGTCCCGGAATCGGCTTATACAGCTCATGGATGACGCCCAGGGCCGCGTAACAGTCTTTCACCGTCTCCACGACAATCCTCACTGCAAATAAATCATATATCTGTTCCAGGGTTTTATCCTGGTTTACCATCTTCTTATAAATACTGAAAAAATGTTTGACGCGGCCGTCCACCTTCGCCTCGATGCCCGCATCGTCGATATGGCTCTTCACCTCACTCACGATGCCCTGTACGAATGCCTCTCTGGCATCCTTACGAAGGGCCACCTTCTCCGCCAGCTCGTAATAAACTTCCGGCTCCAGGTATTTTAAGGACAAATCGTCCAGCTCCGTCTTGATTTTCGATATACCGAGGCGGTCGGCGATAGGCGCATAGATATCCATCGTCTCCCTGGCCTTCTCCTTCTGCTTCTCCGGCTTCATATACTGAAGCGTCCGCATATTGTGAAGGCGGTCGGCAAGTTTGATTAAGATAACGCGGATATCCTTCGCCATGGCGAGAAACATCTTACGAAGGTTCTCGGCCTGGATCTCCACCTTATCCATGGACCATGAAATCTGAGTCAGCTTTGTGACGCCGTCTACCAGAAGGGCAACCTCTTCTCCAAAGATCGTGGTCAGTTCCTCCTCCGTCATTACCGTATCTTCCACGACATCGTGCAGAATACCTGCCACGATCGTCTCCTTGTCAAGCTCCAGATCGGCCAGTATGATGGCAACACAAAGTGGGTGAATAATGTACGGTTCACCCGATTTACGTTTCTGTTCCTTATGGGCGTTATAAGCAATATCGTAGGCTTTCTCCACCATCGAGATGTCATCCGACGGATGATACTTGCGAATGCCGGATATCAGTTCCTGATAGAGTTTTTCGGGACTTGTAAAGTCGGCCGGCGCTTCTATCTCCTGATCCAGTTTTTTAATTATTTCCAAACTTCCCATATACAATGCCTCCTGGCCTCCGGGCGGCTTTCCCCTTCGGTTTATCTATTCCTAACAGAATTGTAACTGTCCGGTATCCCAAAAACGCATAATTCGACTTCATGGGATACATTTTTCCGTGCAGCTACAACAGAATAATCACTATTATAAATATTTTTGTCAAAAAATGCAAGACTTTCAAGGTTTTGTCGATTTCTCATCCGTGTATTTATTACTATACGTTACTGTTCGCACCGCATTGCGCTGTAAACAGTAACTACGATACACTCCGGCCGCGGCCGTTTGCCCCGTCTTTTTTACACTGTATGACAGTTAGATTATTCCCTCACCTGTCTATTCTATTCAGATACACGTCTTCTGTTTCCTCTGACTGTTTCCTCCGTCTGTTCCCTGGGGTCTCCCCGGATGCAGGACTTCCTCCCGAATGCGAGACGCCCGCAGCCGGGGACCCCTGCTTTTTATCCGGATACGGACCCGGATATCTTATACCCCGTTCTCCTGTCGACAACGCTTAAATATTCCCCGCCGTTTATGTAGGCATTCAGGTTCTTCAGGCTGATATCCACGATGCGGTCCACGGTGTACTTGAGATGGAAACCGCCCGATACATGGGGCGTGAGGAGAAGATTGGGACAGTCCCACAGTTCCTCGTCCCCGGGCAGGGGTTCCTTCTCGCACACATCAATGGAGGCCCCTGACAGTTTTCCCGTCTTTAACGCATCCACAAGCGCCTCCGTATCCACAACATTGCCGCGGCCCACGTTTAAAAATACGGCTCCCTCTTTCATCGCCGCAAACTGACGGCCGGAAAACATGTGAAATGTCTCCTTTGTCCCGGGCAGACAGACGGCAACCACATCGGCGAGAGCAAGCTGCCGTTCCAGGTTATCTATCGTATCCATCTCATCCACACAGTCCGGTTTTTCCCTGACGGTGCGCCGAAGTCCGGCCACATACGCCCCGAACGCCTTCATTCTGATGGCAAATTCCGTTCCGATGTCCCCCATGCCGACGATCAGGATACGGGAGCCGCAGACAGGGCGCACCGTTCCCGCGTCCTTCCAGATATGTAATTTCTGGTTTTCCAGATAGACCGGAAACTTTTTAAGCATCATCAGGAGCTGGCCGGTCATATGTTCCGCAATACCCACGCCATATGCCCCGGTGGCGTTGGTGAGGACGGCCGTCTCCGACAGCACTCCCTCCGCCAGGTAGCCGTCCGTTCCGGCGCTGTTTAACTGAACCCACTCTACCGCCTGATTTTCCGCCAGCATGGAGGGTGGGATATTTCCAATAACCGCAGTCAGGCTCTCCACCGTCTCTGCCGTGACTTCCTCTTTCCTGCAAAAGATAAATTCAGCTTCAGGAGCCGTATCTGCATACTGTTTTTTCTGCTCCGGCGTCACCGGGAGCGTTACTAGGATTTTCTTCATCTTTGTCCACCTTCGGGCCTCTCAAATATTATTTTAAAGGGGGGATTTAATTGAGGAATGAGAACGCCGCCGGGACGGTCGGGGGGCGGGATGGTGAGGGGAGGTTATGAGTCTTCAGTCCCGGTTTGAGGTTGTCGCAGGTGGGGAATCCGGGCAGAAAAAGTTCCTACGGGAAACGCTTGCGCTCTTCGAAGTGCATAACGGTACTAACCTCGAAAAAACCT
>NZ_URHZ01000023.1 GCF_900547735.1 uncultured Clostridium sp. | reverse complement strand
TTTTCTTAGGCATAAATAATCCTCCTTGGCTGGAGGAATCCACTTACCAAGATAATCATAGCATGATAAGTGTAACACTAAAATCTCTAATCACGAAGTTAGTTGGTGAAACAAGAATTTAATATTACATTTTACAGAATCTTTTAAAAAAGTCCTTGACTTGGAGTTCACTCAAAGGTTTAAACTGATGCCAGAATCAAATTTATCTGACACAAACAGACTAAATCAGGAGGTAATTCAATGTTAGGAAATTTCAGTTATTCAAATCCGACCAGATTATATTTCGGGATGGATTCGTTAAATTATTTAAATGAGGAGCTGCCGAAGTATGGAAGAAATGTGATGCTGATATACGGAGCCGGTTCGATCCTGAAAAATGGGATTTATGATGAGGTGGTTGGAATCCTCCGGGCAAATGATAAGGAGATTTTTGAAGATGGCGGCGTGATGCCCAACCCAACGGTCGAAAAGCTGTATGAGGGCCGCCGGATTGCCAGAGAAAAGAAGGTGGATCTCATTTTGGCGGTGGGCGGAGGTTCTGTCTGCGACTATGCAAAGGCCGTGTCCGTTTCAGCCCATTGCGACGAGGATCCATGGGAAAAATATTATATGAGAATGGAGGATGTGGACAATGAAATTATACCGGTAGGCTGTGTCCTTACCATGACAGGCACCGGTTCCGAGATGAACGGCGGTTCTGTTATCACAAACCATACCACGAAGCTCAAAATCGGCCATGTGTTTGGAGACAATGTATTTCCCAAATTTTCCATCCTGAATCCTGCTTATACCTTTACGCTTCCCAGGTATCAGATGACAGCCGGTTTCTTTGATATTATGTCCCATATACTGGAGCAGTACTTTTCAGGGGAAGATGACAATACCTCCGACTATATCATGGAAGGGCTATTAAAATCCTTAATCCACAGTTCCAGAATTGCCCTGGAAAATCCCCTGGATTATGAGGCCCGCAGCAATATTATGTGGATTGCCACATGGGCGCTCAACACCATGGTGGCAAAGGGAAAAGCGACCGACTGGGAAGTGCATATGATCGGTCAGTCCGTAGGCGCCTATACGGACGCCACCCATGGCATGACGCTGTCTGCAGTCTCCATGGCTTATTACCGTTACATTCTGCCTTATGGCCTTCAGAAATTTAAACGCTTTGCCACAAACGTTTGGGACGTCAATCCGGAAGGAAAAACAGAGGAAGAGACTGCTCTGGAGGGCCTTAATGCAATGGAATCTTATATGAAGGAACTTGGCCTCATCCTAAATCTCAGCAGTCTTGGTGTGACGCAGGAGATGATACCGGGTATTGCCAAAGGAACCTTTATCATGGAAGGAGGTTATAAAGTCCTGACCCATGATGAAGTTGAGAATATTTTAAAGGCTAGTATGTAGTTAGGATTATATGTTTGCATTATAAGTCTGTATTATGGGATTACGTTTTGAGGTTATATTTTGAGCTGATATTATTGACATGTGTTTTGAGCTGATATTATGGTTCTGTGTTGTGAGCTTGTGTTTTTAGCCTATGTTGTGAGCTTATGTATTGAGTTGATAATATGGGCATGTCTTTAGGTTTCTATTATGCGTTTATGTTAAAATGCGGCAGGAAGTGAACTTATGAAAAGAATTTTAATTGCAGCAGGTATGTGTATTGCCGTTCTGTTCGGAGCAATACCGGCCCTTATAGTTCCGGCTGTAGAACGCCCTGACACAGTTACTAAAACTAATTCGAGTTTATCAGAAAAGGTTCTATATACTTCAGAGAAGGTTTCAAATACTTCTGAAGTTCCAAATACTTCTGAGAAAGGGTTAAATGTTCCAAAAGAGTGTTTAACTGCTTCAAAAAGGAGTTTAACTCCTTCAGAAAATGGGTTAACTCCTTCAGAAACGGGATTAACCGCTTCTAAAATGGGATTAACCGCTTTTGAAACGGGGTTAAATACAAAGAGTATGGTTTCAAATATGAAGAATACGGCTTCGGAATCGCAGGACACTGATGTTACTCCGTCCGTGACTCTGTCGGTTGGTTCCAAATCCTATCAGGCCATCCTGTATGACAACGCTGCGTCAAAAGAACTCATGGAACGCCTGCCGATGGAATTTGAAATGAAAGAGCTGCATGGCAATGAAAAATATTACTATCTGACGGAGCCGCTTCCCGCTGATACGGAGAGCGTCGGAACCATCCGGACCGGAGATATCATGCTGTTTGGCTCTGACTGCCTGGTCCTGTTTTACGAAGATTTTAAAACAACTTACAACTATACGCGGATTGGCCGTCTTGAAAACATCGGAGGACTTTCCGATGCACTGGGGACCGGCAGTGTCAGAGTAACTTTTGAAAGGAATAAAGAATGAAAACAATCACTCAGGAATTTTTAACAGGAGAGAGAGCCTTATTTCAGGCAGAGGATTATAAAATTTACGATACCACCTTTGCCGACGGTGAATCCCCCTTAAAAGAAAGCAGAAATATTGAATTATACGGCAGCATGTTCAAATGGAAGTATCCGCTGTGGTACAGCCGTGACATCAGGCTCCAGGACTGTGTACTGTTTGAAACGGGGCGTGCCGGAATCTGGTATACGGAAAATATTTCCCTCGTAAACTGTGCCATTGAAGCGCCCAAAACCTTCCGCAGGTCAACCGGCATCCGCCTTGCCCGGGTAACCATGCCGAATGCGGGTGAGACACTTTGGAACTGCGATCGGGTTACAATGGAACAGGTAACGGCAAAAGGCGATTACTTCGCCATGAACAGCAGCAATATGAAGATCGACGGCTTTGAACTCTCAGGAAACTATTCCTTTGACGGAGCAAAAAACGTGGAAATCCACAATGCCAGAATGATTTCCAAAGATGCATTCTGGAACAGTGAAGATGTAACTGTGTATGATTCCTTTATTTCCGGTGAGTACCTGGGCTGGAATGCTAAGAATCTCACCCTTATCAACTGTACGGTTGAGAGCCTTCAGGGCATGTGTTACATCGACGGCCTGGTAATGAAAAACTGCAGACTGTTAAACACAACGCTGGCTTTTGAATACTCCACGGTGGACGTCGAAGTGAACAATACGATTGACAGTGTCTTAAATCCCGGCGGAGGCAGTATCCGCGCAGAACATATCAGGGAACTGATTCTGGATCCTGCCAAAGTAGATGTGAGTAAGACATCGGTTCAGACGCAGGCGCTGAAGGAGGCAGTATAGTGCCTTATGATTTTGATAACCTGACAGACCGGCGGGAGAGTAATTCCCTCAAATGGGATGTGCCCGGGGAAGAGCTGCCCATGTGGGTGGCGGATATGGATTTCCGGACCGCGCCGGAAATCTTAAACGTTCTTAAACAGAGGGTGGAGCATGGAATCTTCGGCTATGCCACGGTGACCGACGCATGGCGGGAGGCCATAACAGGCTGGTGGGAGAGGCGCCATGACTTCTCTATGGATAAGAACTGGCTCATATTCTGCACCGGTGTGGTTCCGGCAATTTCCAGCGCGGTCCGCAGGCTGACCGCCGTCGGTGAAAACGTATTAATCCAGCCCCCGGTTTACAATATATTCTTTCACTCAATCCGAAATAATGGCCGGAATGTGGCGGAAAACCGGCTGCGGTACGACGGCAGAAGCTACGGAATCGACTGGGAGGATCTGGAGGAAAAGCTGAGTGACCCTCAGACAACTCTGATGATACTCTGTAACCCGCACAATCCCACCGGCTCCCTTTGGACCCGAGAAGAACTCAGCAGAATTGGAGAGCTTGCGTTTGCCAATCATGTGACGGTGATTTCCGATGAAATCCACTGTGATTTGACGGAGCCGGGATACCGGTATATCCCGTTCGCATCGGTATCGGAAAAGTGTGCCCGGATCAGCGTATCCTGCATTGCTCCCACAAAATCCTTTAATCTGGCCGGAATCCAGACGGCCGCCGCCGTTGTGCCGGACGCAGACTTAAGGCATAAAATAAGCCGCGCCTTCAACACGGATGAGGTTGCGGAACCGAATGCGTTTGCCATCGAAGCTGCGGCCGCCGCTTTTACCAGGGGAGAAGAGTGGCTGGACTCTCTGAGAGAGTATCTGGCTGCAAACCGGAGGACGGCTGAGAAATTTCTGGAACGGGAACTTCCCGCCCTTTCCCTGGTCCGGTCCCATGCGACTTATCTTCTCTGGCTGGACTGTACAAAAGTGACGGAGGATACGGCGGATTTAGCCCGCTGTCTGCGCGGTGAGTCTGGGCTTTACCTGTCTGCAGGTGCGGCGTACGGAGGCCATGGGAACCATTTTCTCCGCATGAATGCAGCCTGTCCCGGGGCGCGGCTGGAAGAAGGGCTCCGGAGGCTTAAAAAGGGCGTGGAGACCTATATACAATCCTCCCGGTAATAACCTTCCGGTTTACACGGCGCGAAACGGCGTTTTCCATCGTCTCTGTGCATCGCGAAGCCTATATGCTTTTTCCATTTTCCTATTCCGGATTGCTTAATAAAAAATCTTTTCAACAATATCATAAAAGCAGATATATGCGAATGGCATTTGCCGTTCGCATATTGTCGTTTAAAAGAAGATGAAAAAATTGTTCATCTTTTACAGAGGGGAAGAAAACAGATGGACAGCGTTACCGGCTGCTGGCTGTAGACGATTTCCGTCCGCTGTAACAGTGATTGATTTGTCCATTTCCATGTGGTACTATTTTAAGTAAGAACAAAAAGCGCATTGGCGGCAGGGACCGCCGGAAGGGGGCGTGGCTGTGGGCGGAGTGGATAGAAGCGCAGCCTTAACAAAAGGTTACGGAAAAGGAAATTCCGGTTTGTATCATACAGAGACCGGTCAGTTAAAACGCAGTCCGTTTATTTCATCCGGTCAAATAGAATCTCCCGGGAATCAGAAGACCGTATCCGGCCGGGAACATAAACCGACGGCACAGATCCGGAGACGGAACAGGGACATTGCCGAATTGTCCTCAGACCGGAATCCGTCCATCTCTGAAACCGCAATTTCCGATCTGTTTAATGTATTCTCAAAGGATTACCCTGATATTACTTTACTTTTGGAAAAACAGGGCGGAACCCACGATATCAGACAGATGGCAGCGGAACTTGGAAGCGGGACGTATCTGGTTGTCGGCCGGGAATTCCTGGAACGTATGATGAGAAGCCCGGAAGATTATGAAGCGTGCAAAACCGCACTGACAGAAGCTTTGAGATGTTTATCGGCAGGAGCAAAGGGGATGGAGGCACGGGGAACTTACCTGGGTGAGACGAAAGCAGTCTCCTGGTATGTCCCGGAGCAGACGGAAACCGACGCGGCGAAGAAGATGGCCGATGCATTAAAGAAGAATCTTCCTGCATCCTCCGGAAGTCCGGAAACCGGGAGTCAGACGCCGTCTGAAAATGATTTTAGGAAAAGAGTGTATGTCTCTTACTCCTCCCTAAACCATTTTTCCGGCCTCGCGAGAGCCGGTTCTAAAGGGGAAGTAAGGAAAGTGATGAGCGATGTCCACAGGAGTATCAACAACCTCCGCCTGGCCGCTGTTTATGGGGATGAAAAAGAACGTGTGAAGGCCGGAAGAGCCATGCGTTCCCTGCAGAAGCTGCTTGCCAGGGGAAGCAAAAAGATTAGAAAGCTGGATCAGGAAGAGCTTTTAGGCGTGCAAAAAAAACATGCGGAGAAGGCCAGGAAAGAGAAGCAGGTACGACAGATTAAGCTGGAGCTTAAGAAGCGGCGCTCTGCCCGGAAAGGCGCGGACTACAGCCTTATCCGTGAGGGGCTTTCCGATCAGTATATGATTCTGGGAGACAGACGCAGCCGGAAAGATTATGAGCCAAAACTTCCGGGAGAAAATGCCGTCTTATATGGCGGCGGCTTTACGGATGCCGGAGCAGGAATGTCGGGCGGAATAGAATTTACCGCCTCGGAAGTCGTTATTTCGTCTGAAACGACATTTTAAAAACATACTAAAAATATACTATTGAGGCGATGCAAATACAGTACCCGGTTTATTTGGACCAACTGGAATTTTTCAGGCACGGGCTGGCAGAAGACTGCAGGATACTCAGAATGAATTCTCTCGGCAGCGATGAGGATATGTGGTATTTAATCATCGATGGTTCGGATGTATTTTTAATATCCGCAGTTGAAATTATTTAACGGCGTTGAAAGCGAATAAAAAAATGAAAGACCAGGCTAAACGCGGCAAAAGATATGGCCGGGGGATATTTCCTCCGGCTTTTAGATTGTCAATTTAATTCTTTGATTGAAATTTATATAGAATAGTGTTATACTACCTATATCCAACTATTCGTGAAAGTCTACTTTATCGAATAGTTCCACATCAAACATACAAAGGAGCCAATTACTCTATGAAAATCCAACGTCTGCTTAGTCTAACCCGCCAGGCCATCGATGACTACGGCCTGATACAGCCCGGTGACAAAATTGCGGTCGGCATCTCCGGCGGTAAGGACAGTCTGACCCTGCTTTATGCATTACAGGGTCTTCAGAAGTTTTATCCGAATAAATTTGATTTATGTGCAATTACAGTTGACTTGGGATTCGGTGATTTCGATTTATCACCTGTTAAATCGCTCTGTGAGGAATTATCCGTGGAATACACCGTAGTGCCTACGGAAATTGGAAAAATCCTTTTCGACACGCGCAAAGAATCCAATCCCTGTGCCCTGTGCGCCAAAATGAGAAAAGGCGCTCTCAATGAAGCGGCCATCCGTCTCGGCTGCAACAAAATTGCCTATGCGCATCACCGCGACGATTTAATCGAAACGATGCTTTTATCCCTGATCTATGAAGGCCGTTTTTATTCCTTTTCCCCGGAAACTTTTCTGGATCGCACGGGACTTACGGTAATCCGGCCCATGATATATGTAAATGAGGCCGATGTCATAGGATTTAAGAACCGGTATCAACTGCCGGTATGTAAAAATCCCTGCCCGGTTGACGGAAAAACGAAACGCGAATATGTTAAACAATTAACGAAACAGTTGAATCTGGATGCACCCGGCGTTAAGGAACGTTTTTTCCATGCCATTACAGAGGGCAATATAGATGGATGGCCTCAAAAACGCCGGTAGGGAATTAATTTTATTTATGAAGGAGTTGATTTTATATGGGAAAGCCACTCTCTTACCATGAACAGGAAACACTTGAGAATACGAAAAGGCTGCGCCAGATGATGAAGGAACTTCCCCCCTTCTGCGCCGATTTTTTCCGAGGTATCGAGCCGCGCACTTCTTCCCGCACGAGAATTGCTTATGCCTATGACTTAAAGACTTTTTTTGAATTTTTGAAGAAACAGAATCCCCTCTTTGCGGACTATAAAATGCAGGACTTCTCTCTCACTGTCCTGGATGAGATTCAACTGATGGACCTGGAGGAGTACATGGAATTCCTGAAATGCTATTCCACGGACAAAAAAGAGGACCTCGTCAACACGGAACGCGGCATTATGCGGAAAATGTCCTCATTAAAGAGCTTTTATAATTACTTTTACCGCAGGGAACGCATTAAAAACAACCCTGCCGCCCTGGTAGAACTTCCCAGGCTGCACGAAAAGGAAATTATCCGCCTGGAAGTCGATGAGGTTGCAAAACTCCTGGATCAGGTGGACGAGGGCGACCACCTGACGGAAAAACAGAGGGAGTTCCATGTAAAGACACGCCTTCGCGATCTGGCCTTGATGACTCTTCTTCTGGGAACCGGAATCCGTGTTTCGGAATGTGTCGGCCTGAACCTGGATGATATTGATTTTGGAACCGGAGGCCTCAAAATCCACCGCAAGGGCGGTAAAGAGGTGATAATCTACTTTGGTTCCGAAGTTGAATTTGCCCTGAAAGATTATATCGACGAGCGGAAACATGTAACGCCCGAACCCGGCCATGAATCCGCCCTCTTCCTCTCTCTGCAGAGAAAACGGATGAATGTGAGAAGTGTGGAAAATCTCGTCAAAAAATACGCCCGCATCGTAACTCCCTTAAAAAAAATCACCCCCCACAAGCTCCGGAGCACGTACGGCACCAGCCTTTATCGCGAAACCGGTGATATATATCTGGTGGCCGATGTACTGGGGCATTCGGATGTGAATACGACTAAAAAACACTATGCGGCGCTGGAAGACGAACGCAGGCGCAGCGCGCGAAACAAAGTACAGCTGCGGGATAATTAGACCATTATTCTTAAAATCCCGCCTCTTTCTTTCCTCCCAATATATCAAATGCACCGGACAGTATGCGGAACAGAAACCGGCAGAATGGCCCTGCCACAAATATCTGAAGAGGATACGCCATGATAAAATTCAGGAATACCGTCTGGAGCCAGATGACCGGAAGATCCGGCGTCAGACCGGAAGTTTCCAGAGTTCCCAGCATGCTCATGAGGGGAACCATTGTGCAGACGGTAAAGGTCTGGATACAAAGAATGATGAAAATAGGACGGTCCTGCGGTTGGGCAACCTTAAAGGCAAAGTACTTTGACGTCTTTCCGGCTATAAAATAGGCGAATAAAAAGCCAATCAGCCATTCGGCCGGAAAAGAATGCGCAGCATGGGCAAATGTCGTATATTTCAGTCCGCCGGTGTTAATGGCTGTATTGTAGACCCCCATAATATAAATCATCAGGCCCGATGTGATAATTGTAAAGATTCCTTCTTCCAGTTTGTTTTTGAACATTTGTTCCGCCTCCTTGAATGTGAACAACGAAAAGCACGCTTCGCGAACTTTTCATTGCCGATCAATAAAAAATAAATGCCCCTCCACCGTCCGACATGGGTGGAGTGACATTTATTGTCCGTAAAAATATGAAATTATTGCTTCTGTGACATTTCATTTTATCTATTCTACGATAAAAACAGCAACTATGTCATAGGCATTCTGAACAAATTTACAGGAAACTGCTCTGCGCACATATCCACAAAATGTACCGTCATTTTGCCCGGCTGGTGCTCAATGTAGAGCAGGTGCTCCGACTTCTCACTGCTGCACTCCAATCATTTCCATCACGGTTCCCAGGGCATCGTCCGTCTCGATATCCGGCACGGTTCCATGCTCCATGTTGCAGCTTCCATCGGAATTCAGGCAGTATTCCACATCAAACGTCACCAGCAGATGGCTTTCCGGCAGTTCATACCATACCGGGCCGCCGCTGTCCGAGCCGCCCGTCGTCCGGCCCACCAGTGTGGCAAAACCGCTCTCCTTACAGAACACCGCAAATGCCTCTGAGGAGGAGAACACATTGGGACTCGTGAGCACCCAGATTTTGCCCCCAAACAGTTTTTTATCAAATTCCGGTTCCGTCGTGTCACTGATTTCCCTTGCAAAAGCCATGCCGCCCATATCTTCCTCCGGCAGACGGTTCAGTTTGGGATCGTTTTTAATATCCTCGACGCTTATGGAAGAATCCTGATACATTGGACCGTAAAACTGCCTGGTCAGCTCGTTATCCTCCATCATCCGAAGCGTCCTGTAGTCCGCAGGCGCCGTGATATTCGGGCGTACAAAAGCCTCTTCCCAGTAGACGGTATTGCCGCCGCCGTTGTTTTGGATATCAATAATCAGATGGTCATAATCCCTGACTTCATTCAGAAAGCTCCGGATTTTCGGCAGATCTTCTTCCATCATCTCGTCCCCGAAGGAATCCACCTTTATGTAGGCAACCCTGTTTTCCTCGGACAGTATTTTCGTAATCAAATTCGGTTCTGCCAAATTGGGTTCTGTCAACTCTTCCATGTCCGCGGATTTTTCTTCAGCATTCTCTTCCGCTTCTGTTTCCGGCGGCATATCCGGCAGGAGGGTCAGCAGGTAATCATAATATTCATAGAATTCGTTGACCTCCGGCTTCCGGCCCAAATCGACCCAGGGCTGCAGAACAGGCATTTCACTCAGGTACTTCTCATTGGTGCTTCTGAAATCACGAAAATAATGGGGATTGAGGATTCCCACATGGCCGGTTGAGCCGCAGACATCGTAAAGACTGTTGGAAATAATCTCGATAAACTTCCACATGGCGTCATCGCCGTCTAATTCCATATCCTCAATCTGTTTTCTGTAATCATCAATGATATCGTCATAGTAATGCGGATTTTCGGGGTTGCTGCGGCTTAGCACTCCCCAGAAAGGATAGCTCTCTCCCATTACGGTCCACATATTATTATAATCGGACAGCATCTGTTCTTTTGACAGGACCATATCCGCATGGGTATCGGCCGCGGTTGTTTCCTCGGAAGTCACGGAAGCTTTTACAGAGGCCGGTTCTGTTTTCTGGGCAGGGGCCGATGACGGACTGCAGGCGGAAAGTGAAAATGCCGCGATGCAGCAGGCCGCACAGGCGTTTATAATTCGTTTCAAATGGATACCTCCTGATTTTTTTCTGTGTTCATTATACCATATTCACTACGTGAATACGGTGTCTCCGACGGAATTCAGCGCCCGATTTTCTGCGGTGGACGCAGAACTCGGCATGCGCAGGTATAATGCCCTTTATGGTCATTATACCATAAAATGCTCGGTGCGGCCATCCGCTTTCCTTTTAAATCTCTCCATGATATAATAACAGGACTAGAACACTCCAAGGAGAATTTGCATGCATTATGACTGTCTTATCGTGGATGATGAGCTGGCCATCGCCCAGTCCACCAGTGAATATTTTAACCTGTTTGAGGTTTCTTCCGCCTATGTGACCGGCTATGGGGAATGCCTCGACTTTTTGAGGGATAATACGGTATCCGTCCTGCTTCTGGACATCAATCTGGGAGAACAGTCCGGTTTTGCCCTGTGCAAAAAGCTGCGGGAAAATCTGGACATCCCTATCCTTTTTATCAGCGCCAGAACAAGTGATGACGATATTCTGACCGCCTTAAACATCGGCGGCGACGACTATATCCAGAAACCCTACACCCTGAGTATTCTTCTCGCAAAGGTAAAGGCGGTGCTGAAACGCTGCGTGCAGACGGCGGCCGCGGACAGCCGCCCCCTGATGAGCGGACGTGTCACCATCGATTTACCGGGACATAAGGTCTTTGTGGACGGCACTCTCATCCGTCTGAAGGAGATGGAATTTAAGCTCCTGGTTTATCTGGCTCAAAATCCTGGCCGCGTCATTCCAAAGGAAGAACTGCTCGGCCAGGTCTGGCCGGACCCTTACGTCGCGGAGGGAACTCTTTCGGTCCATATCCGCCATCTGCGGGAAAAGATTGAGGAAGATCCCAACCATCCGAAACGGATTGTGACCGTCTGGGGCACCGGATACCGTTTTGATGCGGAGGAAGACGTATGATCCGTAAACGGTGGCTCCTCCTGACTCTCATTCTTTATCTTTTCCTCGGCGGTACGGCTCTTCACTCTCTCACTGCCGAAATCCACGAAACACCGGTAGATATGGTGGCGGTCAACCGCATTGTGCGCGGGACGGCGGATGCCTGGGAGTCCCGGACGTTTGAAGCTCCCGGCGGATTGTCTGAAGAGGACGCTATTTCTTATGATTATTCGGTCCTGGATAACCGGGGAACACTGCTTTTTGCGACTTCCGACGCGGCGCCCTCCTCGGTCCATGATGCCGTTTTAAACCATCAGACCGTTCTTAATGTGGAAAACGGCGGGGCTGTTGTTGGTAAGGTTCTGATTCGCACGTCCTACGGCGATCTCCTTTCAAAAAGCCGGAGGCAGTTCATAACCGCCGCCCTCTTTTTCCTGGCTCTGATCGCCGTTCCGGCTGGACTTTATCTCTTATACTTAAACCGCAGTGTCATCCGTCCCTTTCTGGAACTGAAGGATTTTGCCCGCCATGTGGCGGCCGGTAATCTGGACGTTCCGCTGCCGATGGATCGAGGCCATATCTTCGGGGCGTTTACGGAAAGTTTTGATCTGATGCGCGAACAGCTCAGGGAGGCCAGACAGCGGGAGGCCGAAGCAGACAGAAGCAAAAAAGAGCTGATTGCGTCCCTAAGCCACGATATCAAAACGCCGGTGGCCTCCATCAAGCTGGTCAGCGAACTGCTGCTGGCAACGGAGGCTGAAGGTAAGACCAGGGATAAAATCGGAACCATCTATGAAAAGGCAGGGCAGATTGACCGCCTGGTCACCAATTTGTTCCAGGCATCCCTGGAGGATCTGGGTAAAATGACGGTAAATCCGGCTGAGGAAAGCAGTGAACTTCTGGTTCCGATGATTCGGAGCGCCGATTACTGTGAGCGGGTACGGCTCGATCCGGTTCCTGGCTGTCTTCTTTTCATGGATACGCTGCGTATTTCACAGGTCATTGATAATATCATCCACAATTCCTATAAGTATGCGGATACGGCCATCCATGTCTCGTCCGCTGTGACGGGCAGCGGACTGGCATTAATATTCCGGGACTACGGAAAAGGAGTCCCCGATGAGGAACTCCCTTTCCTGTTTCAAAAATATTACCGGGGCAGCCGTCAGACCGAAGAAAAAGCCGAGGGCTCCGGGCTGGGACTCTACATCTCCCGTCTTCTGATGGAGCAGATGGGCGGCGATATCCAATGCCGTAACCTTGAGGACGGATTCGCCGTAGAGGTGTTGATTCCCTTTGCCGGCGCTTCATGATACCATGAGAGACCAGTACTTCATAATGATGTAAGAGGTTAATGCTCCATAATGCTGTGAGAGACCAATTCGAGAATTCCTTAAGATCAGTCGAGACTCACTGCACCGCGGGCATTATCACAAATTCATCTCCTGCCTCCCCCGCGAACGCGATCAGGCCTTTTGCGGGAAGCAGGAATGATTCGCCGTCCCCAATCAGCCAGGAACTGGCCACACACTTCATCGTTTTGCCGCTGTGGTCGTAGACATACCAGGCACCGGAATCCGGTTTTTTGATCGAAACCGGACGTCCCTCCTGTTCTTTTCCAAATGTGAACCACCGGGTATCGCCGTCCTTTCCAATCACGATCGGCTGACCGCCCGCCTTAAGAATTCCAGCTCCATCCCCGCGGATGAAACGGTAACTCTCATTTTCAAGATATACATTCCCATCCCGCAGTCCGATGTGGTAATCGCTCAAGTCCCGGCCCGCCTGCCCGGGGAGCTTCTGGAAAAATCTTGCCTCATCCTCCGAAGTAATGTCTGCCATCCGCAGTTCATTGGCATCAAAAGTCAAATATCCGGCCGATTCTTCCCCTACCAGCGGCTCCGCCATAAAATGAGACAGGTAAAAGGAGGATGTACTCTTCTCGCTCACCAGATAGAATTCTTTTTCATTCTGTTCCTTCCACATTTCCGGGACTTCTGTTTCCTTTATGTCTTCTTTTCTCTGCCCCTCGGTAAGCTGTTCCGCTACCGGCAGATAAACCGCCGTGTTTCCTAACTTCGGATACGTTTCAAAAGTACCGGCCATCAGACGGTTTATCCCATCCTCTCCCCTTTTGAATTCCAGGAAGGTTTTCCCTGTCCTGCCGTCGCTGCTTCTTACAAGCTGGCCCGACATATCCATATAATTGCCGTTTGTGGAGTAAAACCGGCCATCGTCCCGGTAGGTATAGACCTGGCGTTTGTCTCGCTTTGTACCGCGGTTTTCCAGGGTCAGGGTTCCGTCGCTCCCCATGGTGAGCGACAAAAGCCCGCTTCCCGCATAAAGCCCGCCGCATGCCATAAGTTCCTCCGGAATTTCACCCGCAGCCTCTGATTCTCCCCCGGCCGCCATATCCTCCGGCTCCCTGACAATCCGCCCTGTCTCCTCCAAATATTCCATCAGGATTTCCTGAGCGGCAAGCTGGGCGGCCATACTGGAACCGCCGCTGGTCACCACGGCGCAGGACGCATTTTCCTCGGGCAGAACGGTGAGGCTTGAATGGTAAAACGTGGTATCTCCACCCTTAACCAGCGCCTTGATGCCGTAACGGCTGAACGGATAGGTATCCACGCTGTCCCAGCCCAGCCCGTAAGACAGTGTGGAATCGATATGTTCCGGATTTACCGCCTCTTCGTAGGAGCTCTCCTCCATCTCCCGTGCGGCCTGCTGCGGCAGAATCCCTGCTGCCGCTCCCTGGTCCCTCATAAACAGGCGGGAAAACCGGCACAAATCCACGGCGGAGGCATAAACTCCCCCGCTGCCGATGACATTTGCCATCTCGGGCGGCAGAGGCTCTCCTGTCTGGGTGTCATACACCGCGGCCGCACGTTTAAGGATATCCGGTGTCTGCGGCGTAGCAAAATTTTCAAGCCCCAGAGGTACCGCAAATTCATGCTCTATATATTCTGTAAAACTCATTCCGCTGACACGCTCCACCAGGAGTTCCGCCAGGGTAAAACCGTCGTTGCAGTAGGTGGAAAATTCCCCCGGATCGGCTTTCAACCGCTGTGTTTTCAATTTTTGAAGAAGCGTATCGTGATTGTATGTGTCCGAATCCCCCAGAAGCATGGAGTTTGTAAGCGTCCCGCCCTGGAGGCCGGAGCTGTGGTTTAAAAGCATGCGTGGAGTAATCCGGACATAGCGGGGATCCTCCATTTCAAATTCCGGCAGGTAACGGATAAGCGGTTCGTCGAGAGACAGTTTCCCTTCTCCGTCCAGTTTCATAACGGCAGCGGATACTATCACCTTGCTGGTGGAGCCGATGCCGTAGAGTTTCTCCCGGCTTTGGCCGGATTTCATTCCGCTGTTTCCGGTGGACGCAACCAGAGTCGCCACGCCGCGGCCGGACGCGGCCAAAATCTCTCCACTGCGGCCGGATACAGCCAGCTCCTCCCCACTGCCGCCGGATACAGCCAAAGCCTCTCTGCCACGGCCGGATACAGCCAGAGCCTCCCCGCTGCTGCCGGAAACCTTCAAAGTTTCCCCGCTATGGCCGGACACGGCCAAAACTTCCCCGCCAAATCCGGATATGGACAGAACGGCTGCCAGGCCGAGCGCAGCAGCGCCCATTTCCCATCTGTTTCTCATCTTATCACTCCTCCGTCAGCAGCCCGTAGACTGTAATTCCCTTAATTTTCCGTGCCAGCGCCATGGAGACGGCAAATGCGGCAGCCACGATGATAATTCCCATACCGGCCATCAGCCAGGGATTGATTGCCATCTTCAGACTGGAAATGCCGAGCTGTTCGAACAAAGCGCTGGCCAGGCGGTTGACGCCCATGGAGGCCAGGATGCAGCCGAGCAGGGTTCCGCCCACCGAAATAGGGAGAAAGCTGGATGCAATCATTTCCATCAACTGACGGTCCGTATACCCCATCGCCTTGTAGATTCCGAACTCCGTCCTCTGGCGCACCAGAATGGAGCGAATCACCATGTAGAGCACCAGAATAATCATAAAAAATGTTCCGCCCAGAATGACAACCGACATCACTCCGATAGAGGAAGCGATTGTATCCACATTGCTGACAAACAGCTTGCGGTTATTCTCGATCCGGTCGATGACAAAGCTGTCCGTACTGCCGGAAAGCACAATCTCACCGTCCACCATCAGGGCATACTGGGCGCTGTCCACGCCATAGGAGGACAAAAGCGCGGCCATTTTCTCCTTGGCCTTTCCCGCAGCGTCCTTCTCCCGCCGGTTCTCCGCCGTACTCCCGGAGGGGGACAGTACCTCAAACCGGTCTTCCATCTTCCCGATAAAATCCTCTATTGCGATTCCAGGTTCCAGGTAGACGGAAATTGTGTGCTTCTTATAAAACGGAGAGACCCTCTTCATCCCATCCAGATTCAGATAACACTGACGGCCGAAATTGCTCATGCTCTGCCCCAGGCCGCTGATGACATACTCCGCCACACCCTGTTCCGTCTGGACGCTGACCCTGTCCCCGACCGACTTTCCCCAGGCCTTGGCGAGCACGCCGGTGATGGCAATTTCATTGTCATACTCCGGAAAACTTCCCTCATAGACCTCCACCATCTCCATCTTGCCGTAATCGTCGGACAGATAGCAGGTCAGGAGTTCCCCGTTTACCTTGGCCGACCCAGTCTCATAGAGATTCGTCTTCCTCACCCCGTCCATGCCCTCTATCTCCGAAACCAGGGCGTCGTAATCCGTGTGGGGCGCCGTGTAGACCATGATATCGCTGATTTCAAACCCGGTCAGTTTCCGGACCAGTTGATCGTCCTTTCCCATATTCCACCAGGTAATAACCGCAAACCCGCAGGCAAAGGCAACACCTGTAAAAATACAGCCCACCATCAGATACGTCTTTTTCTGGAACATCATATTTTTAACTCCCAGGGCCAACGGCAGTCTTCCCGCCGTCCTCTCCAGAGGGAAATAATTTTTCTCAAAGCTGTGTGTTTTCATTCCCCCGCGCAGCGCCTCAATCGGGGGGATTTTTGCCGCCCTTCCCGCCGCTTTTACAGACACGAGCAGAACAATTCCCATAATCACAAGGGCGCTGATTAAATCGGTGCTCCCGTGGGGACCTCCGGCCCATGAGACGCCCACCGAGCTGGTGATGATTCCTCCCAGCCCCGCAATGACCGCATAGGACGCCATAGTTCCGAGAACCGTGCCTATTGTACTGATAATCAGGAACTCCACGGCAATGGACCATCTGAGCTGGTTCCCGGTATATCCGATGGCGCTCATGGCTCCCAGGCTGCTCATCTGGGCCTCAATATGATTGCGGATGTGGAAGCGCATGACAATCACGGCCACCAACACCATCAGGAAGGAGAAGATAAACAGCACGGCCGACAAAAGACTGACCACCATCGTGCTGCCCTGCCGCATTTCATTGATGGAGAAATCCATAACATCCGAGGTCAGGGAGATCGCTTCAATATTAATATCCGTATTTTCCTTGAAATCCTGCCGGATCGCTTCCACGTCCCCCTGGTTTTCCGCACGGACCCGGATCAGATATCCGCCGCCGATCATCTCGAAAAGCCGGTCATAAGTCTTCTGCGGAACATAGATATCCACGAGGCTGCTCACGGAGGACTGAAACCACGTAGACTGTGTAAAACCGGCAATCCTGAATTCCAGAATCTGCTTATTATATTCCAAAACCAGCCTGCTGCCCAGCCGGTATCCCATATCCTTGAAAAATACCGGGACATATACGGCCAGGCCGTCCCCTATCTCCGTTATATCCGTCATTTCCGTTATCTCATACCCCTCGGTGGAACCCATGACGTCCATCGGAATAAAGTTGGGAGAAATAACGCCTCCATCCGGGAAACTGGCCATATTCATCATTACGGCCTCGACAGTCTCTGCCGATTCGACGCGGCTGTCTTCCAGGAAATAGTCCAGATACTCATCCTGATAGGAATTGCCCATAAACCGGACTATGTAATGGGCTCCATTTAACCGGTCGTTCTCCCGGTCGTAAAAACTCCCCACCCCCGCCAGCAGGGTAAGTCCCACGTCGAACATGGCGGCGGCCAGCATAATCAGGATACCCATGGAGACGGCAACGCCCTTTTTCTTACGGATACCGGCACGGGCAATCATCCAAACCGCCATATCACCACCCCATTTCATCTAAAAATGCGCCAAGCTTCTGATGACGCGCCCCGTCGCCGTGCTCATACGTTCCAAGCATGCACTCCCCGCAGACCACACCGTCCTTCAGATACAGAATCCGGTTCGCCCGCCTGGCTGTTTTCACATCGTGGGTCACCACGACCAGGCTCTGCCCCTGACGGTTAAGCTCCGTCAGCGTGTTGAGGACCTGGGTTCCAAAGGCCGAATTTAACGCTCCGGTGGGTTCGTCCGCAAATATCATCTTCGGTTCATTAATCAATGCCCGTACAATCCCCACTCTCTGCGCTTCCCCTCCGGAAAGCTGTGCCGGAAATTTGCCCAGATCCTCTTCCTGGATCCCAACCCGGGAAAGAAGCGTTTTTGCCCTTGCGGCCGTCTTTCTGCGGTCACGGCTTATCAAAAGTCCTGCTGCCAGTACATTATCCAGCACGCTCATATTATCGAGCAGGTGAATCTGCTGGAACACAAAGCCGCAGTTCTTTCTCCGGAATACCGCCAGCTCACTGACGTTCATCCCCGTAATCTCCGTATCCCCGTAACAGACAGTCCCGAGCGTCGGGCGGTCCATGCCCGAGAGTGCATAGAGAAGGGTGGATTTTCCCGAACCGGATGCTCCCATGATCACGGTAAAATCCCCCTCGTATATACTCAAATCCAGGTTCTTTAAAACGTGCTGCTGGCGGCCGCCGGAGGAAAATGTTTTACACAATTTATTGGTCTGAATGATAATCTGTTTCATATCGTTAACTCCTCTCACTGCGATATAACCATTATAACCAATCGTGATTCAAAAATCTTTAGAGAACTTCTGCCTGATTCTTATCAGTTTCTTAACTGTTTCCACTGCGCCTTCCGTAAGAAGCTTACGGTTTTATAAAATCCATACGAAATTCAAATTAGAATGATATACTGGAGTAAAGACGGCGTCATTGCATGGAGTCCGGGTTATTGCCCCCCGCAGGAGGAGACATGCCGTCTCTGAACCGTAACGATACTACACTTTGAAATAAAAGGAGGCATTATTTATGAAACAAATACTGGTGATTGAGGATGATCCTGATATCCAGGAAATGCTCTGCGCTTACCTGCGGGATGCAGGATACGGAGTGTCGGCGGCCGGTGACGGCGTGGAGGCGCTCGACCGTTTCCGTCACGGGACCTGGGATTTGCTTCTCCTGGATCTGCTTCTTCCAAAGATTGACGGCTATGGCGTGTGCGAACTTATCCGCAGGGAATCCAATGTGCCGATTATCATGCTGACGGCGCTGGATGCGGAAGAAAACCAGATAAAAGGGTTTGATCTTCAGATAGACGACTATGTGCCCAAGCCGTTTTCCATGCCGATACTGCTGAGAAAAATCGCCGCGATTCTGCGCCGGACCGGAGGTGAAACGGAAACCCACAGCCTGACCTACCGCGATATCATCATGGACCTTGATGATTACCGGGTGAACGTAGCGGGGGAGGAGGTCAGCCTGACCGCCAGGGAATTCGAGGTTCTGAGAGAACTGCTTCAGAATCAGGGGCGTGTCCTGACCCGCTCCGTGCTGTTGGGACAGCTCTGGAATTATGACTTTCTCGGCGACGAAAGGATCGTGGACAGCCACATAAAAAACCTGAGGAAAAAGCTGAACCGTGATTATATAGAAACAGTGAGAGGAGTTGGATACCGGGTTGAAAAAATTCATTGATTATATTGATATCCGCAAGAGCCTGACGGCACGTATTTTTCTGATGACGGTGCTGATTCTCCTGGCTGCCGTCAGCGCAACCTATCTGTTCATCGCCTGGGCCACACCGCTCTCATACCGGTCCATCGCCACGGACGAATTGAGCCAAAAGGCGGATGAACTTGTAAAAGAACTTCAGAATATCCCATTTGAATCATGTGAACCGATACTGAACCGTTTCTCAGAGAAAAACAATCTGGAGGTTGTGGTTTCGGACGAGACGGACGAGACCGTTTTGATTTCATACGGAACGGAAGTCTCCTCCCAATCAGTGTCAACATCGGTCGTGACTACTACCGTCGTGACTACGGAGGATTCGGGCACCGCCACCGCAAGAGCCGACGCGGACGCCTCTATCGCGGAGGACGGAATCGCGATGTCCTCGACGGACTGGGACCGTACCATAAAGTTTGCCGGAAGCGACAGGCTCTATAAACTGAGCCTCGTCACGGATATGAGCGAGATTAATCAGACTACGGAGGCCATGCGGCGCGTTCTGCCGCATCTCATCCTGGTGATGTTTGCGCTCTCACTGTCCGGAGCATTCCTTTACTCGCACTTCATCACCCGGCCAATCGTGCGGCTCAGCCGCATCTCCAGAAAGCTGGCTGCGCTGGACTTCACCTGGAAGTGTACGGGGACGCGCAGGGACGAGATCGGCGCGCTGGAACGGAACATGGACGAACTCTCGGGCCGCCTCGCCTCGGCCCTTGACGAGCTGAAGGAGGCCAACGTTTCCCTGAAGCGCGACATCGAGCGGGAGCGGGAACGGGAACAGCAGCGATCCGCTTTTTTTGCCGCCGCCTCCCATGAACTGAAAACACCCGTCACTGTGCTGAAGGGGCAGATATCCGGCATGCTGGCCGGAGTGGATATTTACCGGGACCGCGACAAATACCTGGCCAGATCTCTGGCAGTAACCGGCCGGATGGAAAAGCTGGTTCATGAGATGCTCACAATCGCCCGCATGGAGGCGGACGGCGGCGCTATAAGCCGGGAGACCCTCAATTTATCGGAACTCGTCCGCGGCCAGACGGATATGGCTCTTGATTTGGCAGGACTTAAGGAACAGCAGATTTTTACACAGTTAGAACCTGATGTGATGATATCCGGAGATCCCCTCCTGCTTGGCCGTGTCGTCTCGAACCTTCTGACAAACGCACTGAACCATTCTCCCGAAGAAGCTCTTGTATGGGTCCGGCTGACCATGGAATCCACCGGCCCGGTCCTGGAAATCGAAAACAGCGGCAGCCGGATTCCCAAAGAGGCTCTTCCCCAGTTGTTTGAACCGTTCTACCGTGTCGATGTCTCACGGAGCCGGGAGACAGGCGGAAGCGGCCTGGGCCTTTATCTCGTAAAAATGATACTGGACCGGCACGGCGCTTCCTGCCAAATCGCCAATACGGCGGCCGGGGTCGCGGTGAAGGTCTCTTTTCTCTCCACATAAAATCCATATTAAATCCACCGTAGCTGCAAACGGAATTGATAGACTGGAAACACAGTAAATACACAGAGGAGAGAAACCTATGCAAATCGCCATTGAACATCTGAATCTAGTTTATCCAACCGGAAAGAAAGCGCTTTCCGATATCAGCCTGACGCTTCAAAGTCCCAGCCTGATCGGCCTGCTTGGACCAAACGGGGCCGGAAAATCCACGCTGATGAAGCTTTTAGTCGCCGGTCTGCTGCCCACCTCCGGCTCCATAACCGTTGACGGGGAAGCCCTGGGAAAATGTGAACGGGAGCTGAAAGCAAAGCTCGGCTGTCTTCCCCAACATTTTGGACTCTATGACGAACTGACGGTATGGCAGTTTCTGGACTATATGGCCGCCCTCAAGGGAATCAAAGACAGCAGAGCCGCCATTGACGCCTCGATCGAAGCCACCGGCCTGGAGGAAAAGCGCAAAGCCCGGATCCGCACCCTGTCCGGCGGGCAGCGCCAGAGGGTGGGAATTGCCCAGGCGCTGTTAGGAGAACCGGAATTTCTGATTTTCGATGAGCCGACGGTCGGCCTCGATCCCGAGGAACGCATCCGTTTCCGCAACTTTTTCTCACAGACGGCACAGAACAAACTGGTGCTTCTGTCCACCCATATTATCGAAGACGTGCAGTCCGTGTGCAACCAGTTAATCGTCATAAGTCACGGGCAGATTTTGTTTGCAGGAACACCGGAGGCGCTGATCCGGCAGGCACAGGGCCATGTGGGCGTCTTTCTGGAACGGGATGGAATGAAGGCCGACCCTGCCATGCACATCACATCCCGAATCAATACGGCCTCCGGCATACTGTGCCGCGGCGTGGCCGACACGCTGCCCGAAGCGGCGCAGGACGCCGAACCTACTCTGGAGGATGCCTATCTCTATCTGATTACGCGGGAGGGAAATTAATATGAAAATGTTCTCTCTGTTTCGTGTGGAACTCCACCGCCTGCTGCGAAACAGGCCGACCTGGCTGGCGGCGGCTCTCACCGTCCTGGCTCCCCTGGCGGGATACTCCTTTTACCGCCACACATTCGGAGACTCCATGTCGGCTCTTTACCTGGCAAATCCGATGCTGGCCGGAGGGATGGCCGGTACGGTCCTGTTCGCCCTGCTGATGCTTTGCAATCTGGAGCAGCCCATGCGAAACGGTACATCCGCCCTTGTGGAAACCATGCTCTCTCCCATGGCGATGAACGCGGTGCGCCTGCTTGCGGTCATGACATGCGGGATACTCACCGCCCTGTCCGCCGGTCTCCTGTACCTGCCCTACACGGCCTGGAAGTTAAACATTGTCTTTTCATTTTCCGGCTACTGGCTGTCGGTGATCCTGTTTTTATGGTCCGGCCTGATTATGGGCGCTGTTTTGGCCGCGGCCGCCATTCAGATTACAGGCAGGCTCGATGTGAGCATTCTGGCCGTGCTGGCAGGACTCGTATTTTCACAGGGCCGGTGGTGCAGCCAGTATTTCCTGGCGCAGTGGAATGTTCCGCTTGTCTCCACCCTGTCCGACGCATTCGGAAGCGCCGTCGTATGGCGGACCGCTCTCTACAGCCGTCTTGTCTGGCTTTGTATCCTGGGCGGCATGTGGCTGCTCTCACTGCTGTGTGTGCGGCAGTATGGCAAAGGCGCATTCGCATCCTTTATCCGTCACTCCGGAAAACCGGCGGTTCCGGCCATCGCACTGGCGGCGCTGGGCCTGGGAGCCATGCTGTGGCAGAAACAGCCGTTCGTGGACCATTCTCCAGAGGACTGGACTTCCTATGTGGAGGAGGACCGTTATAACCGATATCTGTTTACCGACGGCACGGAAATCCAGGCATCCATTGACAGTTTCCTTCTCGGCACCATTTCCGGCCGGGCCGTGTATCGGCTCCGCAACACATCGGGCCGGGAGCAAAAACTGTACTTTGACTTAAACAGCGGCTATCAGGTGCGTTCCATCACGGCAAACGGACGGAAACTGGCCGTGGAGGATTTAAGAAACGACTATATCGCCTCCCGGGAACTGAGCTGCGTTCTGCCTCCGGATCCTGAGATTACCCTGATCATCGAATACGGAGGTATGCCGAGGATATGGAACGCACAGGAAAGTCTGCTTTCCGGGAATTCCATAAGCGGCAGCGGAATTGAGCTTTCGGGCAGCGCCGTCGCCCCGACGCTGGGAGCCTGCGCCGTCATTAAAGATGAAAACGCGCCGGTTACCCTGAACATCACCCTGCCGGATTCCCTGACGCCGGTTTCCACCGGTTCCACGGAGAAACTTTCGGAAAACGGGGACGGCACCTCCTCATGGCTGATATCCGACCAGGGCACCGACCGCCTGCGCTTCTTTGCCGGAGACTACATTTCCACGGAGCTTGCAACCGGCAGCGGAATGCCGATCCGGTTCTATTACAGCAGGAAATACCAGTCCAGACTGGAAAACGGCGCTATCGGCCTGATGGAACAGGCGGTGGCTTACTGTGCGGAGCACTATGGCCCCCGCTCGTTCACGGAGGATAAACCGTTCAAAATCGTCCAGATGTCGGCCTTTCTGTTTGGAGGATTCGCAAACCGCAATATCAGCGGCATGGGAGAAACATACTTCAGCGATGAAAACCTGGCCGATCCCGACAAGGGCGCGGCGGGCGCCGAGGTATTGGCCCATGAAATCATCCATCAGTGGTGGGGACTGGGAGCCACGCTTTACGATCCCGAAGATAATTTATGGAACGATGAGGGCATCACGGTCTACACGACGTACCGCCTTATGGACCGGATTATGGGTTCCGGCTATGCAAAAGAACACTATGTCGATAAATGGATGGACACCGTTTCCGATCAGCAGGCCTCCTTCTATGACCGCCATCCGGAGTATCTGAATCGGCTGCCGGAGCGCTATGCCGGTGAAATCAGCGCTGCCCGCAGCGCCGCAGGGTGGTACGACGGAAATGCCCTGATGATTTACAGAGCTTCCCAGAAGCTGGGTGAAGAACGGCTGGACGGGATCTGGTCCCGTCTCTATACGGACTGTATGACGGGAGACTCCGAGGCGATTACTCTGGATGATTTTCTGGAGGCATGCGGACTTGAGAAAGGAGAGATTGGACGTGAATAAGGTATTTTACTATGAACTGCGCAGAACGGTGTGCAGCCGGTTTTTTGTGGGCCTGACGGCCATCACGCTCTGGTACGGACGGCAGATACTCGGCACCTCCACCATCCTGGGAGTGGCCCATACCGCGCCATTTTCCCCCTGGAGCTTCGGAAACTATCTGGCTTCTCTGATGCCGCTGCTGAACGTATCCCTGCTGTTTTTCCTGTGGAACCAGTGCAATCACAAGGCGCGTCAGGTGGAGGCGCTTGTGATTACGTCATCGGCCCACCCGGGGCAGTACCTTCTTATAAAGTGTTGTGCCGCCGCGGCAGCCTGGTTGATTTCAGCACTTCTTGCCGTATTGCTGGGAGTGGGATTTTTACTGAATCTCTTTGGCCCCGCGGTGTCTGTGGCACGGCTTATGGCACCCGCCGCCCTGGTCCTTCTTCCCTCACTCGTATTTGTGCTGGGAACCGGCCTGCTCGTGGGCCGGATGCATTCCGGACTGCTGTTCGTAATGATGGCCGTTGTCTTCGGTTGGGGTTTTGCGCCGGTTCCGGCGGCGGCGGATCTTTACAGACAGAATCTTTTTACCCGGTATCCGTTGACGCTTCCTAACCTGGATCCCGCCTTTACCGTACCGCCGGAGGCCGTCATCGGTTCCTGCCTTTTTATCATGGCCGGGGCGGCCGCGCTTGCCGTCTGCGTGCACAGGGAGTAATAAATCAGCCTAAGCTCTGATCTCTTTATTCCATTGTTTCATTTCCCGTGCGGCCAGTATGACGGCGAGTATTCCGGCGGCTCCGTCTGCCAGAGGACCTGCGAAAAGCACGCCGTCAATCCCGGAAAACAGGGGCAGGATAAGGATCAGCGGAAGCAGAAACAGCATCTGCCTGCTGAGGGAAACCCATACGCCGATGGTTCCCTTTCCAATGGATGGAAACAGATTTGCGGTAAGTATCTGGATTCCTCCCATAAAAATGCAGAACATATAGATCCTCAGGTACCGTGTGGCAAACTCATAGTACAGGGAGCCTCCCCGGCCGAAAATCCCAATAATCCGGTGCGGAAAGAGCTGGAAACACAGAAAGGCCAGAACCGATACCGCCGTCACCGCCGCTGCCGCCTTTTTAAATGTTTCCTTCACCCGTTTGAAATTCCCGGCTCCGTAATTGAATCCGAAAATCGGCTGGCAGCTCTGGGAAATCCCCATGATGACCGAGGAAAAAATCACATTTACCTTGGTGACGATTCCGACGCAGGCGAGGGGGATATCCCGCCCATACACAGACAGTTCCCCATAATATCCCAGCGTATTGTTCATCACAATCTGCATCCCGGCTACGGCAAGCTGATTCACCCCGGATGATGAGCCAAGCGCCAGAATTGCCTTGGCGCACCATCCTGCCGGCTTAAAATCGTTCCTGGTTAACCGGACGGTTTTACAATTCCTGAAATAAAAGAGCAGCAGTATGCCGGAAACTGCCTGCCCCAGGACGGTCGCCAGGGCTGCTCCTTTCATCCCCAGGCCCATCCCAAAGATAAAGACGGGGTCCAGGACCGTATTGACGGCGACTCCCGCCAGGGAGCTGAGCATTGCATACCGCGGACTTCCATCCGCCCGGACTAATTGGCTTCCGCCGCTGCTCAGCGTTGCGAAGGGCACCCCAAATGCGGTCAGTCCAGTATACTCCATCGCCAAAACAAGTACCCGATCCCTCGCTCCAAATGCCTCCATAAGCGGTTTTAGGAAAAGCAGTGTGATCGCAGCCAGCATCACACCGGAACCTATCATCAGCACAAGACTGTTTCCTGCTGTTTTTCCGGCTTTCTCCTTCTCGCCTTTTCCCAGGCAGAGACTGAAATTAGAAGCTCCTCCCACCCCAAAGGTCATGGAGAGCGCAGCCATGAGCATGACCAGGGGAAACGCCACATTGGTCGCCGCATTGCCCGGCGGGCCGATGCTTCTTCCTATAAAAATCTGATCGATAATATTGTAAAGGGCGCTGACCATGCTGCTGACAACCGCCGGCCCTGCAAACCGCCTCATCAGTTTTCCGATTGGCTCGGATTCCAGCGGATTTCCCACCGCCGCCTGATTTTGATTATTCATAATTTCCTCCATATAACGGTTAAAACCGTATTTTCCTGCTTTCCCTCGCGGAGAAGCGCATCATATGCACTGCCATAAGCAGGATCAGAATACAGACCGCGTTCCCTGTTAACGTATTCATAAGCCGTATATCCGTCGTTCCGTCCGAAAAGGATGCAAACATTGCCGTCTGCAGTGAAATGACGGAAACCAGCGCATCGGCATAATTAATCTGACGGATCGAGGCCAGAAGGATGCTTCCCGTTTTTCCCGTCCTGTGCAGGTTGACGGACGCAAAGATAATTTTGTAAAAAGTAAATAACGCCGCCAGATAAATGATGCTTCCAGGATAGCGGTGGCCCTCGTTCCGGTAGATAACGAGCCAGATCATGGCAAGCACTGCTCCCGTCAGGAGAAATAACAAAACTGCACTGTTCCGGCAAATCCGCAGCTCATGCAGCCGCTTCGCTTCACACTCCGCAATGCGGCCTCCCCGCCGTTCGGCCCGAAGAATCATAAAACGGACCAGGCTTAAAATAAAATAGTAACCGGCAAGCGTAATAAACCAGAGGGAAGAAAAGAGACAGCCCATCACCAGCTTCGACACCGCATACAAAACATTGATGCCAAGGGAGCCGTAAGTAAATAGAACCGTTCTGTACTGAGCGTCATCCGCCATCATCCGGATTCTTTTTACCGAAAGGAGCCGCGGTTTCATCCGTTTACTCCAGAGCCGGTGAAGAGACGGAACCGCTCTGCATGAAAAATAGAGAGCCAGCGCATCTGCCGTATAAGCGGTGACCGTTGTCCCTTTCCCCGCAATTTGAAACGCGACGGCGGCAATCAGAAAAATGGCCGCTCCAAGATAGAGCGGCACCGGCTCCAGGAGATAAAACAATCCTTTTTTCTTCATACTTATTTCCCCGATTCCATCCCCTATTTCAACAATGCGTTTGCACGCTCGCATACCTGATAAATTTCTTCGTACTTCTGGTCAATCAGAGGAGCTACGGCCCTTGATTTTTTATGGCTGATTCCCCTGTAACAGAAATACGGTGCGATCCATCCGAGGAACCCCGGAACGGCCAGTACGATACTGAGGGTCATCAGGACAGGCTGATGAGTGATGGCAAACACAGAACCTGCCATAAACGCGGTACCTATGATGCCAATCCCAAATGCGGCCGCCGAAGCTCCCAGAACTTTCGAAGTTTCCAACTGACCGATTTCGGAAACACAGGCCTCGAACTGGCGCTGCAGTCTCGTCAACTCCGTTTTATTTGGAATTTTCCGGTCCCTTTTAAACTTTAAGATGACGGTTCCGGAGCCTGCGGCCGGTACGGAGCTTCCCTCCAGGTTCCAGCCGAAATTCTCAAAGCTGTCCGTGTAAACCGATTCCAATGTTCTCTTTACCGTTACATCCGTGTATTCATATCCGACAAACTTCGGTTCATTCTGATATTCTTTCATTCTCTTATTACCTCTTTCTTCCGTTTTTCGTTTCTTCCATCTAGCTTTCCTGTAAAAGGAAATAGGACTGTTCATTGACCTTACTGATTGCTTCCTGTTTTTCTTCCATCAATGGTTCTACTTTTCTTGTCCGGATACCTTTTAAGCCGCTGTAGAGAAATACCGGTATTACCCAGCCCAGGAAACCCGGAACCGCCGTTACAATACAAAGAGGGATGTTTCCTGCCAGATAGGAGAAAGTGGAAACTCCTAAAAATACGGTTCCTGCAAGCCCCAGGAAACTTGACACAGCCGCCGCTCCCGTTTTTTTGGAATCCTCCAGTTCATCCAGTTCTGCGGCATATGTCTCAAACTGGCGCTGTAAACGTACCAGCTCAGCCTTGTTTTCGATATTCTTATCCCGCTTAAAGGCCAGTTCCACTTTTTTATCCGAATTGTGATCTACTATCATTTTGGCAAACGGTGTTCCCGGCAGCAGCGCCAGCGGGGCGGCCATCACCCGGAGCGGTCCCCAGATATGCTTTACAATAGCCGGACGACTCCCGGAACACTGCCAGCCGTAATTTTTCATACTGTCGATCCAAAGCGCCTCCCGCTCCTTCCTGACAACTACATCCTTATACTCATATCCGATAAAATCTTTTTCCATTTCTCATATCTCCTTTTTTTCTTCATGTTGCAGCTATTCTACTGCGGTTTTGTTTCCGTAATAATTCAGTTTTGTTTCCAAATTATTAATTGTGTTTCATCTTCCTGTAAAAACAGAAAAACAAAAAACAGAAGAACAAAAAAACTTCCTTTATGGGTCCTGGTCCGCCATCCGGCAAACCATTCTAAACCATAAAGGAAGTTTAGGAGATAAATAATTTCAAACTTTTATAATTTGTGTACCATCAAGAAGCAAAATTCCATTCTCTTGTTCTACCCATTCACTCTCTTGGCAAATTCTGCAATATACGGTTTGAATTTTTTCTTTTCCTCCTCCTGCATGACAAGAGGAATTGCAAAATCTGTTACGGTCATGGAAAAAAAGCGGCCGCTGTCCTTAAAGAAAAAGGAAACTTTTCCCATAGCACCAAACTTCACTTCCTGTAACATCTCTTTTGTGATATGGAGAATAAAATCAGGATCCACCTCCATTGATTTAATGGAAGGATAAGGAACCGCCATAATGTACATTTCGTCTCCTCTGTAGCGCACAATAAAAATGGGCAGGGAAGCATATCCCGTCTGAATCCGGTCATATCCCTTCACCGTGGAGATGGCATCTTTAGCCCCCTGGGCCATAACCATATCAAATCCTTCTGTTTCGGGAACCGCATGAAGCGCGCCCTCTTCCGCTGATTTTAAAAACACTCCGTATTTTTCATTTTTTCTTTTGCTTGTCACCTTGACGAGCAGCAGGGCGAACAGAATCGTAACGCCAAAAAACAGAATCAGATACATCGTCTCATACTCCTTTTATTTTTAATTGTTTGTTTTTTCTATTTGCCTTCTGCGGAACCGAAGACCTCTTTGATCTGCTTCTCGCTCATCTCCTCCACTCCCGAAAGTTTTCCCTGATCATACTTTGCCTGCAGGAAAACATCGGAATCTACGCCCCGGTTATAATACCGGTCTTTGCTGCCGCTTCCTGAAGCCGTTCTGTCGATGAATCCGCGTACCGGCTCGCCGTAATAATACAGTTCCCTGCTGCTCACTACATACGACAGGCCATAGGGAATGTATGCCTTATAGGGAATATCCGTTTTAACCGCTCCCGGATCCAGGGCGTTGCTGCCGGCAAAGATTACATTAATATCACCGGCATCAACACGCACCTTGAGTTTCGATGAACCGCCTTGGCGTGCGCAGTGTTCTCTGTATTCGGTGCCGTCCACATATATCTCTCCCAAATCCACCGTCAGATCATATTGATATGTATCGGCTTTCGCCGTTGTCTCCATCCGGACGTCTCCCAGAGCATTATCAATGGTGACAGTTCCCTGTATATTTCCACACAATAAGATATCACCGGCATCGCCCCTCACCGATGTTGACCGGGATACTTTGCTGTCCAGAACCTGTACTGCTCCCAGATCGGTGTCCACTTTTAGTGTCTGCATGGAAACCCGGTTTAACAGGATTTCCCCCGCGTCGCAGTATGCCTGCATGGATGTGATGTTCCGGTCCGCTATCTGGATGCCTCCCAGATCCGTCTTCACGGAAACCTGATCCAGAACGGCTGTTTCCGGCAGGTAGATAATGACCTGGCCCCCGATGGCTCTTTGAAGTCCAAGAGAGCCGTGCTGACGGGTAAAGACGGAAAGTTTGCCGTCTTTCACCTGATAATCCGGTTTCAGCCGTTCGTCACACCATGACATCTCGATCCCATAGTCCGCCGCAGTTAAGAAAGTGACATCGGCAAGCTCTACGGCGATGTCAATATTGGTAAACGGCTTCAGTCCCATCTTTGTCTCTCTCTGCAGAGTGTCCGCCACGGCTCCTCCCCCTTTTTCCGAGGTCACGGCCCGATTGGTCCGTCCCCCGGCGCTGGCGGTAGAAACGGATGTCCCTGCTAATAAAAGAGCCATCATGGACACCATTGCAATTTTATACATATTCCTCCCTGTAATTCTCTTCATACCTTCGTTCCCCTTTCTAATTTGTTTCCGCACTCCCGGAAAGAAGTTGGAGAAAAGATTCTATATTCTTTCCCTGACCCGGATATTGACCGAAACTCAATTTGTATGAAACTTCTATCCTCATCTTTCTTCTGCCGGCAAACAAAAGCTTTATAATTTCACTGTTGGGATAACGTGATTTCTTCCTGTTCACAGAAATAACAGGCAGCGGTATCCGTTCACGCCACACAATTTCTTCCATCTCGGGCTTTTTAAGGGCTGCCAGAAGAATGTTCTTTTCTGTTATTCCGACAAAGCACGGCTGTATTTTACAGCGCCTCCCCTTGCCTCCCCTGAGCGTGACGGCACAAAAGAATCTGGCTTCCGTCTTTTCTCCGTCCTCCGATACCTCCGGCAGCGCCTGCTCTATCACCTGTTTGCATTCCTTCTGAAACTCCCTGTATTTTTCAGGTTCCAGAAAGGAAAAGTCCCTCGCGGCCGCTTCGCTCCCCGGCCATTCCTCTTTCAGTTTGCCGCACAGGCCGCGTGCCTGTTCCAGGTCCCCCATAAGCGACGCGCTGTCCGCCATGTGACAGACCGCTTCCGCCGACAGCGGATCTCTGTAATAAAAGATGAGCATCCAATTTCTATAACGATCCAGCCATGGATATTTCTTCAAAAACCGGTATTCCTTTTCAAAAGCGGCGTATGCGGCAGGATAGTCCAGCTTTTTGAAGAGCTTCTCTCCTCTCCGGCCATGTCTTCTCACAACCATCTCCGGGATAAATACAAGGGCGGCAGCCAGGAAAAAGAGTCCCTGCCAGGCATCCGCGGTCCAGCCAAGCCTGAGATTCAGGTATACCGTACCAAATACCACGGCAAAGATAAGAAGCGCTGTTTTCAGGATCCACCAGAAAGGAATCCTTCTCCGGGTTCCCTTTCTCTTTTCGTATGGTTCCTTCTCAGCGCCGCTCCTGCCGTTCATACTTTTTACCTCTGTTTCCGCGGCCGGCCCGATGCCGGGGCGGCGTATTCTCCGATTCGCATACTCCTCTTCCTCATTTACGAATACAATTCCACGAATATGATGGATCTCAGACTCTCATTATACTCTAACTCACCTGATAAAGCCAGGTGTACAATTGACCTTTGCATTAAGACCTTCGCGCGAGGGCGTATCCTGCCCGGAGGGCTTTTTATATCATAGGAGCACTTTCCGATGATATAAAAAATCAGCGGGCGGTTTACCGCCGCCCGCATCTCCTGATAAATTGTTCGATTGTCCACTGTTCTGTGCACCCTCTGATTGGCACCCTCTAATATATCTCGGGATCAGCCCGGTAATAGGTGACGGTCAGATAATTCCCCGCATGAATACTGTCGTCTATCAGACAGTTCATGCTCTTTAACTCACGCACATACTCCTCCATCGTCTTCGCCGAATGGTGGTTATACTTCTCAGCCAGGTTCCAGAGTGTGTCACCCTCCTCCAGACGGATACTGGTGTAATACTTACTATAGCTTACGGCCGGTTCCTCCTCGGCCATGGCCTGCATCAGATTATGCCCGAAAAATCCTGAACTCATCATAGCAAACAGAACAAGCAAAACAAGCATCCCCTTCTTCATCCCCATTTCCTCCTTGGTAAAACAAATATATGTTCCAAACGTATGTTCTTATCTCTATCTGTATTATATAGAGCGAACGTGTGTTTGTCAATACTTTTAAGCGAAAATACCGAACAAAGGTTTGCATTTTTTTCGAACATATGTTACTATTATACATACAGAGGAGGTACATATATGGCACAGGGTAAAATTACCGATAAACAGAGAGAAATATTAGAATATATTAAAGAAACGATACTAAAGAAGGGCTATCCTCCGGCTGTCCGTGAGATCTGCGAAGCCGTGCGGCTCAAGTCCACATCCTCCGTCCATTCCCATCTGGAGCAGCTTGAGAAGAACGGATACATCCGACGCGACCCTACGAAGCCCCGTACGATAGAGATTATAGACGACACATTCAATCTGGCCCGCAGGGAGGTAGTTAATGTTCCGCTGTTAGGTACCGTTGCCGCCGGAGCGCCGATTCTGGCCCAGCAGAATATTGAGAACTATTTCCCGATTCCCGTGGAGATGCTTCCGAATAAGGAGATCTTCATGCTGAACGTCAAGGGAGACAGCATGATCGACGCCGGAATTTTTAACGGTGACCGCGTCATCGTGGAACAGGCCAACACAGCAAGAAACGGAGAGATTGTCGTTGCCCTGGTGGAAGACTCCGCCACGGTCAAAACATTCTATAAAGAGAAAGGCCATATCCGCCTGCAGCCTCAGAACGCCTCCATGGAACCGATCATTCTCGATGATGTACAGATCCTCGGCAAGGTAATCGGCCTCTTCCGGTTAATGTAATTACAATTTAAGACGGAGTATTAAGAGAAGGCGGACATTGCTCCGGTCCGTTTCCTCTTAATACTCCGTCTTCCTGATCTTGAACTATGTACACTGAAAGAATCTTAAAAAAACGGCAGAAATGCACAGGCCACGGCAAAAATAAGGGCCGGCAGCATATTGGCTACCTTAATCTTCTTCTGGAACATCAGATTGACACCCACACAGAAAATCAGCATGGAACCGACCATCGACATATTGGATACCGCCTGCGGCGTCAGAAGCGGCTCTATCACCCTGGACAGCAGCGTAATGCCTCCCTGGAACAGGCCGAGAGGGATAACCGAGAAGATGCAGCCCTTTCCCATCGAGGATGCCATAACGAACACGATAATCGCATCCAGAACCGCCTTTGCACAGAGCATGGAAATGTCGCCCGTGATTCCGTCCTGGATTGCGCCGACGACGGCCATGGCGCCGATGCAGATTGTCAGGGAGGTAGTGACGAAGCCGTCCACAAAGCTGCCGTCGCTGCCGCTCCCCGTCTTAATCTTGATCCACTCCCCGAAGTCCTCCGTATGCTTTTCAATATTCAGAAACTCTCCAAACAGCGCTCCCAGGGCCAATGAGAAGATAATCATCATTGTGCCTCCGGATACAATCACGCCGCCATCCACCGATAACATCTCCGTGAGCGTTCCGCTGATACCCAGAAAAATGACGCAGAGTCCCACGGCCTGTATCAGAATATTTTGAAAACGTTCCGACAGTCCCTTTTTTATCATCATACCAAGAATACCGCCGCCGATTACCCCGGCGCAGTTTATGACAGTTCCAAGTCCAGGCATTTTATAACCTCTGTTCTTTGAATTCTGAAAACTCGCACATTAGTTTACATAAAATAATTATGTTAACCAACGCGCGAGTTCGATTTTCTTTTCTTCGTTTCTTACCTCTTCCATTCTAAAAAACGGAAACCGGTCTTTTACTGTAAGTCGTCAATACTCGCGATCTGCTTGCCGTCTCTCCAGATGCGCTCCAGATCATAGAACAGCCTGTCTTCACGTGAGAATACATGGACAATGATATCGTTGTAATCCATCAGAATCCAGTTGGCCGTATTGTAGCCCTCTATCTGACGGCACTCGTGGCCTTCCTTCAGAAGCTCCTCTTCCACATTGTCGGCCATGGCCTGTACCTGGCTCGCGTTGCTTCCGTCCGCTATGATAAAATAATCTGCGAGAATGGATACTTCACGGATATCAATGATTCTGATATCTTCTCCTTTTTTGTCTTCCAGTGCTTTTACGGCGATTTTTGCCATTTTGCTTGCCTGTGTCATTCTGTGATATTTCCTCCTTTAAATCAGCCAGAGGACCCGTTTGGGTCACGGCTTCTTCCATTCTGCGCATTCTCTCTGCGTCACAATATTCAAAAGCAACTCTGGTCATATCGTCTATATAAGCGCCGGACTCCTCTAAATACTCGAGAATTCCCTTCATAATCTGGTACAGGGCCTCATCGAGATCTTCAAATGCCAGCTTTCTCATCTCGGGAAGCCGTGGCGCCCTGTCTCTGCGCGGTTCTATATAATCCGCAATATAAAGTATCTTGTCTAAAAGCCCCATAGCCGGTTTGCCCGTGGTATGGCATGCGATGGCCTGCAGTATCTCGGGATCGTTAATCCCATATTTATGTTCCGCCATCCAGGCTCCCAGTTTCGCATGGATCGTGGCCGGCGCACTCAGCTCATTTTCGGTCAGTTCAATTCCTTTGTTGCGGCACTTTTTGATGATTGCCGCCTCATCGTACCGTTTTGCACAGTCGTGAAGCAGGCCGGCCAGCTCCGCTTTCTGCAAATCATACCCATACCGCATGGCCAGCGCGATACATGTATACGAGACGCCGAGTGTGTGTTCGTAACGCATCGGGTGTAATTTGTCCTTCAGATGTTCCCGGATCCTTACAAACTCGGGAACCGGAAGGTCTTTATATGAATTTTGCTTACTCATCTTACGCCTCCCCGGCAGGGATTCTCCTTACCGTTCAGCCTGAATCTGCTGTCTAAAGACTCCGCCGGTGACGAAGTGTCAGAGGTAAAGTCCGTGTTCTTTAATATACCGGTACACAGGCTGAGGGATCAGGCCCTCCACCGGCTCTCCGGAGGCAATCCGCTCCCGGATGTCCGCGGACGCCACATCGATCTCCATACAGTGGAGTCTCATGATCCGTGCACCGTACTTTTCTTTCAGATATTCGATCTGGGTATCCAGAGAACGCTTCTGTTCCTCGCATTCGCGGCCTGCAGCAAGAAAGGTAACCGCACGCAGCACATATTCGGGCCGATACCATTTTTCAATATCGTGGATGGAATCAGCTCCCACAATAAAATAAAATTCCGTATCCTTATATTCTTCCCGAAGAAGGCGCAATGTATCCGCTGTATAGGTATTCCCTCCCGTTCGCCTCACCTCAAAGTCGGAAAGGCGGAAATAGGGTGTTTCCCGGATTGCGGCCTCCACCATGGCGCAGCGGTCCTCGGAAGATGTGATCCTGTGATCTCTTTTATGGGGCGGAGTCTTTGAAGGCATATACCATACAGAATCCAGGTCATATTCCTTATAAGCCTGATGCCCAAGCATCAGATGGCCCACATGGATTGGGTCAAATGTCCCCCCCATAATTCCGATTCGTTTCATAGCCTGTCCAGGCTCCTTTCTTTACTTGGGCAGAACGATCTTTCTCTTTTTCTCGTCCTTTGCCTGCTTGTAAAGCACAATTTTTTTGCCGATTACCTGGACAACCTGGGACTGTGTGCGCTCAGCTAATACCTCGGCAATTTCATTGCCGCCATCCATACAGTTCTTCAGAACACTTAATTTAATTAATTCCCTGGCCTCCAGAGCCTCTGCCACAGCCGTGGTCAGTTCCGGGGTAATACTGGCTTTTCCGATCTGAAATATCGGATCCATTGTCATTGCAAGGCCTTTCAAGTAGGCTCTCTGTTTACTCGTCATTAATCTTACGCTCCCGCTTTCCTCTTAAATTCTTTACTGTATCGTTTTATTTATAATAATCAAATTCCAGGCCGTACATGCGGACGGTATCGCCCTCTTCGATTCCGGCCTCTTCCAGATCGGCAAGTATTCCGCCGTCCTTCAAGAATTTCTGGAAGAACTGGAATCCTTTTTCCGAATCCAGATTAGTGTAACCGAGCATCTTGTCAATCTTCGGTCCCTCCACTACAAACACGCCGTCCTCGGTGCGTTCTACCGTATACGGAAGGTTTTCCGCCTGGAACTGGTATTCAAATTCTTTTTCGAATATAATCGGTTTCCGATCCACCGTCTTTAAAAGTTCGTTGACGTGATATAAAAGTTCTTTCACTCCCTTGCCCGTTACGGCAGAGATAGGAAATACCCTGATTCCCTCCGGCTCGAACTCTTTTCTGAGGCGCTCAATCGGATCCTCCTCTTCGCCGTCATAAATCGCATCCGTCTTGTTCGCCGCAATTACCTGCGGACGTGTGAGCAGTTCAGGGTTATAAGCTTTAAGCTCGGCGTTGATTGCCCTGATATCGGCTATCGGATCGCGTCCTTCCGTGGATGCCGCATCCACGACATGAACCAGGACTTTTGTTCTCTCAATATGCTTTAAAAAGGAATGGCCAAGGCCGATTCCCTGGGATGCGCCCTCGATGAGGCCCGGGATATCCGCCATAACGAATCCCTGTCCCTCGTTTAAATCCACAACTCCAAGATGGGGGTTGAGGGTGGTAAAATGATAGTTGGCAATCTTCGGTCTTGCGTTGGATACCCGTGAAAGCAGCGTGGATTTGCCCACATTGGGGAAACCTACCAGTCCGACGTCGGCAATTACCTTCAGTTCCATCTGAATCCAGAGCTCCTGCGCCGGCTGTCCCGGCTGGGCATATTTCGGAACCTGCATCGTGGAAGTGGCGAAGTGCATATTTCCAAGGCCGCCTTTGCCGCCCTTTAAGATGACCTCGCGGCGGTTCTCACCGGACATATCGGCAATTACCTTGCCGGATTCAAAATCCTTGAGCACCGTGCCTTCCGGAACACGGATCACAAGATCCTGTCCATTCGCGCCGTGGCAGCGTTTCTTACCGCCCTGTTCCCCGTCTTCTGCAACATATTTACGGACATGACGAAAATCAGTCAGGGTATTGAGACCGTCATCCACTTCAAATATAATATCTCCGCCTTTTCCGCCGTCCCCTCCGTCCGGGCCGCCGGCGGCTACATAAAGTTCCCTGCGGAAGCTAACATGGCCGTCTCCGCCTTTTCCGGATTTTATAAATACTTTTGCACTATCGGCAAACATAAATTTCTCCTTTCACAGGTGCATTAAGATAACACCGTGTTCCGTACCGCTCCAAACTGCGCTCCGGCTCCACCGGTGTTTGAATGCCGGGCGCAGGAAAACTCCGCCGGACATTTAATGAAAAAACAGCTCCATACATTATGGTATGGAGCTGTCTGAATTATTCGTTAATTGCTCTTGGGTAAACAGAAACCTGTTTTTTGTCTCTGCCCTTTCTTTCAAATCTGACAACACCGTCAACCGTAGCGAATAATGTATCGTCTCCACCGCGACCTACGTTGATGCCTGGATGAATCTTTGTTCCACGCTGTCTGTACAGAATGTTGCCAGCTAATACGAACTGTCCATCGGCTCTTTTCGCTCCTAATCTCTTGGATTCGGAATCACGGCCGTTCTTTGTAGAACCAACACCTTTTTTATGAGCGAATAACTGAAGGTTCATTTTAAACATGAGTTACACCTCCTTAAATCGGATTTTGATATATTCCTCTCCATATGCCTCTTCTATATTCTTAAGTCCAAGAACAAGCGAGTCCATAAGGAGTTTTGATTCTTTACTGACTTCCCCGGTAAACCGGAATGTAAAATGCCCTGTCTCTTCCTCGACACTCCCGTCAAACCCGTCGTCGGTAAACCGTTCGACAGAATTCGCCATGTTGAGGGCAAGCGCTGATGCGGATGCACATATTATGTCCTTTCCGTACTCATCATAACCGGCATGGCCTTTTAATTCAATTCCCCTGGTATTTCCTTCAGAATCTGAAAATACGTTTACTCTTATCATGGTTTCAATTAAGCATTGATCTTGTCAATCTTAACTTCTGTAAAGAGCTGTCTGTGACCATTCTTCTTATGGTATCCAGATTTTCTCTTATACTTGTAAACGATAACTTTCTTGCCTTTTCCTTCTTTTACTACAGTTGCGGAAACTGTAGCTCCGTTAACGGTTGGGCATCCGATCTGCATCTCACCGTTGTTAACAGCAAGAACCTGATCAAAAGTAACTGCTTCTCCAGCAGCCGCACCAAGTTTTTCAACTTTGATTACATCGCCCTCGGCAACTTTGTACTGCTTACCACCTGTTGCAATAATCGCGTACATATGGCACCTCCTATTATCATTACTCGCCAGCTTCGGCGGCTTTACGCACTTATAGCCTCGCTGTGCGGCACACTAGATTATACTAGCATTTTCCAGACTGGTTGTCAATCATTATTTTAAGAAAATTGTAATTATTCAGTGCCTTCATAATTACCGCTTCACGATGCACAGCAACAGCAGAAAACGCTGTTTCGCGCTGGCTAAACTCGGGATTTTCATGCAAAACGCATGAAAACGCCTCGCGGAATACTACCTTCTGGACAGTTACAGAAAATTCCACCCTATACAAGCGACGGGATATCCCCTTTAATTGACCGGTTCACGGCGTAAAAGTTCATCCTTTTTCCTGATTTTACAAAACAGCAGAAAGGCAACAATAGCTCCCACACTCTCCGCCGCGATAAAGGAAACCCAGATTCCGGGCAGTCCGAACGGTCCGTGCAGGAAATAGGCCAGCGGAAGGGTGATGACGAGCTGCCTCAGCAGAAATACCGCCAGGGAGTCGAGTCCGTTGCCCATTGCCTGGAACATGGTCGGAAGGATGAAGCCCACCGACGCGGGAAGGAAGCTGACCGCAATAATACGAAGCGCCGGAATCCCGATCTCGAGCATCTCTTCATTCGCATGGAATAAGGAAAGTAAAGTTCCCGGTATGCTCTCAAACAGCAGACAGCCCACTCCCATGATCAATAGGCAGATTACGGCGCTGTATTTAAGGCACTCCAAAAGGCGTTTTCTGGAACGGGCGCCGTAGTTGTACCCCATGATGGGCATGGCTCCCTGGGAAAGGCCGCTGGCCGGCATAAAGACAAAGGTCTGAAGCTTATAATAGATGCCGAACAGGGAAACCGCCGTATTGGAAAACTGAATCAGAATTGCATTCAGTCCCATCACGAGGAGACTCCCCAGCGCATTCATACAGGCATTCGGCACGGCAACGGCAAGAATCTGGCGTACGACCGAACCGTGAAAGCGAAATCCCTTAAAGCGCAGCTTCACATCGTGGGGAAATACCACAAGGACCAGGAACGAGAGGCTCATGGCGGTGAGCTGGCCGATGATTGTCGCCACGGCCGCTCCCGTGACGCCCATGGACGGACAGCCGAAGTATCCGAAAATCAGGATCGGATCCAGGATAATATTGATAACCGCACCGATGGCCTGCAGCGCCATTGGAAAGATCATCTTTCCTGTGGCCTGAAAAATCTTTTCGATACAGATATGGATAAACGGCCCAAAACAGAAGCCGACGCAAATTCTTGCATAGAGAAGGCCGTCTTTCAGGATTGCCTCGTCGTTTGTAAACATCCGGAAAAATGGCCCGATTCCGAATGCCCCGATGGCCGCAAATAATATAGAAGCAGCGGCTGCAAGAAGAAGGCCGTGGACCACCGCGCTGTCCGCTTCTTTTTGTCTGCGTTCTCCCAGTTTCCTGGCAATGTAAGAATTGACGCCGACTCCGATTCCCACCGAGCAGGCAACAATCAGTGTCTGCAGGGGAAAGGCGAGCGACACCGCCGTCAGGGCATTCTCACTGTAGCGCGCCACAAATATACTGTCCACAATATTGTAGAGAGACTGTATCATCATGGACAGCATCGGAGGAAAGGCCATGGATAAAAGCAGCGGAAGCACCGGCTTTGTCCCCATCTTGTTTTCCTTCACCGGCTCCGCCGCGGATGCCGCATGACCAGTCTCTGTAAAATCCGTCTCATCAGTTTCTATTGTTTCCATATTCAAACCTCCTAAATCAAATCTAAAGTAACTATTCAGCATCTTTATAGACACCGCTCCGCAGTGCATCACCTCCTTTACGGGACTTTCCTGCGAGTGCGCCTCCTGCCCGGAGGACTTTCTTATCCGGCACGGCAGCTCTGCAAGCTCTCCAGCCGAAGTACAAAGAATGCCGCCCGCGGGATTCTTGCGCAGCCGCGCGGCTGCTCCAACAACTATTTACCTCTGCGCGGCATGTGCATCCTCGCGGAGCGTTTTTTAATTCATAGGACGTAATTTCCTATGAATTAAAAAACAGCCCTCTCCCTGCTTTGGTAACATAAAAGCAGTAAAGATGGGCTGTGAACAGCACTTATGTAAAATTGCAACCATGCTATTCTACCATAGAGAGTGTAAGCTTTCAAGTCCCTTTAAAAAGAGGGACGATTTCCGTTACTGCTCACAGGTAGTATTCCGCGAGGTGTTTTTTGTGAGTGGAGCATAATGGAAGTCACAGACAGCGGGCCCCTTGGGTCAAACACGAGGGTGGCGGCGCGAAACGGCGTTTTTTGCCGTTTCTGCGCATCGCGCAGCGTGTTACTGTTCCATCGCGCATTGCGGTGTGACAGCGCCCATACTTCTTGCCCGGTTTCCGCATCTGATGTATAATGACTTCGATTACACCTGGAGGATATGAATATGAAAAACAATGTACCGGTTTTTGCGCAGCGCCCGTCCGGATTTTCCCTGTTTCTGCGATGCTGCTACGGATATCTTATCAACGGAATGGCCGTCCTGATCATCGGCTCCATCCTGCCTTCCCTGATGAAAGAGGGGGAACTGAGCTTTGCCGTGGCCGGCGCCATGCTGTCCTGTATGGCAGTAGGGAATTTTCTGGCCTGTTTTCTCTTCCCTCTCCTTTCTTCGCGGCTGGGAACCCGCCTTTCGATCGCTTCGGCAAGTTTTCTGATGCCTGCGGCCCTTTTTCTGCTGACGTTACTTCCTCCCGTGCCGGTTCTTTATCTGCTGATGTTTCTTTGCGGGATTGGCAGGGGAAGTATCTCCATCATCAATAACCGGGCGGTCAATGATATCTTTGAAAATCCGGCAAAGATGCTCAATTATCTCCACTGCAGCTTTGCCGTAGGCGCGTTTCTGGCTCCGCTTGCCACGGCCATGATGATAACGGCCGGGCTTGGCTGGAGGGCCATTGTCTATATCATCACCGCGCTCTGCGCCAGCTCCGCGCTTCTCTATGGAACGGCCGATTACTCGGTTATGGAGATTGCTCCGGCCCAGCCCGCTCATGACGGGGAATCCGAAGCCGCGGCCGAACGGTTATCCGGAAAAGCGCCGGAAAAGCAGCCGGGAGCCGAAGGTTCCCCCACCGCCTTCCTCCGCCTCCCCGATTTTTACTGTATCAGTTTTCTGCTCTTTTTCTATCTGGGTCTTGAGAACTGCGTCAACGGCTGGTTTGTCACCTATCTGCAGAGCACCGGGCTGGTCTCGGAGGCCTACGCTTCCACCCTGGTCTCGATCACCTGGATCGTCATCATGGCAGGCAGGCTCTTCTGTGCCGCGATGCTGGGCCGGTTTTCACAGGGACTGCTGATTCTCTTCCACTGTCTGGGGAGCCTTGTCTGTTTCCTGTTTCTGATCGGCTCCCACAGCCTGATATCCGTCACGGCCTCTTTAGCGGGACTGGGCTTTTTTATGTCGGGGATCTATCCGGTCTGCATCGCCGACGCCGGAATCTATATTAAGGGATCCACGCTGGGAATGTCGGTCCTGACCGCCATCTCCGCCCTCGGCGGCATAGTGACTCCGCAGTTAATCGGGCTGATTGCCGACCGCACCGGAATGGTCCAGGCCATTACCTTCCTCACAGCCAGCGGTTTCTGTATGGCCGGGCTGGCCGCAATTCACCTGAAAGCTGCGCCGCATGTTTTAAGGAAGCGGCCTGAAGGTTATGAAATAAAAAAAAGAAACTGAGAGGCTCAGTTTCCAAACTATAAGGGGATGTTGCAAAACCTACGTTAACTAGTTTTGCAGCATCCCCATTTTTGTTTTTTTGCCAATTTGTTCCGGTACAACCAGAAACGCTCTTTCCGCATGTCCTGCAAGACAATTCCCTGCTCCCACAGACATTGAGTCTTTACTATCCCCGAGTAACTCCGCTTGTTTTTTCTTACGGACCATTCCCTTTTAAACGCCCTCTCTCATTCGGTCAGGGATGTCATCCTGCGCCTGGCCTTTCGTAAATCCTTTTGGAGAAACTCTTTTTAATAGGTAAGTATAGGTTATCCCTTCCTGTTTTGGAGGGGAACGTTTTCAGGAACTGCCTCAGGAGCATTTTTATCCGTAACAGAATGAGGTTTAATATTTTAGAAACAAAAAATAATCAAATCACAAACAATTCAATTATAAAATAGCCTCATCAAAGACAGGGCTTGCCGATGAGAATGAGTAAGCATGTGGAGAGGAGGTGAAATGTATGGGAAAAATCGTTGTTGTTGCCGTTGCGGCTGCTGTTGTCACAGCCGTTGCCGTAATTATAAAAAGGAAATAAGGCGTTAGGAATAACGCAGTAAGAAAGTTATTATGGATATTATGGAGGATACGCATATGAGCGAATATAAGCTGAAACCCGGAAAAATCGGAGAAACCGTAATCGGGGCATATAAGAACGTGGAAGGAAAATTTACAGATTCATTTTTGGAAAAAAATAAAGAAACCCCTTCGGGCTATACCCTGAAAAGCGGTCAAATGGCAACAAAGGCGACGGCCCTATACCGGAAAATCGAGGATACCGTAGTGGGAGGCTATAAAAAAGTAGAGGATGCCTTTGTGGATGCATTCCTTGAAAAGGAGGAGAAGGGAGAAGAACCTGCGGAGCAGAGTCCCCGTCACAAACATCGGAGCCGGGGCTGTTGAGGGATATAGGAGGGCTGATATGGAACTGAAGATGGAAGAAAACAATGAGCGTACAATTACCGTGTTATTTACAAGGTATTACAGTATCTTTTCAAATTTCATCTATTGGGCCGGCGGAAAAGGCTACACACATGCGTCCATTTCGCTGGACGATTCCAACGAATATTTCTATAGCTTTAATTTCAGAGGATTCAGGAAGGAGTATCCGGGAAGACATAAAAAGAGGATCGGAGAAAGCGTTTGCTATCGTCTGGAAATATCCGGTGCAGATTTTGATAAAATGAAGTTAAAAATTGCAGAAATGGAGAAGGCAAAAGAGCAGTTTCACTATTCGAAGGCAGGTGTTTTCCTTTGCCTGCTGCATATTCCCTGGGATTTTAAAAGCCGCTATTTCTGTTCCCGTTTTGTAGCGGAGCTATTGTCTTTATCAGACCGGGTTTCTTTAAAGAAAAGGGCCTCTCTATACCTTCCCTGCCAGTTGGATCGGGAGATCCGGATGCAGAACTGCCTGAAAGAGGTGCTCTGTAATCCTGTATAATAACTTGCCATGTGTTCCGGAACCCCTGCGTTTTAGCTGCTGCTATGAAATAGGCGGATATGATTTTTTGTCGGTGCTAATTCTATATAGTTCTGTTATACTGGTAAATATAGTATTACTGTTCACAGCGCAATGCGGTGTAAACAGTAACAATATAGTAAAGCGGGATTAATATGTTCTGCCGAATGGTGTTGATTAATGCCATGAAATGCCTTATAATTATGCGTTGTGGCACATTGGTTTGAGCCATAACGCAAACCCAAAATACTGTGCGAACAGCATAATAAACAAGGAAAAATAATGAGAAAATTAGCTTTAACTGATGAAGTATTATTAAGTATCCAGCAGCCTGCCCGCTACATCGGCGGTGAGGTCAACATGGTGAAAAAAGACCCGTCCAAGGTGGACGTAAGGTTTGCCATGTGTTTCCCGGACGTATATGAGATAGGAATGTCCCATCTGGGCATCCAGATTCTCTACGATATGTTTAACAAACGCGAGGACGTATACTGTGAGCGCGTTTATTCCCCATGGACGGATCTGGACAAGATCATGAGGGAGAAGAACATCCCGTTATTCGCGATGGAGAGTCAGGATCCGGTGAAGGATTTTGATTTCCTCGGAATTACCCTCCAGTATGAGATGTGCTATACCAACATCCTGCAGGTCCTCGATCTGGCCCATATCCCGCTTCATGCGGAGGACCGGACGGAAGAAGATCCGATTGTGATAGGCGGCGGGCCGTGCAGCTATAATCCCGAGCCGATTGCGCCTTTCTTTGACCTCTTCTACATCGGTGAGGGCGAGGTGGTTTATTTTGAACTTCTGGACCGGTATAAAGAGATTAAAAAGCGCGGCGGAACCAGAAAAGAATTCCTGGAAGCGGCGGCGGAGATTCCGGGTATCTATGTTCCTTCTTTCTATGAAGTATGGTATAAGGAGGACGGAACCATCGAACGCATGGTTCCCGTGAATCCCCATGCTCCGGACAAGGTGGAGAAACAGCTTATTATGGATATGGAAAATACCTGCTATCCGGAAAAACCAATCGTTCCGTTTCTTAAGGTAACCCAGGACCGCGTCGTCCTGGAAATTATGCGCGGCTGTATACGCGGCTGCCGTTTCTGCCAGGCTGGTATGGTGTACCGTCCCGTCAGGGAGAGAAGTCTCGAAGAACTGAAGAACCTGGCATATAAGATGTTAAAAAGCACGGGCCATGAGGAAATTTCCCTGAGTTCCTTAAGTTCCAGTGACCATACGCAGTTAGAGGGGCTTGTGACCTTCCTGATAGAGGAGTTTGACGGCAAAGGAATCAACGTATCTCTTCCTTCCCTGCGAATCGATGCGTTCTCACTGGATGTTATGAGTAAGGTGCAGGATGTCAAGAAGAGCAGCCTGACCTTTGCGCCGGAGGCCGGTTCACAGCGTCTTCGAAATGTCATCAACAAGGGCCTGACCGAGGAAGATATCCTGAACGGCTCCGCACAGGCGTTCAAAGGCGGATGGAACCGTGTGAAACTTTATTTCATGCTGGGTCTTCCGACTGAGACGGTGGAAGACATGGAGGGAATTGCGGAGCTTTCTGAAAAAGTGGCCGAGGAATACTATAATATTCCAAAGGAAGAACGAAACGGAAAAGTTCAGGTTACCGCCAGTTCCTCCTTCTTTGTCCCGAAGCCGTTTACCCCCTTCCAGTGGGCCAGAATGTGCACCAAACAGGAATTTCTCGACAGGGCGTACATTGTAAATAAGAAGATGAAGGAAATGCTCAACCGCAAGAGCCTGCGCTACAACTGGCACGAGGCGGATCTGACCGTCCTCGAGGGCGTGCTGGCGCGGGGCGACCGGAAGGTGGCGGCCGTGGTGGAGGAGGCCTACAAGAACGGCGCCCTCTACGATTCCTGGTCGGAATATTTCCACAATGAAATCTGGATGCAGGCATTTGAAACCTGCGGTGTGGACATTGATTTCTATACCGTGAGGGAGCGCAGTCTGGATGAAGTGTTCCCATGGGATTTCATCGATGCCGGAGTGACAAAAGAGTTCTTAAAACGTGAATGGAATAATGCGGTCAAAGAGACCGTGACGCCGAACTGCCGAGCAAAATGTTCCGGCTGCGGTGTGGCAAAATATAAAGGAGGGGTCTGCTATGAAAATAAGAATGAAGTTCAGTAAGCAAGGCCCGTTAAAGTTTATTGGCCATCTCGACATTATGCGCTATTTTCAGAAGGTGATGAGAAGGGCGGATGTGGATATCCGTTACAGCGAGGGCTTCAGCCCGCATCAAATCATGTCCTTCGCCTCCCCGCTCGGAGTGGGCATATTAAGCAATGGGGAATACGTAGATATCGAAGTGAACTCCACAGAGGATTCCCGCACAATGATGGAGCGGATCAACCGGGAAAATGCGGAAGGTTTCCGCGTATTAAGCTACAGAAAACTGGATGATGCCGCGAAAAATGCAATGTCCCTCGTGGCTGCCGCCGATTATACGGTATGGTTCAAAGAAGAGTATGAGCCGGAGGATGTCCCCGGATTTATGAAAGGCCTGCTGGAGTTCTGCGGCAGTGAATCGATAGAAATAGTAAAGAAGACCAAAAAGGGTGAAAAAACCATGGATCTGCGTCCCTACATTTATGAGGCGTATCTGACGGATGAGAATACCCGGATCTTTTTGAAGATTTCATCCGGCAGCACGGCCAACGTAAAACCGGAACAGATTATCGGCGCTTATTACAGTTTCCTTGGACAGGAATATCCTGTCTTCGGGTTCCAGGTGCAGCGCGAGGAAGTTTATGCCGACGAGGGCGGGGAAGAAAACCATCAATTTAAAGCATTGGAAGAATACGGAGCCGAGATTGAATAAACTGATTGTAACCAAATGGAAGGGAACGATCCTGACTGCACTGATGGCCGACTGCAAGTGCCGCTCCCTGAATCTGGAGCAGGAGGAAAGCAGCAGCCTCCTGGGCAATATTTATATTGGAAAAGTGCAGAATATCGTGAAAAATATCAATGCCGCTTTTGTAGATCTAGGCGGGGGAAAGACGGGATACTACAGCCTGACGGAGAACAGGATCCATCTGTTTGCCGACTGTCTTCCTGCTCTCTGTCCGGACCGGACGGTCAAACAGGGGGATGAGCTGGTGGTCCAGGTGGCGCGGGATGCGGTGAAGACAAAAGATCCCGTTCTCAGCAGTTACCTGAATTTTACCGGCAAATACGCTGTCCTGACCATGGGCAAAAACCAGGTCGGTTTTTCCGTGAAAATCCGGGACGAGAAGTGGAAAGAGGAAGTAAAGGAATATCTGGACGCACTGAAGGATGAGCGTTTCGGCGTGATTGTCAGGACCAATGCCATGGGTGCGGCAAAGGAGACAATCGGGCGGGAGGTGCTGACGCTTAAGGATAAGATGGAGGAGCTGCTGTCAAAAGCCGCCTGCCGGACCTGCTATTCCGTGCTGGAAAGCGCGGAGCCTTCTTATATTGCGGGACTCCGCGATACGTTTGCGGGCAGCCTGGAGGCAATTATCACGGATATTCCGGAGTGCCACAAGAGGATGAAAGCCTATCTGGAAGAGAACCAGCCGGATGATGCAGGGAAACTAAAGTTTTATGAAGATTCGGCGGTTCCCCTGATTAAGCTGTACAGTCTCGAATCTGCCATGGAGGAAGCTTCCGGCCGCCGGGTCTGGCTGAAATCGGGAGGCTATCTCGTGATTGAGCCGACGGAAGCGCTGACGGTTGTGGATGTCAATACCGGGAAATATACAGGGAAAAAGAACGTGGACGACACCATCCTTAAGATCAACCTGGAGGCCGCCGCCGAGACGGCAAGACAGCTGTGCCTGCGGAACCTGTCGGGAATTATCATTGTGGATTTTATCGATATGACGAAAGAGGAGCACAAGAAACTTCTGCTGGCCCGCCTGGAAGAAGAGCTGAGAAAAGATCCGGTCAAGACCGTGCTGGTGGAAATGACAAAGCTGGGACTCGTGGAGATAACAAGAAAAAAAGTGAGAAGACCATTTTACGAAATGCTGAAAGAGAGTGTCGCACAATGACGTGAAATCATTTTGATTTCGTGTCAGGAGCGATGCTCCTGTTTTTTTGTATAAAAAATCCAGATAGTGAGCCATCTCTGACTCCCATCTGGATTTTTGGGCGTTAACAGCGGCCGTCACACAAAGGGCTGTTGCCCGAATCATGTACCTTTTCAAAGCCGCTCTCCTCTCATGATTTTTCTCGGTATATCATGGGAACTTGAAATCAAGCTGAAAACCCTGTGAAGAATCTGTGTTTTGTAAGCCGCTCATTCATAAAGCGGTACTTCGGCCCCACCCCCGGCTGTTTTCCCGCACCGTGACAAAATTACGGTAAATGCCTTCCTGGCGGATCAACTGTTCATGGGTGCCTGCCTGAGCAATCCGTCCGTCTGCAATCACAAGAATCTGATCCGCCTCCCGGATCGTGTTCAGACGGTGGGCGATCACGAATAACGTCTTACCCAGGCACAACTGGCTGATCGCTTCCTGAATGCAGCTCTCATTGTCGGCATCCACGCTGGCTGTCGCCTCATCGAGAATGACAATCGGCGCATCCTTCAGGATACAGCGGGCGATTGAAATCCGTTGCCTTTCGCCGCCTGATAAGGTCTCCCCGCCTTCTCCTATCACGGTCTCAAAGCCCTCAGGCAGCGCCATAATGAAGTCATAGCAACGGGCCTTCCTTGCCGCTTCCAGGACCTCCTCACGGGTGGCGTCCGGCCGGCCCATGCTGATGTTGTTATAAATGCTGTCCCGAAATAAGTATACCCGTTGGAATACCATACTGATATGATCCATCAGGTCGCTGAGCCTCACCTCCCTCACGTCTTTTCCGCGAATCAGTACCTGACCGCTGTCCACATCCCAAAACCGGGTCAGCAGGCTTGCAACCGTAGACTTTCCGCCGCCGGAAGGACCGACCAGAGCAAGCATACGGTTTCCCGGCAATGTCAGGGAAACATCGTGCAGCACCTCCTTTCCGCCGTATCCAAAACTCACATGCCGGAATTCAACCTCCGGTATACTGCTTTTCTCCGGGATGGAGGATGTGCCGTCATCCGGCAGCTCCTTCTCTGCAAACACCTCTTCAATGCGGTCCATACAACTGCTCATGACCGTCAATCGGGTTGTCTGGCTGTACAATGCCTTTATCGGGCCAAACAGGTCGAAGACAAACAATAAAATACCCACCACATAAATTACGTCCAAAAGGCCGCGGCTGCTGAGTAAAAGTGAAATTCCGACAATGATTGCAGAACCCACACCATAGGCCATGTTCAGCCGCCGCTGGTAAGGGGCATGGTTCTCCTCAAACTGAATGGCCGTGCGGCGGCTTTCAGCAAAATTATCCGTCAGTTCCCTGGATTTATCCCCCAGCAGGTTATAGGTTTTGATAATACCAATCCCCTCTGTAAAGCCTAATACCGCATCGGTCAGTTTCTCATTTTGCTCCTGTTTAACCGCAGAGTCTCCGGCGCTTTCCTCTTTCATGCCTTTTGCAATCAGGAGAATCGCGAGCACAACGCCAATGGCGGCCAGACCAATCCAAACATTAAAGAAAAGGAGGAATATTATCATAATGGCCTCGGAAAAGAGATAGCTCATCATGTCCGCCAGCACCATCATGCAATTTTCTTCAATAAATACCATATCAGACGATAAAACCGAACTTATTTTTCCAATATTGCCTTCCGTAAAATAACCCATAGGCATCTTTCTCAGATGACCGCCCAATTTCATTCTCATGTCGGAAAACGCCATGAACCCGGCGGCCGACTGAAGGCGGTCCGCAATATGGTGAAATATAACCTGAAATACAATGCATAGAAACATGGCTGTTCCCAGCCAAATACAAATTTCCTTTGTCATGCCACCCCTGTAGAATGCCGCCAGGGCTGTAAACCCCAACATGAGAGGCGCCTTGGAAAGCAGCGATTTCAGAAAGGAAAATACAAAGGCCAACTGAATTCTGCCTTTATACTCTCCTGATACGGCAAGAATCCGTTTCATCAAAGCAATCATAGTTTTTCATCCCCCTTCTCCCCGTGGGTGGTTACTTTCCACCGGGCGCTTCCCTGGGCCGCTTCCCAGAGTTTTTGATATTTTCTGCTTTCTTTCAGCAGTTCCCGATGAGTTCCCACTGCGGCAAGTTTCCCGTCATCCAGTACACAGATCCGATCTGCATTCACAATGGAATGCAGGCGGTGTGCAATGACAATAACCGTCTTGCCTCTGATGACCTCTGCGATTGCGGCATTCATTTTCTCTTCGTTCTCCGGATCCATGAATGCCGTGGCCTCATCGAGCACAACAATCGGGGCATTTTTTAAAATTGCCCTGGCCAGGGAGATACGCTGGCGCTCTCCGCCCGAAAGCTGCCTGCCGCCATCGCCTGCCATCGTATGAATACCTTGTTCCAAACGGGCCAGGAACTCCCCGCATTGGGCCTTTTCAGCCGCATCCAGCACTTCCGCATCCGACGCTTCCAGCTTACCCAAACGGATATTTTCCAAAAGGCTCGTGTTAAATAGAAATTGTTCCTGGGCTACATAGGAAATTTCGTTATTCAGCGCCTCTATGCTCATCCGGCGGATGTCCTGCCCTCCGATACTTACAGAACCTCCGGTCACATCGTAGAAGTGGACCAACAGCTTCGCCAATGTGGATTTACCGCTCCCAGACTCTCCCACCAGCGCCGTCAGGCTGCCCTGGGGTATATCCAGTGAAACCCCATGGAGCACTTCCTTTTCCTGGTAAGCAAAACGGACATTCCTGAATAGGATACTGTGTTCCTTCCCTGTGAAGGGCTCATCGCTCTGCTGAAGGGGAGGTGAGCTCATCATGGCTTCCAGACCGGCAATCTTATAGTTAATCTGGGGAAGTGTGGACATAAACCCCACTGCCCGGACCAGGGGCGCCCCAATGCCAAAAGACATGCACAGAACCAATGCCAGGTCGGGAAGGGTGGAATCGCCTTTCAGCACCAGATATGAACCGACGGGAAGGGTAAACATGGCCACACAGGGAAGTATGCTGTTATAAAGAGCCATCCAGGGCCAGCACACCTTATACCAGGCCAGCGTAAAATCGCGGTAACCGCGCACATCCTTTTCAAAACGCCTGTAGGACTCACCGTCCCGGTTGAATACCTTGACGACTTCCATTCCATTGATGTATTCCACAATTGTATTGTTCATTCTCCGCCCGGACTCATAATAATCCCCCATCCGGCTCATGCCGGATTTATACATGGCCATCATGGAAATCAGGCCGATAGGCAGCGAGGCCAGGGACAGGAATGCCAGCTTCCAGTCCACAAAGAACATGGCAATAAACACCAGGACAGGAACAAAGAGATTGCTGAATCCTTCGGGCAGCGCATGTGCAAGAAGCAGCTCTATACTGTCGATATCCTCTATGTACATCTTTTTAATACTGCCGACCCCCTTTTCCTGTATAACTCCAAGAGGCTGCTTTTCCAGCCTGCCCTGCAGGGATAACCGTAAGTTTTCCAGGGTATGATACGCGGACTCATGCGAAAGCGCCAGTCCCCGTATATAAAACACCGCATAGAGAACGCCGCAGACGGCAATAGCCAATACCCGCCAGGCCATCGCCGAGACTGTTATGGGTTCCCGCATCAGCAGCGGACTGATAATCTGATAAATAAACAAAAACGGCAGGACATTCATTATCAATCCGATTAGCATGGCTGCAATTGCCCGGTATGTAGTCTTTCGGTACTCACCGGCATATTCCAATACTTTTCCAAACAAGTTCCATTCCTCCTTTTTGGGGTTAGTTTAAGCTAACCTTATGTTTAAATTTAAGCCCTCCTTATGGAGGGACTTATTTTCGAATGTCAAACGCCAGTGCTTCATACCAGTTGAATAATCTGCATACCAGCTTACAATGTGACTCGATCTGCTCCCAACTGAAATCATGGATAAACGGCTCGTAGATTGTTGACCAAAAAGCGGATAACAGGACATGCAGTTCCTCCCTGGATACGGCCGTCCCGGTCAGCCCGCGCCTTTGGGCCTCCTGAAGATATTTGCCGGTTGATACCGTCATCTGCTCTACCCAGTCATGCTGGAATTTCGCGTAAGCCGTGCCTTCCGAACATCTTAAAAGCAGGACAAATCCGTCATGGCGTTCATATAAAAACCGGAACCACCACAACATATATTCCAAATCCATATCCCAGGCTTTAATTAGCCGGCTGTCGGAAAGCGCCGTTACGTCCACACCTCCCTTTTCATTTAAAACATCATTCAAATCAGCCACCGTATCGGCCACCAGGGCGTGAAACAGGTCTTCTTTTCCTTTGTATCGCTTATAGAGCGCTCCCGTAGTAATCCCTGCATTATCACAGATGGTTTTCAAGGATGTCTTTTCAAATCCATTCGTTAAAAATTCTTTTTTGGCACTTGATAAAATCCTTGGGTCAATGCTGCGATCAGGTATGGACATTTCTCTCTCCTTTATCCGATAATTTAATTATCGATAATTAGATTATCAGTAATTTAATTATCACTTTACCATACCAATGCATTTCTGTCAAGTTATGAATCCGGATTTTTCCGGTGCACGCCTCCTCCCTGCTAATAACCTGCGCCGGCTGACAATGCATTGCTATATTCAGCATCCGTTCTCGTTGGCAAACTGGCTGTTATACAGTTTCGCGTAAAGTCCGTTCCGGGACATAAGTTCCCTGTGGTTTCCCACTTCCCTGATGTCTCCGTCCTGCATGTACAGAATCATGTCTGCATCCTTGATCGTGGAAAGCCTGTGGGCTATTACAAAACTGGTCCGCCCCTTCATGAGAACCGCCATGGCCTCCTGAATCAGTACTTCCGTACGCGTATCTACGGAACTGGTTGCCTCATCCAGAATCATCACGGGACTGTCTGAAAGAATCGCCCTCGCAATAGTAAGAAGCTGCCGTTCGCCCTGTGCCAGATTCGCCGCTCCCTCCTGCAGCCTGAATTGATATCCGCCCGGCAGGGTATGGATGAATGAGTCCGCTCTGGCCGCCCTGGCTGCCCTGGCCACCTCCTCATCCCCTGCATCCAGTCTGCCGTACCGGATATTTTCCATGATACTGCCGGTAAACAGCCATGTATCCTGAAGCACCAGGCCAAAAACAGACCTGAGCTCCATACGGTTCATCTCTTTAATATTAATGCCGCTCACGCGGATTTCGCCGTCGTTCACATCGTAAAAACGCAGCAGCAGATTAATTAATGTAGTTTTACCCGCACCCGTAGGACCTACAATGGCTACCTTGTTTCCTGGTTTTACTTCCAGGTTCACATCGTGCATAAGGGTGTGGTACGGCAGGTACCCAAATCTTACATGCCTGAATTCCACAGAACCATCTATAGAATCAGGGACTGCCGGATGCTCCGGTTCCGGACTCTCTTCCGTCTCGTCGATAAATTCGAAAACCCTGGCGGCTGCCGCTGCCGTAGACTGAAGGATATTGGCAATCTGAACGGTCTGGTTGATGGGCTGTGAAAACTGTCTCAGATACTGGATAAAGGACTGTATCATGCCAATCGTCATTCTATTATCAATTACAAAAGCCCCGCCCACAATTACGACAAACACATACCCCAGATTTGCCATTCCCTGGGTAACAGGCATCATGGTGCTGGACATAAACTGAGATTTCCAGCCGCTGTCATACAGGGTTCTGTTGGTTTCCTCAAATTCATCTACCGTCTCTTCTTCCGTGCCATAGGCGCTGACAATGGTATGCCCTGTATACATTTCCTCCACATACCCATTCATCTCTCCAAGCGTCTCCTGCTGAGTCTTAAAATACTTCTGTGAAGCTCCTGCTATCTTCATTGAAAAAACAAGGGCAAGGGGTACTGTCACAATGCCGATCAAAGTCAGCATGGGACTGATAAAAAGCATCATGGCCAGAATACAGATAACGGAAGTCACCGCCGTCACAATCTGCTCCAGACTCTGCTGCAGGCTGTTGGATATGGTATCTACATCATTGGTAATACGGCTGAGCACATCCCCGTAGGTATTCGTATCAAAATAGTTCAGGGGAAGTTTCCGAAACTTCCGGTCGATGCCGTTCCTCAAATCACGGATTGTTTTCTGGGAAACCCTGACAAGAATAACCGTGCTGACATACTTGAAAACCGCGTACAAAATATAAATGGCGGCCAGCAGAATCAGAGTGGCGGCAAAACTGCGTATCTGACTGTATACCGGCTCCCCGCCTGTTACGAGACCCGCCAGCGCATCCGTTGCCCTGCCCAGTACAAACGGCCCGAAACTGTTAAACAGAGATGAAAGAACGATGCAGATGACGGAGACGGTTAATCCTTTCCGGTAAGGCCCCATGAACCGAAGCAGGCGCCTGAAAACGGCATTAGAATCCGTTTTTTTATTGTGTATACTAGATTTCATCTTTCTCCGCCTCCTCACGGGTAAGCTGGGAATATACAATCTCCCGATAAACCTCACAGCTTTTCATCAGTTCCTCATGTCTGCCCTGTCCTACGCATCTGCCGTCTTCCAATACCAGAATCCGGTCCGCATTTTTAATGGTACTGACTCTCTGTGCCACCAGAATCACGGTGGCATCTCCGGCTTCCGACAGCAGGGCCTTTCTCAGCGCCGCATCCGTCTTATAATCCAATGCGGAAAAACTGTCGTCAAAAATATAGATTTCCGGTTTTCTGGCGATTGCCCTTGCAATTGCCAGACGCTGCCGCTGTCCTCCCGATACGTTGGCGCCTCCCTGTGTTATGGGAGCGTCAAATCCCCCCTCCTTGGCCGTCACAAAATCATAGGACTGCGCAATCCTCACCGCATGCTCCACATCCATCTGATCCGGATACCCCAGACCATACCCCACATTTTCAGCAATGGTACCCCTGAACAAAAATGCCTTCTGCGGTACCAGCCCTATCTTTTTACGAAGGACTTCCAGACTGATCTCCTTTACATTCACCCCGTCCACCAGGATCTCCCCCTGCTGTACGTCGTAAAATCTGGGAATCAGATTGACCAGTGCAGACTTTCCGCTTCCCGTAGAACCGATAATCGCCGTAACTTCCCCCGGGGAAGAATCAAAGGAAATATGAGAAACCGCCGGTTCATCCGCGTTGGGAAAGGTAAACGACACGTCCCGGAAGGAAACATATCCTTTTACATCCGTTTCCGTTACGGCATCCTCACGGTCAGCCACAGCGGGAATTGTGTCAAGCACCTCATTGATCCTCCCGGCAGAAACGGCTGCCCTGGGATACATGACAAATATCATGGACAGCATCATCACCGACATCATAATCTGCATCACGTACTGTATGACGGCAATAATATCTCCAATGGGTATTGCCGTATGGATGTTAATAATCCGGTAACCGCCAAATGCAATCAGAGCTACCATGGTTGCGTACAAAATCAGGCTCAATCCGGGAATCATAATCCCCATGACACTGTTCATACGGATGGTATTGATCATAAACTCATCATTGACCTTATGGAATCGCTGTTCCTCAAACTGTTCCGTTCCAAACGCCCTGGCAACACGGATTCCAGTCAGTTTCTCCCTGGTAACAAGATTGATCTCATCAAGTTTTTCCTGCATTTTCCGGGACAGCGGAGAAGCCAGGCGGGCAACAATCAGGACAAAAGCAATCATGACCGGAAGAGAAAAAATCAGTATCATGGACATGGCCGCACTTTTAGCCAGAGCCAGTACTACCCCGCCGATACACATAACAGGAGCCATCAGACAAACTTTAAGAAGCATATTCATAAAAGTTTGAACCTGAACCACATCATTATTAGTTCTGGTTATCAGGGATGATGTGGAGAAACCGTCGAATTCCGTCTGGGAATAATACTGTACCTTCCTGAATACTCTGCTTCGCACATTTCTGCCAAAACCAACCGATGCAAGAGACGCAAAAAAACCGGTTCCAACGCTGCATATGACGCCCAGCAGGACGAACAGCAGCATGGTTCCCCCGATTGAAACAACTCGGACTTTATCTCCGTCCGGGATTGCAGTATTAATAACCTCTGAAAGATACATGGGCAGGGCAAGATTTGCGGCCACGGAACCAATTACAGTCAATACCAGCAGCAGAATCGCCCATTTAAACAAAAACAGTTCCTTATACATTTTTTTCATGCCGTACCTCCATCGTATATCTGGTCACATTATGCGCCGTTTTCCGTTAATAAATACCTGTGCGCAGGCGCTGTAAAAGCGGATCCTGCGGAACGTTATAAAATTATTTTCATCTGTTTGAAAGGGTTCACCACCCCCATTCGTATTATTAATGAAATGAATGAAAGAAGGAGATTGAAAATAATGAAAATCAGAACTATAATGGCAACAGCAGCAACTGGGATCGTATTAGTATTTGCAGGCAGCAGCCTGGCGTTTGGAGCCGAGTGGAGCTGTCCGAGAGGATACGAAGACTGTACCGGTTATGAATACTGTACCACTCATGACCACGGAGACTGTGAGGGCCACTGGTCCGAGGACGGAAACTGGGTGTGCCCCGACGGTACACATAGCTGGTGCGCCTCCTCAACTGCAGGTTCTCCGGCTGCTTCAGCCTCCGGCAATTCGGACGGCAGAATTTCAAACGGTCATCACAGTGAAAGCGGGAACCGCAGCGGCCATCACAACAGGCAGGGCTGCGGCTCACATCACAGATAAAAATTACTTCATGGAGAAACAATGCGGCAGGAATCGGATGTAGAGCAGACAATCGGCCAATATGCCGATATGGTGAAGCATATCTGCTTTGTCTATATGAAAAATGAAAGCGATACGGAGGACGTATTTCAGGATGTATTTTTGAAATACGCCCTTTTTTCCGAACCCTTTCAGTCCGAGGAACACAGAAAAGCCTGGCTGATCCGAGTGACCGTCAACCGGTGCAAGGATGTGCTGCGCAGTTTTTTCCGCCGCAATACCTGTTCCCTGGAGGAGGCCATGGCCACGGCGGCGCCGGACGGTAACGAACATTCCGAGGTTCTGGAGGCCGTGATACAGCTTCCTGAAAAATATAAAATCCTGATCTATCTGCATTATTACGAGGGATATTCCTCCGTGGAAATCGCAGGTATTTTACATAAGAATGTCAATACGGTATATACGCATCTGGCAAGAGCCAAAGCGGAACTGAAAAACAGACTGGGAGGTGAGGAAGGTGAAACAGAAGATCCAAAACGCATTTGACGCCGTTAAATGTGATGATGCGCTGAAAGAACGCACACGCGCGGCTGTTGTCGGCGGAATGAGAAGAAAACAGCAGAAAAAAACGCACAGGAAACACCGTTTCACCTCACCCGGAATGAAATGGGCCATCTCCGCCGCCTGTCTCATGCTTCTTGTGGGAAGCGGGTTCGGAGGCTACAAGCTCTATTATACCGAGGCCGCCACCATCAGCATTGATGTCAATCCCAGTATTGAACTGGATATCAACCGCTGGGGAAGGGTCGTGGACGAGGTTCCCTACGGGGCGGACGGAGAAAATGTGCTCCAGGAAGTCTCCCTGAAGCATCTGGAATACGGGGAGGCCATGGAACGCCTGCTGGGCAGTGAGGCCATGCAGTCTTATCTGAAAAATAATGCCGTGATATCCGTCACCCTGGAAAACAGAAATGGAAACGGCCGGCTCCTGGAAAATCTTCAGGATTCCGTAGATACGGCCTTAGAACAGTGCCACGGGAATGTAACTGCGGAATATGCCAGTGTAGACAGCCATATGTGCAGCGAGGCACACAGTCATGGTATGTCCGTCGGCAAGTATTACGCCATCCAGGAACTTCTGGATGTGGATCCCATGGCTACCCTGGATGAGTTCAAGGATAAATCCATGAAAGAGATCAAGGGGCATACGGAACATTGTGAGCACAGGGCGGAACAGAATGAAGAACGTCCCGGCGGACAGAAATATCAGGACGAAACCGCCAGTTCTTCCGAGGACGGCTGCCTCCCGGACAGCCGTGGGAAATGCCATAATAAACATCATAAGGAGCACAATTGACAGATGGAATGCAGCGGCCAGGCCCAAGTTCATAAATGGGTGGTTTCAAGGAATGGCAAAAAAAGCACCGGGACCATAACCGGCCCCGGTGAAAATCTGAAAAACTCTGCTTTACCTTATTTCTCCTCTTTTCCATATCCCAAAAGAGGCAGTATATTCATCGGATGATCCAGTATCACCAGTGACGCCTTCTCATCCAGATAGTGCTTCTGCTTATGGATAATGACCAGATGTCTTCCCTCAAAATACTGGATGTAATGATGGAACACTTCGGAAGCAAGGGTCGTCCCCAGCAGCAGTAATGTATCGGCTTTTGTAATTTCCTCCGTGGTGCTTGTCATCTTCTGGCTGTCCACCATCTCTCCGAACAGAGAAATCATCGGCCGGACGGGAATCCTGCAGTCTTCGCAAAGCGGTACGTGTTTTGCATTCATTATGTAGGAAACAGGGTATTCTTTCCCGCATCTGGGACACTGGTTCTGATAGATGCTTCCATGCAGGTTGATTACATGTTCGCAGCCGCCCCTGCGCGGCTTGTCATAAATATTGCTGTTGATCACGCTCTGAAGTCTGCCCGCCCGCTCCATGGCCGCCAGTGCCGGACCGGTGGCGGTGTCATGCGGCATACGATGAAGCATTTCACTTTTGTAAAATTCAAAGAACTGTTCCGGCCGTGTATTATAGAAGGTAGCCGAATACAGCTCTTCCACGCAATGGCCATAGCGGCTTTCTATGTCGTAGGCTTTATCCTGCTTTTTTATTCCTGTAAATCCGCCCTCCTCCATCATGCCGGAGCCGCAAAGCGCCACAGTGTACGTACTTTCTTCCAGAATTCTCTTTAGCCGTTCAATTTTTTTCTTCATAGCAATGCCCCCTTCGGTTCTATTACCTTCTTTTATTATAACATTTTGCTATATCACCTGCAAGCCTGGACAAGAATTGGATCAATGGCCCGGCATCAATCGCCTCAAATCCGATGAATTCCACGAAAAGAAGGGCGCTGTATCTATGCAGACAGCGCCTTTCCTTCCATATCATATTCTTTTACCTGAACCACTCTTTCATCGTATCCAGCACCTTCACCAGTTCCTGTTCCGTGATTATATAGGGAACCATCGCATACATATAATTTAAAAACGGACGGCTGAATACGCCGCGTTCGTATGCAAACTGCTGATATCCGTCCAGTACGGCGGGATCATAGACTTCCACACAGACACAGCCTCCCATGATACGCACTTCTTTTACACGGCTGTCCTCAAAGCCCTCCATTTCCCTTCTGGTAACGGCTGTAATCCGGCTGATCTTCGATATGTAGTCCTCTTTTTCAAAAAGCTCGATAGACTTTAACGCCACACTGCAGGCGAGAGCATTTCCCATGAAGGTAGGTCCATGCATCAGCGCCAGGGCGGGATCGTCGCCGTAAAAGCCCTGATATACCTTGTGGTTTGCCACCGTAACCGCATGTCCTATATATCCTCCCGTCAGTGCTTTTCCCAGAACAAGGATATCCGGACATACCAGATCTGCAACAAAACGGAAGCCGGTCCGCCCAAATCCGGTGGCAACTTCATCAAAAATCAAGAGCACATCGTATTCGTCACACAGCTCTCTCGCCCGCTCCAAGAATGAGATATCATACATCTGCATTCCTCCCGCTCCCTGAAGCAGCGGCTCCACGATAAAACAGTTCAGTTCGCTATGATGCTGTTTAAACGCTTCCTCCAGGGCGGGAATCTCCGTTGGGATATGTATAACATCCTTTTTCTCCCCGAATGCAAAATGATAATCCTCGTCGTCTCCCACTTCCATGGCCTTAAACGTGTCGCCGTGATAAGACCGGGTCAGGGACAGGACCTTATCTCTGGTCTCTTTGCGGTTTGTATTGAACTGCAGCGCCATTTTAAGAGCCACTTCCACCGCCACACTCCCGGAATCGGAGTAAAAGCAGTAATCCAGATCCCCGGGCAGCCACTCCTTCAGCTTTTCAGACAGCTTTTCCACCGGCTCATGGGTCAGTCCCCCCAGCATGACATGGGCAAACCGGTCCGCCTGGGATTTAATCGCCTCCGTAAGCACCGGATGCTTGTAACCGTGGATAACACTCCACCAGGAAGAAACGGAATCAATCAGTTTCTGGTCCTCCGTGTATAGATAAACACCTTCCGCATTGATGATTTTATAGGGCGGTTTCATTGTTTTCATCTGCTGATATGGATACCAAATCATATTTTTTTACCTTCTTTCCTATTCGTACAGGGATGCCAGTTCGTCTGCGTCCATGTCGAGCTCCGTATCACCGTCTTTGACGCAGACCAGCACCTTAAGTCCCGTCATGTATTCGCACATCCTCCGATTATCCTCCTCCATCACATTTCCTGCATGGAAATGGTTGAAAATGATTCCTTTCACCGGAATATCATGGGCCCGCATATATTCGCAGGTGAGGACCACATCGTTAATTGTGCCGAGTCCCGCATCTGCGATAATCAGGCAGGACAGCTTCAGTTCTCTGATAATATCCTCCAACTGGATTTTGGCCTCATCAAAGCAGACCGGACATACAATACCGCCGCTCCCTTCCATCGTTACATAGTCGTAATTGCGGCAGACAGCCTCAAATCCCTCCCTGACCACCTGAAGCCGCACCGGATTTCCCTCGATTCTGGAGGCAAGATGGGGAGAATACGCAAGCTCATACACATAAGGACACATTTCCTTGAGCGGCTGGGCAATTCCCGAAACATTCTTGACGGTCCATGCGTCACCCGGAATCAGATTCCCGTCCCCGCCGCGGCTGTTCCCGCTCATGGCCGCTTTATAATATGCCGCGCTTCTCCCGCTTTGGTTCAGCTTTTTCACAATCAGGCCCGTCACAAAGGTTTTTCCAATGTCTGTTCCGGTTCCTGTAATAAAGATACTCTTGCTCATATTCAGTTCACCTCATTCTGTAATGTTTCAATTTCTTTGATGTTATCCGCTCTCTTTTAACCTTATCTCATTCTTTTCATTACCGGCTGGACCCGCTTAACCAGATAAGCTGCCAAAATGCATAAACAGATATCTCCCGGGACTGCCAATATGAAACAGTAAAGAAACAGCGGCCATACTCCTATCGGTGTGTTTATCACAAAATTACAGATAATATAGTAATAAATCATCCCCACGCCATAGACGATAAAAAGCCCCGTAAAATTTGCTGCCAGAAGTCTTTTCATTGTCAGCGGATTTCCGTGTTCGGCCATCTTTCCCGTCACATAACTGGCCAGACAGAAGCCGATCAGATAGCCAAAGCTCGGCTTTAAAAGATACCAGATTCCGCCGCCCTCCGCGAAGATAGGCAGTCCCGCCAGCCCAAGCGCCATATACAGAGCCACACTGACCGCCCCGTTTTTGCCTCCCAGCAAAAGCCCCGCAAGCATGGTAAATAGAAACTGCAGCGTAAAAGGCACCACAGGCACCGGAATTTTGATAAACGCACCCACTGCGATCAATGTTGTAAACATCGCCGTATAGGTCAGATTCAATACCGGTGAATACCTCAGGGGTTTTTCTGCTTTTTGTAACATGTTCTCCTCCTTTAATTCCTGTTTGATAAGATCATCTAAATGTAAACTCTTTTTATATTTTAGTTTACATTTAAATAAAGTTTACCAATTGCAGGCCAGATTGTCAACCTTATATTTAAATAAGTTAACATTGCTATATCCGATGTCTGAAAATATCTTCTGGGGTTTGACATTGGTTTCAGTATTAGAATTAGAACCTGCTTTTAATTTGATGCTGGATTCGGTATAGAGTTAAAATCGGTTTAGATTTGGTGCCGGATTCGATATAGAGTTAGAATCGGCTTTAGATTTGGTGCCGGATTCGGTATAGAGTTAAAATCGGCTTTAGATTTGGTGCCGGATTCAGCATAGAGTTAGAATCGGCTTTAGGTTTGATGTTGGATTCGGTATTAGAATTAGAATCACGAAAAGTGCTGCCGGCACGGAATTCACAGCAGCACTTTTCGAAGGGGATGAACATGGAAAGCAATCTCGTTTTCTTTCTGTTCTTCCTGATTATTGCATCGGCTTCCTCAAGGTCTTCGCATATGGATATTGAGTCACCTGCATCGTAACCGGATGCATAATCTATGGCTCCCTTACCATTCCCTCGTGGGCCAGCTCCAAACTCTCAACGGCAATCTCACAGGAGTCCGCATTGAAATCAGGCGCCGAATATTTAGTAGGCCATGCATTAATAATCTTCCACACCGCCGCTACATTCTGCATCTCATCGAGCAGGCTTACGGTCACGGTCTTTCTCTCCACCTCACCGGCCGTCCCCTTCTCAATCCAGCCGCAAACGGCTTTTCCTTCGATTATCCCATTCTTCAGGGTGATATCACCGTATTTACGCAGTCCCGCCACTCTCATCGGAGCCTCTCCCGCTATATCTCCCTTCCTGTACTCAATCGGTTCTACCGCCGCGTCGAAACCGGAAACCTCACTGAACCTTCCTGCCTCCATTCCATCGATTTCCAGCTTAAAACGGAATTTCGCCCTTGGGTATACTGCCATAATAATGCTCCTTCCCTATTTCCTTTTTCATTGTTTTAAAAACTATTGCTCTTTCAACGCTCCATTGCCTCCTCTTGCTGCCTGGAATCACCCATTCTTTGGGTAATTCTGAAAGTTACAAATTCAGCAGGTCTGACAGGAGCAACTCCAATCATGCAGATTAGCCTTCCATTGTCAATATCATCCTGAGTCATTGTGCTTTTTCCTATGTTGACATAAAACGCCTCAGCAGGTGAAGCTCCCACAAGGGCTCCGTTTCTCCAGAGGCCGGTAAGGAATACCTCAATGGTTCTCTGGACCCTGATCCAAAGTGTTTCATCGTTCGGCTCGAATACTGCCCAGTTTGTATTGGCTTTTATGGATTCCTCTATAAAAATAAAAAGGCGCCTCACATTGATATACTTCCATGTTGCGTCGCTGCAGGCCGTCCTGGCCCCCCAGACGCGGATTCCCTGTCCCGGGAACGACCTGATTAAATTGACACCCGCAGGATTCAGAATGTCCTGCTCCTCCTTCGTAAACTGTATGTCCAGACCCACGCAGGCCCTGACCACCTCATTGGCCGGCGCTTTATGGACGCCTCTCGTATTATCGCTTCTGGCATAGATTCCACTCACGGAACCGGATGGCGGTATCTGGATATTTCTCTTGTCCAGCGGATCAAAAACAGTCAGCCACGGATGGTAAAGGGCTGCGTAAGCCGAATCGAAGATATCCCTGTGGCTCTTTATATCCTGTACCGTTCCGGCATCCTGCGGAATATCAAGGACGGCAAAACGGCTGGCCAGATTCTCACAATGAGCCACAAGAGAAAGCTGCACCTTGGGATCGGTGACTCCCGGGACCGACATGATGGATACGACATCATTATCGAGAAAGGCCTGTATTCCGGTTCTCTTTCCGGCGCCTTTATCCGCGCCGATAAAATCATCTGCCTTCATTCCCAGTACAGTTCCATTGCTCCCTCCGGAAAAACTGATGGACACTGCGTCCTCCTGTCCTTCCAGCAGACGTTCAAATGGAGTTTTTATCTCCTCTTGCGTCTCCCCCATATACTTGACGGACACGAGATTGGATTTGGCCGTCCCCGTCTCCACAAAGTTCGGCGCTTCCCCGTTAAATGAGAGATTATCATAGTTCTCCATCTGGTCCTCATAACGGACTTCCATGGAAAATTCACAGGTGGAGATAATCTTCTCGGGTAAGAGGCTTTTATCCACCACATCCTCTTCAAACTCTTTCTCAAAGATCAGAATATTATCCTGACTCTTAACCACCCGGTTTAATACCGTCCCCGTTCCGTCATAAAATGCAACGACGTCTCCTTCCCTGAAACCGGCTCCGTTCTTGACGGAATAGCACTTGCCGGATGCCGTCTCAACCACCTCTAAAATCTGGGTTTTCGCCTTGCTGGATGGAACTATGGACACCTTGATGCCGTTCCCCCAGAGTCCCGGATCTTTGGCTTTCAGCAATAAGACAGGGGCATCCCCTGCCGGCGCGGCTCCTTCGGCGCAGACTGCATCCTGCGGCGCCGCCCTCATCACAAAACAACGCGCCCCTCCGTTGAGAAAGAAATACTCCACAGCATAAGCGAGAAACCTATAATTTCCGAACCCATCCGCCGGAAGATAATCTCCATAATTCCTCCTAAATTCCGAAAAAGTTGTAATCATCCTGGGAAGTCCTTCAACCGGCCCTCTCTCGGCCACACCGATAAAACCGGCCGTGCTGGTTTCAACGCCCTCCATCGGTCTTACGCCGGACTCAAACTCCTCCACATAGACACCTGGTGATAAATACTCTGCCATATTCTTCTCCTTTCTTCCTCTTTCTATTTATTCCCATAAGAGACGGCGTACCGTAAATCACTTCTCCCTGTTCCAAAGCCGGCTGCAAGATCAATTCACCGGTAACAGGAAGAGAATTCAGAGAACAAGGCGAAGGCGGAACCAGCCGTTCCCGGCCTGGTATCTCAGATACGCATGGTATTTCTCTGCAAAAGCCTCAATGCTCTGTGTCCCCAGACCATGCCCCGCCTGCTCCGTGACCGGCCGCCCCTTTTCTTCATCGATTCTCACCGTGCCTGTAAATGTATTGGCAATTTCCAGAAAAAACTGCTTTCCCTCCGTTCTGCCTCTGACTTTTATCACGCGCTCCTCTCCCTCGGGAATCTTACGACAGGCGATGCAGGCGTTTTCAAGCGCATTGGAGATAACAACGGCAAATTCGATCGGATTATTCTTAAGCGTTTCAGGAAGTGCCAGCAGCACATCGTACCGGATACCGCCGTTTTCGGCGCGGCCCTCATATTCCGACAAAATGGCGTCAATCAGGATATTTCCAGTATAGGTCCGGCACTTTTTATTGGCCGACTCTAAGGACAGTTCCAGGGAGTTCATCAGTTTTCCCGCCTCCTCCAGATCACCGTGTTCCACGCAGGCCGATAAAAGCATGATATAGTGGCGCATATCGTGGCGGAGAATATCCAGCTCTTTTCCCGATTCCCTGACAATTTCAAGCTGTTTCTGCAGAGAAAACATCTGCGCCTGCAAAAGATCATAGCCGGATTTCATTCTGTACTGCTCCTGTATACTGCAGAACGTAAAATACAGCACCAAATAGATGATCCCGGCCGCAAAACAGAGAACCAGCCCAATCATCTTCACCTCCCGGTCATGGTACATATTTCTCGACCACAGCACGCCTCCCAATAAAATACAAAACATAACGGGTATGGCGGACAGCCTGTGCCAGCCCGTTTCGATCCCCTCCATGACCGTAAAAAAGGGACGGCGGAAATATTGATAGGTAACGATCAGCATAAACAGATAGACGGCACATTTAATCAGCAGTCTGTAAGCGATAACCGTAGTGCCGAAAATCTCCGCTATGGCGTTTCCGATGAACATAGACAAAGATACGCTGAAGCAGATAAAGATAGATTTTCCTCCCTGATACTTGGGAAGAAACAGGTAAAGAAACAGCAGGGTGGTAAAGTTGAGCACGGACACAATATCCCTTGCCCTGTTGACCCCCATGCGGCTGCAAACCAGAAAATCCAGCGCCAGCAGAGCCAGAATTGAGGCTGCGCCGATAACTACGGTTTTCTTGCGGGAATAACGCCACTCTTTCGTCAGCATATAAATCTGGAAAAAGGATAAGGGTGTGGTAATCAGGGTATTGCAGATTTCAAATAATTCATTCAGCGTCATGATTTTCCCCGTTTCTTCATCGCACTTGTCTGTCATTTTATTCCATTATATCTTTTCAGGAAGACACTGGCAAGTCTTTCACCCGGAGGCTTTTTATTCCCTCCGGAACGGTGGGGGATTTTTCCATACAAAAAACTCTGCATCCCAATCCGGTGCAGAGTTTTTTCTGTGTTTCAGTCTGTATTTAACTATCAAGCGCTGCCGTCCGGCACGGAAATAAAAAATTCTCTTATTCCCCAAGGGCCTCAAATTTATTTACAATCGTCAGCAGCAGTTCCACTACCTTGTCCATGGACTGGACCGGAATGAATTCAAATCTTCCGTGGAAGTTATAACCGCCCGTGCAGAGATTCGGGCATGGAAGTCCCATATAGGACAGCCTGGCTCCGTCCGTTCCTCCGCGGATCGCAGAGATTTCGGGAGTGATGCCGTTCTCCTCCATCGCTTCTTTCGCAATGTCGATCAGGTATTTGTAAGGCTCGATTTTTTCCTTCATGTTATAGTAGGAATCTTTTATCTTGACTTCAACGGTTCCCTCGCCGTATTTTTTATTCAGGTAATCTCCGGCTGCGGCAAATAATTCCTTTTTCTGCTCAAACTTCTGCATATCGTGATCGCGGATCAGATAATCCATCTTGGCATTCTCCACGTCTCCGGCAAACTGATCGAGATGGAAAAATCCCTCATATCCCTCCGTGTACATCGGATTCTCAAAAACAGGAAGCAGGCTCTGGAATTCCATTCCGATTAAAACGGCGCTCTTCATCATGTTCTTGGCTCCGCCCGGATGGATTCCGACACCGCGTACATAGACACGTCCGGATGCCGCGTTGAAGTTTTCGTACTCCAGCTCTCCTAAAGGACCTCCGTCCACCGTATAAGCCACATCCGCCTTAAAACCTTCCACATCAAAGAAATCAGCGCCTCTGCCAACTTCCTCATCCGGAGTGAAACCAATCTGGATTGTGCCGTGGGGCACTTCGGGATGCTCTAAAAGCCATGCGGCCATTGTCATAATCTCGGCTACGCCTGCCTTGTCGTCACCGCCAAGCAGCGTTGTTCCGTCCGTTACAATCAGGTCTTTCCCTTCACAGTCCACCAGGAACGGGAAATCCTTCACTCTCATGACAATATTCTTTTCCTCATTCAGGACAATGTCGCCGCCGCTGTAATTCTCTACGATTCTGGCCTTCACATCCTTGCCGGACAGAGCCGGAGAAGTATCCATATGGGCGACAAAACCCAGAGAAGGCACTTTCTTCTCCGTAGTTGCCCCGATTGTCGCATAGACGTAGCCGTTCTCACTCAAACGGACATTGGATGCTCCCATCTCTTCCAGTTCCTTCACCAGCTCTTTTGCCAGCACGAGCTGTTTCTCCGTGCTCGGAACCTGCTCCATCTCATCTTTTGACTGAGTGTCAAAGGAGACGTACTTTAATAAACGATCTGCTGCTCTGCTCATACCTTCACCTCATAGTTTTTATTTAAAGAAATTCCATATATTACGGTTATCGCTGCAATTTGCTTTCCCGCCGGAAACACGGTCCGCGAACGGCAGCTTATGTCCACACACATCAGATATTATACTACATATTTCTTCAGGAAAAAAGGGATATTAGAGATTTAATTGAGATGCGAGGACGCCTCTGTAAGACGGCGGACGGGGTGGTGGGAG
>NZ_URHZ01000022.1 GCF_900547735.1 uncultured Clostridium sp. | reverse complement strand
CACCATCCCGAACCCCGACCGTCCCGGCGGCGTTCTCATTCCTCAACTAAATCCCAACCGCCTGCCTGGTCTCTTTATTGACAAAGCCATAGCGATATGCTAGAGTGAAATTGAATATTACCAGAGGAAAGGAGCCGGTTATTGACAGTGCAGAACACTGCCGATCACAGTGCTCTTTTCTTTAAATAGCAGATATACATAGGGTTTCCGGGCCGTGCTTTGAGGCAGGGCAGGCAGAAGATAAAGAAGACGGGGGAGACAGGATGCGGAATGCATTTAACGATATACTAATCGATTGTCCGGTTATTGCGGCGGTCAAGGATGATGAGGGGCTTAAGAAGTGCCTTGAATCAGAAAGTCAGATAGTGTTTATTCTTTATGGGGATCTGATCAGGATTCCCCAGATGGTGAAGATGATAAAGGATGCCGGGAAGCTGGCGATGGTACATATCGATCTGGTCGCGGGCCTTTCCGGCAAAGAAGTGGCGGTGGACTTTATAAAACAGGAGACAATGGCGGATGGAATCATTTCCACCAAGATGGCGATTGTCAAGCGTGCGAAGGAGCTGGGATTAGTTACGGTGTTCCGTTTCTTCGTCATTGATTCCATGGCTTTTGACAATATCAGGAAACAGTACCATGCCGTGCAGCCTGATGTGGTGGAAATTCTTCCGGGGCTGATGCCGAAGATCATCACGAAAGTGTCAAAACTCGTTTCATGTCCCGTCATTGCAGGCGGGCTGATTGCGGACAAAGCCGATATCATCGGGGCAATCGAAGCGGGGGCCACGGCCATCTCTTCCACCAATCAAAAGACCTGGTTTATCTGACCAATGTCCGGCCGCTCCGGAAAAAAATACGGGGAGGATTATTTTATGGCAGGCTATGTAATGGCGCTGGATGCAGGGACAACCAGCAACAGATGTATTCTTTTTAACGAAAAAGGGGAGATATGCAGCTCGGCTCAGAAAGAGTTCCGGCAGTATTTTCCAAAACCGGGCTGGGTTGAGCACGATGCGAACGAAATCTGGTCCACACAGCTTGGCGTGGCGGTTGAAGCCATGTCAAAAATCGGGGCCGAGGCGTCCGACATCGCGGCCATCGGAATTACAAACCAGAGGGAGACGACAATCGTCTGGGATAAGAACACGGGAGAGCCGGTATATCACGCCATCGTATGGCAGTGCCGCAGAACCTCCGAATACTGTGATTCCCTGAAGGAAAAAGGACTGACGGAGAGCTTCCGCCAGAAGACGGGACTTGTCATCGACGCCTATTTTTCAGGAACCAAGCTCAAATGGATTCTGGACAACGTGGAAGGAACCAGGGAGAGGGCGGAGCGCGGAGAACTGCTCTTCGGTACCGTGGAGACCTGGCTGATCTGGAAACTCACACGCGGCAAAGTCCATGTGACCGATTATTCCAATGCGTCGAGAACCATGCTTTTCAATATCAGGACGCTTCAGTGGGATGATGAGATCCTGGCAGAACTGAATATTCCAAAGTGCATGCTTCCGGAGGTAAAACCGTCCAGCTTCGTTTACGGGGAGGCGGATCCCCAGTTCTTCGGCGGTCCGATCCCGATAGGAGGAGCCGCGGGAGATCAGCAGGCCGCTCTGTTCGGACAGACGTGTTTCAAACCGGGAGAGGCTAAAAATACATACGGAACAGGCTGTTTTATGCTGATGAATACCGGGGAACAGCCGGTTTATTCAAAGAACGGGCTTGTTACGACAATTGCCTGGGGAATTGACGGCAAGGTGAATTATGCCCTGGAGGGCTCTATCTTTGTGGCGGGCGCCGCGATCCAGTGGCTGCGCGACGAGATGAGGCTCATCGATTCTTCGGCCGACTCGGAGTATATGGCAGGCAAGGTGAAAGATACCAACGGCTGTTATGTGGTTCCGGCATTCACCGGTCTGGGTGCCCCTCACTGGGATCAGTATGCGCGGGGCACGATTGTAGGAATTACGCGCGGCGTCAACAAATATCACATTATCAGGGCGACGCTGGAATCCCTGGCTTACCAGACGAATGATGTCCTTCAGGCGATGAAAGCGGATTCCGGTATCGAGCTGACCTCCCTCAAGGTGGATGGAGGAGCCAGCGCCAACAATCTGCTGATGCAGATGCAGTCCGACATCATTCAGGCTCCGGTCAGGCGTCCGCGGTGCGTGGAGACAACGGCCATGGGAGCCGCCTATCTGGCGGGTCTGGCGGTAGGCTACTGGGAGAGCACGGAAGACGTCATGAGAAACTGGGCCATCGACTGCATATTCGAACCGGGGATTGGCAAAGAGGAGCGGGAAACCAGGGTCCGCGGCTGGAATAAGGCGGTAAAATGCGCTTATAACTGGGCCAAGGAAGACTAATATCCTTAAAAAAAGTTGAATAGATATAACTAAGACAGGGCGGCCGGATACAATGGCCGCCCTGTCCGCATCCGAAAGACATAGGGCATATCTGTAAGTAATTCACATTAAAGGCAAATTCTGACAAAAAAATGAATATTTCTGAAGATTTATTTACGATTTAACGGGCTCAACGGTGGACTTTTTAACTGAAATATGGTATTTTATATACAATAGATCAAATATAATCAGGCAGTGAAAAATGGAACTATACAGGCCTAAAACTTGTTGGCATAGGCGCCTGACGTGACACCAGACTTTACTTGCATAACAAGTAAAGTTTTTTTATTCTATTGGAATGTTTTTGAACTTTCCTATCGAATAAAAAATCTTTCCGGCGGGAGGATTCGTATCATTGCAGGACGGAGGAAATGAACGTGGCTACAAATAAAAGAATTCGCCTTGGAGATTTATTAGTTCAAAAAGGTCTTATTACAGAGGATCAACTGATGCGGGCGCTGAAGGAACAGCGGCTTCGCGGGACGAAACTGGGCGAGACGCTGATCAGTATGGGATTTGTCTCGGAGCTCGCCATTGTAAAGATACTCTGCGATCAGCTTCATATTGAATATGTGGAACTGCGCAATATGAAACTGGATGAGGCCGCAGTCTATACAATCAACGAGACGATAGCAAAGAAATATAACCTGATACCCATTGGTTTTGACAAAGACAACCCGAATATGCTTCGCGTCGCCATGTCGGATCCCATGGATTTTATGGCGATCGACGACATTGCCATTATTACCAACTTTAAAGTGCTCCCCGTTCTCAGCACCAGCAGCCAGATTGCATTTCAGATTGACCGGTATTTCGGCCGTCAGTCCGTCATCGCGGTTGCGGATCAGTATAAGAAGGAGCAGGGAAGGGACGAAGCCGTCCGGGATGCGGCCAAAGGAGAGGCATCCCTGACCGACACATCCCCGATTGTAGTGATGGTGCGTTCCATCATCGAGCAGGCCGTGCGCCAGAGAGCCAGTGATATCCACTTTGAGCCGATGAGGGAAGGAATCAGGATCCGTTTCAGAATTGATGGAAACCTGGTGGAGGCCATGAGCTACGATCTGTCGATTTATACGGCCATCATTGCCAGGCTCAAGATTATTTCCGGTATGGATATTTCAGAGAAGAGAAAACCGCAGGACGGCAGAACCACGCTGGAGATTGACCATGTGGAGTATGATGTCCGTGTTTCCTCGCTTCCCACTGTTTACGGTGAGAAGATTGTAATGCGCCTTACCAACAAGGAGAACCTGACAAGGGATAAGAAGCAACTTGGCTTAAACGACGAGGACATGAGACGTTTTGACCAGATGCTGGCGCATCCGCATGGAATTATCCTTGTAACAGGACCGACGGGAAGCGGTAAATCCACAACCCTGTATACGGCCCTCAGCGAGCTGAACAATGAGACCGTGAACATTGTCACGGTAGAAGACCCGGTCGAGGCCAATATAGACGGCGTTAACCAGATACAGGTAAACCCGAAGGCGGATATGACATTTGCGTCGGCGCTCCGTTCCATCCTCCGTCAGGACCCTGATATCATCATGATAGGAGAAATACGAGATCCCGAGACTGCGGAAATCGCGGTGCAGGCATCCATTACCGGCCATCTTGTGGCCAGTACTTTACATACCAACAGCACATCGGCCAGTATTGCCAGACTGTTGAATATGGGAATTGAACCATACCTGATTGCGGACGCCCTGGTGGGTGTTGTGGCACAGCGTCTTGTAAGAAAACTCTGCCGCTGCAAGAGAGGCAGGGAAGCAACTTCGGAAGAGAAGGAAAAACTGGGAGTGGACATAGATGAACCGCTGACGGTTTATGATCCGGTGGGATGCCAGCTTTGCAGCCAGACCGGATATTTCGGCAGAACCGCCGTTTATGAGATGATGCCCGTCACACCGGAACTGAGGTGGGCGATCACTAAGATGCAGCCGTCGTCGAAAATAAAAGAGATTGCACAGCAGCAAGGAATGGTTACTCTGAGAGGAAGCGCGGTGCGCCTTGTAAAAGAGGGCGTCACCTCGATCGACGAGATGAAGAAGATTGCCAGCGAGGAGGACTAACCGATGGATTTGACTGAACTTTTAGGAGAGGCGAAGAAGCTGGAAGCTTCGGATCTTCACATAACGGTAGGAGTGCCTCCCCAGGTCCGCGTCAACGGCGCCCTGATTGCGATGGAGGGTTATCCCAGACTGATGGGAAACGACACACAGGCCCTTGTCGAGAGTATCATGGGGGAGAGGCAGAAGAATATATTTGAAGAAAAGGGAGAGGTGGATTTCTCCTTTGGAATCCCGGCACTCGGACGTTTCCGTGTCAATGCGTTCCGCCAGAGAGGCACCACGGCGGCCGCATTCCGTCTCGTGAGTACCGAGGTTCCGTCCCCGGAGTCACTGGGACTTCCGCAGTCCGTCATTGATCTGTACCAGAAAAACAGCGGGCTGGTTCTCGTAACAGGCCCCACGGGAAGCGGAAAATCCACGACCCTGGCCTCAATTATCCAACGGATCAACGAGACAAGAAGAAACCATATTATCACATTGGAAGATCCGATCGAGTATCTGTACCGCCACAGTAAATCACTGGTGAACCAGAGGGAGATCGGCCTGGATACAAGAAGTTATGCGGCGGCGCTGCGCGCGGCCCTCAGGGAGGATCCGGACGTAATCCTGGTAGGAAAGATGAGGGATCTGGAGACTATCAGCACGGCTATTACGGCCGCTGAGACGGGCCATCTCGTTTTCTCCACCCTGCATACCATCGGCGCGGCATCGACGATAGACCGAATTATCGACGTGTTCCCTGCCGAGCAGAAGGACCAGATAAGGGTACAGCTCTCCATGGTTATGGAGGCCGTTATTTCCCAGAGACTGCTGCCAAAATCGGACGGAAGCGGCAGAACCGGTGTATTCGAAGTTATGCATGTGAATACGGCGGTCAGGAGCCTGATCCGGGATGGTAAGACGTATCAGATTCCAAGCATCATCCAGACAAACCGCAAGTCCGGCATGATCACGATGGACGACGCTCTCCTGGAGAAATACCGCGCCGGTATCATCAGCCGCAAGATGCTGGTCGATTACGCGGTGGATCCGGCGTCAATGGAAAAACGCCTGTTATACTAAGGAGGCGCTGAATGGCGAATTACCGTTATCACGTTATTACCCCGGCAGGGAAGGAAAAGAGAGGAAATATCACGGCGTCCGACAGGCCCCACGCAATGGCGGTCTTAAAGAACGACGGAAACACCGTTATTTCCATTGATCCTCCCAGCATCTGGGATAAAGAGTTTGAACTGCCGTTTTTAAATCCGGGTGTAAAACCCAGGGATATGAGTATTTTCTGCCGCCAGTTTGTCACACTGACCGAATCCGGCATCAGCATTGTGCGTGCGATGGAGATGCTGGAGGAGCAGACGGTCAACAAACTGCTCAAAGAAGCAATCCGTGAGACCAGAGCCTCCGTGGAAAAGGGAGACACACTGGCCGGGAGCATGCGGCATCACGAAAAAGTATTTCCTCCGATGTTCGTCAACCTGGTTCAGGCCGGAGAGGAAGCGGGAAAGCTGTCCCTGTCCTTTGAGAGGATGGCCTCCCACTATGAGAAGACGGCAAAACTCAACAATATCATTAAAAAAGCAATGATTTACCCGATTATTCTGTCGGTAGTGGCGCTGATTGTCATTATCGTCATGCTGGTCTATATCGTTCCAATGTACTCCGCGATGTTTGCGGATATGGATGCCGAGCTGCCTGCGATTACAAGGGCGGTTATGGGAATGAGTGATTTTGTGACCAGTTACTGGTATCTAATAATTATAGGCGTTTTTGCCGTGGTCATGGGACTGAGGGCATACGGAGGCACGGAGAGCGGCGATTATGTCTACTCTAATCTGGTGCTCAGAATCCCGCTGGTCGGAAAGCTGAAAAAGAAAACGGCCTGCGCCCAATTTTCCAGAAACCTGAGCACCTTACTCGGTGCAGGCGTGCCAATCATCGACGCCCTGGAAATCACGGCGAAAACAATGGACAATACCGTATACCGCCTGGCGGTCAGCGATGCCAGAGAACAGGTGGCCCGCGGAATTCAGCTCTCGGTGCCTCTGCGCGAGAGCGGTGTCTTTCCTTCTATGGTATATCACATGGTGGGAATCGGCGAGGAAACAGGCGGCCTTGACAATATGCTCGACAAGGTGGCGGAGTATTATGAGGAAGAGGTAACAGCCGCAACCGAGCAGGCGGCGGCCGCATTGGAACCGCTTGTTATTGTGTTTATGGCTTTTATTGTAATTGCCATTATTGCAGCCGTATTTACACCGATGCTTACTATGTACAGCAGTGTGGATAATTTGTAGGGCTGGGATGGCTGGAGGGAATTTTCTCTGGTTTTCACCGGCCTTGAAAAATCCGGAGCATGAATATGAAAAGGCAGTGGTTTTGTTAAAATGTCTTACGTATATTATTTATAAACAGTGCAAATCATTTGACGCAAACGATGTCGAATGGTGTATAATGAAAATGGTAAGGGATATCTAACTGGCGCCGTGGGCCCGACATGACGCAGTTACATATAAATTAAAGGTTTAAGAAAAATTCTTAGAGAAAGAAGGAGAAATTGGTATGAACAAGAAAAAGAATAACAAAGGTTTCTCGTTGATCGAGCTGATCATTGCGATCGCGATTCTGATCATCCTGACAGGTATGTTGGCACCACAGTTTATGAAGTATATTGAGAAGTCGAGAGAAGCGAAGGACGTGCAGGCTATGGATACTGTATATTCATCATTGCAGGCTGCTTTAGCAAATGAAGATGCATATGATTATATGGTAACACAAGTCAATGATGAAACGGTACACCTCTTTACTGTAAGTCAATTTATTGGGGAATCAACCAAGACACCACTAGGGGTCGAACTTGATAGTCTTCTTGGAAAATTAGATCTTGACCTGAAGTCTAAGTTAGCAGGTACAGGCGTTATGTGTTTTGCTATACAATATACTGGTGGTGAAGAAGTAACTGTTGGAGACAATAGTGTTTTTACAGTCGGTGGATATGAGGTAATGGTTTATTGTGGTAGTACGTCTGATCAAAAGAGAATTGAAGGCTTGGAAACAATAGGTGCTACCTTAGCAGTAGATACAGTGAACAAGGCCGATTAAGAATGTAGTGGTAGTAATGTACTTACTTTCGGGAAGATAATATTGGGGGAATTGCATGTGATTTTTATACATGCAATTCCTTTCTAGAGTAGTAAAAGATTTAATGTAAAGGAATGGAAAAATCGTTCTATTTTTCTAGTCCTTTACATTAAATCTGCGAATGAACAATGTGGATATGACTTATTTTTTGAATGCTATATAAAGTGAAGAAGAATGGGGGATGGGAAAAATAAACCTCGTACCTTGATTCTAAGTGTATGCAATAAAAAAGAAAGCATATGAGTTGAAATAGACACCATGATCTTAGAAAAATATTGTTTGACATTTATTTTTGCTTTCCTCTTTGCCATCACCATCGGCAGTTTCCTCAACGTCTGCATCTACCGCATCCCCAAAGGTGAGGACGTCGTCCACACCAATTCCCACTGCATGAACTGCGGTTACAAACTGGCATGGTACGATTTAATCCCCATATTCAGTTGGCTGTTCCTGCGTGGACGGTGCAGGAAATGCGGAGAGAAAATATCGGTTCAATATCCCCTCATAGAACTGGCCAACGGCCTGCTATGGGTTGGATTGATTTATAAAAACGGTCTTACAGTAACGGGACTCTGCTACTGTATCGCCGCCTCATCCCTGCTGGTATTAAGCGTCATAGACTGGCGCACCTTTGAAATACCGATGGGATGCAATATTGTGATTGGAATTGCCGGTCTGGTGAACCTCTGGTTTAACCGGCAGGACTGGCTTACATATGGGATAGGGTTCGTCTGCGTCAGCGGACTGCTCCTTTTGATTCTGCTCCTGAGCAGGGGCAGGGCCATGGGAGGCGGTGATGTGAAGCTGATGGCGGCGGCCGGTCTTCTGCTGGGGTGGCAGAATGTCATCCTGGCTTTTGCATGCGGCTGTATCCTGGGTTCTGTGATTCATCTGGCTTTGATGAAGATACAGGGGAAAGAACGCATGCTGGCATTTGGCCCCTATTTGTCCATGGGAATCTGGTTTTCCATGATGTGGGGGCAGGAACTAATCCGGTGGTATATCGGGCAGTTCATAAATTGACGGTGAAAGATCAGAAAAGCATCAATCGGATCAGTATCATTTTCACCGTTTGACCTGTTTTTTTCATCGCGCAGGGACAGCAAAACAAATGGAAAGGATCATTTATGGGTAAGCTGTTATCAATTGTATTGAATGACAACCACATAAGAATTGCGGAATTGTCCGAAGGCAGGCGCGGTGTAACGGTTTACAGGCTTCTGACAAAGGAAGTGCCGGAAAGTCTGGTGTCGGGCGGAATCATAGTGGATGTCCGGGGCTTTGGAGAGTACCTGAACAGTACACTGAAATATGCCAATATTAAGACAAAGAAAGTAGTGTTCTCTCTTCCTTCTGATCGTATCATGAGCAGAGAAGTAATTCTGCCTGAAATGAACGAAGAAAAACTGAAGACTGCCCTCAGGGTCAATGCACCGGAGTATTTCCCGGTGGAACTGACAGATTATGTCCTGTCCTATTTTACAATCTCCAGGGTAGTGGAAGAGGAGCCGGAATCCGAGGAGGAAGACGGAGAAGAACCCGGGAAAAAGAAACCGAAAAAGAAGAAAAAGCGGACCGGTAAAAAGAAAAAGTCCAAACTCCGCCTGATGCTTGTGGCCGCGCCGAACGATATGGTGCAGTCTTATTATGATGCGGCCAAACTGGCACATCTGAAACTGATATCCCTTGATTATATCGGCAACAGCGTATTCCAGCTCACTTCCAACCAGATTGGCGATGAGCCGTGTCTCGTCATTCAGCTTGACGAAGAACACACCGTTCTTACTATCTATAACGATACGGTTATGGTCCTTCAGCGCCATGTGGATTTTGGAAGTATTACACTGCTACAGGCGGTGATGGAAAAGAAAAACTGCAGCGAAGAGGATGCGCAGGAGATTCTGGAACGCAGACATCTCATTCATAATAACTTTGACGACGGCGATGAACTGACCGACAATCTCTATTATCTGGTCAGCAACATAAAGAGAGTCATTGAATACTATACGGGGCGCAATGTGGATCAGCCGCTGGAGCTTATCTACATTATCGGCGACGGTTCCCATATCGGAGGACTGGACAGCCTCTTTGAGAACCAGCTTCATCTGCCAGTGGAAATGATTACGGCATTAAAACAGGTAACGGTGAGGGAAAGTTCCGGGCTTTCCATGAAAGAAGTCCTGAGGTACATGGATAACATCGGAGCAGTGATCGATCCGGTGAATATGATTCCCAAACAGCTTGAACAGGATATCAGGAGAAAGGTGGAGGCAAAGGCCTACCGCATCATGATTCTTCTGGCGCTGTTTTTATCTGTGATTATTATTACAATACCGGCTGTTGATTTCTTTAGTGAGGCGATGGAAACCATCGATCTACAGAATCGGCTGCTGACCGTGGAGGATGTAAAACCAATCCTGGAAAACTATAAACAGGCGCAGTCACGCTATGGTGATGTCGGACAGATTCAGGCGATGGTAAGAACGGATAACGAAAGTCTTTCCGATTTTATTACCATATTCGAACAGCTCCGGCCGAGCAATATTTCCATCCAGAGTTTTAGCTGCAGTGAGGGACAGGTGAGCTTTTCCGCACTGGCGGAGGGAAAGAAGACGGTAGCCAGGCTGATCCAGCAGCTTAATATGATTGCCAATGTATCCGAAGTAAAAGTCAGCGCACTTTCCAGTGTATTTGAGGGAGATAAGGAAACCGTTGCCTTCTCCCTGACCTGTATTCTGGTTAACCAGGATTCCCTGCTGAATCCGGGAACCAGGGCGGAAGCTCTGGGGAATCTGATGCCGGAGGAATACAGCGATATCTGGGATCCCGAAGGGCTCATGGACAGCGATAAGACGGAAAATGGAGATACGGAAGGTGACGGCGGTGAAACCATCGGAGCTGGGGAGAAAAACACTTCAGGCGCCGATGCGCAAATTGACGGACAGGAACGTTTAGCCCGTAAAGACGGAGCCGCTGCCGGAGAAGCAGCCGTACCGGAGGCCGCGCCCGCTTTGAAACAGGAAAATACCGCTGCTCCTGCGGCGGAACAGATCAATACCGCATCAGTCCAGCCGCAGGCGCCTGCCGTGCCGCTGACAGAAGCTCCGGTACAGACACAGCCGCAGACGCCTCCGATACAGCCGCAGACGCCCCCGATTCAGCCGCAGACGCCTCCGGCAGAGGCGGAAGTAGCCGTGATAACGGCAAATGCGGGAATCATGCCTGCAGCGGAAGCTGCCGCCCAGCCGGTTCCCGAAGCAGAGGCTAACATCCCGGATGGGATGGTATCAAATACAACGCCGGAAGCAGCCGTTCCAGCGGCAGATTCCGCACCTGTTCCGGAAGGCGCAGTCGCTGCGGAGGGAAATGAAAGCGGGGTGACAGCATCATGAAAATGACATCACGGGACAAAGAACTGATTTTCCTCGCATTATCACTTGGCATAGTTGCCGTGTCCTGGTTTTTCGGGGCTAAGAATCTTGAGAAGAAGACGGCCGAAGTGATAACCAGAAAAGAGGAACTTCAGCAGGAATATGACGAGAGGATGAGGATTCTTGCAAAGAAAGATGAGTACATCCAGAACACAAAAGATTATAATGAAGCATATCAGCTGATGCTGACCCAATATCCGGCGGATATCTCACAGGTTCAGCAGATTATGTTTGTAACCGGCCTGGAAGAGCGGTTCGACACACAGGTGGTTTCCGTGTCTTATACGGATCCCGCAGACATTTATCAGTTCCAGACAACGGACCCGGGAAATATGGCGCCCTATACTCTGGCCGTGAGCACACTGCAGATACCGGTTCAACTGGATTATAAACAGTGGAAAGAATTTCTCGATTATGTATTTTCCTATCAGGACAAGAATACAATCTCTGATATTTCGGCGTCATATAATACTGAAGCCAACGTGGTGGATGCAACTGTTACAATGTACCAGTATGCGATCCGCGGGGAAGGCAGAGTATTTGAGGAGCCAAAGATTACGGTTCCCATTGGAACGGACAATATCTTCCGCTCCGGAACGGCCCTTTCTTATGACGGAGGCACCGTCGAACAGATAGAGGCGATTAAAAAAGATTATGACTGTTATATCATGCTTTACCCATCCGCATCCGACATGAATGCAAAAGTGATTGCCGGGCCGGATGACAGGGAAAAGGTGGTTTCAGACAAAAACGAGGAGGAAACTTTGGTAATCCGCGCAGAGGAGAACGGCGAATCGTACAGCATTACCTATACGCTGGGAGAAAACGGCCGTCCTCACGTTCTGTATCCGGAGGGAGATACGCTGGACATCTATGTTCTCAGTTCCCCAAGAATGGGCGGTACCGATTTGAGCCAGGTAAAAGTCCAGATTGAGAACCGTACGGATAAAAAAATGCGGATTGCCGTGGCCGGTGAAGATGATTTGAGACCGAGGTTTGCGGTTGAGAGCAAAACCGGCGATGTGGAGATTCTGAAGTAATGGAGTGAACAGTAACGCCAAGTTGGTTACAGAAAGGAGCACGGCTGCCATGAAGAAAAGGAACGGAGGATTTACGCTGATTGAACTGTTGATCGCGCTTGCTGTCCTTTCCATCATGGCAGGCGTGCTTCTTCAGTCTTTTGTGATCAGCAGAAGGATGAATACAAAAGCCAGGAAAGATGAGCTTGTGCTGGATGCGGCAAAGCGGACGATGGAGGAGCTGAAGGGATATCCGTTTGAAAATCTGGAAACATTTCTGGCCGGAGGCGGTGGAACTCCGGGAGAAGGTGACGGAAGCGGGAACAGCGCCGGCGGAAATGTCATGATAGGGAATACGATTTACCGCGTGGAACGGCTGGAGGACGAATCCGGCTCAGACGACGGTACACCGGCTGGGGAAGAGGGCGGCGATGAAAATCCACCGTCATCCGGTTCACGGCAGGGATACAGGCTGACTGCGGAATATGGAAGAGATACGTCAGGTTCCGGAAAGGCGGCCTATCTTGTCTGTGCGGAAGCCGATTATGAGAAGTATAATTCGGCGGAGGACGAAGACCGAGAGAAATCATATTCCATCAACCGGTACCAGATGCCCAATATAGCCGATGTCAGCGGTTTCCAGAATGTGGTGATTGAACCGCAGGCCCTGATGAAGGATGATAAAAGCCTGACCTCCCAGTTACTCTTAAAAGTAAATCCGGATGAAGAGGAAGACGGAGAAGACAGTGGAGAAGGAGCGGCGGAAGATTCAGACGGTTCGGAGGATGAAACGGTATATACGGAGGAAGATGTAAAACGGTATTTGTGGCTGTTTGTAAAGGAAACGGCTGCTGCGGATGGCGGCAGCGGCGAAGCCGGAACCCTGACGGTCCAGGCCCAGGCCGTGTACACGGTAAAGGAGACGGAGGGAAATAGTTACAGCGCAGAGGAATCCGTCGAGGCAAATTTTGCATCGGTAAAGAAGAACGTTGTTAAGGATGAGAAAACCGGGCTTCCGGCTAACCGCGTTTATCTCTTCCTCCCGGATCATGAGACAAAATATACCTGGACGTCGGAGGAGGCCAAAGACGGCAGGGAGGCCGAAGAGTCGGGATTTCCCGGGTTTGACAGGATTTATATCGGCTCTTCCCTGGAAGAGGAGATTGAATTTTTCATGGTAGCGGCAAATCCGGATCAGTATGAAGAAAATGAAACGGACAACAAGGTTACGGTAGAACCGGCGGGAGGCACGGAACTTTTAATCTATTCCAATATCGGCGGAAAAGAACCTGTATCCTGGAAGGATGCGGAAAACAGGCTTTATCATCTGACTGTAACGGTCTATGAGGCGGATTACAATGGAACCGGAGCAGAAACCGGGGAGCCGGAAAGAGGCAGGGAAGTACTGAAGCTGGATTCTACAAAATCGGAATAGGCAGGATGGAAAAATCATACGTCAGAATCAGAGCAGAAAAAGACAGGAGGATCCGGAATGGGAAAGCGGTTAAAACATTTGCCGGAAAGAAGAAAACTGAATAATGCAGGTTCTACGATGATTATGGCGCTGACGATTGTTTCACTGATTGCCATTTTAGGAGTAATGGCCCTAAGCACGGCTCTTCTGAATGTGAAAATGAGGAATCTGAACCGGAGATCCGATAAAAATTTTTATTATCTGGAAACGGCGCTGGACGAAATCTACGCGCAGACCGGAAGGATGGCCAGCAATATCCTGAAAGAAAATTATGTCGAGGTCATGGGCTCGCTTTATAAGGACGGCTACCGGACGAATGACGAGGCCAATCTGCAGTTGAAGTCCAGGTTTATAAGCGATCTGCTGGCAGATGAGGCTTTGGGAATCGAAATGCCTTTATCGGATGACAACAGCGGAAATAACAGGAAAAATGCGGCAGAAAAACTGGCGTCTTTTTCTGATACAATACAGGAAAAGGATCTGGATGTATCAATTGGTTCGATTGTACTGGAAAAATATACGGGGCAGGCCAGTGAACCATCCGGAAACGGGCTGAAAAGTGGAATGGCGGGCGGCAGGTTTGCCGCCGGCGGAAAAGAGGTTTACAGCGGGATCCTGTTCAAGGATTTCTGCATCATGTATACAAATCCCGAAACAGGGATTGAGTCGGCTGTCACCGTGGACTTAAAAATAACGGCGCCCTATGTGAGATTTATGAATGAAGGGGAAGCTCTGTTAGATTACGTTCTGGCGGCAAACGGCGGAATCGAAGTCAATGTGAACGGAACCGGCAGCCCGGACAATTACTTTGCCGGGAAGATATATGGCAAATCATTTACAGTTGAACACAGCAAAACAGAGGTGGCAAGCAGTCTGTTTACATCGGCAGGAACCCTGACGGTCAGTAAGGGCGCGGATTTGAAAATTTCGCCGGATGAAAATACGGGTACGCAGAGCCGGGTATGGGCAGACGGAATCCGGATGGATGTTTCTTCTGTACTTACGGCGGAAAATGCAAGTTTCTTTATTAAGGATGATATGACCCTGTCGGGAGACAGGAATACGGTGACTTTAAAGGGCAGCTATTACGGATATGGCAACGAGGGAGACGACAGGGAGCTGACAAAAGAGACGCCGAATAAGAGCAGCGCGATTATTATCAATGACAGAGGGAGCAAACTCGACATGACCGGGCTGGATACGCTGATCTTGGCAGGCCGCGCCTATATGAGATTCGACGACACAATCACAGGCCAGGATGTGTATCCGATGGGAGAGTCCCTGGCTGTGAAGGCGACACAGACCATTTACCTGGTGCCGGAGTCCTCCATAACGCTTAAGTGGAACGGGAAGAAAGAAGCGGCAGGTTCCAACCCCGTACTGCTGCCGGAGGAAGAGGATGCTTATACGCTGACACTCCATGTAAAACTTCCCGAGAACATGGGCGGAAATGAGGCCGACTATCTGATTAAGGTAGATAATCCAAAAGCGGCGGACGACAGTGGAAAAGGAATCTCAGTCTCTGAGTATGACAGAGAAAATTCACCCGCTGTTCCCGTAATCCTCAACGGAAAAGTCTATGTTTATTACAATTTCAACTCGGAAAATGACAGAAGAAAATATTTCAATGATTACCTGAAAAATGAAGCCGATTCCTTTGACAGGCTGCTGCAAAAGAGCGGCATGACGGGAGGCAAAAGTCCGGAAAATACATTTAATGGAGGCGTATTGATAGAGGACGGCGGCAGTTCAACTCAAATCAATACATCCGGTTCCCTGTATCAGGTGGCGGGAAAAGATGAAGGGGAAGACGGTCATCTGTTCCAGCTTCTGGAGAAAGGGCAGAGCGGCGTAAGCAGCAGTATAGAATGGGCGAACCTGATAGGAAACCTCGACGCTTCGTTTAACAACCTGAAAATGAACCTGGCGGAGACGGATCGCGTGGGCGGCCGTGCTGCGGAGGCGGTTACGGGACTTTCCGCAATCCTTCCGATTGGCAATTATGTTAAAGTGGATGAAGTGGCAAAGCTGAATGGAGAGCCGGTATTTCTCGACGTGGATGGCTGCTATGTGCTGTTGAGCGGTGATTCGGTAACGGTTCAACTGGACGAGGACGGCGAGGCGGCAGTCAGCACTCTGGGGAGAACTTACACCATGAAAGGCGGCCTTGTAGTTTCTGCGAAAGATATAGAAGTGTATGGAGAGGGAACATATAACGGCCTGCTGATGGCTGCGGGGAAAATATCAATCACCGGCAGCGCCAAACTGACGGCGGACGGCCAGACCTTTGAACCCATTCTTGACAGAGACGAGATAGCAGAATATTTTTATGATTACAGTGACGTGGCATCTACCGTGCTGAATGACTATGAAGATTTTGTAACCAGAGAGAACTGGAGCCGCTCCGGGCGTGAGCAGGGAGGCGGAAAATGATGAATGCAGGAAAAGAGGATAAGGCAAACGGAGGTTTTTCACTGATAGAACTCATCATTGCAATGACTATTCTACTGGTACTCAGCGGGATGCTTTTCCTGGGAACCAATTCGGCAAAGAGGAAGGAAACAGAAAAGTATGTCAACGCCCTCAGCAATCAGATCAATCTCTCAAAGACAAGCGCCATGTCGAAATCCGGGAAGTGGCGACTGAGCCTTTACCTGAAAGATAAAGACTATTACTGCGTGCATGAGATAGAAAAACGGAAATCGGACGATGAGGAAGATACTTACTGGGAGATCCAGTCGGAGAAGGTTATGCTGGGGCGCTCGGGTGTTATGAAATATGAACTGCTGTCCGGCGGGAGCGGGGAAGGAAGCGGCGCGGAAGAGGATTCCAAGGGAACCCTGATCCACGTCTGGCGTTTTGACCGGGATACCGGTTCCTGCATAGAGGGAGCCGGCACACTGGCGGTAACCGGGGCTGGAAAAACGCAGTATCTTACTGTTTACCGGGAAAATGGCCGGTGTGAGACAGGCGATGCTGGTGTGGTGCAGTAGTTTAGAGATAGGAAAAGATGTTGGCGGAATGGTATCGGAGATAAGTGAAGCAGGAATAAAACTGCTGTTCACTCGGAAGGTATTCCACAAGGTGTTTTCATGAGCTTTTCGTGAAAATCTCAAGTTCTGCGGCGTGAACAATAACGGAATAAACAGAGAAGGAAAGGAGGGACGGCATGGAGAAAGCAGAAATAAAAGCGGCATTAATGGCCGGGAAAAAGAGCCGGAAGAATGCAAATAAAGGATTTACGCTGATAGAGCTTTTAGTAGGCATCTCGGTTATGGCAATTGTCGGACTAATGATGACGTCCCTGTTCGGCAGCTCCACCCGCCTTTACCGCTCTGCGATTTCCTATTCCAATATTCAGACAGAAAGCCAGACCGTCAGCCGGAGAATCAGCAATACCGTGATGGGAGCCAGGTCCTTGTACCTCAACGAAGGGGAGAAAGGAACCTATCTGTTTACCGGTGAAGTGACGGAGGCGGCCGGGAAGGCGAAATTCAGCGGTGAAATGTTATGGTTTAATAAGGAAACGAACTGTCTGTATCAAAACAGCAGCTTTCTTGCGGAAGAGGACTCCGGTGCATTGGAAGAACCAAATTCAACCGGAGAGGAAGACGGCGAGGAAGAAGACGGGCAGGAAGAGAAGCTCCAGTCTCTGGGAGCGCTTTCTCCTGATACGGTAAGGAAAGCATTTGAAGAAAACGCGGGCAAAGGACGGGAATACCTGATCAGCGATAAGGTGCAGGAACTGAAGTTTACGATTTATCCTGTACTGACACAGGAAGAGCGGATCGGTGACGCAGGGTATTTTTATAAAACTGAAGGAAAAGTAACTGTGGATTTTGCAATCACATTCCAATATCTGGACAGTAAGAGCTATTCCGTAGATACCAGTGCGACTCCAAGAAACAAGCTGGCTGTGCTGTGGTGGAACGGCAGCAGTGACGGCGGGGATGGGAGGCAGTAATGGAAGTTCGTGTACAGAAAAAGAAAAACAAATTCCCGATAGATGGGAAAAAACTGCATACGGTATGGAAGGTTCTGGCTGTGATTCTGTCGATTTGCGTGCTGGCTGGAGGGATCGCGCTTGTTCCAGGATGGTTTCAGGAAGCCCAGGCCGGAATAGATCCGACTAAATATAGTAAGGAACATCCGTTTGTGGTTTTAGAAATTGTGCCATATGAAGGTCAGGGACAGTGGGGATATACTGTTAGCGGCCAGGAACCGGTATCGGCAGAGAAAATCAGACTGTATCACGAGGCTGCTAATGATGAGAAACATTATTGGGAGAATACGAATCAGGACAATACATTTGATATTGATTTTAAATTTTCAGGCCTGGTAAGAGAGGTTCAAAATAAAAGCTATAGCAACCAAGATACTTTTGTTAAGCAGATTCTCTGCAGAGATAGTGGTAATCCGGACGATTGGTCGGGTAAAGTGAAAGTTCAATCCAAAAGTGCGTGTGATGTAACGGTTCAAGACGTAAAGTCAGCAGATTTGGTCGTGGTGCAAAGTAATGAAACTGCATATAAATATAATGGTTACAGTAAAACTCCTCTGTACGTTTATTGGAAATATAACAATCCTGCCGTTATGTTGAGGACAGAGAATGGAGCGGTCATTAGCCCTTTGGATGGAGGACAAGCTGTTTACGAAGGACAGATATCAAAAGATAATGGCGTGACATGGAAGTCAATGGATATGCAATGGGACGTGGTACTGGCTATCTTAGATCATGCATATACAAATAACAAGGCGACTATTGTTGCGTCAGAAAAAACCTCAGGGAATGCAGAAAATAATATAGACAAATTAATTTTACTCCTATCTAAACTGACCAGAAAAGCATATGTTGATGATGGAATCAGTAAAATGATTACTACTGCAGTCAACGGGAACGGGCTCACTACGGGGAGTTTTAATGGACAGGTAGTTTGGAACGAACAGTTATTTTATGATGCACTTTTACTTAACCGCACAAGTTTTGTAGATGGTTTTGAGAAACTAAAATATTTTATTTATAATCCATCAGACAAATATTCTCCTTCAGGTGCCTTGAAAACATTTCTAAATAACTTTAGAACAATGGCCAATCAGTCAAATGAGCAGTTTTATCAGTTTATAGATTCTGATTTATGGGATGATATTTTAAAATATGCAAAACTTCTGAGAGATAAGGAAGACAATGCAGGCAAAATTACAGAATCGGAGTATCAGTGGTTTGTCGAATGCCGGACAAAGTACGAAAAAAAGCAGATTTGTAAGCTCGAAGATAAATATGAAGTTGGGTATGACGTGCTGCATAATGGAGGGTATAGCGGAAAAACAGAGTGGGATAATGTAATACGCTATATGGAAGGTTGGATAAGTTATCCCTTTGTACCGGTTCTTTTAGCAGACAGTTCTAAGCATCAGATAGATGTTGAAGAGATTTTGCTTGGAGGTGTTGTAACACCTGACGGGCCACCGGAAGATGCAACAGATGGCTCTGTTAAGGTATTGGAAATAGAGCCATGTAATAATTATTGGCTTTCAGTACCGGGCAACCTTCCAAAACTTGCAACGGCAATTGGAGTTGACGAGGATGACATATCAGTTACATACGTAACGCCGAATACTTTGAATGGTATGGCGGTAGATCTCGTCGCAGAGTATGACTTGATACTTATAGGAGATGACGCATCGCTGCTGAATTCATCTGGTGGCGGCGGTTCAAAGAGTGTAAAGTACCGTAGTAACGGCTTTTCCGATGATGCAATTATTCCTCAGACTTTAATCAATGGTCTACTTGTAAATGACTATACAACTAAAGAAAGATTTGATATTGATATAACTAAGAAAACATCAGGAGTATCATTAAATACAGGCTCTTATCCTCTAACAGGCAGCGGCAGCACGAACTGGAATCCATTATTACGCGAAAAATGGAGTAAATTGCCGGGAGAGTATTTTCTTAAAAACGTAGAATTATCTTTAGAACTTCAAGCATTGGGGGCAGACACTACAGTAAGTAAGGCGAGATTCAGCGGCGATGATGTGACCCAATTTATGCAAAAGCAATTAGCAGAATTTGTAAAATCGGGACAGCCGGTTATAATTACAGAACAGCTTAGCACTGATGCTGAGAAACAAATCAATGAGTTCGAATGGATCGATATGAACAATAACCCATATAATGCGGAATGTGATATTGATTCCAGATTGCTTTTTGCACTATATGGGATAGAAGATGTAAAGGATTACTACAATAAAAGCCTGGATAAGTCTTATTTTGATAAGCTGATATTGATGGATTCAAAGATAACAAATCCAACTACGAAAACAGTAGATTTAAAAAAAGATTTTAAGAGTTCTGTTATTATTAAGGATTCTGAGCTTATAAAAGATGAGAATGATGAAGTTGTAACTGCGGTTATACAGAAGGGGTGGAATTCGGATACAAGGCCGGAGTTGAATACTTTAGCTAAATCGAATACGCTGACATTTGACTATGCAATTGAAATGCCCCTGGGGGACAAAGCCGAAAATATTATCATGAAAATTATCGTGGATCGCAATGGTGACGGTTATTTTGATGAAGAAGGAGATGGAGCATCCACTTCAGGAAAGCCGGGGGCACATAATAATGCCAGTGCATCTATTAAAAACGATCAGGTTTTTACCTGCCGTTTTGCGGATTTGTCTCCAAATGATTATACTGTGGAGGGAGCCAGGATCACAGGACGCTATACGACACCTATGCCGGTCGATTCAATCGAAGAAATATGTCAGTTTCAAGTGAAAGTATCCACACTTGACAAAAAGAATCCTCTTTATAGTGTGTGGACCGGATACATGCGGCCGGATTTGAAAAAGAAAGATGTAAAAGTACTTCAGATTACACCATACTCGGATACGATTGGAGGAAAAACGCTGGATAAAAATCCCCAATTTACCCGATTGATAGAAGAAGCGGAACAAAATGGCGGTGAGTATCATTTCGATTTTGAAAACGGCGATTTTGAAACGATATCTGAGGGCGATTTTGCCGCGGCTTGCGCAGGTGGGGAAATAAATCCAACCACATTATCCAGTTATGATTTAATTGTGGTCGGTACCGATTTTTCTTCTGAATTGAAGGGAGATATAATTGATCTGGATACGAAGGAGGCTGAAAAGGTTTTAAAGAGTTACTCAGAAGAGTTAAAAAAACCAATTATTTTTACAGGGGATGCTTTTTCGTATGTCAACTCAGAGAACTATTACGCTCCTGAAGAAGTGGATTATTATTACCGCAATATGACAATCCAGGAAGGGCAGCAGGAAAAGCCAACTGAATCCAACCCGAATTATAAGAGAGTGCTTATCAGTGAAGAACAGTATAACGACTATTTAGGGAAAAATGAGAAAGAGTGGAAAGATAATAATCATAACATAGGAGAAGGAACTGTTTACCTCGATCCGGAAGGATTACATTCAGTGGTCGAACAAGCAGGGTCCTATAAAGCAGTTATAAGGCCGACTGATGCAAATGACGGAAGACAAATTTCTGATTTGTACATAGGGTGGAATATATCTTCTGCTGACTGGATAAATGGTGGGGGAAGATCCGTAAAGACGACAGGAGAAAAGAATGTTTCGGTTTCGGCATATGACTTCTATGAGAAATTTGGAAGTATGATTTACCGCACATGGAGTTGGGTTTATTATTATTACGCACATACTGGTTATGTAACAGAAGATGAATTAAGAGCATTGTATGAAAAGAGTAATGGCAATCTTCAGACGACTACTATTGGAAGGAATTCTTTTAATGTAAAAGACCTGCATTCGGCACTGGGGAGTTACGAAGCGATTTCCAAAGATATTGTAGATGAAAAGAACCCAATTAAAATAGCAGGAGATACATATTATAAGTTTAAGTCTAATGGAAAAGACTATTTAGCGATCCGGTTGGAGGAAGACGTTACTAACTTATATGGTTATGTGTGGCAGAAAAAAGTCGCCGGAGACAGTGCAAATCCGGTCGAAACTAAGTACGTGCTGAACAATGTAGCAGGAAAAGGAGATTCCTTATATCCATCTCAAAACGCATGGAATTATTTATTCACTCAAAAACTCAGATACACCGTGGGTATGGATCGCTTTGCCATAACCACAGATATAAAACCCAAAGACAAAAGAGACAAAGGCAGCAGCAGACGCTGGACCGAGATAGAAGAACTGCAGGGATTTACCAACGGAGCCCTGTTAGAGTATGCGTTTATTCCGAAAGAGGGCAGCAGTTATGCATCATTAGTCAACACGGCCTCGCCGTATAACACACAGCTCTCATTGAATCTCGCATTAGGAGTAAAACCGCGTACGGAGTATATTGAACCTTTGAATGAAGGACAAATCGGATTATATCCCTTTATGATTTTCGACGAGGTTTCCGAAGCGAAAGTAAAGGTTGCCAAAAATCATGCGCCCTACTACCAGCTTGACCTGGAAAGGGAGCTTGGGAAGGGGAAAATTGATGATGTGACCGTCTGGTATACATTTGCAGGTTCGGGTAAAGATGACGAGTCGAAATACTTCGACACAACCGTCAGGGATGCAAGAAATAACTATTACCTCTACTCCAAAGGCAAAATTTATTACACCGGTTTTTCTCTCTACGATGTGACAGAGGGCACAGATTCCGATGATGCGCAGCTCGTTCCCGACATGGAAATGAAACTCTTCATCAACACCATCTACGCCGCCCTCAACAGCGAAACAGAAGAAACCACCTACTACGATACCGTAGTCCGGGAGGGGGGAACTGTTTCCGGCATTGAGCTGGCCCAGGATGCCGGGGCGCCGAACCGTTATACCTGTTATTACGATGAGTATGACGAGACGCTGGAGCTTTCCTTCCGCGTCCAGAAAATAAGTGCTGCGGACGGTGAGACAACACCGCTTACAATTGGTAAAAAGGGTGAAAAGGCAGAAAACGGCCTGCCGGCGGTGAATGAGTTCGATGAGACAGTATACACATTGACAGGCCTTCCGGAGGAAAACGGTGTTTCGAACTTCCCCGTTGTCAAGATTGCAGGGGAGCAGGGAACAAAGGGCAGCATGGGAAGCGGGGCAAGTGATATCTGGTATACGCTTCGTTTTACAGGGGATAAAGGAGACGGAAAAATCCCGGACGACATGGACGGGATGACGATGATAATCGGTCCAAAGGCAGCGGAGACGGGAACACTCAGGCCGGACAGCATATATGCGGAGATACGTTTTGTAAAACGGAATTTATTCGAGCTTGATTAGCTGTCAGCCGCAGCAAAAGAGGAGAGAGCCACATTCATGGTTCTCTCCTCTTTTGCAGTCTGTCCCAATTCTGGGTCAGGCTTGTACCGATTCTGTTTTCAAAGTATCAGAGCGGATGTTAGAACTCCGGCTCGATCAGTCCGTAGGTGTTGCCTTTTCTCTTGTAAACTACATTGACCTGCTCGGTCTCGGAGTTTAAGAATACGTAGAATGCATGTCCGAGAAGTTCCATCTGTACACATGCCTCTTCGGGGTCCATCGGTTTCATTGCAAATCGTTTCACTTTGACAATCTTTACTTCATCATCTGATTCGTATTCTTCATTCATAAAATAATCGGAGAAAGCGATGGCGGCCTGTTTTTTGTCGACAATCTTGTTCTTATATTTTTTGAGCTGGCGCTCGATAATTTCTTCTACCAAATCAATGGATACGTACATATCGTTACTTTCCTGCTCTGCACGGATGATAGTGCCTTTTACAGGGATGGTAACTTCAATTTTCTGACGTTCTTTTTCAACGCTTAATGTGACAATTGCTTCTGTGTCCTGATTGAAGTATCTTTCTAATTTGCCGATTTTCTCCTCAACTGCTGCCTTTAACCCCGGGGTAACATTAATATTTCTTCCAGTAATCTTATAACGCATACACATCGCTCCTTTTTCTTGGGATGTTTATAGTATACCACTTTTATTCAATAAATTCAATGATGAAAGTAAAATTGTCGAGACAATTATTGTTAATTTTTTCTAAAAAGTTTAAATTATTTGTAGAAAAAACCATTGCAAAACGGTTTAAAACAAAGAAATTCTGTCAAGGCTAATCTTTGTATTTTTTGTCGAAATATGCAAGTTTATGAGATATACACAAAAAAACGGATAGGGAACTTTGGATGGGGAAAGATGATGATAAACATAAAAAAGATGTGGATAATGTGGATAAGTCGGTGTATAACTGCTTTTTCCCCTAAAATGGACAAGGTGCGGTGTGCATAACTTTTCAACATTTTCGACGAAATCGGTGTGGATAATGTGGATAACTGGGGAATAGAACAAGTTTTTTGTGCAATTTGCTAAGTTTACCATAATGTGACGAATTATGTCACTGTAAAAATAAGGATACCGTTAATTGGATGTGGACAAAATGTAAAAAATTTATGAAGTCGTTGAATAAAACGCCTGTTAGTGTTAGAATAAGTAAGATTGTATAACTATAAGTATGCAGTTTTGGCATGAATAGAAGAGCTTGCAATGATGATAATAGAAATAATGATAGAAAATAGGAGAGTAAAGCATGAATCTGATAGAGAAAATGTTTGGAACTCACAGCGAGCGTGAATTAAAGATGATTTACCCCATTGTGGATAAAATCGTTGCTTTAAAACCTGAGATGGAAAAGCTGACGGACGAAGAACTGAAGGACAACACCAGAAAGTTCAAAGAGCGTCTGGAGAAGGGTGAAACATTGGACGACATCCTGCCGGAGGCATTTGCCACCATCAGAGAAGCGGCAAGGCGTGTCCTCAACATGGAACACTACCCGGTCCAGTTGATTGGTGGTATTGTTTTACATCAGGGACGTATCGCCGAGATGAAGACCGGTGAAGGTAAAACACTTGTATCCACGGCTCCGGCATATCTGAATGCGCTGTCCGGAAACGGTGTATTTATCGTAACGGTCAATGATTACCTGGCAAAACGAGATGCCGAGTGGATGGGTGAGGTCCACAGATTCCTGGGACTCTCCGTCGGCGTGGTACTGAATGCCATGACGCCCGATGAGCGCCGTGCGGCATACAACTGCGATATTACCTATGTTACGAACAACGAACTCGGTTTCGACTACCTTCGTGACAACATGGCTATATATAAGGAACAGATGGTTCTGAGAAATCTGGACTATGCCATCATCGATGAGGTTGACTCCGTATTGATTGATGAGGCAAGAACACCGCTTATCATTTCCGGACAGAGCGGTAAATCCACTAAATTATATGAAGTCTGTGACATCCTGGCACGCCAGCTGGAACGCGGTGAAGAATCTGCCGAGTTTACGAAGATGGCCGCCATTATGGGGGAAGAGATTGAAGAGTCGGGCGATTTCATTGTCAATGAGAAGGACAAGGTAGTCAACCTGACCGAGCAGGGCGTTAAAAAGGTAGAGGAATTCTTCCATATTGAAAACCTTGCCGATCCTCAGAACCTGGAGATTCAGCATAACATCATCCTGGCGCTGCGTGCCAACAACCTGATGTTCCGCGATAAGGACTACGTTGTAAAAGATGACGAGGTCCTGATTGTAGATGAATTTACAGGACGTATTATGCCGGGCCGCCGTTATTCCGACGGACTTCATCAGGCAATCGAGGCAAAAGAGCATGTCAATGTACGCCGCGAGAGCAGAACGCTGGCGACCATTACGTTCCAGAACTTCTTTAATAAATTTAAAAAGAAATCGGGTATGACCGGTACGGCCCAGACTGAGGAGAAGGAGTTCCGTAACATCTATCAGATGGACGTTATCGTGATTCCGACCAACAGGCCGGTAATCCGTATTGATAAAGATGATGCCGTTTACAAGACGAAGAAAGAGAAATTCCACGCAGTAGTGGATGAGGTGGTAGCAGCCCATGAGAAGGGACAGCCTGTCCTGGTCGGCACGATTACCATTGAGACTTCCGAACTTTTAAGCAAGATGCTGACAAGACGCGGAATCAAACACAAAGTACTGAACGCCAAGTTCCATGAACTGGAGGCTGAGATCGTAGCAGATGCCGGTGTACACGGCGCCGTTACCATTGCCACCAACATGGCCGGCCGTGGTACGGATATCAAGCTGGACGACGAGGCGAAAGCCATCGGCGGACTTAAGATTATCGGTACGGAGCGTCATGAGTCCAGGCGTATTGACAACCAGTTACGCGGACGTTCAGGACGTCAGGGAGACCCGGGTGAATCGCGTTTCTATATTTCTCTGGAAGATGATCTGATGCGTCTCTTCGGTTCTGAGAAGCTGATGAGTATGTTCAGTGCATTGGGCGTGCCGGAGAACGAGCAGATCGAGCACAAAATGCTGTCGAATGCCATTGAGAAAGCCCAGATGAAGATCGAGACCAATAACTACGGTATTCGTGAAAATCTGCTTAAATACGACGAAGTTATGAACGAGCAGCGTGAGGTTATCTACGACGAGCGCCGCCGCGTATTGAACGGCGAGAGCATGAGAACCGTAATTATGAAGATGATTACGGATATTGTAGAAAATGCAGTGGACTTGTCCATTTCTGATGAACAGGGGACGGAAGATTGGGACCTGACGGAACTGAATTCACTGCTGCTTCCGATTATTCCTCTTCCAACCATCGCATTAAACGATGATCAGAAGGATATGAAGAAGAACGAGTTAAAGCATATGCTGAAGGAAGCCGCCACGAAACTCTATGAAGAGAAGGAAGCGGAATTCCCGGAAGCAGAGCAGATCCGTGAGATCGAGCGCGTAATTCTTCTGAAAGTAATCGATGCCAAGTGGATGGCTCATATTGATGATATGGATCAGCTTCGCGAGGGCATCGGCCTCCAGGCATATGGCCAGAGAGATCCTCTTGTCGAGTACAAGATGAGCGGCTATGAGATGTTCGACAGTATGACTGCCGCAATCCGTGAAGACACAGTACGTATCCTGTTCCACATCCGCGTGGAGCAGAAGGTAGAACGTGAACCGGCTGCCAAGGTTACGGGAACGAATAAGGATGACAGCAGCGTTCAGGCTCCGAAGAAGCGTGAGGCAAAGAAGATTTATCCAAACGATCCGTGCCCATGCGGTTCCGGCAAGAAATTCAAGCAGTGCTGCGGCCGTAAGATCCTGCAGGAGATGAGTTCCAACCCGGAGCTTAAGAATAAGACGGTTCAGATGCAGATTCTTCCTCAGGGACAGAAGAAAGAGGAAAACTGATTAAGTCCCGATATTTAATAAGTTTATCATGTTAGATTTGTAAAAATATAAAATTGAAAGTGGGTGAAGCTATGGTTGAATTAGATCAATTCAAATATACGTTATCGACGTATGATAAAACTTTAGTGGAAGTGAGGGATTCACTTTGACCTGGATAACAAGGTAAAGCGAATCGATGAGCTGGACAAATCCATGGAGGAACCGGGATTCTGGGACGATCCGGACAGGTCCACAAAAACAGTAAAAGAAGCAAAGAATTTAAAAGATACGGTAGAAACTTACCGCCATCTGGAACAGCAGTACGAAGATATCCAGGTAATGATAGAGATGGGATACGAGGAGAACGACCCTGCGATGATCCCGGAGATTCAGGAAATGCTGGATGAGTTTATCGGCAGTCTGGAGGACATCAGGACGAGGACTCTGCTTTCAGGGGAGTATGATAACTGTAACGCCATATTGAAGCTGAATGCGGGAGCCGGAGGAACCGAGGCCATGGACTGGTGCAGCATGCTGTACCGCATGTACCAGAGATGGGCCGACAAGAAAGGTTATACGACCGAGGTACTGGATTTCCTTGACGGAGATGAGGCCGGAATCAAGTCTATCACGATTCAGATTAACGGGGAGAATGCCTTCGGATATCTGAAATCGGAGAAGGGCGTGCACCGTCTTGTGCGTATTTCACCCTTCAATGCGGCAGGCAAGAGGCAGACTTCATTCGTGTCCTGCGATGTCATGCCTGATATCGAGGAAGATCTGGATATTGATATTAACCAGGACGATCTGCGGATTGATACGTACCGCTCCAGCGGCGCCGGCGGACAGCATATTAATAAGACGTCATCCGCTATCCGTATTACCCACCTTCCAACCGGAATCGTGGTACAGTGCCAGAATGAGCGTTCCCAGTTCCAGAATAAGGACAAGGCAATGCAGATGCTGAAGGCAAAGCTCTATCTGCTGAAGCAGCAGGAGAACGCGGATAAACTTTCCGATATCCGCGGTGACGTTAAGGATATCAACTTTGGAAACCAGATCCGTTCCTATGTTATGCAGCCGTACACATTGGTTAAGGATCACCGGACCAATGTCGAGAACGGCAACGTCAATGCCGTGATGGACGGGGACATTGATCTGTTTATCAGCGCTTACCTGAAATGGATCAGCCTGAAGAACCAGGAGACTCCGGAGCGGTAATCAGCGGGGCGTCGATGTATTAAATAATATTGTTTTAATAAACGGGAGGAATCGGGCTATGTGCCGTTCCTCCCGTTTTTGCGTATTAATTGTTAATGATGCTCAGATGTATTCCGCGAAGCGGCGTTTTTTGCCGTTTCTGTGCATCGCTCAGCGTGTTACTGGGCACGGAGTGAATAGTAACCTATTTATTTAAGTTTATATTAACATTTGCCAAAAATGCTTGAATCTGGATGGCGATTTTGTTAAAATTTAACTAACAACAGAATATACAGCAGAAAACATATAACGCCGAATGCCATCAGCCTGCAAACCGGGCGGCGGCAGCGGGAGAACCAATTTTTGGGGTGTATTCGCCTTTATGGCGATAGGGGACCTTCTTCCCCGAACCCGTCAGCTAATCTCGTAGGCGAAGGAAGGGGTAAGCGCATTTATGCGCCCTTGTCTGATGCCCGTGAGAGGCCCGTAAGGCGTGCCTTTCGCTTTTTAAAGTCATTATTTTGTTTCAGGGACTGATTGAACTCAGACAATGTATTCGACCTGCATCCACCTTCGCCACTCGGTATATCCGGGTGCTTTTTTTGTTTTCTGTGAGTTTTTCAGTGAAGGAGAGATTGAATATGAAGATGAAAATGAAAAGAGAAACAGGAAAACCCAGCCTGCTGTTATCTGCCGCCGTGCTTGCCGTAATAGCCGTGGTTCTTACGGTGGGAATTACTTCGGGAGTTGCCACAATCCCGCTTCTGGTAGTCAATATTTTCCTCGTCCTTATTATCTCCATGCTGGCCGGATACCGCTATGCGGATTTGGAGCAGGGGATGATGGGCGGCGTGAAACGGGCCATGGACTGTGTCATGATCCTCCTGTTTGTGGGACTCCTGATTGGAGCATGGATTAAATGCGGCACGGTTCCCATGCTGATTTACTACGGCCTGGGAATTATTACACCCCGGATGCTGCTTCCGCTGACCTTTATCATGTGTTCCCTGCTGTCAATCTGTATCGGCTCCTCCTGGGGCACGGCGGGCACCGTCGGCGTGGCCTGCGTCAGCATCGGGGCCAGCATGGGAATTCCGGTGGCTCTGGTTGCGGGCGCAGCCATATCCGGCTCAATCCTCGGAGATAAGCTTTCGCCGCTGTCCGATTCAACCATTCTGGCCTCCAGCGCCAGTGATATCAATATTTATTACCACGTGCGCTCCATGCTGTATACAACGGGGCCGTCTTTTCTTATCAGCCTTGTAATTTTTTACTTTCTCGGAAGTAAATACGCACAGGTTGCGTTAGATCAGACCGTTCTCGATTCGGTGAGAAGCGGGCTTGCAGGACTTTATAATTTCAACATTCTGCTGCTGATTCCCATTATCCTTATTGTCGTGCTCAGCCTTAAGAAGGTCTCCGCTATTTTGGCCATCCTGATTTCCGGCTTTACGGGGCTTGTCCTTGCAATGGTGGTTCAGCATGCGGGAGTGGCGGAAGTGCTGTCCGTTATTTTTAACGGTGTCAAGGTGGATACAGGGATGGAGATCGTGGACACGATGCTGAGCAAGGGAGGAATATCCTCCATGATGTCGACCATCTGTACCGCGGTTCTTGCCCTGGGACTGGGCGGGATACTCAGTGAAGCGGGATTCCTGCACGTAATCGTAGCCAAAATCACAAAGACGGTCAAATCGGATACGGCCACCATCCTGGTCACTCTGGTATGCGGAATTTTCACGGTCATGGTGGTTACGAATTTTTATGTCTCCGCAGTTCTTATGGGGACAATGTTTAAAGAGATTTACGATGAGAGGCAAATCCACAGGAGCGTACTCTCCAGAACCATTGAGGAGGCCAACACCATTATCCTGCCTCTCGTGCCATGGAATACGAGCTGTATCTATTACATGGGACTGTTTGGGTTTACGACGCTGAGTTTTGCACCATATGTTGTGTTCGCTTATGTGAATATCGCCGTCAGTATTATCTGTGCGGTTGCCGGCATCTTTATCTTTAAGGCGGTTCCCGGTAATGATGCGGAGGCTGTCTGGAAGATCAGGGGCAGTAGTAAGGGAAGTTCTCCGACGCTGGAACCGGAGCCGTCACTCTGCGCCGAAGCGGCTGTGCTGATGGAGGAATCGGCTGCTGCGCTGGCTTCCCTGAGTTCACAGACAGGAGACACTGTTCTTGAATAAAACGAGGACGGTTTAGAAAAATCTGGAGCCGGAAGTCTGTTTTGATACCGGTATGATTGGGGAGGGTTATTTCCTGAATCCTGTATTATCATGAATGATTCCCTTGATTTTAAGAGAGAAAACGGCTTTTCCCGGCTGTTTTCTCTCTTTTGTATTGCATAAAAAACAATAATCATGGATAAAAACTACAAAATCCTGAAAAAAGATATTGCACCCGCATTTTAAATGTGTTAATATCTTTGCTATGAATACAAATGTATTTCTCAAGCATACACGATGGTATACAGCACAGGGGAGTGAATATGGAAGAGCAGACAAAATATTTTGTGTTAAAACAAAAAGCAGTACCTGAAGTTCTGCTGAAGGTGGTTGAGGCGAAAAAACTGATTGAATCGGAGCGTGCAATCACGATACAGGAAGCCACTGAGAAAGTGGGAATCAGCAGGAGTTCTTTCTACAAGTACAAAGATGATATTTTCCCATTTTACGATAATGCAAAGGGAAAAACAATTACGCTGGTGCTGCAGATGGACGATGAGCAGGGGCTGTTGTCGGATCTTCTCCACACGGTGGCGGTTTATAAGGCGAATATCCTGACCATTCATCAGAGTATTCCGGTCAATAATGTGGCTTCGCTTACTCTGAGCGTGGAAGTCAGGCCGGATACCGGCAATATTTCCAGGATGGTTGAGGACATGGAAGAGAAAAATGGCGTTCATTACGTCAAAATAATAGCCAGGGAGTAGAGATTATGATTCAGGTAGCGGTAATGGGATATGGAACGATTGGTTCCGGTGTCGTGGAAGTATTAGAGACAAACAGAGAGATAATCAAAAAGAAGACAGGTCAGGACATTGTCGTAAAATACATACTGGATCTGCGTGAATTCGCGGGTGATCCTCATGAAGGCCTGATTGTACATGATTTTTCCATTATAGAAAAGGACGAGGAAGTGGGAATTGTTGTGGAAGCCATGGGCGGTGTGAATCCGGCCTATGCGTTTGCAAAAGCCTGCCTGCTTGCCGGAAAACAGGTGGTTACATCCAATAAAGCGCTGGTAGCGGCGCACGGGACGGAGCTGCTTCAGATTGCCAGGGACAAAAATATTAATTTTCTGTTCGAGGCCAGTGTCGGCGGCGGAATTCCGATTATCCGCCCCATGGTCCAGTGTCTCGCAGGAGAGCAGATTCTGGAAATCAGCGGCATCCTGAACGGGACGACCAACTTTATCCTCAGCAAGATGGACAGAGAGGGCCAGACATTTGAGGAGGCGCTTAAAAAGGCCCAGGAACTGGGATATGCCGAGCGTAATCCCGAGGCCGATGTGGAAGGATACGACACCTGCCGGAAAATAACGATTCTTACGTCTCTGGCTCTCCAGAAGGAAGTCAATTACGAAGAAGTTTACACGGAAGGAATTACGAAGATTACCGATACCGACTTTAAGTACGCGGCAAAGATGGGAACCTCCGTCAAGCTGTTCGGAAGCAGCCGTATGGTCGACGGCAAAACCAGCGTGTTTGTCTGCCCGATGATGATCGGCAGGGATCACCCTCTTTATGGAGTGAGCGACGTATTTAACGCGGTGATGGTTCGCGGCAACATGGCCGGAACTTTGATGTTCTACGGAAGCGGAGCAGGAAAACTGCCGACCGCCAGCGCAGTGGTTGCCGATATCATGGAGGCGTCCTGTCATATGACCGATAATGTGCCTCTTGGCTGGACCGGTGAAAAGCAGGAATTGTCTGAAGTGAAAGAAATGAAATTCAGATATTTTATCCGTTTTGCAGGAACCGTGGAGGAAAAATTGTCTGATGTGGAGGCCGCTTTTGGCAAGTCGGAGGTGATTGAGCTGCCGGATATGGATGAATTCGCCGTTCTGACCGGTGAGATGACCGAATCCAGGTATCGGAAGGTGGCTGCCGCTTTTGGAGATATCCGCCAGATGATCCGCGCTTAGGAAGCTGCCGGTGCGGAGGCAGTTATTATGAAAGATGATGCGAAAGCACCTGCTGAATAATAAGATCCTGAATAATAAGATATAAGAATAAGAATAATATAAAAGAATGAGTCAAAAGTTTAAGATATAAGGATGAGATTAAAAAACGGACAGAGAAAGCTCGTATTTACCTTTGCGGTAGATATGGGCTTTTTTTATATCATAGGAAACTCCTATGATATAAAAAGCTCTCCGGGCAGGAAGATGCTCTAGAAGAACTTTCGATTGGATCAATGATGTTTAATCTGATATAATATTAACATGAAGGGTGATATATCACCTTGTACAAAACATAAAGGAGTGATGAACAGAATGGAACCAGTTGAAGTAAGGGATATGCTGTATATTCTGGCGGTCTGTGAAGAGCGGAGTTTTTCGCGGGCGGCGGAAAAGTATTATATCACGCAGCCGGCGCTCAGTAAGATTGTGAAACGGGTGGAGGGAAATCTGGGTACACAGATTTTTGACCGTGGCTCCGTACCGCTTAAAGTGACGCCGGAAGGTGAAGTCTTTGTGGAATATTTCCGAAAGATGCAGGAGATTCAGGAAGAAATAGAATTGTACTGCAACGAAATGCGCCGCCATCGGAAATCTGATTTAAATATCGGCGCCCCGTCTTTTTTCTGTACCTACGTTCTTCCGCCGCTGGTCGCGGCATTCAGGCTGGAAAATCCTGGAATTAACATCAAGCTGATCGAGACAAACGACAGCGATTTGAGAAAATTCCTCCAGGCCGGAATCGTGGATTTGGGTATCTCGGTAGAGCCCAATATGCCGTCTAAATTTAATTCCATCGTTCTGAAAAAAGAGAATATCATCCTGGCGGTTCCCAGCGCATTGGAAATTAATGAAAAACTCCGGCAGCAGGCCGTCTGTTATGGGGATATCTGCAATGGCCGTTTTCTGGCGCCGGACCTTCCGAGCGTGCCGATGCAAGTGTTTGCAAAAGAGAATTTCCTGTTCTTAAAGAGAGGCAATGATATGCACCGGCGTGGTTTGAAGATCTGCCGTGACGCCGGATTTGAACCGACCATCGTGATGGAAATGGATCAGCTTATCAGCGCATACTATCTTGCCGGGACAGGTTCGGGAATCACGTTTATCAGGGCCAGTATCCCCTATTATGTGGGACCGTCGGAAGAGCTGACCTTTTATAAGATTGCCCATCCGGACACGAGCCGTGAACTGAGGGCCTATTATAACAGCGATCAGTGTACCGAGCTGCAGAAAATATTTGTCGAATATCTGAAGAACAGCCCGATGCCGGGGTAAGTGCGGATGCCACTATTCCGTTTTCGACATAAGTATATGTCCCCCTGTCTATTGGACAATATATCACCCCAATGATAAGATCAGAGTAACGAAATATTAATCGAGATTATCAGGAGGACAGGTAGATATGACAATAGCGGAGAAGTTTGAAAAGCTTGGAATTGATAATGCTCCAGGGCAGGAGAGCCTTCAAAAGTCTGCGGCGCTGGAATTCAGGGGAGAGAAGCTTACGGGGCCTATGGTGGATTTTTCCCATGGGGATGTCGATGCGCATGAGCCGACGCCGGGAAGCTTTGAGGTGTTTGCGGAGGGAGTGAAGGCGGGGGCCGTCCAGGCTTATACGCCGTACCGCGGGAAAAAGAGCGTGCTGGAGCATGTAGCGTCCCGTCTGGCAGTTTTTACAGGAGCCGGAATCGATCCGGAGCAGAATCTCATTCTGACTCCCGGTACACAGGGAGCCTTATTTCTGGCAATGGGGAGCAATATCCTGCCGGGCGACAGGGTTGCCATCGTAGAGCCCGACTATTTTGCAAACAGAAAAATGGTAGAGTTTTTTCACGGTGAATTGGTGCCTGTATTGATGGATTATGAAAACCGTAAAGAAGGAGCGGGGATTGATCTGCAGGCGCTGGAAGCGGTTTTTAAGGACGGGGTAAAACTTTTCCTTTTCTCTAATCCCAATAATCCGGTCGGCTGTGTATATTCCTATGATGAGATCTGCCGGATTGCGGAATTGGCGGCGGAATACGGAGTCACACTGATCGTGGATGAACTTTATTCCCGTCAGGTTTATTCGGATGTAACTTATACGCATCTCTGTGCACAGAAAAAAATACCGGATAATCTCATTACCATCATGGGTCCGTCGAAGACAGAGTCGCTGAGCGGATACCGTCTGGGCGTGGCTTTCGGAACGGCTGAAATTATTGAACGAATGGAAAAGCTTCAGGCTATCATGGCGCTCAGGTGCAGCGGATATAACCAGGCGGTATTCACCACATGGTTTAATGAGCCGGATGGCTGGATGGAAAACAGGGTGAAGAACCATCAGGAAATCCGTGATGCAATTATGGAAAAACTCTCCGGTGTGCCGGGCGTGTATGCCAGACCTTCGGAAGGCGGCAGTTATCTTTTTATCACGATTCCGGAACTGGATGTTTCACTACACCAGTTTATCAGGATTGCGCGTGAGATGGCTTCGGTGATTGTCACACCGGGCACGGAATTCGGGCCTCAGTATATCCATCAATTCCGGATTAATTTTTCACAGAACAAGGAAAATGCGGTAGCGGCAATTGAGCGTCTGCTTATACTTTTGGAGAGGTACCGCAAAGAGAAATAAAATGAAGCAGCTTATTGTGAGGGGTAAAGGAGGAAGGTACAGGAATGAAAATTGCGTTTTTAGGCGGAGGAAAGATTGGAAGGGCCATGATTGGTCATGTGCTGGCGAGACAGGATGTGGAAATCGCATTTGTATATGATCCGTTTTTAAAGGCGGGAGATCTGGGCAGTGTTAAGGTGGCTGCCAAACTGGAAAAGGGGATGTTTGAGGGACTTGACCTGGTAGTAGAGTGCGCAAATGCGGAGGTGGTTACAGACAATCTGGAGGACGTGCTGTCCTGCTGCAGTTTTATGCCATTTTCCATGACGGCATTCCGGGACGACGGACTCAGGGCAAAGTCGGAGGAACTCAGTAAAAAATACGGTACAAATGTATTTCTTCCCCACGGGGCGATTCTTGGGCTGGATGGAATTTTCGACGGCCGTGAGGCACTCACGGAAGTGACGGTGGAGACGATTAAGAATCCGAAGAGCCTGGGCCGTGACGATACGGAACTGACCGTCCTCTATGAGGGGCCGACGAGAAAAGCGACGGAACTATATCCGAAGAATGTAAATGTCCATGCGGCTATCGCTCTTGCAGGCATCGGATTTGATCGCACCTGGTCGAAAATTACGGCAGACCCGGCTGTCAATACGAACACTCACGTGATTCATCTGGCCGGACAGGGGATTGATTTTACAATCCGTGTTTCCAGTTTCTCCGAAGGCGGGGTTTCCGGAAAATATGTACCTCTATCTGCCTGCGGAAGCCTGGATCGTGTGCTCGGGGGAGCCGGATTCCGGTTTGTATAAAAAGTTTCATGCAGAAGAGGGGGAGAAGCTATGAAAGCAGCATTACGCTGGCTGGATCAGCACTTTGAGGAGGTGCTGATGGCAATCTTTTTATGCGGGATTGTGGTGATGATGACAACACACGTATTTTTCCGGTATGTAGTAAAGGCTCCGCTTACCTGGTCGGAGGAAGCTACCCGGTATATGTTTATCTGGTTTGTATTTATGGGCATCAGTTATGGGATCCGGAATGGAACACACATCAGGGTGAATATTATTGAGGTGCTTTGCCCTAAAGTAATTCCCGTATTCAGTCTGATTCAGGATGTGGTGGGAGCGCTGTTTATATTTTATCTGATTCCGGCCGCACTCCGTTCCATGCAGCAGCTCGCGGCGCGTCATCAGACCTCTGCGGGGCTGCATCTTCCGATGGTTTTTGTTTACGGCGCGCTTATGACAGGTCTCTGCATCAGTGTGATCCGTATCATTCAGAAGTTTTATGGCCGTTTCAGAAAGCTATCTGATAAGAGCGGCACAAAACAGGAAGTGAGGGATGCGGTATGATTGGTGTCATGTTTATTATTTTTATTCTGTTTTTGGTACTTGGAATTCCAATTGCATTCAGTGTGGGGTGGGCGACCCTGTCGGTTCATCTGATGAATCCGGCTTTTACCTGTGATGCCGAGTATTTCTTTAAGACAATGGTAAACGGGATGGATTCGTATGTACTGCTGGCAATTCCGCTTTTTATGCTCTCATCCAGCATTATGGCGGAAAGCGGTATGTCCAACCGGCTATTTGACTTTTTTTCCTACTTCTTTGGAAATATTCCTGCCGGACTGCCTATTGCGGTCGTAGTTACCTGCCTGTTTTACGGAGCCATCTGTGGTTCCGGTCCGGCTACTGTGGCGGCGATTGGAACGATGTGCATCCCGCTTCTGACGAAGCTCGGGTATGAACGTGATTTTGTTACAGCCATGATCGCGGTGGCGGGAGGCCTGGGAGTAATTATACCGCCTAGTATTCCATTTATTACATATGGACTGGCTACCGGCGCCTCCATCGGTGATTTGTTTATTGCGGGCTTTGCACCCGGAATCCTGATTGCCCTGTGCCTGATTGCCTATATTGTTTACTATTTTATGCGTCGTGACAACACCAACCTCCAGATTGCCGAGAATACCAAAAAACTGAGGGAAAAAGGATTTGGCCATATTTTCAAGGAGAGCTTTTTCGCTCTGCTTGCTCCGGTCATCATCCTGGGAGGAATCTATGGCGGCATTGTCAGTCCCACTGAGGCTGCGTGCGTGTCCGTGGTATATGCCCTGCTCATCGGCGTAGTGGCCTACCGTGCCATAAACCTGAAGAAACTGGCGGGCTGCCTCATCGATACGGCCCGGACGGCAACGCCGGTCATGCTTATTTTGTCCATCTGTATTGTATTCGGCCGTGTGCTCACGATCCTGAATCTGCCGCAGATGCTGGCCGCTTATGTGGTCGGACATGTACAAAGTAAGATTGTAGTGCTGCTGGTCATCAATCTGTTCCTGCTCTTTGCCGGAATGGTTATGGATACGGTTCCCTGCATTTTGATTCTGGCGCCGATTATGCTGCCGATTGTACAGCAGTACGGTGTGGATCCCATTCATTTTGGCGTACTTATGACGGTCAATCTGGCAATTGGATTCGTAACCCCGCCTATCGGCACCAACCTGTTTGTTGCAAACTCCCTTACCCAGATTCCTATTACCAGGATTGCGAAGCATGCAATACCGTTTATTGCTATGTTCCTGTTTGCTTTGATGCTGATTACCTATATTCCTCAAATCACGATGTTTTTACCGAATTTGCTGGGATAATGGCGCGAAACGGTGTTTTTACCGCTTTGTGAATTGTAAAGTAAGCTTCAGTTTATGAACATAAAAAAGGGCAGTGCCCTGTTGCCGCACTGCCTCACAATTAAGGAGGAAGAAATGAAAAAACGTTTAATGTCTGTCCTGGCTGTTGTCACTTCTCTGACGCTGGCTGCCTGCGGAGGTTCCACAGGTGCGGCAAAACCCGCTGAATCGGGTAATTCCGGTCAGTCTGTCGAAACACAGAAAGCCGCTTCCGGCGGAGAAGCAATTACGATTAATATCGGACACGGCGGAGCCGAGAGCACGGCCCAGCAGGTAGGCTGCCTGGCGCTTAAAGATTATCTGGAGAAAAATTCCGGCGGAGCTTTTGCAGTCAATATTTATCCGAATAATTCCATGGGAAATGATGATGAGCTGTGCCAGATGGTGCAGAGCGGAAACCTGGAGATGTGCCTTGCCAATTCCATTATCGTTAACTACGTAGACGACGGCGTTATCTATGACCTTTTCTATAATTTTAACAATATAGACGACGTAAAGAAAAAGTATATGGAGGATGAGAATTTCCTGAACGTGATGCGTGAGAAGTATTCTGCAGCAGGTTTCTGGCTGGGAGGCTACAGTGTCCATGGATTCCGCGTGGCTACGGCCAATAAACCGATTACCAGCCCTGCCGATTTGAAGGGCCTTACATTCAGGGTTATGCAGAACGATCTTCATATTGAAGGATGGCAGTGTATGGGGGCAACTCCAACTCCATTCTCCTTCAGCGAGCTTTATACGGCCCTGCAGCAGAAAACCATCGACGCGCAGGAGAACCCGATTGAACTGATTTATTCCCAGAAGTTTTATGAGCAGCAGACACACATCACAAAGACAAACCATCTTCAGCAGACACAGCAGTGGCTGGTAAGCCAGAGCTTCTATGACAGTCTGTCTGATGAAAATAAAAAGGTTCTGGATGAGGCCATTACCGCTGCCTGTGAGGCTGCCACAAGCTATGCGCTCGACAATGAGGCTGCCTGGACAAAGGAGATTGAGGACTATGGCTGCACGATCGTGGATCTTACCGATGAACAGAGGGCGGCATTCAAGGAGGCTGTGGCGCCTGAATGGGACAGCGTCAAAGCAAAGGTTTCCCCTGAAGTATGGGAGGCATACACAAAATGAGAATTTTGATCATTAACCCGAACAGCGATGAACATACCGATGAGGTGATGGCAAAAAAAGCTGAGAATCTTGCACTTCCCGGGGTGGAGGTAGAAGTGAGGCATATGACAAAGGCCCCGAAACTGGTGTGTTCCTATGAGGAGCAGGCTGTCTCCGGGGCGGAGATGATAGAACTTGTCCGCTCTGCCGGTGATTACTATGATGCCTATATTGTGGCCTGCCACTCGGATCCCAATCTGGATCTGGTCAGAGAGATTGCAGGAAAGCCGGTGGTGGGCATAGCGGAGGCGTCTCTCAAGATGGCGGCGTCCATGGGAAACGGGTATGCGGTTATTTCACCGTCACCGAATTCTATTTCCAAAAAGATTGCCCTGGCTCATAAATACCGTTGTGACGACCTGCTAAGGACGATTAAGGTCACAGAGAGCGGCAGCAATGAGGATTTGTTAAAAGCGGCAAGGGAAGCGCTCAATGAGTTCTGCGTGGATGCGATTGTGCTCGGCTGTGCCAATTATACGGGAGCGGACGGCTATATCGAACGGGAACTTGGGATACCGGTACTGGACGGGGTGGCCTGCGCTTTAATCATGGCCTCCGGACTGGTACATTACCGCATCTGTAAAGAGAAGTATTAAAAATAATTAACTGTGAACGACGGCCGGCGGGCTGTTTGGATGTGCTGTTTAAAGGAGGATATAATCATGTTGGATCTTGCAGTAATTAACGGTCTTGCTTTTATCGAAGGTGGATTCAGAAGAGCGGATATAGGAATTAAGGATGGAAAAATTGCCATGGTAGCGGAGCCGGGCTGCCTTCCGGAGAGTGTGCGCACCATAGACGCTACGGATAAACATGTGCTGCCGGGAGGTATTGACACCCATGTACATTACCGGGATCCGGGTCATGCGGAGAGGGAAACATTCAGAGTGGGAACCCGTGCGGCGGCAGCAGGCGGCTGTACCACATTTTTTGAGCACCCCATCTCGATCCCGCCCCAGTATAATGCCGAGATTCTGCACAGCCGTGTGGATCTCTGCAAAAAGGGAAGCTGCGTGGATTTCAGCTTTTTCGGCGCGGCAGGCGGAGAGTTCCCGGAGGAGATCGAACCATTATCCCATGAGGGCGTTGTGGCTTATAAAACATTTCTTCACGAGGCGCCCGAGGGGCGTGATGCCGAGTTTAAGGGCCTGACAAGCGCTAATAATGCACAGTTAATGCGGGCTCTGGAAGAGGTGAAAAAAACAGGCCTGACGCTGGCTGCCCATGCGGAGGATAATGAGCTTGTGAGCGGAAATATTAAACGCCTGAGAGCGGAGGGCCGCGTAGATTACCTGGCCCACTGTGAGTCACGTCCTCCGATTGTAGAAATTGAGGCCATTGCTAAAATGCTGCGTTTCAGTAAGGAAGTGGGCTGCCCTGTGGAACTGGTTCATGTTTCCACCTGTGGTGCAATGGAACTGGCAAAACAGGCTAAGGCGGAGGGACAGAAGGTTTATGTGGAGACCTGTCCTCACTATCTGCTCTTAGATGAGAGTTATGTTGAAAAATACGGCCCATATGCAAAATGCAACCCTGCACTGAGGAAAAAAGAGGAAGTGGAGAAACTGTGGGATTACGTGCTGGACGGCACTGTTGATTTTATCGGAAGCGATCACAGCCCGTTCCTCGTATCGGAGAAGGAGACGGGAAACACAGACATCTTTGTGGCTCCGTCCGGATTCCCGGGAATCGATCTGCGCCTGCCGCTGATGGTGACAGAGGCAAAGAAAGGCCGCCTGAGCCTGGAAAGAGTCGTGGAACTCTGCTGCGTCAATCCTGCAAAATGTTTCAACCTGTTCCCGCAGAAGGGAACTATCTCTGCCGGAGCAGACGGCGACCTGGCTGTTATCGATTTGAACCATGAGGTGATCTGCCATGCAAAAGACAGCTATTCCCAGGCCAGGGACATCTCCAAGGTATACGAGGATTGGAAGCTCGGCTGTTCTGTAGACTATACGGTGGTCCGCGGCCGCGTGGTGATGGAGAACGGAGTTGTGGATGAAAGTGCGGCGGGCTGGGGAGAGTTTGTCAAACCGGTTTTAGCAGAAAAACAGTAACACCATAATCTCAGGGTAAGGAAGGCATATGGAATGAATCAGGTCAAAGAGATACTTGCGGCCATCGGCATGGCAGGGAAAAATGAGGATGGCTCATACACACGAAGCTGCTACAGTCCTGCGTACTTTGAAGCACTGGATATTGTAGAGCGGCAGATGCGTGAGCTAGATCTGGAGGTAAAACGGGATGCGGCGGGAAATATTCACGGACGGCTTGCCGGAACAGAGGAAGGTCTCGGGAGCATCATGATAGGCTCTCATCTGGATACCGTTCCCTCCGGAGGTCTGTTCGACGGCGCTTATGGTGTGGCGGCGGGGATTGAGGTCGTACGCCGCCTGAAGGAAGAGGGGAAATGCCTGCGCCATCCGCTGGAACTTTACGGGTTTAACGCGGAGGAATCCAATCCGATTGGCGGAACCTTCGGCAGCCGCGCCGTAGCCGGTCTGGTCGATCGGGAACAGCCGGGTCTTTCGGAGGCGCTGCGGGAATATGGCCATACAGTGCAGGAAATCATGGACTGCCGAAGAGATTTTTCAAATGCAAAATGCTATCTGGAACTGCATATTGAACAGGGAGATCTGTTATTTAACGAGGGACTTGAAATCGGCGTGGTGAGCGGGATTGTGGGGATCGTACGGTATCGGGTGACGGCCGTCGGCCACAGCAATCATGCGGGAACCACCATGATGAAAAACAGGCGGGACGCTATGGTAGCCATGGCGCGGCTGATTGCCGCGGCCGATGAAAGGTGCCGTGGGATTGACGATACACTGGTGCTGACCGTAGGAACGATCCAGTGCCGGCCTGGTTCTGAGAATGTGATTCCGGGACAGGTGGAATGCACTTTTGAGATGCGCCACATGCAGAAAGAAAAGACGGATAAACTGATAGAAGAGATTCAGAAAATTGCCGCAGGAATCGATACTGCGGACTTTGAAATAACAAAGAAAATCGATAAGGGTTCAGTGGCATGTGACAACCATCTGATGCAGGTGATTGCTCAGGCCGCAGAGGAGTCAAAGGTCAGTCATATTGTCATGCCAAGCGGGGCGGGACACGATGCCAACCCGATGGCCCACTGTCTGCCGGTGGGAATGATCTTTGTACCCAGCAGGGATGGACTCAGCCACTGTAAGGAAGAATGGACAGAAACGAAAGACCTGGAAAACGGTGCGGAGGTTTTATACAGAACCGTGGAGCTTTTGGATCAGGAAGATTAAGGCTGCAGATTGGGGGCATCCGTTTGAAGCCGGGGCGGGTTCAATGAAAAGGGGGATTCATATGGGAGTAACAGGTGGTTTGGTAGCAATGTGGGCATTATATATAGCCTTTGGTATTTTTCCGATTATTTATGTCAGCATGAAGGGGAGGAAAGAGAAATGACAACGAATTCAATTTATCTCATGATTGTTGTAGCTTTTATGATTGCACTTATGGTGATGGGACTTGTCATTTCCAGGGGTATTAACAGTTCAGAAGACTGGATGCTTGCCGGTAAATCTCTGGGAGTGATTCCCATGGCAGGTACTTATTTTGCAACAATTGTAAGTTCTGCTTCGATTGTCAGCTATATGGGGTACTACTACCTGAACGGCTGGCCGGGCTGGTGGAATTGTGCCGGCACGTTTGTCACTTCTTTTTTAGCATGTATCTGGTTTGCAAAACGTCTTCGCAAGACGGGGTGCGATACCCTCCCGCAATTTATTGATGAACGGTTTGGAAAACGCCACGCTGCATTTGCCTCACTATTGATTGTTGTTTGCTGCACCGCATTACTGGCGGCTCAGGTTATTGGAGGAATCACCATTCTTCAGACCTTTGTCAACTGGAATAAAGCGGTATGCTGTTTCGTTTTACTGCTGATTTTTCTGCTGTTTACCGCTATGGGCGGGATGAAGGCGGTAGCGTGGACGGACACTATATGTTCTTTTATTATTATTATCGGCGTTTGGATGATGGCCATTAAGTTTTTAGGGTTAGTGGGTGGTTTTACTGAAATGAACAGACAGATAGCGGCAATCAGTCCGGAATTTGTCAGTGCATTCAGTGTGAAAATTCCGCCAATCACCGCCTTTTCCTGGGTAGTGACATGGGGAATCTGTAATTTTGGAGCTCCTCAGTTTATAGCCCGTTTCTTTTCCGCCCAGACGCCGGAGATTGCTTCAAGATCGCAGGGATACACTGGGATAGGTCTCCTGTTATTTTACATACCTCTGGTAATTATAGGGATTTCCGGTATGATTTTGCTGCCCGGGATTGAAAAGCAGGATCTTGTATTCGTTGGCCTGGTAACTCAGATGCTTTCACCGGTCAGCGGCGGAATCATGTTTGCCGCGGTAATTGCCGCCATCATTTCCACAGCGGATTCGTTACTTTTATTGTCGGCTACAACATTCAGCAACGATCTATGGGGGAAATATGTCCGGCCGGATCTTACGGATAAACAGAAGCTGCAGATTTCCAGGGTGGCTACCATTGTTATTGGAATCGGAGCAATTCTCGCTACATTTGTAATTAATGATGCGATTCAGTTTATCCAGGTAAAAGCGGTTACGCTGATGGGAGCTTCCATGGCAGTGCTGACGATGGTTGGCGTTGTGTGGAAGGGAGCAAATAAAACGGGAGCGGCGGCAAGTATGCTCACCGGTTTTATCACGGCGTGTATCTGGTATGCACTTGGCCAGCCGGCCGGGATTTATGCCGCGCTGCCGGCTATAATCGTCAGTTTTGTTACACTGGTAGTGGTCAGCAAAATGACGGCGCCGGTGCCTCAGGAGATTATAGAACAATTTTTCCCAAAGGAGACGGATGAACAGTAAAGGCAGTTGTTTACGGCTGCCAATGAAAATGTGACTTTTCGAAAGAAATGATAATACATAAGAAATGAGAATACATACCCGGTGATGCCGTATCTTCCAGCTCACCGGGTATTTTGTGTCCCGCTGCGAAGAAGGGAGCACCGGCTGAATTTTTGCTGTATCGCCGGGACCATCACCGCCCCTTCGAAATATCCTGCTTCCTCCGCAATGAGAGAATATTTGACACCGTGATACTTTTGTTATAAAATAAAAATTCTAAACATTACTGTTCACACCGGACGGATTCTTGAATACTATGTCACTGTTTGCGGCAAAGCTGCTCTCTGGCTGCGATGTGGATAATAATTTCTAAACTACACAGGAGGACGGGCAATTTATGCTGGTCGTGAAAAAATTCGGAGGCAGTTCTGTAGCCGATAAAGAGAAGATTTTTAATGTGGCGAGGCGCTGCATTGAGGATTATGAGAAAGGTTATGACGTGGTGGTGGTACTGTCCGCCATGGGTAAGACGACGGATGGCCTGCTTGAAAAGGCACATGAGATTACGGACATGCCGTCGAAACGCGAGATGGACATGCTTCTGGTGACAGGAGAGCAGATTTCCGTAGCGCTTATGGCGATGGCGTTTCAGTCGCTGGGGGTCCAGGCGGTTTCCCTCAATGCGTCCCAGGTGGCGATGAGGACAACATCCGCTTACGGACAGGCAAAGCTCAAGAGAATTGAGACGGAGAGAATCCGGAATGAACTGGATGCCAGGAAGATAGTAGTAATTACAGGTTTCCAGGGAATTAATAAATATGATGATATGACGACTCTGGGAAGGGGCGGTTCTGACACGACGGCGGTTGCGCTGGCAGTTGCCCTTCACGCCGACCTCTGCGAGATTTATACAGATGTGGACGGCGTTTATACGGCGGATCCGAGGATTGTTCCAAATGCGAGGAAGCTCTCGGAGGTTTCATACGACGAGATGCTGGAATTTGCATCCCTGGGCGCGAAGGTTCTGCACAACCGTTCGGTGGAGATGGCCAAACGGTACGGAGTAAAACTGATGGTCCTTTCCAGTATGACCAGAGCGGAAGGTACGATCATTAAGGAGAAAACCACTATGGAGAAGATGTTGGTAAGCGGTGTAGCCGCAGATAAAAATACAGCCAGAGTTTCTGTGCTTGGTGTGAGTGATGAACCGGGAATCGCTTTCCGTCTGTTCAATCTTCTGGCCAGACATCAGATTAACGTAGATATTATTATTCAGTCTGTGGGGCGTGACAATAAGAAGGATATCTCCTTCACGGTGGCCCGCACGGATTTACAGGAGACGTTAAATCTTATCAATGTGCATCTGGAGATGCTGACGGCCCAGTCGGTCAGCGCCGACGACACGGTGGCAAAGATTTCGATTATCGGAGCCGGAATGACAAGTAATCCCGGCGTTGCGGCGAAGATGTTCGAAGCGATGTCCGGTGCGAATATCAATATCAAGATGATTGCCACTTCCGAGATCCGCATCACGGTTCTGATTGACGAGGTGGATACAAACCGGGCGATGCGCGTGGTACACGACGCATTTGCGCTCGCTGATTAATGAGAAAACCGGCCGGTCCGGCCCGATTCATTGTCTGGCGCGTTCCGGTGAGGAGACGAAAGAATGAGAATTTTAGCAGAGCTTATTGAAAGCGTCAGCCAGGGCATCTATCCCTGCCTGTTCCATGTGGTGACGGGAGCGTACTGTCCCGGCTGCGGAGGGACCAGGGCGTTTTTGGCGCTGCTTCACGGGCGGGTGGCGGACAGTCTCCGGCTTAACCCGCTTGTACTGTATATGGCGGTGTCCATTCCCTCTTTTTTGCTGTACCGTTTTTACTGCATGCGGAAAAAGAAAGCGCTGCGGCCCGCGGTTTGGATGACGGTGTTGTTTATCGGAATTGCGATTCTGGTTGTCAATTTTGTTATTAAAAATTATTACCTGCTGGTGAGACATGTGGATTTGCTGGCCGGGATATACTGATGTAAAAAGGCACACATTACGGTTAAACCGCGACGTGTGCCTTTTTCTGCATATATTGTTGTTGAGCGGCAATGAAAAGTTCGCGAAGCGTGCTTTTCGTTGTTTACTGCAGCTATAGTTGAATTTCATTATGCGGCAGTGTTACTGCGCATTCTGGTACTGATCCAGTATCTGATCGAACATGGAAGACATCTGCGGATCGCGGAGCATGAAATTAACCGCAATCATATACAGGCCTTCGGCTACGCCAAGCACCAGTGCAAGAATGCCTAATACAAGTCCTGCAATGGCCATGCCGGTAAACGGTTCTCCTTTTCTCGAAAGAAAGGAAAGGACAATAGCAGCCACGCCCAGGATAATCGATAAGGGAAATGCAATACAGGCGCAGAGAGAAAGAACGCCGATAATGCCGCAGATCAGGGAAACCGTGGCCATACCGTTGGGCTGCTTCGGCGGTCCGCCTGCGGGATTGCCTCCCTGGTTCCTGCCGTTCTCGGGGCCGTTATTATATTGGTTATCATTGCTGTCATAATAATCCATGGATAAAACCTCCTTTGTATCCTAATGATTGTAACATGGTTTTATTTGGTTGTCCAGAGAACGGTGGGGTGGAAAAAGGGAAATATTGTGGTTTGGGTTACTGTTCACGGGCAGTATTCCGCGAGGTGTTTTTTGTGAGTGGAGCAAAGCGAAAGTCACAGAAAACCCGAGGGTTACGGCGCGACGCAACGAAAAGTGCGCGATGCGGACTTTTCATTACAATCAACGGTGCTTTTTGCCGTTTCTGTGCATCGCGAAGCGTGTTGCTGGGCACGGAGTGAACAGTAACTGGTTTGGGGTGATGTATCCCGCGTACATTTTGCGCCTGAAAGACAGTTACATCTGTTCGTGGAAGGTGCGTTTGATTACCTCCAGCTGCTGCTCCCGGGTGAGACGGTTAAAGTTGACTGCATAGCCGGAAACGCGGATGGTTAAAGTCGGGTATTCCTCCGGGTGTTCCATGGCATCCATGAGAACCCGGCGGTTCATTACATTGACGTTAAGGTGATGGGCTCCCTGTATAAAATATCCGTCCAGGATGGAAACAAGATTTTTAGTCCGCTCGTCGGGTGACTTCCCCAGTGCATCGGGTACAATGGAAAATGTGTTGGAGACGCCGTCCTGGCAGACGGCTCTGTAGGGGAGCTTTGCCACGGAATTCAGGGAGGCCAGGGCGCCGTTTTCGTCGCGGCCGTGCATGGGATTCGCACCGGGAGCAAATGGTTCACCTGCTTTGCGGCCGTCCGGAGTGGCTCCCGTTTTCTTTCCATACATGACATTGCTGGTGATGGTGAGGGCGGAGAGCGTGTGAACGGCATTCCGGTACAGGGCGTGTTTTTTCAGCTCACCGGAGAAAAAGGCCATAAGCTCCACCGCAATATCGTCCACCCTGTCGTCGTCATTGCCGTACTTTGGAAAACTTCCCTCCACCTCAAAGTCTACGGCGATTCCGTTTTCATTCCGGATTGGCTTAACAGCGGCAAATTTGATGGCGGAGAGGGAGTCTGCGGCGATGGAGAGGCCTGCCACTCCAAAAGCGGCCAGCCGTTCCACCAGGGTGTCGTGCAGGGCCATTTGACTGGCTTCGTAGGCATATTTGTCATGCATATAGTGGATGATATTGATTGTATCCACGTACAGACCGGCAACATAGGAGAGTACTTTCTTATAGTTTCCAAGCACCTTCGGATAATCGAGAATCTCATCGGTATCCAGGGGGATTTCGGGAATGACATGCAGTCCCTTTTTCTCATCGATTCCTCCATTAACTGCATACAGCAGACTTTTGGCAAGATTGGCCCTGGCTCCGAAAAACTGCATCTGTTTTCCAACTGCCATTGCCGAAACACAGCAGGCAATACAGTAATCATCGCCGTACAGGGGGCGCATCAGTTCATCATTTTCGTACTGGAGGGAGTCGGTGGAAATGCTCATCCGTGAGCAGTATTCTTTAAACGGACCGGGCAGGCTGCCGCTCCACAGCACGGTCAGGTTGGGTTCCGGGGCAGTTCCCAGGTTTGTCAGCGTATGGAGGTAACGGAACGTGGTACGGGTGACCAGCGTGCGGCCGTCTGCGCCCATTCCGCCGAGGGCCTCCGTAACCCAGGTGGGATCGCCGCCGAAGAGTTCGTTATATTCCGGTGTACGCAAGTGACGCACAAGGCGCAGCTTGATAATGAACTGGTCAATCAGCTCCTGGGCGCCTGCTTCATCCAGTATTCCCAAATCGAGGTCCCGCTTAATATAGATGTCCAGGAAGGTTGCGGTTCTGCCCAGGCTGGTGGCCGCGCCGTTATTTTCCTTGATTCCGGCCAGATAGGCCAGGTACAGGTTCTGCACGGCCTCCCTGGCATTGCCGGCGGGGCGCCGGATGTCGCAGCCATATGTTTCCGCCATCTCCGCCATCTCGCCCAGCGCCCGGATCTGCATACGGACCTCCTCCCTGAGGCGGATTCTTTCATCCGTCATGGTCCCGTCCAGCATATCCAGATCTTTTTCTTTCTCCTCAATCAGAAAATCGGTGCCGTACAGGGGAATTCGGCGGTAGTCACCCACAATGCGCCCGCGCCCGTAGGCATCCGGCAGACCGGTGAGCAGTCCGGCCGAACGGGCCAGCCGGGTGCGTTCGGGATAAGCGTCGAATACACCGTCATTGTGTGTTTTCCGGTACAGCCGGAAATGTTTTTCGATCTCAGGATTCAACCGGTACCCATATTGTTCAAGGGCCTGGTTGGCGGTGCGGATACCGCCGAACGGATTGACGATACGCTTTAAAGGCGCGTCGGTCTGCAAACCTACAATCACTTCATTTTCCCTGTCGATAAAACCGGGAGCAAAATTGTTGATGCCGGAAACAACATTCGTTTCCACATCGATAATTCCCTTGTTCACTTCCTCCACGATCAGGGCGTGCGCCTTTTCCCAGACCTTCAGCGTACGGCCGGTCGGAGGGGCCAGAAACGCGGCGTCTCCGGTGTAGGGCGTGTAGTTTTTCTGGATAAAATTGCGGACATTTACAAGATGGCGCCATTCTCCGGTGCGGAATCCTTCCCAGGCTTTGATATTTACATTGACTGACATAATTGATCCTCCGTTCTCTTAATGACTGTGGTAAGCGGTGCGTTATTTGTAAGGCCGTTATTCATAACCTGCTGCCATCGAACCAGGCCTCCGGCCTCCATCGGCGGCACATTTTCCAGCGGACAGGGAATGCCAAGTGCATGATATTTGGACACTCCCAGTACGTGGTAGGGCAGCAGTTCCACTTTCTCTACGCCGCGCAGCGTCCGGAGAAAGTTCCAGAGTCCTGTAAAATGTTTTTCTCCGTCCGTAAGCCCGGGAACCGCTACATGGCGTATCCACAAAGGAACACCGCTGCTCATGGCGGCATCCAGAAAGCGCAGCGCCTCATCCGGCGCCCGCCCCGTAACCGCCCTGTAGCCTTCATCCGTATAGTGCTTCACATCAAAAATGACAAGATCCGTGTTACCAAGAATTTCACGGTATCTGCCGATGCCGCAGCCTGCGGTGTCGAGACAGGTGGAAATCCCCTCCTCCCGGCATAAAGACAAAGTTTCCAGAAGAAAATCGGGCTGAAGCAGGGGTTCCCCGCCTGAAAAAGTCACGCCTCCCCGAGTGCCGTAATAAGGCTTAAAGCGCTTAAGTCTCCGTATAACCTGCTCCGGTGTAAACGGCGTCCCTCCCTTTACGTTCCAGGTATCGGGGTTATGGCAGTATTGACATCGCAGCCGGCAGCCCTGCAAAAAGAGCACCGTCCTGATACCGGGTCCGTCTACCAGCCCCATAGATTCAATCGAATGAATGTAACCGGGTGTCATGTGAAAAACCTCCTTTTCTCAGAAAAAAGATCAAAAAAAGCCGACTGTCCGGGCTTTTCTGCCCAGACGGTCGGCCGGTTTCCGATCATACTCCACGTGGTTTTCCACTTGTTCCGTCAGTCATATGATCACCATATTTTTTTAATATAGCCAGTTGAAAGGAATTTGTCAAGAGAATTTAATCGAAGGGCGGGGGAAGGAGCGAAGGAGGCGTGAGGGAAAACGGATTTCCGCAACAGCCCAATCCGCCGCCGCAAGCCCCCATGGGATGCCCGAAAACCTTCGCATCTTCAGTTCCGGCCATAACCTGCCCGGCGGGGGATACGGAAGAAAGAAATCTGCTGCGGGGACCGCTTGCGCTTATGGAATGCGCAGCGGATGCTAAGACGCCATAAGACGGCGTCCAAGCACCGGCGGATTCCAACGTCCCCTCCGCAGATTTTTTCTTCCTCCTCCCCCGCCGGGCAGGTTATGGCCGGAACTGAAGAATAATCCCCCCCTTATTCTCATCTTGCACCCTGATAAAGAATCCTGTATAATAATCTCGCACAGGAAAATTGTGGAACTGTTAGTGTTACGACATAAAGTGAGGAAACAGAATGGACATTATTCAAATTTTAAAGGACGAGCTTCAGATTAACCGCAGCCAGGTAGAGGCCGCAGTCAAACTGATTGATGAAGGCAATACCATCCCTTTTATCGCACGCTACCGCAAGGAGGCCACCGGCTCCCTGAATGATGAGGTGCTGCGTAATCTGGATGAAAGGTTAAAATATTTAAGGAACCTGGAGGAACGCAAATCCCAGGTTATTAATTCCATACGCGAACAGGAAAAGCTGACTCCGGAGCTGGAAAAGAAGATTCTGGCGGCGGCGACGCTGGTGGCCGTGGAGGATCTCTATCTTCCGTACAGGCCGAAGAGGAAGACAAGAGCCAGCATTGCGAAGGAAAAGGGGCTGGAGCCTCTTGCCAACTTGATCAGCCTGCAGATGACGAAGACACCGATCCTTAAAGAGGCCGAGAAATATATCTCGGAGGAAAAAGGCGTCCAGACCGCAGAGGATGCGCTTAACGGGGCAAAGGATATTCTGGCGGAGCGGATTGCGGAGACGGCGGAATACAGAACGTATATCAGGAAGACCACGTTTCAGGAGGGTTCCCTCGACTCTTCCGCCCGGGATGAGAAGACGGAATCCGTCTATGAGATGTATTATAACTTTACCGAGCCGCTGAAAAAGACGGCCGGCCACCGGATTCTTGCCCTCAACCGGGGAGAAAAGGAAAAAATTCTGACGGTAAAGATTACCGCGCCGGAGGAGAAAGTTCTCCGTTTCCTGGAAAAGAAAGTGATTACCAGGGATAATCCCGAGACATCGGGCATTCTGAGGGAAGTGGCGGAGGACAGCTATAAGCGCCTGATTTCTCCTGCCATTGAGCGGGAAATCCGCAGTGAACTGACGGAAAACGCCGAGGCGGGAGCGATTAAGGTGTTTGGAAAGAATCTGGAGCAGCTTCTGATGCAGCCTCCAATCATGGGGCGTGTTGTCCTCGGATGGGATCCTGCATTCAGGACGGGCTGTAAACTGGCGGTGGTGGATGCAACCGGAAAAGTACTTGATACGGTGGTGATTTATCCGACGGCTCCTCAGAATAAGGTGGAGGAGTCCAAGAAAATCCTGAAGAACCTGATTAAAAAGTACGGTGTCTCCCTGATTTCCGTGGGAAACGGCACCGCGTCCAGAGAGTCGGAGCAGATTATCGTGGAACTCTTAAAGGAGATTCCGGAGCAGGTGCAGTATATTATCGTCAATGAGGCAGGCGCCTCCGTTTACTCCGCCAGCAAGCTGGCCACGGAAGAATTCCCGCAGTTTGACGTGGGACAGAGAAGCGCGGTTTCAATCGCCAGAAGACTCCAGGATCCTCTGGCCGAGCTGGTCAAGATCGATCCAAAATCCATCGGTGTGGGGCAGTACCAGCACGACATGAACCAGAAAAATCTGAGCGAGGCCCTTCAGGGCGTCGTGGAAGACTGTGTCAACAGGGTAGGAGTTGATTTGAACACCGCATCGGCCTCTCTTTTGGAGTACATTTCCGGAATCAATAAGACGATTGCGAAAAATATCGTTGCCTACCGTGAGGAGTACGGTGTGTTTGAAAGCCGGAGAGGCCTTCTCAAGGTTGCCAAACTGGGACCGAAGGCATATGAGCAGTGCGCCGGATTCATGAGGATCCAGGGAGGGAAGAATCCTCTGGACACGACCAGCGTGCATCCCGAGAGCTACAAGGCGGCCGAGGCGCTCCTGAAACGTCTCGGATATGATATCAATGAACTTTCATCCGGAGGAATCAAGGGAATCAGCCGAAAGGTGACGGATTATCAAAAGCTGTCCCAGGAACTGGAAATAGGCGAGATTACGCTGAGGGACATTGTAAGCGAGCTGGAAAAACCGGCCAGGGATCCGCGTGATGAGATGCCGAAGCCGATTCTCAGGACGGACGTCATGGATATGAAGGATCTGGCACCCGGCATGGTGCTCAAGGGGACGGTCAGGAATGTCATTGATTTCGGCGCTTTTGTAGATATCGGCGTGCATCAGGACGGACTGGTACATATCTCACAGATAACGGACCGGTATATTAAACATCCGCTGGAGGCTGTCAGCGTCGGCGATATCGTGGAAGTCAAAGTGCTGAGCGTGGATCTGGGTAAAAAGAGGATTTCCCTGACCATGAAAATAAAATAGTAACGGTTCAGAAGGTAGGATTCCGCAAGGTGTTTTCATGCGTTTCTTCATGAAAATCCCGGGTTTGTCCAGTGCGAAACAGAGTTTTCTGCTGTTTTGTGCATCGTGGAGCGGTAACCATGAAGGTACTGAAAAGTTACGTAAAATAAGATTTCAGGCGGTTCGGACCCTGCATCCTGCATTGGTCCGGGCCGCTTTTAGATTGATAACGGCAGCCTGCCGTTGAAACGGCGGATGATTGTTCACCCGCTTTACTAAGAAGGATGGAAGAGCCTGATTTTTCTGCCGGTAAAGGGGGCCTGAATTGTCTGTGTAAAAACGGTAATTGTTTCGTAACGTCTCATAAAAAACTTGTCATGTTCTGCGATTTTTGATACAATATCACAAAATGATGTATTATTATGCGAATTATCAAATAATATTATATCAGACAGGAGGGTAAGTATATGAGTAAAGAAAAAGGCAAAAAGAAGCTGCTTGACCGGATCCTGAACGGGATCGAAGTGGCGGGCAACAAGCTTCCCGATCCGGCGACGCTGTTCGTTCTTCTGGCGACACTCATCGTAGTGTTATCCGGTATTTTCAGCGCCATGGGGGTCACCGCGGTCCATCCGGGAACAGGAGAGACCTTATCGGTTGTCAATCTGTTTTCCAAAGCCGGCGTCCGCATGATGTGGAGCAAGGCGGTAACCAACTTTTCGGGATTCGCTCCGCTTGGAATGGTGCTTGTAGCGGTAATCGGTTCCGGCGCGGCTGAAAAGAGCGGTTTCCTGGCGGCGTTCATGCAGAAGATGCTTGGAAGCGCAGCACCGGCATTTGTAACATTTGTAATTATTTTTGTAGGAATTAACGGCAATATTGCCGGAGATGCGGCTTTCGTTGTAATGCCTCCTCTGGCGGCCATCATTTATCTTGGAATGGGAAGACATCCGCTTTTAGGTATGTTTACCGCATACGCCGGTGTGGCTGCAGGTTTCTGCGCCAACGTGGCTCTCGGACTTTCCGACGCCCTGGCCTATGGGTATACGGAGGCGGCGGCCCAGATGATTGACCCGAATTATGTGGCTTCTCCCGCCATCAACTATTATTTCCTGATTGCTTCCTGTGTTGTACTCTCGATCGTCGGAACAATCCTGACGGAAAAATTCATGGCACCGCGTTTTGAGGGCCAGGACTTAAGTAAATATGAATATGATAAAGCGGCGGCCGAACTTTCTCCAAAACAGCATAAGGCCCTCAATCTGGCCGGTCTTTCTTTCGTGATTACGGTTGTGGTAATCATTGCAATGTGTCTCGGAAGCGATCCCGTTCTCGGTGACCCGGAAACAGGTTCCCTGATGGCATCCACCTCTCCGTTTATGAGCGGAATTATTGTAACGGTATCCATCGTTCTCTTTGTTCCGGGCGCGGTATACGGATTTGCCTCCGGCAGATATAAGAATGACAAAGCGTTATTTGCAGACATCGTGGATGCATTTAAAGATATGGCCCCATACATACTGCTGTGCTTCTTCTGTGCACAGTTTACAAATTACTTCAGCTGGAGCAACCTGGGAGCGATTATTGCCATCAAGGGCGCCGACCTGCTGACGGCAATGAACTTTACCGGTATTCCGTTGCTCGTGGGTCTTGTTGTTGTTTCCTGCATCGTCAACCTGTTCATCGGTTCCGCATCGGCAAAATGGGCAATTCTGGCTCCCGTATTTGTACCGATGATGATGATCCTGGGATATGACCCCGCGGTTACACAGGTGGCATACAGAATCGGTGACTCCATCACCAACCCGCTGTCACCGCTGTTCTATTATTTCCCGCTGATCCTCGGATTTGCCAGAAGATATGAGAAAGATACGGGTATGGGAACAATTATAGCCAACATGATTCCTTATTCCGTGACCTTTACGGTTACATGGCTTATACTGCTGGTAATCTGGGCAATGTTCAACCTGCCCCTGGGTCCCGGCGGCGGAATCTTCTTATAGTAAAAAATCCGGAGACGGAAGAAAGGCGGGAAAAACCTTATGGTTTTTCTCGCTTTGCGATTGGTGCGTTACTGCTGCCGAATTCTTCGGCCCGGAGATAAATGAAAGGAAACAGTATGAATTTTAAAGAGGAGGCCGCTGGGCTGAGCGATTATATCGTCGAAAAGAGACGGTGGATACACAGTCACGCGGAGGTATCTTTTGAGGAAAGAGATACGACGGCGTATATTACAAAAGAACTTGAAAGTATGGGAATTGAAACGCAGCGTTTTCCCGATTATTACGGCGTAATTGGCACGATCCGCGGAGAAAAACCGGGGAAGACGGTGATGCTCAGGGCTGACATTGACGCCTTACCGCTGAACGAGGGGAGCGGGGAGGCATTTTCCTCCTGTAATCCGGGAGCAATGCATGCCTGCGGACACGACTGCCACAGCGCAATGCTGTTAGGGGCGGCCCGTATGCTGAGCAGCCACCTAGAAGGCCTCTGCGGCACGGTAAAACTTTTATTCCAGTCGGCTGAGGAATCCTGCCATGGGGCGAACTACTATGTAGATCACGGATATCTGGACGATGTGGACGCCCTGATGGGAATTCACGTCTGGGCCAGTATGGAAACAGGCTTTATAAATATCGAGGATGGATTCCGGATGGCGTCCTGCGACAATTTTAAAATCATTGTGGAGGGCTCCTCGGTACACGGCTCCACCCCTCACCTGGGGCACGACGCCATCGTGGCCGCCAGCTCGATTATCATGAATATACAGACCTTTGTCAGCAGGGAAAATGATCCGCTGAATCCAATGGTGGTGTCGGTGGGCATGGTGAAGGCCGGAACCCAGTTTAATATCATCGCCGACCGCGTGGAGATGGAAGGGACTATCCGGACCTATGGAGTGGAGATGAGGAAGAAGGTTCAGAAGGAACTGGGAAGAATCATCGGCGGCACGGCGGAGGCACTTGGCTGCAGGGCTGAATTTATCAATAACCCGATTGAACCTCCGGTCATGAATGACGACCTTGAACTCAATGAAATCGCCAGGGCGGCGGCAGTGAAGCTGTATGGAGAAGAGGTCCTTAAAAAGATGCCGAGGGTCATGGGTTCCGAAGACATGTCCATTCTGATGGAAAAAGTTCCGGGACTGCTGTGTTTTATAGGCTATTATAATGAGGAGTGCGGAAGCGTCCATCCCGTTCATTCCGTCCATTTCCGTGTGGATGAAAAACTTCTGCCAAGAGGAGCGGCGCTTTACGCGCAGTTTGCCTATGACTATCTGGAAGGCGGAGAAGTGGAAGAGGAGGGAAAATCGCTGTGAATATAAAAGAACTTGCAGGAGAACAGAAGGAATATATACGTACGCAGCGCCGCTTTTTCCACGCGCATCCTGAGGTATCCAAGGAAGAGGCGGGTACAACGGAACATATCGTAAGGGAACTGGAGGCAATGGGCATTCCGGTCCGTACATTCGACGACTGCACCGGCGCGGTGGGAACCATCGAGGGAACCCGTTCGGGCGGGGAACCGGGTTCGGGAAAAACCGTAATGCTGCGGGCGGATATAGATGCCCTGCCGATCACCGAACCACAGAATAAAGAATATTCCTCGCAGAATCCGGGTGTGATGCATGCCTGCGGCCATGACTGCCATATGGCCATGCTTCTGGCGGCCGCCAAAATCCTGTCGTCCCACAGGGATGAATTTTCAGGTACAGTGAAACTGCTCTTCCAGATGGGAGAGGAAGTAGGCATAGAATCAAAGCATTATGTGGATAACGGTGCACTGGACGGCGTAGATGCAATCTTCGGAATGCATGTGTGGGCGCTCCTGGACTCCGGCTGCGTCAATTTTGAGGACGGGGAGAGGATGGCGTCCAGCGATCGGTTTACCATCCGGATCAAGGGCTGCTCCTCACACGGAAGCGCCCCTCACGAGGGAAAGGATGCCGTCGTAGGAGCGGCAGCCGTTGTTATGGCGCTTCAGACCCTGGTAAGCCGCATCAATAACCCCCAGAACACCTTTGTATTGTCGGTGGGGATGATGAATGGGGGAACCCAGTCCAATATTCTGGCCGGACAGGTGGAACTGGTGGGAACCACCAGGACTTTTAACAGAGAATTCAGAAAGAGCCTGCCAAAGCTCATCACCGATATGGCCTCAGGCGTAGCCGTGGCATACGGCTGCGAGGCGGAGACGGAATACTGCTTTTTCCCGGGACCGGTTATCAACGACCATGAGGATTTAAATAATATAGCGAGAAGCGCCGCGGAGAAACAAATGGGAAAAGCGGCTCTTGTTCATCTGGATAAAATGACGGGTGCGGAGGATTTTTCCGTTTTGATGGAAAAGGTGCCCGGAGTTTATGGTTTTTTAGGAGTGAGAAACAGAGAAAAGGGAATCTGCTGTGTGCATCATCATCCTGATTTTGAGGTAGACGAGGAACAGCTCCCGAACGGAACGGGAATCTATGTGCAGTTTGCGATAGATTATCTGAATGGATGAGAGAAACAGGGGAAGCGTGTTACTGGGCATTTTATGCGTTACTGTTCACACGGATGTATCCCGCGAGGTGTTTTCACGTGTTTTTCGTGAAAATCCCGAGTTAAGCGGCGCGACGCAACGAAAAGTGCGCGATGCGGACTTTTCATTACAATCAACGGAGTTTTTTGCCGTTTCTGTGCAGCGCGAAGCGGGTTGCTGGGCACGGAGTGAACAGTAACTTTTATGCCCAGTAACGGATGCGGAGGAAAGAAATAGTTCTTGCCATTCCGTCGTCGTAAAGTTATAATTACAATACAAATCGATGCCGTCTCAAGGCATCCGGATTTTTAATTCTGCAATGCAGTTTTGCATTGTAACCGGCAATTTCTGCCATAGTTCAACAGTTAAAAGGATATGGCAGGAAAGACAGCTCCTGTCATAAAAGAGAGGAGTTACGGATGGATAAAAGAAGCACGGTGAGCGGTTTCTGCAGCAGGATGGATTTTTATGAGGAACGCCGGAAAAAGGTGCAGCAGTTCAATATGACAAGCGATGTGTTTTGTGGAAAAGTACTGGAGGACAGGAGCGCCTGTGAGGAGGTTATCAGGATAATACTGGACGAGCCGGGATTTACCGTCAAAGAGGTAAAGGCACAGTATTCGATCCGCAATATTGAGAACCGTTCTGTGATTCTGGATATACTGGCGGAGGATACGAGCGGGAGAATGGTCAACATAGAGATGCAGATACGAAATGACGGTGATAACCAGAGGCGGGTAAGATATTATCAGGCCAGCATCGATATGAGCTGCCTGGAAAAGGGAGTGCCCTATGACGAGCTTCCGGAATTGTATCTCATTTTTATTACGGAAAAGGATTTTTTTGCACATAAGCTGGGAATCTATTATGTCGAACGCAGGCTGAAAAATATCGGTAACACTGTGGATAACGGAATCCATGAGATATATGCGAATCTGGAATGTGAATGCAGCAATGAAAAAATCAACGAATTGCTCTCTTATATGAAAAAGTCGGACAGCAGTTATCAAACTGAGATATTTCCGAATGTTGTCAGGAGAGTGAAGTTTTTCAAGGAGAAAGAGAAAGGAGTAGAGGGTATGTGCAGAATATTGGAGGAAGAGCGAAATGAAGGAAGAGAAGAGGGGAGAAAGGAAGGCAGTGACCGGATCAACGAATTGAATCGGAGGCTGTTAAAGGACGGAAGGAACGAAGATATGGTGAAATCCCTGGAAGAGCCGGAGTATCAGGAACAACTGTTGAAGGAATATAATCTGTGAACGAAAGAACGCTCCGCGAGGATGCACATGCCGCGTAGAGGTAAATAGTTGCTGAAGCAACTGCGCGGCAGTGCAAGAATCTGTGTTTTATTTTATATAATCAAGATACTCCTCAATTGTAAGAGCCGGCATAAAATCATTAAGAATCTGTCCGGCTTCTTTTGCCTGGTTTGTCAGAAGGCGGTAAGCGGTAAGAGCCATCAGTTTGGCAGGATTTACAAATGCCTTTTCCTCATCGGTCAGGCGGAAATCTTTGCTGTGCAGTGCGCCCTCGAATCCGCCGAAGGTAAAATTGAGCACCGGCATCAGGTGGGTCAGGTCGCCGACATCGGTGGAAGTCATATTTTCCTGACCGGGTGTGATGGAAGTCCAGCGGATGGAGCTGCCGATGAGCTCGGCTGCGTCTATCATAACCTGATCCGGCAGGCGTTCGATGACGGGGAGATAGCCGGGTACATCCTTAATCTCAATCTCGGCGCCGATGGCATAGGCAGCTCCTTTGAAGGCGCGGTCCGTTTTCTCAGATACCTCGGCGACGGCTTTCAGGCTGCCGGCCCGCACCATCATATCGAGAACGGCTTTATCGGGCACGACATTGACGGCAGAACCGGCCTCTTTCATAATAGGATGCACCCGGACATAATCTTTTTCCTGGAATGTTTCGCGTATCATGCCGAGAGCGCTGAGGGCCAGGGCAGCCGCATTCATCGCATTGATTCCCTCGTGGGGAGCTCCTGCCGCATGGGCGGCTTTGCCGTAAAATGTCGCCGTTTTTCCTATGAACCCGGTGCAGGCGTTGTTGCCGAGGACGAAATCATATTCACCGAAGGGGAGCATATGGGCGTGTGTGGTTATCGCCATATCAATGTCCTCAAAACAGCCGCGGGAGATCAGTTCGGCCTTTCCTCCGGAATGGGTGGAAATCTTTTTTTCCCTCAGTCCGCTGCGTATATCCTCACTGAGAAATTCCTCGGATGGTACGGCGAAAAAGGTGGCCAGTCCGTCCAGCTCACCGGCAACTTCCGGCGCCGTCAGGGCAATTGCGGCCCCGAGCATCGCTATCATCTGGGCATGGTGGCCGCAGGCATGGCTCATTCCGTCGGGAGCGGCCTGCGGATGGGAAGGGCAGAGAATTCCATCCAGCTCACTGATCAGGGCGAGATTTACGCCGCCCTCTTTGCCGACGGAAGCGCGGAGCCCTGTTCCGGCCAGACCGGTGCGGACGGACAAACCGAGCTTTTTTAGTTGTTCTGCAATAAAAGCGGAGGTATTCACCTCGGCAAATCCACGCTCTGCGCGGGTATAAAGTGTATTTCCCATGGATATCAGTTCTTCACGGTGTTCATCAATGATCTTTAATATCTGTTTTTCTGTCTCGTTCATGTTTTTCTCCTGTTGTTCTGAAAAATCATATGTGATTTTTCAGAAGCTGCATTTATTTTCAGGTTTTATCTTGCGAGTGTATTTAGAATCTCAGGCCGGAATCCTGCCCGGCCTCATGATTGGGAGCGCGGTTATTCTTCTTCGTCTTCTTCGGTAATGGAAACCTCGCCTGCAATATTCGTATTAAAAATTTCACGGACCTTTTCCGGATCATCCGTCTGTCCGAGAGCCCACATCAGTTTTGTGACGGCCGCTTCGGTCGTCATATCACGACCCGGAATGACTCCGCATTCCAGCAGACGGCGTCCTACCTCGTAGATAGAGAAATCACTTGGTTCGTACAGGCACTGGCTGCAGGCCACGACACTGATACCGGCTTTGGTGAGCTGCTCCAGTTTTTCAAGCAGGTTTCTTCTGAAAAAGTGCAGTCCGCCTGCTCCGAATGCTTCCAGCACGATTCCGCGGTATCCCAGGTTTTTCAGCGCATCAAAGATGGCCGGTTTGGTGTTTGGAATCAGCTTCAGCAAAAAAACGTCGGTGGAAATGCTGTCATTTAAAACGGCGCGGCAGGAGCCTTCGGTTGGCGGATCGGCAAGCGGGGCGGAAGACACCGGCTTTTCCGGCTCATGGTATCTTCGCATCCCATTGGCGAAAACTTCCGCCAGATAGGGGGCGTTAACACTCTCAAAAGCTTCAAACCCAAGCGTTCTTACCTTGACGGCCCGGCAGCCCAGCATGATCCGGCGGTTGAACGCCACACAGACGCCGTTTATTTTGGCGTCAATGGCGGCAAAGGCCGAGTAGAGATTGTTTCGCGCATCGGTCAGCATGTTGTCGATGGGCATCTGTGAGCCGGTCAGCACAACGGGGATGGGCAGGCTCTGGAGCATGAAAGACAGCATGGACGAGGTATAGGCCATGGTGTCGGTTCCATGGGTAACGACGATGCCGTCATACAGATCCAGGTTTTCGAAAATATTGCGGGCTATTTTTTTCCATTCCTCCGCCTGAATATTGGAACTGTCCAGACTGAGCAGTTCACGGCAGGTGATTTCATAGCGTGAGGTTAAATCTCCCATATAAGAAAGCAGCTCGTCTGCATTCATCTCGGGCTCCAGGCCGTTAGTGCCTTCTTTTGAGGCGATGGTGCCTCCTGTGGTGAATAATAATATTTTTTTCATGTTGTTTTACCGTCCTTTATGTTCACAAGTATACAGGAAACAAAATAGGCTGGCAAGGGGGGAAGAAAGGTGTTACTGTTCACTTTGTGACCAGTAACAGAAAGGTTACCGGCAATGTGAAACGGATACCCGGCAGAGAGGGGAATACCGTTTTGAAAATGCATGATTGACGGCGTGAAAACTGTCTTTTTGACAAAGATAGACAACTGCGGGGAAATGCAGCCCCGATTGACTTTTTTCAATTCCTATATTAAGATGTGGGAAGGAAATATTGGTGTTTTGTCTCTTCGATATTTATCCTTGCCCGGCAGGGCGGGGAGATAGGACACCGGAGAAAAGAGGCGTGTTATATGGATTTAAGAATTAAGGTAACGGCAAGGGAGATTTTCCTGTTTTCGCTTCACCACTATTACCATTCCACAGCAGGCGCCATCAGTATCGGCTGTTCGGTGCTGGCCCTTGGAGCGGTGGCGGCCACCTGGTCCGCGCAGCCTGGCTATATGAAGGGAGTTCTGGCACTGGCAGTCATATTGATCGCGGCAACCCAGCCCTTTGTCCTGTACAGGAAAGCCGGCAAGGAGACGCTGGATCCCCAGAGATCAAAGGAAACCCATTTTAAAATAGATTATAACGGACTGCGGGTGCATCAGGGGAAGGATAAGGCCGTAATCCGGTGGAACCAGATTGTAAAGGTGGGAAAGATATCGGATATTTATATCTTGTATCTGACCAAAGACAGGGCATACCTGTTCCCGGAGCGGGTACTCGACGGGAGCAAAAAAGAGCAGTTTCTGAACGTGATCAGAGAGTATGTCCCGGCAGAAAAGAGGAAAGGGATCTGAGATGACAATAGAGACATTTACACCGGAAGAGACATTTGAACTGGGAGAGAACCTGGGAAAGAAAGCAAAGCCGGGAGAGGTGTACTGCTTAAACGGAGATCTGGGAGTTGGAAAGACCGTATTTACCCAGGGGTTTGCGAAAGGACTCGGCATCGAAGGGCCGGTGAGCAGCCCTACGTTTACCATTGTTCAGCAATATGACGACGGGCGCCTTCCGCTTTATCACTTTGACGTCTACCGCATTGGCGATATCAGCGAGATGGATGAAATCGGCTATGAGGACTGTTTTTACGGCGATGGAGTCAGCCTGATAGAGTGGTCCAACCTGATCGAGGAAATTCTGCCGGAACAGCTTACACAGATCCGGATTGAGAAGGATTTGGAAAAGGGGTTTGACTACCGTAAAATAACCGTGGAGGAAAGAAAATGAGAATTCTTGGAATCGAAAGTTCATCTCTGGTGGCCTCGGTGGCCATTGTGACGGATGACGTTGTTACGGCAGAGTATACGGTGAATTTGAAGAAAACACACTCACAGACGCTGCTGCCCATGATCGATCAGATGATGGGGATGCTGGAGGAAGAGCCGGGTACCGTTGATGCGATTGCTGTCTCGGGAGGACCCGGGTCTTTTACCGGACTCCGTATCGGCTCGGCGACGGGAAAAGGGCTGGGTCTGGCGTTAGGCAAACCTCTGATCCATATCCCAACGATGGATGCAATGGCCTATAATCTCTACGGAGCTTCCGCGCTGATTTGTCCGATCATGGATGCGAGAAGAAACCAGGTCTATACAGGTCTTTACCATTACCATGATTCATTCGAGGTGGTCAGGGAACAGTGGCCGGCGGATATAAGGGAGCTGGTGGAAGAACTTAACCGGATTGGGGAAAAAGTTATTTTTCTCGGTGACGGAGTGCCTGTCTGCCGGCATATAATAGAAGAGGAAATAAAGGTTCCCTATGAGTTTGCACCGGCCCATGTAAACCGGCAGAGAGCAGCGGCAGTGGCAGCCCTGGGAGCCGTTTATTACAGTCAGGGCAAAACTGAGGATGCGTCGGAACATAAGCCGGACTATCTGCGCAAATCCCAGGCAGAACGGGAACGCGAGGTAGCGGAACGCCAGGGAGAAATGGATAAACTGGCGGCAGGGATTGTGGTAGTAGAGAAAAGCGGCAAGTAATAGAAGGCCGGAACAGCAGAGCATAGATAGAGAAGAGGGATAGGATGGCATCGATTCGTTTGATGGAGCTTAAGGATTTACAGGATGTGGCGGAACTGGAGCAGAAAAGTTTTACCGTACCCTGGTCCGGGAAACTTCTCGAAGAGTGCCTGGTGAGCCCTTTAGACAAGGTATGGGTTCTGGAAGATGAAGGAAAAATCAAGGGGTACTGCAACTTCCGTGTGATAGCCGGGGAGGGTGAACTGATGAGAATTGCCGTCCTGCCAGCATCCAGGGGGAGGGGGTACGGCAGGGAGCTTATGGAAATCCTGGCTGAGTATGCCAGTATAAATCAGGTGGAAGAAATCAGTTTAGAGGTAAGAGCTTCCAACAGCGCGGCCATAAATCTTTATAAATCATACGGTTTTAAAATAGAAGCAGTCAGAAAAAGGTATTACACCGATCCTGCCGAGGATGCACTCATTATGTGGCGCCGTCACAGTTGAAAAAATTACCACCTGAAATCGTGAATAAACCAGATATAATGTAGGAGTATCCCTGACGGTGATGCTCCTTTTTTCTCTGCAGCAGGGAAAATCAGAGCGTTGAAAATCGGACGGGAAAAACGAGATAAAAAATAAAAAAGGTCCGGTCGGGAAAAAGAGGGACAAGTAAAAAAACAGGTGACACACGATAAGAAGAAAGGCGAGGATATTATGAGAAAGTACAAAGAAAATGGACAACTTGAAGCTGTCTGCTGTAACATGTGCGGGAAAAAGATGGTTGTGAAGGACGGAATCCTGAGAGAAGGGGCTGCCCGCTTTGACTATGTATGGGATTATTTTTCGGAAAAGGATGGCGAGGTACATCATTTTGATCTCTGTGAGGAATGTTATGACAGAATGACGGCGGAATTCTGCATTCCGATCGATGTTGAGGAGCAGGTAGAGCTTTTGTGACAGGATTAATATATGAAAACACGAGGGTCACGGCGCGAAACTACGTTTTTTTGCCGTTTTCTGTGCATCGCGCAGCGTGTTATTGTTCACAGCGCAATGCAGTGTGAACAGTAACCTCAATCACTTCTGCTTCCCAACTAAATCCTCCTCCCCCTTGCAACCTGGCTTCCTTTTATGGTATGATTTGGGAGAACTATTTGACAGGCCGTATTATAGAAAAGAGGATTTTACATGTTAGACGTTTGTCTGCTGGGAACAGGGGGAATGATGCCGCTGCCGTACAGGTGGCTGACATCGTTGATGACCCGCTGTGACGGGAGCAATTTATTAATAGACTGTGGTGAAGGAACCCAGGTGGCGCTGAAGGAGAAGGGATGGAGCCCCAAACCGATCGATGTAATGTGTTTTACCCATTACCACGCGGATCATATCAGCGGTCTTCCGGGCCTTTTACTGACGATGGGAAATGCGGAGCGGACAGAGCCCGTAATTATGATTGGACCGAAGGGCCTGGAACGGGTGGTCGGCGCTCTCAGGACAATAGCGCCGGAACTTCCGTTCCCGCTTCAATTCATTGAGATGACGGAACCAAGGGAAAAGTTTGAGATAGGACCTTATGTGATCGATGCATACAAGGTGAACCATAACGTTACCTGTTATGGATATTCCGTTTCCATCCCGAGGAATGGGCGGTTTGATGTGGAGCGTGCAAGAGAGCAGCAGATCCCTCAGAAGTTCTGGAACCGGCTTCAGAAAGGTGAAATTGTGGAGGACGGCGGACGTACCCTGACGCCGGATATGGTTTTGGGAGCTGCCAGAAAAGGAATCCGCGTCACATATTGTACGGACACCAGACCGGTTCCCGTGATTGCGGAATATGCGCAGGATGCGGATCTGTTTATCTGTGAAGGAATGTACGGCGAGGACGGGAAAGAGTCCAAGGCCAGAGAATACAAGCATATGACGATGTATGAGGCGGCGAACCTCGCAAAGACGGCGAAACCAGCGCAGATGTGGCTTACCCATTACAGTCCTTCCCTCACCAGACCGGAAGAATATATGGATAAGGTCAGAGAGATATTCCCTGAGGCAAAAGCGGCAAGGGACGGCTGGACGGCAGAGCTGGGCTTCGAAGAAGATTAGGAAGCGGGAGGAAGAAAAACGCTATGAAAAAACATACAACGGATGAAGATGTTTATATTCTTGCAATTGAAAGCTCCTGCGACGAGACCGCTGCCTCCGTGGTGAAAAACGGCCGCCGGGTGCTCTCAAATGTCATATCGTCACAAATTGACCTTCATACGCTCTATGGTGGGGTTGTACCGGAGATTGCCTCCAGGAAACACATAGAGAAGATTAACCAGGTAATTGAAAGTGCCCTGAAAGAGGCGGACATGACCCTGGAGGAGATTACGGCAATTGCAGTCACCTACGGGCCCGGCCTGGTGGGTGCTCTTTTAGTTGGAGTGGCCGAGGCGAAAGCGCTGGCCTATGCCGCCAAAAAACCACTTGTTGGAGTCCATCATATAGAAGGACACGTATCGGCCAATTTTATTGAGAATCCAGATCTGGAGCCTCCATTTGTCTGCCTTATCGTATCCGGAGGACATACACATCTTGTAATTGTGAAGGATTACGGGGAATTTGAGATTATTGGAAGAACAAGGGATGACGCCGCCGGAGAGGCCTTTGATAAAGTGGCAAGGGCTGTGGGCCTGGGTTATCCGGGAGGGCCTAAGGTGGACAAGGCCGCACAGGGCGGAAATAAGCACGCTGTGGAATTTCCGAGAGCCAAAGTCGGGGAGAATCCCTATGACTTCAGCTTCAGCGGCTTAAAATCGGCTGTTCTTAATTATATTAACCATGCGAAAATGACGGGAGAAGAGATTGCCGTTCCAGACCTCGCAGCCTCATTTCAGAACGCCGTAGTGGAAGTTCTGGTCACAAGAACAATTGCAGCAGCCAGGGAGTATGGCTATGACAAGGTTGCGATCGCCGGAGGCGTTGCATCGAATACGGCTCTCAGGGAAGGAATGGAGGAGGCCTGCCGCAAAGCCGGGCTCAAATTCTATCACCCATCCCCCATCTACTGTACGGACAATGCGGCGATGATTGGTGTGGCGGCCTATTATGAATACATCAATGGTTCCCGGGCCGGATGGGATCTTAATGCGGTGCCTAATCTGAAGCTGGGGGAGCGCTGACTATGGACAAAGAAGCCTTAAATAAGACAGGCCGGTTTGCGGCTGTCATACTGGCGGCAGGCAGAGGGAGCCGGATGAACAGCAAAGTCCAAAAGCAGTATATGCTCCTGGATGGGAAACCTCTTATCTATTATTCACTGAAAACATTTGAGGATGGGCCGGTGAATGAGATTGTGCTTGTGACGGGGGCGGAAGAAATAGAGTATTGCCGCAAAGAAATAATAGAGAAATACGGATTTAATAAAATATTGGCCGTGGTCTCCGGAGGTAAAGAACGCTATCACTCTGTCTATGAAGGACTTAAATGCCTGGAGGCACAGGGGGGATACGGTCAGGGAGATTATGTCCTGGTCCACGACGGGGCCAGGCCGTTTGCCGATGCAGGGGTGATTGCCCGGGTGATGGATGACTCGGTGCGTTATGGAGCCTGTGTGGCGGGGATGCCGTCCAAAGATACGGTAAAGCTTTCCGATGACGCCGGATTTGCCGGAGTGACGCCGGATCGCTCCCTGGTCTGGACGGTTCAGACGCCGCAGGGATTTTCCTATTCTCTGCTCAGGGAAGCCTATGACAAGATGATGGCCCGGGTGGAATATCAGACAGGTGTTACCGATGATGCAATGGTGGTGGAGTCGATGACCAGACATAAAGTCAGGCTGACGGAAGGCTCATACCGCAATATCAAGGTAACGACACCGGAGGATATGCTTGTGGCGGAAACTTTTATACATCATACAGCCGGTATTTAGGCAAATGGAAAAAGATTTACGGTGTGCCAGGATATGGATAGGTTTTTATTTTTCTGGATATACTGTACATAGGAATAACAGCCTTATTATTAAAAACGGATTTAAAACGTAAAAAGGTATGGAAGTTTCCTTTTTGCTGCCGGTTTTTTATCATTGGATAAAAGGTGCGGAACAGGAATTCGTATCCGCCCGATTGAGGTTCGGTGATTCCAAAGAAAGATTCTTATTTTACTATAGAATTCATATTAAGTAGAATTTATATAAAAGAGGATAACCTCATATTTTGGTGAAAAGGAAAATATAAGGACGAAACTCAACGATATAAATTATACCTAAAATGCCCGCAGGCCTTGTGTTTAAAGGAAAGCTTACAGAGGCTGGAAACCAGTAATTACAAAATTTGTAAAAAAATGAAAAAAAGTGGTTGACACCTGTGGGTATACGTGGTAAGATTATCACCGTTGCTGCTGAGACAGCGAGCGACAAAGCCCTGATAAACAACCGTTTTCGACGGCTGCAGAGATTAATATTATCTAATGTATGAATTGAATCTATAAAAGATTAAATTCAAAAAAAGATAAAAAAGTACTTGACAAATTGGAAAGCCTGTTGTAGAATATGAAGGCACGTTTGGAGAGATATCGAAGTGGTCATAACGAGGCGGTCTTGAAAACCGTTTGTCCGCAAGGGCGCGTGGGTTCGAATCCCACTCTCTCCGTTAAGAAATATAATGCACAGCTTCATATATAAATAAGAAATCAACCGGCAGAAGTACCCAAGAGGTTGAAGGGGCTCCCCTGGAAAGGGAGTAGGTCGTTAGTAGCGGCGCGAGGGTTCAAATCCCTCCTTCTGCGTTCGACATTGACAGACAAGCAATTGGAAGTCAGTGCCAGGAACCTTGAAAACTGAACAGTATGTAAAACCTTGAAAATTCTTAAAGAACAAAGGCTTTTGGTTAAGCCTAGAAGTTCGAGAGAACATTCAGAACAAAACCAAGTAAAAACGTGATACACTTGCGGAGCACGAAAGTGCTACAAAAGCGAACACAAACGGACAAAAATAGCCAAGCGATTTTTGAACGGAATCAAATCTTAAACATGAGAGTTTGATCCTGGCTCAGGATGAACGCTGGCGGCGTGCCTAACACATGCAA
>NZ_URHZ01000021.1 GCF_900547735.1 uncultured Clostridium sp. | reverse complement strand
AAAGCAGCATACATCCTATGTGGCACAGACAGAATATTATCAGCAGTATATTCAAGGTCGAGAGGATTGGGAGTATGTCGGCATTTTTGCTGACGAGGCGAAAACCGCAACCAAGGTGAAAAATCGTGACGAGTTTTTACGAATGATTAAGGAATGCGAAAAAGGCAATATCGATATCATCATCACAAAATCCGTCACAAGGTTTGCTAGAAATACGGTAGACAGCATAGAAACCATCCGAAAGCTGAAAGCACTTGGCATAGCGGTATTTTTTGAAAAGGAAAATATCAATACCATGTCAGAGCAGAGCGAGCAAATGCTGACCATTTTAAGCTCTATCGCACAGGGCGAATCGGAAAGCATTTCTACCAATAATCGCTGGGGCATCCAAAAACGCTTCCAAGATGGCAGCTTCAATATCGGCTGCGTGGCATACGGATACACCAAGGATGAAGATGGCGAGCTTATCATAAAAGAGGATGAAGCTGAAATCATCCGCAGGATTTTCAATGAATATCTTGCAGGAAAAGGCAGTTACACCATTGCAAAAGAATTAAACCATGATAGCATTCCAACCATTCGCAATGCAGAAAAATGGAATGACAGCGTGGTAAAGGAGATTTTACAAAACCCAATCTATGAGGGCGAACTGCTCCTGCAGAAAACCTATACGACAGAGGTACTTCCCTTTACCAAAAAGCGAAATAATGGCGAACTGCCAATGTATTCTATCAAAGAAAATCACCCAGCAATTATCACACAACAGCAGGCAGAAAGAGTAAAAGAAATTTACGCCTATCGCAGAATACAGATGGGTGTAGATGATAGTGGAAAATACCAAAACCGCTATGAATTCAGCAGTAAAATCATCTGTAAAGAATGTGGCGGAGTATTCCGTAGGCAAAAGATTTATATCGGCAAACCTTATGAAAAAATACAATGGTGCTGTATTACTCACATTGAGAACATCAAAAAGTGCAAAATGAAAGCAGTGAGAGAGGACATGATCAAGAACGCCTATCTCGCAATGTGGAATAAGCTGGTCAGCAACTACAGCGAAATCCTCTATCCCCTCTTGGAATCACTAAAAAATCTCAGAACCAGCCAAGAGCAGGAAGTGCAGATATTGGAGCTGAATAATAAAATAACCGAATTAACGGAGCAGAGTCGTATCCTAAGCAGAGTTGTGCAAAAGGGATATATAGACTCTGCTATTTTTATGGAACAGCAAAACACCTTAAATGTCCAAATCGAAGAATACAAGAAACGGCGAAATGCCTTGCTTGATGATAATGGATATGAAAAAGAAATTGATGGCACCAACAGGCTGCTGCAAATTATCAAATATAACCCTGTCATCATGGAGGAATATCAAGAAGAATTATTTATCCATACCATAGACAAGGTGCTAATCGGAAATAACGGAGATATCACCTTCCGACTGATTAATAGCCTTGAACTGACAGAAATAATTATAAGGGGGTGAACCAAAGTGCAAACACACTTACCCATTGGCTATAAAATGGTGGATGGCAAAATTCAGATTGAACAGGAAAAATCAGCTACTGTAAAGAAAATCTACAGCGAATATGTCAATGGAAAATCCATACTCGCTATCTCAAAAGAGCTAAAAGAAAACGATGTACCCAATGCCAACAATAAAACTAACTGGACGCATGGTGCAGTGGGGAAAATCCTGCAAAACATCAAGTACATGGGTGATGATCTCTATCCCCCGCTTATCACCAAGGAGCTGTTCCATCAGGCACAGGAGAAACGACAGCAAAAAACAGCACAGTTAGGGCGAACGGCACAGCTCAACAGTATGAATAATCACTATGCTTTTACAAACAGGATATTTTGCGGAGAGTGCGGAGAGCCGTACCGTAAGTATGTGAAACACTGCGGTAAGCCGCAGGAAAAGGTACGCTGGAAATGTAAAAAGTACATTTTTAATAACAGAGTTGTATGCAGAAATCTTTTCTATACTGAGGATGAAATAAAGGCTGTTGTTACATCAGCAATCAATAAACTGCTTCAAAAAAGAAATCTGCTGGATAAGCCTTATCGAAAAGAACCGCTGAAAAAGGATATGGAGCTAAGAGAGGTAGAACTGCAAATTGCAGAATTGGAGGAGCAGGAACAGTTTTCCTCGCCAGACCTTGCATCGCTTATCTTCAAACGAGCAGAGCTTACCTACAAAGCTTCAAAAATTGATGATTACCAATATGCTACTCAAAGGATTAGGGAGAGTATAGAGGAAATCCACGAACTGACAGATTTTAATGAAGAACTGATGGTACAGATTATCAAGAAAATCACCATCTACAAAGATGGAAAAATAGAAACAGAATTTATTAATGGACTGAAATTCAGTGAAATCATAGAAAACAAACGAAAGGATGAGCCTAATGGCAGTACAGAAAAAGAATGTGGCGATTATACCGCCGCAGATGAAATATGATAAACAGCTTCGAGTAGAGCAGAAAACCTTGCGTGTAGCCGCCTACTGCCGAGTAAGTACCTTGCTTGAACAGCAGGAAGGCAGTTATGAAGCTCAGGTAGATTACTATACCAATAAAATAAACAGTAATCCTAACTGGAAGTGCGCCGGTATATTCGCTGACGACGGCAAAAGTGCCACGCAGACCAATAAGCGAGATGACTTCAATGCCATGATAGATGCCTGCCTTGCAGGGAAAATAGACTTAGTGCTTACCAAATCAGTCAGCAGATTCGCAAGAAATACAGTAGATGCCTTACAGAACATCCGAAAGCTCAAAGAGAAAAGTATCCCCGTCATCTTCGAAAAAGAGGGCGTGAATACAATGGAAAGCGGCGGCGAGCTGCTCATCACCATTTTAAGCAGCCAAGCACAGGAGGAAAGCCGCAACATCAGCGAGAATACCAGATGGGGTTTAACAAGAAGATTTGAAAACGGTCAGATATCCGTCAACCATAAGAAATTTTTAGGATACACCAAAGACGAGGATGGCAACCTTGTGATAGTGCCGGAAGAAGCGGTCATCGTCAAGCGGATTTTCCGAGAATATCTTGAGGGAAGCAGTATCATCAATATCGCCAGAGGACTCCAGCGAGATGGCATTAAAACGGTAACAGGGCTTGACCACTGGCACCCCGGCACCATAGACAAAATGCTCTCAAACGAGAAACTGTGCGGGGATGCCTGTATGCAGAAAACCTATACCGTAGATTTCCTCACCAAGAAGAAGGTCAAAAATGATGGCTATGTCAGACAGTACTATATTGAAGATAATCATGAAGCTATCATACCAAAGGAGTTGTTCCATCAGGTGCAGGAAGAAAAGCTCCGCAGAGCATCTTTGCACAAAGCGGCGGTAACCCGAAAGAAAAACAAAGAAGAAAAAGAAAAAAGTAAATATAGCTCCAAGTACATACTGACCGACCTCATGGTCTGTGCCGAATGTGGACATGCCTATCGTAGGCAGATATGGAGTAAATACGGTGAAAAGTCAGCAGTGTGGCGATGCGAGGACAGGCTCAAGCAAGGCAAAAAGTCAAGGTGTCAGAACTCACCCACCTTGAAAGAGGAACAGCTCCACGATGCCATTATGACAGCCATAAACAGTGTGGTGGAAAATACAGGTGAATTTATAGGCACCTTCCGAGAAAATGTCATCCGTGTCATCGGTAGCTACAGCACCCAAGATGTTACAACGGAATATGATGAGCAGATAGAACAGCTGCAGCAGCAAATGCTGATTCTCATAGAAAATAATGCAAAGCAAGGAGCTGTCAGCGAGGATTTTGATGCAGAATATAAGAAACTGTCTGACCAAATCAATGAACTGAAAACAGCGAGAATCCAAATGGTGCAGGCGCAGAAACAGGCGGAAAGCTATAAAGAGCGTGTGGATCAGCTGGATAAGGCAATCACCACGGTAAACCCACAGGTGCGAGAGTTCGACCAAGACCTTGTAAAACGGCTCATATCCTTCATCAAAGTGCATAAGGGCATGAAGCTGGAGATACAGTTTTACTCGGGGATTGTGGTGAAGCAGGACGTAGACTACCATGAATAGGCAGTAAAATAGGAGTGGGGTGTGTTCCCCACTTCTATGATGAAATTGCTAAGACTAAAGCCTTCAGTGTGTGCTGAGGGTTTTATTGTTGGTGATCATGAAAAAATAGTCGTTACGTTGTTGTAAAATGATAAAAAAAGGTGTATTATAGTAATAATACTATAGATAGCAATTTGATTATCATTTAATTGCTTTAAAACCTTTGACAAACAGCGTTATTTATGATACCATATAGTTAACCGTAGGAAGGCAAGGGTCATGCCTGAATCCAAATATTCCATTAGCGGGATTAAGAATGGTATACCATTCTTTTTTTTATTTGAGGATAAAATATGATGAACCATGATCAACCAATCAGTTTAGATGAACAAGCTGAAATAATGAAAAATATGTAGTATTTAAAAGAAAGACCCGTATGAAAAAAATGTTATTTTATACGGGTTACTTTAGGTTGAGTAGATATGGTAAATATTTATTATCAATGACAAGTATAATAAAAGCTAAGCCGGATCAAGAATTATTATTTGAGGTATACTCTTTTGATGTGGAATTAAGAAAACTATTTTTTACCTATTCGAAAAAAGCTGAAGTGCAGTTTAAAAGCCATTTGTCTAATGCTGTTTCTTTAAAAACAGGTGATGAGGCATTTTACTTAAATAAGGGCTATTATACCGAAACAAAAGGCGATAACGATAAAAATAAGAGAAACTCAAATAAAAAATTTTTCAACAATAAACTCTTTAAAAATATTCAGACACAGGAAAAAGAACTACGCCAGAATGTAAATAAGTACCCTGAATTGAAGGAATATAGAAGTGGCGGAAGCAGATCCAAGAAGAAAATTCCGTGTTGGGCAGCGTTTTCATACTTTGAATTTGGTGTTATCACCAACATATATGCTTTTTTGCGTGGAGATTTACGCAAAGAAGTTCTTACATACGGCTATACTAAGCGTAACTATGGTAAAGAAGTAACAAAGCAAATGGACACATGGTTAGATGCCGTCAGAAATCTTAGAAATGTCTGTGCTCACCATAATAAACTTATAGGGAAAACTTCATCAGTAGTATTGCATTCATATGATGAGGCAGATATTTTGCTAACAAACACTGATTTGTTTTCCAGAATGTATGCCCTAAAAAAAGTGCTAAACGAGAACGATGGTAAAGCCTTAAAGAAAGACATTGCAAAAACTCTAAGCAAAGCGAAATTTGACATATATCTATTTGAGATATTACCAAGAGATTGGGAAAGTCGCTATGATAGAATAAAAAGCTTATAGTTGAATATACTATTAATGTACTAAATGTACCATCGGAAGGCGTGGGTAATGCCTGAGTCCAAATATTCCGTTGATGGGAGGGGCAAAACTATAAGTTTTGCCCCTTTTCTAATGTATCGTACATAATCCAGTATTAAAAAATGATGAAACGATAAGGAGATTTTTCACAAAAAATAGGTGCCACCAAGGAATTACTGGGTCTTGGCAGCATACTTATTGTCTCCTCAAGGCATGTGGAGAGTGTAGTATTGATGTCACAGGTTGATAAATAAAGTGCCGAAGAACGGCTAAAACAAGGGATTTCTGGTATTGGGCTGCTGATTACCGGATGCCTGAAATCCCTTGTTTTATATCCGTCAGAACATATCTACTGGAAATTTGATTTAGGGTTGTGTTGACAGGATTGTTTTTGGGCAGGTTGAGTTGATAGGACTGATATTTTGAGGTCGAGTTGACAGGATTGAAATCATGAATTAGTGTCATGGAATACCATAAAAATCACAACAATACAGGAACGAAGGAACACGCTTATTGATACAATGGAACAGGTTTGTGGTTGCATAGAACGCTTACTAACAGGTTTGTTTCCGTTAATGCAACTGATTGTTCTATATGAGATCGGCAGAGAACACAGAAAACTGTATCCCCCATTAATGATACTGCTTTGATATCGTTATATTTTTTAATCGTTAAATGATAAAATTACCGAGTGGAGAATAAATAATGGCTTTTAAAGAAAAAAGAGAAGTGAAAGTATATGAAATGAGCGGATGGGATTATAAAACGACTTCAACCATAATGCTGAAAGGACAGTGGCTCAAGGAACTTGGCTTTGTAACTGGAGAAAAGATGGATGTACAGTGTGAAGGCAGCAAATTAACTATCACGCTCAAGAACGAATGGGCAGCTGAATAGTGATGTAAAGCAGGGGGAAATCTCTGTCTTTTTGTGGTGGATTAAAGATAGGCTAAAATGAGGTTTAAATGAAAAAATTAGTGTCCTGATTTTTGGACACGTCAAATGCTAATATAAAAGAAAGTAAAGAAAAAAGAAATACACTAAATATTATGAAATATCATGAAATAACATCAAAAAACTTGCATTTTCAATCATTGAACGTTATAATGATAAATGGAAAAATGTAACCATCGATTAACGGCGTGAGAGGTGTGAATAATGTCCGAGAATTTGAATGATAACTACATTAGTATAGATGAAGCCGCTGAATATTTAGGAATAAAAACAGTGACTTTACGAAATTGGATAAAAAAAGACGAACATATCCCGGCTCACAAGATAGGAAAGTTGTGGAAATTCAAACGTTCCGAACTTGATGAATGGGTCAACAGCGGCAAGAGTGCCTTGTGAAATGGGAAAATGGTGAGGAGAACGATGATTGAAAATGCGCTTAATTTGGCATATACATATCTGAATGCTAATTATAATACTGAGGAAGTCACCGAGATGTGCGATGCAATGAGAGTTATTGCTCGTGAACCAGATTTTGAATTTGCAACAGTGCTAGAGCAAAAAGCTTGTTCCTATGACAGAACTCAGGATATGCTTTCAAAACTTAATGAAAAAGAGTCAATTAGAAAGAGAAAGGGGGTTTATTACACCCCTGTGGATTTAGTAAATTTTATTCTTACTAATTGTGTAAAGTCATTATATGGAAAACTGAATCCGCAAAATATGTCATTATCAAGTTTGGAGCAAATACCATATAAGTCTTTTGCGAAACAAAAAACAGTTTTTGATCCAACGTGCGGTGCGGGAGAGTTTTTGCTTGCAGCAGCAAATATGAAATATAGTATGTGGACGATGCATACGAGGTTGACTCCGGCAACCGCACTAAACATTATTTCAACGATTAAAGGAAATGATATAAATACGGAATCTGTCATTATCACAGAACTTCGTTTGTTCTTGTGTGTAGTGCGATGGTGTAATCACATTAACTATTTGGATTTGGCAAATTTACTAGTTGAGAATTTTACAACGTATGATTTTGTCACAGGAATCCCACCAATACATGGTGAATTTCATATCATTATTGGTAATCCGCCATATGTTGAAGATTCAAAAAGCGGTCTTTGCCTAGATGATAAATATGGTAATATCTATGCTAATGTTCTTAAAAACGCATCGAATAAGTTGGAACCTAATGGTAGCATGGGATTTGTTATTCCCCTGTCATACATTTCGACTCCAAGAATGCAGCGAATAAGAACTGATTTGTTTTCAACACTGCCTGAGCAATACATATTAAGTTACGCAGATAGACCGGATTGTCTATTTGATTCTGTTCATCAGAAACTGTGTGTTCTGATTGGTAAAAACAGAAAGAGTGAAAGGCGAGTGTATACAAGCAACTATCATTATTGGTATAAAGATGAGAGAGAAACTTTATTCAAGGATACACAAGTTATTAAACATAATTTCTGGATGGATGACTTTATACCAAAATTGGGTAATGATTATGACAAAGCGATATTCAGAAAAGTTATAATGTCAAAGCAGAATGTCTCAGTGTATGAGAATTCGAGGAATGGAGAAGAATCTGTTTTTTTAAACCGTAGAGAGGCTTTCTGGATGAAAGCTTATAGAACATATGTCGATGATCCAGAATACAAAGTCTTTAGTTACGATACCACAGGAGAAGCTGATTACTGTTATTGTTTGATTAATTCTTCATTATTTTGGTGGTATTGGATTTGCGTGTCAGATTGTTGGCACGTGAGCAAAGAACTGAACGGATTTAAGGCTCCTCGGATCAAGGATTACGAGACAGCTACAAGAATGGCAAATTCACTGAGAGATAAGTTAGAAAGCACGAAAGTATATGTTGGAACTCGGCAAACAGAATATGAGTATAAGCACAAATTATGTCTGGATGAGATTCATGCTATAGATGATTTTGTAAATGTAGCTTTTGGATTATCAGAAGAAGAAAGTACTTATATAAAAGAATTTGCCATTAGGTACAGAACCAGCGGAGGTACTGATTGAGATGAATGCAATAGATTTATTTTCCGGATGTGGTGGTCTCTCCCTTGGATTTATGAAGGCAGGATACACGATAAAAAAAGCAGTGGAGTTTGATCCTCCAATCGCTAATACTTATAAATTGAATCATCCAGAAGTTGAAATGATTGTTGATGATATTAGGAATATTGACACTACTGGCATTTTCAAAAATGGAGATGCAGATATAATTATAGGGGGACCACCATGCCAAGGTTTTTCTATGGCAGGTGCAAGAATACGTCATGGTTTTATTGATGATCCAAGAAATTATCTTTTCAAACATTACTTTAATGTTGTAAAAGAAGTAAGGCCAAGAGTCTTTGTTATGGAAAATGTCAAAGGTATGCAGACGATGCAAAAAGGCAAAATTTTCGAGGAAATACTTAGTGTTTTTTCTGATTCTGCTGCGATGGGAGGAACCCCATATCACTTGTTCCCTCGGGTAATAAAAGCTGTCGATTTTGGAATCCCACAGAAGCGGGAACGTTTGATAATTATTGGAACGACTATTGCAGATGTTCTGTTTGATGATTTATGGGAAGAAACAAAGCGTGATATACAAAAAGAGTATCCTGGTTATTTCGACCAGGTTACGGTATGGGATGCTATAGGGAATCTTCCGGCTGTATCTCAGGATGGAGTAGTTGAGAATCCCTCCCCAGTCACAAACTACCAAAGATACTTGAGTTGTAATAATAGCGAAATTACTAATCACAAGCAGTCTAAACATTCTGCGAAAGTTATTGAAAGAATGAGCAAGATAAGCAATGGACAAAATTACACTGAACTACAGGAAAAGATAAATTCTATTCATAGTGGATCATATGGTAGATTGTGTTGGGACGAGGTTGCACCAACTATTACGACAAGGTTTGACACCCCAGCGGGAGGAAGATTTACTCATCCTGTAGAGAACCGAACACTTAGTCCGAGAGAGGCTGCAAGAATACAAAGCTTTCCGGATGATTTTGTGTTTTATGGTGCAAAACGGGAGATAAGTAGACAAATTGGAAATGCAGTTCCACCCAAAATATCATATTTCCTAGCCAGGTTTATTGAAAAGATACTGAAGCAAGGATAACTGTAAAGGAGGTGACTATCATGGATAATATATTGTTACGTGGATGTCCAGGTACTGGGAAGACTTTTTATGCACGTGCAATTGCATACTATATCTGTATGAAAAATCTTTCTGCAAAGGAAGTTTTTAATCGTGATATTTCATCAGATTTGCAAGACATTAACAAATTCAGTGAAGATGGAATTCACTGTGAGTTTATTCAGGTGCATCCTTCGATGGATTATGATGATGTTGTGTATGGTTTACAAATTAAAGCATCTGATGGACTAAACATCGCATATGCTGAAAAAAGAGTTATGAAACTTTGCAATCGTGCAAGAGGAAAACAGAATAAATATTGTATTGTCTTTGATGATATTGACAGATCAGATGCCGGAAGGTTACTTGGTAATGTTCTATATGCAATGGAATATAGAAATCAAGAAATAGAATTGTCAGATGGAAAAGTAATGTCAATTCCGGATAATGTGTCATTGATTTTTACTGAAAATTTACTGGATGTAGGAAACGGCTTGGATTTGGCAGTGCGAAGAAGAATGACCTATTTGAAAGAACTCCGTTCAAGTCGTGAAGATATCAGAAGGTATTACAGCGGAGCCATTGATTCCAATGCATTGAGATTGATTTTGGATATATACGACAGGATTAAGGATTTTATTACAAGTTATATCTGTAAAGACGTTGGAATTAGTGCAGATGATTATGTACCAGGTCACTGTATGTATTTAGTTGCGAAAGCGGGAAGTACATATTTCATTTTGGATAATATAAGACAGAAGATCCGTTTTCAAATTGCACCATATCTCAAGGACTTACATTCCAGAGGAATTATTAGCATCAATCCAGAGGCTTTTTTGGAGCGAACATTGTCCAGTTTAAATATTGGGATTTCGGGCCTATGTAAGATTTCAGCTATCACAAAAAAATTAGTGAAAAGTGGAAAAATAGTTACACCATTTTCACTCAGTGATTCTCGCTCTTATTACAAGAGTACCATAGCAACAGCAGGGGGTTCTGATTTCAGAGGAATGATGGAATGTATAATAGATGCATTGATTTTGAACGGAGTGTTCCCATATGATGTGTTGGTAGGCTCTCTGCTGATGAATACAAATCTTGCATACATAGAAAGTCTCCATACTCCGACAGTCAAAGCTTCATATATGGTGGAGAAATATAAAGCCAATCGCTTTATGTACGAAACAGTACGGGCAGGAAAGATATCGGGAACGCATGCCTATTACACCTTGGATGTTGCTGCAACTGGAAGATGGCAGGCGGAGAATGATACAGAAGAATATATTCTGTCGTATTCTGATGGGAGCCCGGATGCTGAGTTTATTATCTTAAGTGGATTTAGAAATCATGGATTCAATCCGGACTCTGCCGAATTAGTGATACAACATAATACAGTCAATATCATGACGGCTGTACATATTCTGCTGGCAAAATATCTTGATTTGTATAAGACGAATATAGGTTTAGTTATGGGGACGAATCCTCAGTATAATAATCTGTATAATTTGATTATCTTGGAAGAAAAATATTTAGAATCGGTGAAACAGGTTCTGAAGGGAAAACTACCAGGAAAGCCAACGGGTGATGATGCAAGATTAAAATATTATGGCGAAAAGATATCTAATTTAAGATTTCTTTGGTATGGAATCGGAGATATCATTGAGGTTTCCGAAAAGCAGTTTGAAGATCTTATAAGTGGACGTATTGTTTTTAGCATTGATGAATATGAAAAAATGTTCGACACCAACGTAGGATTGACAATAAAAATCGAGATAAAAGGAGTGGTAAAAATGGTAGATTTGAAAGATTATCAAAAAATAATGGAGAATATCGGGATTAGACAGATGATTTTTCAGGGACCTCCGGGTACATCAAAAACATTTGAGAGTAAACGTTTTGTTCTGAACCAGCTTGATCCGACGGCAGCCGCATTGAGCAAAGCATTTGCATCCCAAGAAGACATTTCAAAAGATTTGGAATCATTTAAACTCAGTGATGACGATTACGCCGATCCATCAGCATCTCCAAAGCTTCAGACAGGAGGCTGGGACTTGGTTCAGTTTCATCCGTCTTATGGGTACGAGGATTTTATCCGTGGCATTGAAGTTAAAATACCAAAAGGGTCTACAACGCCAAGTTATGCTAGTGTTAATCGTATTCTTGGTCGAATAGCTGAATTCTCTAAAGCGGCCGCTGATAATGCCACAACAGGTACTACACCAAAGTTTTATCTGATTGTGGATGAAATTAACCGTGCAAATCTTGCAACAGTCTTCGGCGAGTTGATTTATGGTCTGGAATATAGAAATAGTAAGGTTTCTACACCATATGAAGTTAAGGAAAAGTTAACAGGAAATATTACTAAAGATATTACTATTGGAAAGAACTTATTTATTATAGGGACTATGAATACGGCGGATAAATCGATCGATGCAATAGATTATGCTATCAGGAGAAGATTTATGTTTGTTGATAGCCCTGCAAATAGAGATGTTGTTCTGGGCTGTTATCAAAACGTATCTGGCAATACAGATGAAAATTCTATTGAACTGTTACTATTTGATGCGGTACAGCATATTTTTGATGATGAACGTTTCTTTAATACTGAATATCAAAAGAGTGATGTAAAAATTGGTCATACATACTTTTTGAGAGATAGAAAGCGTGGATATGAAGACGCTGCAATCGAACATTTTGTTTTCCAGGTTGTTCCTATCATGAGAGAGTATGTAAAAGATGGTATACTGGATGTAACTGAGAATCTTGTTGCGAATGAACATACAGTAGCTGAAATTCATTCTGCTGCAACAGGAGATGAGCAGGTCGCACTATTAAGCGAAAATATAATGCTCTATATTAAAGAATTCGGAAATCTCAACAAGTCAAATGTTACCATTGATAATGAGTACATTGGTAAGTTTATTGACGATTTGAGAAAAGAATTTAGCTACTGAGAAGTGAGGGATTATGGCAAAAGGAATAATACCACACAGAATAGATGATTGGAGCCAGATAGATGAGAGCGATGGTTTCTGGGGAAAGATAAATCTACAGAGACCGGAAGATAATTTTGGTATCCATCAGTACAACAATGGCTTATGGACCAGTGGATTAGTTGGAGTAGGCCGTGTTTTTGATATCAACGGTGCCCCAATCCATGATAACGGAAAAGAACATATATTGATTGTTTCTTCTAGCTACGGAATGAATCCGTGGCGGATGCTTGAAAAGGTTTTGAAAGACGATGAATACGAGGCATACACAGAAGAACTGAATAAGGAAAACAAGTTCCTATATCGGATTTTTTATGATCAGCCAGTGATTCAACTTGAGCAGGATGATGATTCAGATGCGGAAATATTATATGCCTTGAGTTTTTTGAACGCTTGTTATTCTTTGTGCAAAAAGGGTCTCAAGAAGTCTCTCATCTATAAAAAGGAAAATTACACGGCAAAGTTACGTGGGAAAATTGATGTTTCAAAGAATATCAAACACAATACGGCTCGTGGAAGAAGTGACAAATTCTTTTGTAAATATGTCGATTTTACAGAAGATAATATTGAAAACAGAATAATCAAGGCAGCATTACTTAAAAGTAAGACAACGCTTAAGAAACGGTTTCAGGATAATGCGTCAATTAAAAACCGTATCGGTTTTTGTGTGAATTCGCTTCGGCACGTTTCTAATACAAGAATTAACAACAGTGATTTTAATTCAGTTGCTGTAAGCGGTTTGTATTCATATTACAAGCCTGTGATTCAACAGTCCAGAGCAATTTTAGGTCAGAAACAGCACACATATTTAGAAAACGATGGTTGTACTACAAAGAAAAGTGTTTTTACAATTCCATATGTCATTAATATGGAAACGCTATTTGAATTCTATACCAGGACAATATTAAAGGAAATCTTGTCTGCTGACAAATATAAGTTGGAGAAGTATTCGCAAAAGCTGTTCCTGCAAAATGGAATCGCAAATACAGAGTATTCGGAAAAAGGTATTCACTTAATGACGTATTGTATCCCGGATATTATTGTTTGTGATAAACAAACCGGGGAGCCATCTATGGTTTTAGATGCAAAGTATAAGCCAGACAGCCGTCCAGTTCGCGCAGATAGTCATCAATTACTATCATATGTTTTGTTAACTGGAGTTAAAATGTGTGGGTTTATATTCCCTGGAGAAGTTACGCGATTGAAAAAGATGGAAAGTACCCAGGATTTCTATCTTCCACTTAGCGCTGAACCAGTTCGGTATTATGAGTTGATTATGGGAAATGATGGCAATGCTGACGAAATTAAGAAAGTATTATCGTAGCACGGGTACATACATGGGGCTTTATTCCATCATTAGTATATGAACATATAAGTGGTTGGAGGAGGGAAATTGGGAAAGTATTATACTGTGTATGATGAACGCACAGAAGAAATTATAGCCTTTGGTAATGCCTCGCAATGCACCGCTATTCTGGGACTTAAAAATACAAGGCAATTCCATGCATTTGTTTCTAAAACACGTTCCGGATTGCGAAAAAATTATAAGGTCGTTATTGAGGATGATGGAGAAGAATCAGATTCAGAATAATTAAAAGTCTTTTGAAAAAGACTGGAAACAGGGGGAAATTGCGTGTGGCAGACAGCCACTCATTTACAGAATATGTCGCACAAACATTTGATAATCAGTTCTGGGCAGCGGCAGAGGAATTTCTGCGTGAAAATATGGATGACTTGGACATTGAATTGTACAAGATACACAGGGCAGGAGAAACTGAGATTCAGGCTGTTAATGTGGAGCATTGTATGGGTCGAAGATTTACCAGAAATGGCAATCCAATTTGACGTGGCTCTGTCAGTAGTTTTTGAAATCCATGAGGCGGATTACCATTATGATGATACTGAAGAAAAGAAAATCTGGATGATGATTCGTTGTCGGGGAGACTTGGCACAGGATTTAGCAGATTTTGAGATATTTGAGGTGTCCGATTACAAGCGGAACAATCGTGCAAAAAAGCCGATGGATGATGCACTTGTTCCGGTGATTAATAAAGATAACCTGGAAAAGGTGACCGAGCAGTTCCTGCGTGATTGTTATAAGAAGGCACTGCTTGAGCCAATTTGGGTAAATCCCATCGAACTGGCTGAGAGCATGGGTTTAAATGTTCGTTTTGTCAATATTACATAAGGAAGGATCTATCTTTGGCAGAAGTTATTTCCATGAATGCGAAACGGAGTTATATGATTCAGAAACAGAGCAGATCGTTTCTGAGGTAATTCCGGAGAAGACGATATTGGTGGATAAGGCTGTTGCATTTATGTATGTACTTGGGGCAACCAATAATACCATCATTCATGAGTGTGTTTACTGGGATAAGCATCAGAAGGCGTTTGCTCTTGCAAGGCTGTATAATAAAGACCTTACGAACATTGGCTACCGGGTTGAAGGTGGTGTTGTTGGCGATAAGGCCGAGTGGAACGTTGTTGATTGGATGGAGTGGCAGGCCAATGCACTGACTCCTAAAATCCAGATGCCTTTGGCAATGGTTAAGAAACGAGTAGAAAGCCTTATCTCCACATATCGAAAAAGCCTGAGTGCTTATGACATGATCGATATTATCGAGCCAATTATCGATCAATTGGTCTTAGATTTTGGTGTTTCCAGGACAGCTGCTAAAATCAGAATGTTGGATGCCGGATATGAAGAGGCACTCGGAGCATTTACATATATTGATGGCAGATATGTGAAAACGCATAAGGCAACAAAAGGATTTTTAAAGTCGAATCAGACATTCTCTATTTCCACGTATGATCTTGCCATTATGAAATTTAGCAATCCGCAGTTTCGTGATGTCTTGGAGAAAGGCCGATATTTGTATGTGGATTCACATCTGGTTGTAGACAGCAATCTGTATGTGGAGCAAGATGAAGATGGGAATGCTGCGCTTACGCATTATGCCCGCAATCATATGGATGAGTGTTGCCTTGTCTTTGATTTGTCAGTCAAATCTAAGATTAGTCAGCAGTATCACAGTGAATGCTTCTTAAATCGTGATAAAGCATCGGCTGTGGATTTCAACGTTACTTTCCATGACGGGTATGAGAATTCATCGAAAGATAAGCAGATCAAGTTGGTGGCTGAAACGGTAGCAGAGGAAAATCGTTTCTTTAGTGAGTTGCCAATTGACTATACCGTCTGCTTGGATAAGGCTATGACCTGGAGAAATGTAACTGCGGCAGAAATCGGCAGACGCACAGGCTTGAATGAGGCAACGGTACAGAGAGTAGTGAAGGGCGAAACGACTTCGCTCAATTCATTGATCCTCATATGCCTTGGGATGCACTTGCCTTATAAAATCAGTACGCACGTTATAAATAATTCCCCTACAAAATCGCTGATGTCAAATCAGAATCATCAATGGTACGATTTTGCTTTGCAGTATTTGTATCCAAAGACTGTGGATGAAGTGAAAAATGAATTAGAAAAATATGGAGCTGATCCATTATAAATCTTACTCAAGGGGGTGTCGCAAAATCACTGAAACAAAGTGATAGAACGATGCCCCTCGTTCTATGCGGACAAAAAACGGATGGAATCTGCAAACCAGAATTCCAACCGTTTTTTTGGCGTACTTTAATAACTCTCTTGATTTCTTCCTCTTTTCTATGCGGTTTTTAACAAAAACAGATGGCTCCCTGTCCGTCCGTTCTGAATTTTAGCATGGAGTTTGTTGATGTTATACCTCATGCACAGCAGCAGAATCTCCAGTTTCACTCGGATTTTCCCCCGCAGTAAAAATCTTCGAAACTCATAGTCATTTTTTAACACCCCGAAGGCTCCTTCTACCTGGAGCGATCGGTTCATCGGTTCATCCGATACAGAACTACCGTTTCGCTCATGATATTTTCATAGGATTCCTTCCGCCTCTCTATGAAGGTTTTGAAAACATACAGACGTTTGTTTCCCCTGGCTTTCGTGCATGCCTCTTTGTTGGGGCAGCCCACACAGTTTTCACATTCATATACCGTTACTTCGGATTCGTACTCGCTTTTGCTTTTCTGCTTTTTTATGTATAGTGCGCGCAGCTCTTTTTCGGCGTGGCAGGTATAGATATCAGCAGCCTCGTCATATGCCATGTTTTCCCGCTTGCTGATGTCTTTTTTAAAACTACGCTTTTTCCATTGTTCATATGTCTGCGGTTTGATATAAGGAGTCTGCCGGTGTTCCTGCAGATAGTGGTAGCCCTCCTCGCTTTCGTAACCGGAATCTGCTGTCACGCTGGGATAACGAAACCCCAGATCCTTTTCCATGTGTTTTAGAAATGGGATTAGGGTCCACACATCATTTCGCTCTTGAAATATCTCGGCTGAAACAATATATTCACTGTCTACTCCAATCTGGACGTTGTATCCCGGTTTTAACTGGGCATTTCTCATGTGGTCGTCTTTCATATGCATAAACGTGGCATCCACATTGGTTTTGGAATAGCTGTTGCGCCCTTCCAAATGAGAACGATGCAGATCATAGAGCCTCTGGCGGTCAAGGAAACGGCGGAACATCTCCTGATAACGCTGATGAGCCGTTTTTCTTTTCCCACGGCCGGATACAAATACAATGCCGTGCTCTTTTGTATACGCTTCCAAAAAGTCCAGAATTCTTTGCAAATCCTCTGCCCGTTGCTTACGTGACACGGTAAATGACTGGATGTATTCATGGTTCAGCAACCCAACGGCGTTTCCTATTTTCTCATACATTTTTTCTTCCCATCTGGCCATCGACTTCTTCCAGACAAAGGTGTATTTGTTGGCACAGGCCTTTGTACCGTCAATGAACAAGGTCTCTTTAGACAGCTCTCCCGCCGCAGCAAGGGTCCTCGCAGGCTTTAAGAAGAAAACCGGTTCGGAACCGGGCAATGGTGCTGTGATCCGGTGCTTTCTGTCCGGCCAGCAGCCACATGAAGTTGATGTCTCTGCGGCAGGCAGTTTCAATTTTTCTGGAAGAGTAAATCGTTTGAGAATAAGCGTAAGTCAGGATCTTGAACATAGTCTTAGGATCCACTGCCGGATTTCTGCCTTTGGCAGAGTAAGCCAGATACAACTTGCTGTAATCTAAATCCTCCAATTCGTGGCTCAGCAGTCGGACAGAATCATCGTTCGGAACCAGACCTTCCAAACTTAATGGCAAAACCAGTTGATAAGTTGCGCCAAGTTCGGTATAATCTTTTATAGTATAATTGTTTATTCGCATAATTAATTATACCACGGATAGAGGACTCTTCGGAGTCCGTTTTCTATTTGAGGGTACAAAAAGGGAGCGTTGCTCCATAGATGATTGCTCATCTATGGAGCAACGCCCTCCGGATACAGAGATTTACAGACTCAAAGCAAGTAAATCTAAAAACTCCACCATTTTCTAATAATAATTACATTACTGTTAATTTAATTTTCCCGATCAGACAACAAATCTACATTGGCTCCTTATCCCATCCCTTCACCCAACATCAACCCCATGAAACCCCAAAAAATTCCGTGCCGCCTGCGACAGCGGATATTCCTTATTAACAATAAAAGCACTGGTAATAAAGAGATTTTCATCCGAAAAATGTTTCACCGACAGGTCATGAATATGCTGAAAATCGGCCGCTGTCAGGGAGGCCAGGGCAACTGTGCCGAAAGATCTGGCCCACTCGATTGCAGTTGCATTGGAAGAAGTGATAATCGAAATATTCGGTGCCAGCAGGCAATGCCCAAAGGAAGAGCGGACGAGATCCAGACAGTCAAAGGGAACAGCCAGCGGATAATCTGCCAGTTGGGAAATATCAAGTATATCACCTTTCAGCATCAGAGGATGCTCCGGTCTGCAGATTGCCACGATTTTCTCTTTCTCATAGGGGTATACGGCCAGAGAAGCATAGCCGGGGAGGTTGGAGCGTATGAGCCCGATTTCCGTCACATGGTTCAGGACATTGGGAATCGCGAAATCGCTGGGAATTTCATAAAAATCAAAATTGACATTGGGATATTCGGCCCGGAAATCATCGAACAGATGGTGGAGAAAATAGGCGGAGTTCCCCGCCGGGATCGACAGCTTTAACAGTTCGGAAAAAGATGTTTTTTTATTGTGAATTTCGTTGTGAAGCTTTTCTTCAGCCTGACAGATTTCCCTTGCCCGCAGATAAAACACACGCCCGGCATCGGTCAGTTCCAGCTTGTGCCGGTTTCGGATTAACAGCTTTGCTCCATAATAAGCTTCTATATTTTTGAGCTGGTTGCTGAGCGAAGGCTGGGCAATCAGTAATTTATTTGATGCAGCTAAAATACTTCCACATTCTACAATTGCAATAAAATTCCGGTAAGATTCTAAAGTCATGGTAAAAGCTCCCTTGTATCATAATAAAATTATTATAATAACTATGTAAAAATGATAGTTTTATTATATTAAAATATATGCTACAATGCAAATTGTTTTTAAAAAAGCATACTTATAAAAGATGTGCATGTTATAAGCTATACTTATTAATATTGATTAATGAAAATAAGGGGGACTAAAGATTACAATGAATGCATTACTGACAGATTTACTTGCCGTATTTGGTGTTGTTTTGAACGCGCTTCCTCAGGGACTTCTGGCGCTTTCTTTTGGATTTGCAGCCGTTCCGACGGCGATGGCATTTTTTATCGGGGCAGCGGGAAACGTAATTACGGGAAATGTGGCGCCGATTTCATTTCAGGCGGAAACTATAACGTACGCGGGTACCAGCGGAAGAAACCGCTCGGAGCGGTGTACCATGATTTTTATCGGAGCGGTTATCCTTGCCGTAGTCGGAGCATGCGGAATGCTGACCAGGATTGTGGAGTTTATCGGAACGGATATTGCAAACGGAATGATGGCCGGAGTTGGATTGATTTTAACAAAAGCGGCTGTTAACATGGTTAAGGAGGATCGTCTGGCAGGAGGTGTTTCTCTGGCCGCTGCGGTGATTACCTATCTTTTGACCAGAAACAGTGCCAATACACTGGTTTACACAATTGTTATCTCAGTCACCATCTCCAGTATAGCGTCGGCCATATTTAATAAAGAAAAGAAAAACATTGTTGTTGCCGATGACAAATTTACGCGTCAGAAATTTACAATCAACGGAACGGTTATTTTCGGCGCTCTCGGCATGGTCTGTTTAAATATTGGTTCCAATATTTCTTTCGGAGCAATCACTGCCAGCATGGCAGGGACGGACACCTTTAATGTGGATCATTTAACTTTAATCTCTTCTCTTGCTGATATCGGTTCCTCCTTCTTCGGCGGCGCACCGGTTGAGTCGATTATCTCCGCTACCGCGAATGCACCCCACCCGGTATGGGCAGGTGTGGCGATGATGGTGGTGGTAGGCGTAATTCTTTTAAGCGGACTGCTTCCTAAGATTGGAAATTATGTTCCGGCTTCGTCTATTGCAGGATTTCTGCTTGTGCTTGGCCTGTTTAAGACATTTATCATTGATGCACCGGCGGCTTTAGCGGTTAATCCGGCGGTAGGCGGAAGTGCACTCGTTGTTACGGCAATCTCCAATCCATTTCTGGGTATGCTTGCCGGAATTGCAGCCAGAATTCTTGGACTGTAATTCTTAGACTGTGATTTTTAGACTATGATTTTTAGACTGTAATACTTGGACTGTATAGGGAGGAAATCATTTATGAATACCTATGAATTAAATCTTTTTGGTGTTAAACGGGAGTTGCCTTTTATCGATTTGGAGGACGATCTGGCCTTCGCCAGCTTTGTGATTATGGGAGATACGGAACTGATCATGGCCTGTGCACCGGAGCTTGTTAAGAAGATCGGGGATGTGGATGTGATTGTGACGGCGGAAGCCAAGGGAATTGCCCTGGCCTATGAAATCAGCAGAATCCTTGGGAAAAAAGAGTTTATTGTTGCAAGAAAAAGCATTAAATCTTATATGAGCGGAGTGGTATCGGTTTCCGTGCATTCGATCACTACCTCAGGGGAGCAGCATCTGTATCTGGATGGTCATGATGCGGAGAGGATACGGGGAAAAAGAGTGTGTATCGTTGACGACGTGATTTCTACCGGAGAGTCTCTCTATGCACTGGAAGCTCTGGTTGAAAGTGCAGAGGGGATTGTCACTAAAAAAGCAGCGGTTCTCGCAGAGGGAAACGCGGCAAAGAGGGATGACATCATTTTTCTGCAAAAGCTGCCGTTATTTCAGAAATCTGATAATGGAAACTATGAAATCAAGGCATAACGCCTACAAAGTGGACATTATACCCGGCGTATACCGGCTACTGTACTTATAGCAGAAATCCGGGTGTTATATTCCGTCGTCGCCCCTTATCTATGAAGTGGATGAAGCCCCATATTCATGAATCGGATATGAGATGATACTGGCTGCAGGAGTTCAGCATAAGGAGTTCAGGATAAATAAAAAGAAGGCAGATATTGCACATTCCGGCTGGAAGTGAGGGATATCTGCTTTTTTGCTTGCCATAAATAAGAATGGGAAATGCAACAGACAATAAAAGAATATGCATAATATTTCAGAGCCGGCCCAATATCTTGCAGACTGGCTTAAGCATAATAGATGCAGCCGGAAATGACGTTGATAAATAAAAAATTTTGAATTTGTATTGGAAATAGCATAAACGGCTGAATGTGTAACAGTTACTGTTCACTCGGGATGCATTCCGCGAAGCGTGTTATTGTTCACAGCGCAATGCGATGTGAACAATAACGTGTAACACGATTATTATAAAGATATCTTCGCCATTCGGTTGTAATCTTCTTTAAAAATGATAGAATGAAGAAGGCAGACAGAAGTTAACGAAACAGTATTTAACAAGACAGCGGTTACAAGACGGCAGTTATCAAAACAGCAATTTACAGGACTGCATTTAACATCACATCTGTCCCCCGATTCATAATAATAGACCAGAATAAAAACAAGGAAAAAATCATGAAATCAAAAAATAGAAAAATCGATTTAATATTTAGATTTCTTCAAGGTTCAAAAGGCTACTTCGCAGTGGCGATAGCCGCGTCGCTGATATCGACCATTTTAAATGCGCTGACACCGCAGATTTTCCGTTTCAGTGTTGATGAGGTGCTGAGCGGAAACGGTGGTAGTTATCTGTCGGATAAACTATGGGTGCTGGCTTTGATGATAGTGGCCGTCGCGGTAGCTTCAGGAATTTTTACCTATATAAGCCGTACCAACACGGCGAAAGCGGGTGAGAATTTTGCAAAAAATTTAAGGGATACATTATTTATCCATGTACAGAAACTTCCGATGAGGTGGCACGACAGGCATCAGACAGGAGATATTATTCAGCGGTGTACTTCCGATGTGGAGGTAATCCGCGGTTTTGTCGTGACACAGCTTCTGGAAGTGTTCCGCACGGCGTTTCTTGTGGTTATTTCTTTTGTTATGATGTTTTCCATGAACGTGAAGCTGTCCTGCATCGTTCTGCTGTTTGTACCCGTCGTAATCGTATATTCCACGGTATTTTATAAGCTGATAGCAAAAAGGTTCACCACCGCGGATGAAGCGGAGGGAGAACTTTCCACTGTGGTGCAGGAAAATGCAACAGGAGTCCGGGTGGTACGGGCATTTGGCCGTGAACAGTTTGAAATGGAGCGGTTTGATGAGAAGAACGACGCTTTTGCAAAACTGTGGATCCGCCTGGGGACTTTATCCGGCTTGTACTGGGGGATTGGCGATCTGATAACGGGCTTGCAGGTAGTTGCGGTTATTATTTTCGGAGTCATGGAAGCGGTAAACGGCTCCATATCTGTAGGGGAATTTATCGCGTTTGCTGCTTATAATTCTACGCTCGTGTGGCCGATCCGCGGCCTCGGCCGTATCCTGTCGGATATGAGTAAAGCCGGCGTTTCTTTTGAACGAGTGGACTATATCATTCGTTCCGAGGAAGAGGAATATGGAAAAGAAGAGGAATACGAAAAAGGAAAATCGTGTGATGCATCCCGGAGGAAGAATACAGAAGCTACCGGAAAATATGATGTCTCCTTCCGCCATGTTTCCTTTGGCTATGAGGAAGGAAAAGAGGTGCTTCGGGACGTCTCCTTCACGATCCCGGAGGGCCGGACATTTGGTATTTTAGGTGGAACGGGAAGCGGAAAATCCACGGTCATCCAGCTTCTTTCAAGGCTGTATGAGCTGGACGGGAACAAGGGAAGTATTTGCATTGGCGGCAGAGAGATTCAGGATATCCCGATTGAGGTGCTCAGGAGAAATATCGGGATGGTATTGCAGGAGCCGTTTTTATATTCCAGGACAATTCGGGAAAATATTGCGGCTTCCGTACCGGATGCATCCATGGAAGAGATCCGGTATGCGGCGCAGATTGCGTGTATCGACGACGCTATCATGAACTTCCCGGACGGGTATGAGACACTTGTCGGAGAGCGGGGAGTCACGCTGTCGGGCGGGCAGAAACAGAGGATTGCCATTGCAAGAATGCTGCTTCAGAAAGCGCCGATTATGGTTTTTGACGATTCCTTATCGGCCGTCGATTCCCAGACGGATTATAACATCCGTCATGCGCTGAAAGAGCATATGAGGGAGGCAACGGTAATACTGATCTCACATCGGGTAACCTCACTGATGGGAGCAGACGAGATTATGGTGCTGAATCAGGGGAAAATAGAAGAGTGCGGAACCCATGGGGAACTGATACGGAAAAATGGAATCTACCGCAGGATTTATGAAATCCAGATGAGCCGGGATGACAGAGAGAAAATGGAGGAATAACAGATGGCTGCGTACGAAGAACAGGAATTTAACAGTCCCTTCAGCTTCGGGATATGGATGAAGCTGTCTCCGTTTTTCAAACCGTATAAAAAGTTTTTTGCAATTACGCTGGGGCTCAACATGCTGCTGGCGGGCGTAGATATCCTTGTACCGCTGTTTCAGAGTTATGCAATTGATACGTTTATCATACCCGGCCATATGAATGGCCTTGGGATATTTGCACTGATTTACATCGCAGTCATTATAGGCCAGACAGCCTGCGTCTACCTGTCCGTCCGCGCGGCGACGGTGATCGAGATGAGTGTGGGAAAAGATTTAAAAAGAGCGCAGTTCCAGCATTTGCAGACGCTGTCATTTTCCTATTACAATACGACGCCTGTGGGGTATATCCATGCCCGCGTCATGAGCGACACGCTGAGGATAGCGGGAATGATCGCGTGGGGGCTGGTGGATATGTTCTGGGCCCTGATTTATGTGGTCAGTGTATTTGTGATTATGTTTATCCTGAATGCCCGCCTGGCGCTGGTTATTACCGTGATTGTTCCATGCATCGCCTTGCTCACGATGTATTTCCAGAACCGGATTCTGAAATGGAACAGGAAGGTCAGGCGGATTAATTCCCAGATTACCAGTTCCTACAATGAAGGCATTACCGGAGTTAAGACGTCAAAGAGCATGGTGATAGAAAATGACAATGAAAACCGTTTTTTTGAAAGAACATCGGATATGCATCATGCGGCGATCCGTTCGGCGAAGCTGAATGCGGTCTATATCCCAGCCATTTTATTTTTCAGTTCCGTGGCATCAGCGGTTGTATTGGCAAAGGGCGGATATATGGTGCAGGAGAACCTTATAAAACTTGGGACCCTGTCCGTATTTATCTCTTATGCAGTTGTAATATTTGAACCAATCCAGCAGCTTGCCAGACTACTGGCCGATCTCATTTCCTGTCAGGCGAATATTGAGCGGGTGATGGATCTTCTGGAACAGAAGCCAAATGTGGTGGACCGGCCCGATGTGCTTGCGAAGTATGGGGATGCCTTTTCACCCAATAAGGAAAATTGGGAACGGATCCGGGGAGATATTGTGTTCGAGGATGTTTCCTTTATGTATCCGGACGGTAAGGAATATGTATTGGAGCATTTTAACCTTCATGTACCCGCCGGTATGAATGTTGCGATTGTCGGTGAGACAGGCGCGGGAAAGTCTACGCTTGTAAACCTCGTGGGCCGGTTTTTTGAGCCGACCAGGGGAAGAATCCTGATTGACGGTGTGGATTACCGGGAGCGGTCGCAGTTGTGGCTTCACAGCCAGATTGGCTATGTGCTGCAAAATCCTCATCTGTTTTCGGGAACCGTCCGGGAGAATATCAGATACGGACGCCTGGATGCCTCGGATGAAGAGATTGAAGAGGCCGCTGAAAGTGTGTCCGCGGATATGGTAGTCTCGAAAATGGAAAAGGGGTACGACAGCGATGTGGGCGAGAGCGGCGGCCTGCTGTCGACCGGTGAGAAGCAGTTGATTTCATTTGCGCGGGCAGTTCTTGCTAACCCTGCCATTTTTGTTCTGGATGAGGCGACTTCCTCGATCGATACACAGACGGAAAAGCTGATCCAGGATGCAACGAACCATCTGCTGAGGGGACATACTTCGTTCGTGATTGCCCACCGCCTTTCCACAATCCGCCAGGCGGATTTGATCCTGGTTGTAAAGGATGGAAAGATTATAGAGCGGGGGAGCCACCTGGAACTGCTGAATAAAAAGGGATACTACTATGAACTGTATTCCAGGCAGTTTGAGGAAGAAGCGGCTATGAGAATATATGCGGGGGAACCGGATAAGGGGAGTCAGGAAAATAAGATTTGACAATTGATCATTTCCGAAATGTGAAATCCCGCAAAATGTGAAATCCGGCTATTTTAATTCTATATTATTTTATTATTAATACGAGGGAGTGATCTGCTTTATTGTCGCTTCCTTTTATGGCACAGCCACCCCAGGATGCCCTTATTTCCAATCCTTCATATGATACTTCCGGTAATATCTGCATCATTTTATTATCTCATTTATTTCATTATTGCACCATTTCATTATTGCACCGTTCAATTATTGCACCATTCAATTACTGCACCATTCCATTGCTGCGTCATTCCATTATTGCATCATTTCATTATACCGTCATTCCCCCTCTCCATGTACCTGTAATCCCATTTTACAAATACACAGGAAGGGGGATATTCTTATCATAACCAACAATTCATCTTTACCAATCATGCCTCATTTCCTGCAAGTTGTGCAGAATTTTTCACAGCCCCTAAAAATTATGGTAAAGTGACACCATCAAAAGCACCGCGGATTTATCGGGTGCACACATAGATACAGGGAGGTAGAATATGTTAGCAATTAATATGGCAGATGTGGTAAATGTATTAAATACCTGCAAACCATATCTTATCGGCTTTGCCGTCGTGCTGATACTTGCGGTTATTGCAATCGTGGCAGCGCACAAGATGCAGGTGCACAAGAGGAAACTGGTGCGCGCCGAGGCGGGGATCGCAATCCTTTTGGCGCTCGTTGTAACCGTAAACTTAATCTGCTGGGGACCTATGTCCAGCATGATTTCACTCGCAACCGGTAACGGCACAATATCCACGGAAACATCCGACGAGGCGACGGAGCTTTGTACGGAGATTGCGGAGGAAGGAATCGTACTGCTGAAGAATGAGGGAAATACGCTTCCCCTGGCAGGCGGCAATTTAAATGTGTTTGGCTGGGCATCCACCAACCCATGCTACGGCGGTACGGGTTCCGGTTCCCTGTCTGATGCTTATGAGACCGTGAGTCTTCTTCAGGGCCTGGAGAACGCCGGTTTCAAGTTGAATACCGAACTTTCCGATTTCTACACATCCTACCGCGCGGACCGTCCCGTAGTCGGAATGTGGGAGCAGGACTGGACGCTTCCTGAGCCGACGGCCGATTCCTACAGTGCAGAACTGCTGGATAACGCCAGGACATTCTCCGATACGGCAATGGTGGTAATTACACGTGTCGGCGGTGAGGGCGCGGATCTGCCGCTGGATGTCAGCCAGGTGACTTATACAAATAACTCCGACAGCTATAATGATTTTGAGCCGGGAGAACATTTCCTCCAGCTTGATAAGACGGAGAAAGATATGCTCGATCTGGTCTGCTCCAACTTCGACAACGTCGTTGTGGTTTACAATGGTGCAAACGCCATGGAACTCGGTTTTGTTAACGATTATGAGCAGATTAAAAGTGTTGTATGGTGCCCGGGAACCGGTCAGTCCGGCTTTAACGGCCTGGGAGCGGTTCTGAGCGGAAAGGTGAATCCGTCCGGCAGAACCAGCGATACCTTTGTATTTGATTTGGAAACAACGCCTACGGCAAATAATTTTGGAAACTTTACCTATGACAATATGGATGAATTCAAGGTGACCCAGACCGGCTTTACCGGCAAAGAGGAGATCACGACACCATCCTTTATCGATTATGTGGAAGGCATTTACGTAGGATACCGTTTCTACGAGACGGCCGCGGCCGAGGGGCTGATCGATTATGACAAAAACGTTCTTTATCCCTTTGGATACGGACTTTCCTACACGGAATTCACACAGGAAATGGGAAAAATCTCGGAGCAGGACGGAAGAATAAGCTTTGACGTAACCGTGACCAATACCGGGGATACCGCCGGCAAGGATGTGGTGGAAGTATATTACAACCCGCCTTATGAGAACGGCGGGATCGAAAAAGCTTCGGCCAACCTGATTTCATTTGACAAGACGGATTTGCTTGAGCCGGGAGCTTCCCAGACTTTGACCATCACGTTCACAGCGGAAGATATGGCATCTTATGATTACCGGGATACAAAGGGGTATGTGCTGGATGCGGGCGACTATATCATCAGCATCAACCGTGATTCCCACAATATCCTGGCAGAACAGACCTACACCGTGGATGAAACTATCCGCTATACAGGCGAGGAAGGACGTTCCACCGATGTACTTACGGCATCCAACCTGTTTGACTACGCGGCGGGAGACCTGACTTATCTTTCACGCAGAGATGGATTTGCCAACTATGAGGCGTCAACGGCCGCACCGGCAAGCCTGACGCTTAAGGAGGAAGAAAAAGCGCTGTTCATCAACAACAGCAATTATAATACGGAGAGCCTGAACCTGGCGGACGATGAGATGCCGGTAACAGGAGCCAAGAACAGTATCAAACTGGCCGACCTGCGCGGCGCATCCTATGACGATACGCGGTGGGAAGACCTGCTCAACAATATGACGGTCGGCGACATGGATACGGTCATTGCCCTTGGCGGATACCAGACCTCGGCAGCGGGCAGCGTCGGAAAGGTGCAGACCATCGACTGTGACGGCCCGGCTTCTATCAACAATAACTTTACAGGAACCGGTTCCATCGGCTTCCCGTCGGCAGTTATGATCGCATGTACCTGGAATGAAGACATTGCGGAGGCATTTGGACAGAGCATTGGTAAGATGGCTGATGAAATGGGAGTTTCCGGCTGGTATGCACCGGCTATGAACATCCACCGCTCCGCATTTGCAGGACGTAACTTTGAGTATTATTCTGAGGACGGTGTGCTGTCCGGAAGGATTGCGGCAAAAGCGGTCATCGGGGCGGAGCAGTACGGCGTATACGCCTATATCAAGCATTTTGCATTAAATGATCAGGAGACAAACCGTACCAGCATGCTGTGTACGTGGACGAATGAGCAGGCAATCCGTGAAATTTACTTAAAACCGTTTGAGATTGCGGTGAAAGAGGGCGGAGCCAAGGCAGTCATGTCTTCCTTCAACTATATCGGCACCAGATGGGCAGGCGGTTCCTCCGAGCTGTGCAACATGGTACTCAGGGATGAGTGGGGATTCCAAGGATTGGTTCTGACCGACTACTTTGGTGTTTACGGCTACATGAGTTCGGATCAGGCAATCCGGAACGGCACCGACGCCATGCTGGTGGCATACGACACAGAAACAAACCATGTAAAAGATACGAAGAGCGCAACCGGAGTGAAGGCAATGCGCCAGGCATGCAAAAATGTGATGTATACGGTAGTAAACAGCCGTGCCTATGAACCGGAAAATTTACAGACCGGATTGCTGCCTTGGCAGATAATGGCGATTGTGATTGATGTTATCCTTGCGGCAGGCATTCTTGGCCTGGAGCTTGCGGCTGTGAAGCGCTATAAAAAGAGAAGCGGTGAGGCGGCAGTCCTGGAATCCGCATCGTTAAACGATTCAGAGGATTTCAAGCTTTAAAGAGGGAAAAGAAAGAGCGGGTGCATTTATGAAACATATGGATATCATAGAAAAAATGACGGTGGAGGAAAAAGCGGCATTCTTAAGCGGCAAGAATGAATGGCAGAGCCGGGATATCCCGCATCTCGGAATTCCATCCATCTTCTGTGCGGACGGACCTCACGGCGTGAGGAAGCAGGCGGGCGAGGGGGATCACCTTGGGTTAAATCCCTCTCTGCCGGCAACCTGTTTCCCAACTGCGGCAACGGTCGCAAACAGCTGGGATGAGGAGCTGGGTGAGGAACTGGGACGGACATTGGGCGCCGAGGCGGCGGCCCTTGGGGTGAATGTGCTGTTGGGCCCGGGCCTGAATATGAAGCGCAGCCCGCTCTGCGGCCGGAATTTCGAATACTTTTCCGAAGACCCGTACCAGGCGGGAAAAATGGCCGCATCCTATATCAGGGGCATACAGAGCCAGGGCGTAGCGGCCTGCCCGAAGCACTTTGCGGTAAACAGCCAGGAACTCAGGCGAATGGCAATGAATGCTGTGATTGATGAGCGTACTCTGCGGGAAATTTATCTGACCGGATTTGAGATTGCGGTAAAAGAGGGCGGAGCCAAAGCCCTGATGACCAGCTATAATGAGATAAACGGAACGTATGCGAATGAAAATGAACATTTGCTGAAGGATATCCTCCGGGGCGAATGGGGATTCGACGGTATGGTAGTGACGGACTGGGGCGGTTCCAACGACCATGTCCGCGGTGTGGCATGCCGTTCGAACCTGGAGATGCCGACGCCGGGGCTGGACTCAGCTAGGCAGCTTCTGAAAGCGCTCGACGAGGGAAGACTGACCATGGAGGAGCTGGACACCTGTGTGGACGATCTTCTCGACGCGGTGCTGACGCTGACGGAAAACGGCCGGGACGGCGCAGGAGCGGAAGAAGGGAAAGAGACAAAGTCAGAGGAAAAGTCTGACGGAGAGACAGCCGGAACAGCAGATAGAAAGTCAGGTAAAAGTGCAGCCGGATTCGACGCGGCGGCTCATAATGCCATAGCATGGAAGGCTGCGGCGGAGAGCATTGTGCTTTTGAAAAATGTACCGGATCCGGAACCTCTGCTGCCCCTTAAAAAATCATGCAGCGTGGCATTGGTTGGAGACTTTGCAATCCGTCCGCGGTATCAGGGAGCCGGTTCTTCTCTGGTGAATCCGATTATGGAGATTGCAACGATGGAAACCATGATTTCCGGCTATCCGCTCGTCAACGCCGGTTGTGCGGCGGGCTACCGGCGCACCGGTGAGGCGGATGAGGCTCTGAAAAAAGAAGCGCTTGATTTGGCGCAGAATGCGGATGTGGTAATTTACTGCTTTGGACTCAACGAGATCAGCGAGTCGGAGGGAATGGACCGCAGCCATATGCGGATTCCGCAGAACCAGATTGAACTGCTGGAAGCGCTTGTAAAGGTAAACAGCAATATCGTCGGTGTATTGAGCGGCGGTTCCGCGGTCGAAATGTCGTGGCATCACTGCTGCCGGTCGATTGTCCACGGTTATCTGGGCGGCCAGGCCGGAGCGGGCGCCATGCTCGATGTGCTGACCGGCAAGGTCAATCCGTCCGGAAGACTCGCCGAGACATATCCGGTACGGTATGAGGATACCCCTGCATTCCGCTTCTTCCCGAGTACGGAGCGGAATTCGGAATACCGGGAGAGTTTGTATATCGGCTACCGGTACTACGATACCGCCAGGGTCCGTGTGCAGTATCCCTTTGGTTACGGCCTGTCCTACACGTCCTTTGCCTACAGCGGGCTGACGGTGACGGAGACAGGGGTAACCTTCTGCCTTGAGAATACCGGGGAATGTGACGGCGCGGAGGTGGCGCAGCTTTACGTCGGGTGCTGGGACGGAGCCGTATTCCGCCCGGAAAAGGAGCTGAAGGGATTTAAAAAGGTGTTTCTGAAACGGGGAGAGAAAAAACAGGTTTCAATCCCGTTTGACGATAAGACATTCCGGTATTGGAATGTTGCGACAAACCGCTGGGAGACGGAGGCGGGAACCTACCAGATTCTGGTCGGCGCCTGTGTGCTCGATATCCGGCTCAGCGGCAGCATCACACGTACGGGAACAACGGACAGACTGCCCTATGAAGGTCTGGAACTGCCGTCTTACCGTACCGGCTTTATTCAGAATGTGGATCGGGAGGAGTATGAGAAACTTCTCGGGCATCCCCTTCCCTCCGGCAAGTGGATGGGAGAACTGGGGCTCAACGATGCGGTCTGCCAGATGTATTATGCAAAGAGCGGACTCGCCAGGCTCATTTATAAGGTGCTGACCGATAAGAAGAATAAAAACGAGGCTGCCGGGACTCCGGACCTCAACCTGCTGTTCCAATATAATATCCCGTTCCGGGCGATTGCCAAGATGACGGGAGGTATGGTCAGCATGGAAATGGCGGAGGGAGCCGTGACCGTGGTAAACGGACATTTCTTCCGGGGAATCGGACGGATTATAGCCGGATTCTTCCGCAATTTAAAGGCGAATAAGCAGTATGAGAAGAAATTAGGGAACTGAACATACATGCTGCATTCCGCGAGGCGTTTTCACTTGATTTTTTGTGAAAATCCCGAGTTGTGCGGCTGCTTCTCACGGAGAGTTCAATAGTGGAATCGGCGGGATAATAAGGAGGCGCAAGACAGTTGAAAAAGATATATGACAGTTGGTCAAGGCGTTATAAGCAATTTGAAGAACAGCATCCCAAACTGTCGAAATGGGTTTATCAGATTTTTTACTTTTTTGTTTTCAGCATGGGAGTTACGATCTTTCAGTATCTGGTGTTCACATTCATGCCGGGAATGCTGGGAATCGGCCTGGCGGGAACGGAATTTATGTGGCCGAAGAAGGAACTCAGTATCCTGGGCGTGGATTTTACCTGGAGCCTGCTGGGATATAACGTACTGCGGGATTCTGCCGGAGCAGTGGTCATCGGCGGAGGGCTGGGATATTTTATCAGCTATGAGGTAGGCTCATTCCTCGCCCAGTGTATCAACTTTCCTCTGCAGAGAAATATTACCTTCAAGAGCCATGGAAATCCCGCGTATCAGGCGATGTGGTATTTTATCGCGTGGGTTGTGATTTCCCTGATCTGCAACGGATTTAACAATCTCTGGATGCCGATTGCCTACAGTTACATGCCGCCTGCAGTTTATAATCTGCTTGTGACATTTATCACGGGCGGAGTTTCCATGGTGATATTCTTCTTTGTATTCAAGATTATTTTTCCGGAAGGCACTCCACAGGAATCAAAACCGACAGAGTAAACCAGTTGTCCTTAGACTGGAGGGTCATAGAGCCGCCGTACTTTTGTGCGGCGGCTTGAATGCTTTTAAGGCCGTAGCCGTGGTACTGGGTGTTGCCCTTCGTTGTGCGGGGAAGCCGGCCCGAATTGAACTCCAATGGAGTTTCCGTATAATTTTCAAACTGGATCATTAAAAACTGGTTTTTCCTGAACATGGACAGGGTGACCAGACGTTTTTCCGGATCTTCAAACTGGGAAACGCATTCGATGGCATTGTCCAGGGCATTGCCGAAAATGGAGCAGATATCCTTTACATGCATAAAGGAAATGAGACTTCCGTCCGCCATACAGGTGAAGGTAATCTCTTTCTGGGAGCAATAAGTGCTTTTCGTGGTAAGCACGACGTCCAGCACCCGGTTTCCGGTATTGGTCAGGGCTTCCTGCGTGAGAATAGCCTGTTCCATTTCCTCCAGATATTGATCGCGTTTTTCCGGATCTTCCTCCGCCCGGATGGCAATCATATAGTGTTTCAAGTCATGAAATTCCCGGCGCAGCAGCTCCACGTTGTCAATGGACATGCGGTACTGGTCATACTGCCTCTGGAGCATCACGTTCATGATCTGGTTTTCGCCGCGCATCCGCAGTTCCTCCCGTTTTTCCATCTGGGCGGCCAGCATGACGAGGCCTCCAAAATCCACGAGGGTGCGGACATACAGGATCGAACTGGTGGCGCTGGAAAACGGAGTGTCCGGCATGATAAAGCTCAGATTGCTGATAGTAAATGCCGCCAGTACAATCGTGGTGGCGCCCACCAGCTCTTTATTTCCCACATTCATATTCTCATCCTGCGGAATGTGCTCACGTTCCAGAAACCAGTATACGAGATAGACCACCAGATACACCGCAGTCATAATAGCCGCGGTTATAAAGAAATTGTACAGTTGGAAATGAACCACCAGCCAGACATTAAGCTGCCACTGCAGGGAGGCGGCAAATTCCGCCAGCACAAACGCGCGGATACAGCAAAATCCTGCATCCTGGGGCGTCACATCGCATATCCGGAAGATAAACAGGTACATGCAGAAAGCAGCGCCCAGCATACCGGGTATCCATAGAAACAGCGGGGCAATTCCGGCCAGGTGCTGATAGAGCAGAAACCATAAAAGCATTCCGGAAAACGCGCCGTAAAGCTTTATTCCGGAAATTTTTCTCCTCAGCATCATAATATAGGAGACGCACGCCGCCCACTCGGCAATGGCCGTGCATATTCTGGGCGTGTCCATCAGGTTTGCAATATTCATCGCTGTATTCCCCCCACATAATCGGTAAATGAATCCAGAAATATTTTCTTGCGCGCCCGGCTGACCGGCAGTTCCGTCCCGTTCGACAGGCGGACCACATTAGGAAGGAGCGCGGTGACGTGCAGAAGGTTCACCAGATATGCATTGTGGCATTTGGCAAAACCAAGGGGCAGCAGCATTTCCTCCATGCGTTTTAAGGGCCCTGCGGTCCGGAAACCGCCTTTCTCCGACTGTACGAGGATATCGTGCTTCTGACTTTCGATATAATATATCTGCGCCGTATCCAGACGGAGCTGTCCGCCGTCCGTTTCCAGGGTCAGGTAAAAACGGTTTTGCTTTTTCTCAATCTGTCTCGCCGCCTTGTGCAGAATCTGCGAGAATGCAAGGTAGGGCACCGGTTTGAGCACGTAACCCAGGGCGTCCACCGTGTAGCCCTGTACGGCAAATTGTACCGTGGAGGTGATGAAAATGAAAATCACGTCCTCATCCAGCTTCCTGATTTTTTCGGCGGTGCTCATGCCATCTAAATGCTTCATCTGAATGTCCAGCAAAATGATGTCATACTCCGCCCGATAGTCAGAGATGATGTCTAAACCGTCCGTGAATACGGTAATCTGAAAATGGACGGAATTCTCCCTTTCGTAGCGTTTTAGATAGTCCTGTAAAAGTTCTGCGTCATGTCTGTCATCTTCGACGATTGCAATACGAATCATGGGTATCCGGTCCTTTCTGGGGGCGCAATAATACTTCTTTTTAATACGCTAATTATAAATGATCCGTAAAAAAAGAACAAGCCATTATCAGGCGGGGAAAAGAGAGGCTGTTTCTGTGCGCCACGAAGCGTGTTACCGGGCACGGAGCAAACAGTAACGCGGAATGGATGGTTCCAATCGGAGACAAATCTCCCACGAAGTGTGACTAAGTGTTAATCAGAGGCAATATCAGATTCGGTCAATGTAAAGTAGAAGCATAAGAAAACAAGGTTTTAGAAATAATACATACTAAATAACGAAAAGAGGCTGGAGAAAGCGGTGAGAGACATCTGTTTTGCCCAGCCTTTTAATATTTTGTTCCATACAAAATCCCTTTCAAAATCTCTTTAAAGAAACGGTTGACTTTTAGAACTGTAACAATTATAATTACAGATATGAAAGAGCAGCAAATCCATCTAAGGCGGTGACAATATGAGTACGGATGCGAGAGAAAAGCAGAAACAAACGGCGGCAAAAGCGGCGGCGTCTTTTATCCGCGATAAGATGACGCTCGGGATAGGAACCGGTTCTACCGTGTATTATCTGATAAAGGAGATAGGAACGTTTAGAACGACAGGAATCAATGTCCGCGCGGTGGTTACATCCGAATCGAGCAGAGAACTGGCTATTTCCTGCGGTATCTCCGTATGTTTGCCGGAGGAAGTGGATCATATCGATTTGGCGATTGATGGAGTAGATGAAATCGACGGCAGCTTTTATGCGGTAAAAGGCGGAGGCGGAGCGCTTTTGAGAGAAAAAATCGTTGCATATAAAGCGGATGATGTAATATGGATAATGGATGAGAGCAAATTGGTTGAACGTCTCGGCCGTTTCCCTCTTCCCGCAGAGGTACTCCCATTTGCTCATACATGGGCGGCGGAGAGAATAGAGGAATTAGGCGGCAAGGCCAGACTGAGAGAACGGAACGGCAAAATATATGATACAGATAACGGCAATTATATACTGGATGTAACATTTCCCCCGGGAATAACATATCATACGGCTGCCGACAAAATAAGACAGATACCGGGAGTCCTTGAAACAGGATATTTTAATCCGGTTTGCAGCCGGATCATAGTAGGAACCGATTCGGGCGCAAAAGAGATTGTGAACCAGCGGCAAAGCCGGAAGCAGCCAAGGGACGAATCGAAGTGTGATATGACAGGAAAGCAGGTATAATACATGGCAAACGATGCACAAAAAGAGATAAATACGTCAACAATAACATCGGTAAATAAGAAGCTGACGGATGGATATATTGGAACTTATTATTCGGAAGAGAGCAAAGGAATTTATCATTTTACGTTTGACAGTGAAAACGGCACGCTCACGGAGCCGGAGCTGTTTTATGAGGCTCACAATGCAAAATGGGTTTGCTTAAATGGCCGTTCCATGGCGTTCCCTATCGAAAAGCAGGGGAAAGCAGGCACCTGTTTCCTGGAACTGATGGAGGGAAAGGTAAGCCATGCGGCGGAAATACTGGAAGAAACACAGACGCCGTGCTATATCCTTTGGCAAGACGATTACGTCTATACGGCAAATTATCATGAAGGAAACGTAATGGTATATCATCTGGAAAAAGGAGTGCCTTCCCTGGTAAAACGGATAGAAAACGGAGAGAAGGCGGGATGCCATCAGATTTTATTACATGAATCATATCTTTGTGTTCCCTGTCTGGAACAAAACAGGATTAGGCTGTTTGATACGGAACATGACTACACACCGGCTGGAGAAATCACTTTCCCGGCGGGCAGCGGACCCAGACATGGGATATTTAACAGACGGCACACCATGTTCTATGTGGTAAGCGAGTGGAGCAACGAGCTTTTTGTATTCCGCGTTCATGGCAGCGAATTCACCCTGATGCAGACGGTTTCAGTCCTGCCGGAACGGGAGCGTGAGAAAAACGGAAATGCGGCGGCAGCGGCAATCAGAATGACAAAGGATGAACGCTTTTTATATGTTTCGGTGAGGGGCATCGACACTCTGGCCGTTTTCAATATAAGCGGAAACGGGGCAGCCGTCATTCAGCATATTTCCTGCGGCGGGGTTCATCCCAGGGATTTTATCCTGAGTGAAGATGAAAGATATTTGTTAGTGGCAAACCGTTTTGAGGGCGGAATCGTGAGTATGGAAAGAGATGCGGAGAGCGGATTGCTGAAAATCCCCCTGCATTCCGTCTCAATGCCGGAGGGCGTATCCCTGACACTTGGCGGCAATAAAGGACAGAAAACCAGTTAACAGATTCAGAATAGATAATATCAACAGGAGGTATTTTATGCAGACAACACAGATAGGAATCATCGGGCTTGCAGTTATGGGCAGGAGCCTTGCCCTCAATATGGCGGATCACGGGTTTATCGTAGGCGGATACAACCGCAGCAGAGAAGTGACGGAAACGCTGATAAAAGAACATCCACACAAAAATTTCATCCCATTTTATGATTTGAAAGAGCTCGTGGAGTCCCAGGAAAGGCCGCGCAAAGTTCTCATTATGGTCAAAGCGGGGAAACCGGTGGATATGGTGATAGACCAGCTTATCCCTCTGCTTGACGAGGGCGACATGATCCTGGACGGAGGCAATTCATTCTTTGAAGATACGAGAAGAAGAGAAAAAAGCCTGAAAGAAAAGGGAATCTATTATTTCGGCACGGGCGTTTCGGGCGGAGAGATGGGAGCCCGTTTCGGCCCATCCATCATGCCGGGCGGAGAGAAAGAGGCGTACGCTCATATTGCGCCAATCCTGGAGGCAATTTCCGCGAAGGCGCAGGGAGAGCCGTGCTGTGCCTATATGGGCCCGGATGGCGCCGGTCATTATGTGAAAATGGTCCATAACGGAATTGAGTATGCCGATATGCAGTTGATAGCGGAGGCATATCTGCTGCTCAAATATGCGGGCGGATTTACCAATCAGGAACTGGCGGATATCTTTACCGAGTGGAACGAGGGAGAACTGAAAAGCTATCTGATCGGCATTACGGCAGGAATCTTCGGCGAGAAGGATGATTTTGAGGATGGAGAGCTGGTTGACTACATTTTAGACAGCGCGGGACAGAAGGGAACCGGAAGATGGACCAGTCTGGAATCCCTGAAACAGGGAGTGAATGTGTCCATGATCACGGCTGCCTGCAATGCCAGAATTATGTCGAACCGGGTAGCAGGAAGAAAAGAAGCAAAAGAACTGATTGAAAGTCCGAAGCAGAGGCTGGTACCCGATAAGGCGAAGTTCCAGGAAAAGGTGAGAAAAGGTCTCTATACGGCCAAAATCGCAGCCTATGCACAGGGGTTTGACCTGCTTTCACATGCATCCTCGGAGTACGGATGGAATTTGGACTACGGTAAAATCGCATCCATTTTCAGGGCGGGCTGTATCATACAGGCTGAGTTCCTGGACGATATTACAAGAGCATTTGAGAAAAACAGGGATCTTAAAAACCTGATGATGGATTCCTTCTTCAGAGACAAAATCAACATGGGCCAGGAAAGCCTGAGAGATATCCTGGGGCCTGGAATCCAGAACGGAATTCCGGTTCCGGCCATGAGCCAGGCGGTTGCCTATATTGACGCATTCCGTGGAACACCGGTGGGGGCAAACCTGATTCAGGCCCAGAGGGACTGCTTCGGCGCGCACACATATGAGAGAACAGACAGGGAAGGCATCTTCCACCACGATTGGAGGTTCGAGCATGAATAAAGAGCAGGTATTTACAATCTTTGGAGGAACCGGAGACTTGACCTTCAGAAAGCTCCTTCCGGCTCTTTATAATATAGAGGCGGCCGAAGACAAGGAGCTTTGTTCCCGGGTGGTGGTAATCGGAAGAAGAGACTACACCAGTGAAACATACCGTGACATGGCGAAAGAGTGGGTGGAGAAGTTCGCGAGACTTCGTTTTAAAGAAGAGACCTATCAAAAACTGGCGGAAAATATTATATATTACCGGATGGATTTTACGGACGAAAATGCATATGACGGACTCGACAATTTCTACCGGGAAATGGGAGCCGGAAGCCATATATTCTATTTTGCCGTTGCTCCCAGGTTTTTTGGAACAATTGTAAACGGACTGAAAAGAGTAGCAGGCGCCGAGGCCGGAAAAGTGGTGCTTGAAAAGCCGTTTGGTGAAAGTCTTTCGGCGGCGGCCGAACTCAATGAGGCAATGGAATCGTTTTTCAGGCCGGATCATATTTACCGGATTGACCATTATCTCGGGAAGGAAATGGTCCGCAACATTCAGATTATCCGCTTTGCAAACCCGATTTTCAGCAACGTCTGGGATGCGGAGCATATCGAGTGCATTCAGATTTCCGCCATGGAAGAGGTCGGCGTGGAGACGAGAGGCGGTTATTATGACCACAGCGGCGCCCTTAAGGATATGGTGCAGAACCACCTGTTCCAGATTCTTTCCATTGTCGCGATGGAACAGCCGGGAACCCTGGCTGTGGAGGATATGCACCAGGAGCAGATCAAGGTGCTGAAGGCACTTAGCATACCCGGGGATATATCGGAAAGTATGGTACTGGGTCAATACGAAGGATACCGCGGGGAACCGTCCGTAGATAAGGAATCGGCCACAGAGACTTATGCCGCCCTGCGGCTTCTGGTGGACAATGACAGATGGAGAGGAATGCCGTTTTATGTGCGTACCGGGAAAAAACTCGGAAAGCGTGAAATGCAGGTGGCTATCGTCTTTAAAAGTCCTGTAGCAGGAGTAGAGTCCAATATCCTGAATATTAAAATCCAGCCGACAGAGGGTGTCTATCTCCAGTTTAATATTAAAAAACCGGGAGAAACCGAGGAAGTGATCCAGGCAAAAATGGATTTCTGCCAGAGCTGTTCTTTTGTAAACCGGATGAATACACCGGAAGCTTATGAGCGTCTGCTCGGCGCCTGCATGCGGGGAGAACGCTCCTGGTTCTCTCAGTGGGATCAGGTTGAAACAAGTTGGAAGTATGTGGATGAGGTGCGGGATCAGTACCGGAATAAGGGACTGCCGACGTATGAATATGCACAGGGCGGCAGCGGGCCGAAAGAGGCGGAGGAGCTGCTTGAGAGGTATGGGCATACGTGGTTTGAATAAACGGATTTTTGCAGCCGCCATAGAAAATATTAACTTTCTATGGCGGCTTAGTTTTGTCTGAACTCGGGGCGTGTTTTTTTGTCTATGGGGAAAACAGCAGCATAAGAGTCGGACGGGGATTAAGAAATCAGTTCCATTCATTGTACTCTCCGTTAAAAAGAGGTAAAATAAAAGAAACGAAAGGACAGGGCTGAGTTTTTTCTCTGCACGTTTAAGAGAGGAAGAACGGAAGATTTCATAATGGCCCGGTTGAAGGATTTTTTTATGGGACTGTTCGACAAGTTTTTTGAATATCAAAACCGTAAAAGAGAAGAACGCGATTCGGAATGCCGCTCTGCTGTTAATGAAGTAACCGATGCCGTCCGCGGCATAAATCATTTACTCTCAAATCAGGATAAATATATTTATGAATACAGCTACAACCGGCTAAAAGTTGAATGGCTCAGAGTTAAGAACCGTTATGGAAAGATTAGCCGAAGACTGCAAAAATCGCCTTGCTGTCAGGAACTGCAAAGAGGCATTCAGGAATTAAACCATGTTTTGTCTGCTTTGCCGCAGGATATTGAACAGCATAACCGGAAATACCTGGAAGAGAAGACAGCAGATGCATTTAAGCGTATTGGGAGTATTGAAGGCCGTCCGCTGGATCGTCAGCAAATGGAATGTATTGTAAAAGATGCTCCAAATCACCTGGTTGCCGCCGGTGCAGGAACCGGAAAAACTACTGCCATTTTAGGAAAAATAAAATATCTTCTTTCAACTGAGGCATGCGGCCCTGATGAAATTCTTGTTTTGTCTTTTACCAGTGCATCTGCAAACGAGATGAGAGACAGGCTTACGAAGGAAACCGGACAAACTATACAGGCAGGGACATTTCACAAACTCGGGTTACAGATTATCCGGGAGAGTGAAGGAAAAGCTCCCGTTATCTATAACGACGATCCCTGTAAATTCATACGCGGCCGGATTGAGGTATGCCTGAAAGACCCGGGATATGCAGCATTGTTTACGAGTTACTTGCTTTTTCACCGTATTAACCAGAAGTCGGAGTTTGAGTTTGACTCGGAAAGTTCATACAGGGAATACCTGGAGACGAATCCTCCAATCACAATCAAAGGTGAAACGGTTAAGAGCTATGGTGAAATGGAGATTGCTAATTTCCTGACTCAGTATGGTATTAAATATAAGTACGAGGAACCCTATCCGACAGATACCCGTACTGAACAATATGACCAGTATTATCCTGATTTTTTTCTGACGGATTATGGTATTTACATTGAATATTATGGGATAAATGCACAGGGGGAGGTTCCACCCTACTTTTCAGGGCGCGACGGAAAAAGCGCATCAGATACATATAGGGAAAGTATTGCCTGGAAAAAAAAGCTGCACAAAGAAAATGATACGGTATTGATTGAATGTTATGCCTATGAAAAATTTGACGGTGTGATGTTAGACCGGCTTTACATCAGTTTGCAGAAACATGGAGTCGTCCTGGAGGAGGTCCCGGCGGAACAGATTTTTGCCGACATGAAGGCGGAAAGAAAAAATAGATTAGATGGTCTTGCGGAGCTTCTTCAGACCGTTTTGGTACTAACCAAAAACCGCCGCCTGTCATATCCGGCATTGATGGAACTTTGCTCATCTCCATTTCACAGAGGACAACAGGTAATCGTAAAGCTTTTTGATCCTATCTATGAAGCTTATGAGAAGATGCTGTCCGACAGAGGAGCCATCGATTTTAATGATATGATAAATCTCGCCGCTGATCATATTATAGCGGGTGAATATCACCATCCATATAAATACGTTATTATTGACGAGTATCAGGATATTTCCGGAGCGCAGTACCGTTTATTGCAGGCTATGCGCACGGACCGTTATTATTCACTGTTCTGCGTGGGGGATGACTGGCAGAGTATTTACCGGTTTGCAGGCAGTGACATAGGCTATATCCTTGATTTTTCAAAGTATTGGGGTGATGCGGAAATCAGCAGGATCGAAACAACATATCGTTTTTCCCAGCGTCTTATCGATATATCCGGCCGGTTTGTCATGAAGAATCCTAATCAAATGAAAAAAACGATCCATGCCCATGAGGACGCGGAGCAGTATGTCCTGGAAATAATTCAAGGCTTTACGGATAAATGGGCAATACAATTTATGGTGAATGAACTTGAAAATCTTCCTGCGGGGAGCAGCGTGTATTTTATCGGCAGGTATCAGTTTGATTCGGTTTATCTCAAGGATGAGCCGCGCCTTAGAACCGCTTATGATAATACAGAAAAAGTATTGAAAATAATGCTTCTTTCAAGGCCCGACTTAAAAATGACATTTTATACTGCCCATAAATCGAAGGGTCTCCAAGCCGATTATGTGTTTATTATTAATAACAAATCAAGGAATATGGGATTTCCAAGTAAGATAGAAAATCCCCCGCTGGTAGATATGCTGCTGGAACAGGCGGATATGTACCCTGATGCAGAAGAGCGCCGTCTGTTTTATGTGGCTATAACCCGAGCCAGAAAAAAGGTATATCTGGTGACAGCCGATAACAACATATCTCCTTTCGCGGAGGAACTTAAAAGTATTTATCAGTCGGAACTGCAGAAAGCGGCGTTGCTTTGCCCTCTATGCGGTGCACCATTAAAACTACGCAACGGGCAATTCGGAGCTTTCTATGGCTGCACGGGCTATAGAAAAACAGGCTGCCGGTATACCAGAAAAATTACTCACTCAAAAGACAGATAGTGATGATAAAGAAGCCCGGAAACATGCAAACGATAAAAAATATACAAACATGGAGACACCCTATGGAACCATACTACTACAACCAAATGAACAAACCACAGCGAATGGCCTACCACGCCATGAAGACCGGACTCATCGACCTGGCGCCGTCCTTTCCGGTGCCGCGTCTGGAAAATCACGAGTTGAGCGATATATTTTTCAAACTGCGTCTGGACTGCCCGGAGATTTTTTATGCGGTGGGTTTTCACTACCGTTTTTTTCCGGATTCCGGCAATGTGGAGATGATTCCGGAATATTTATTTGATAAAGGAAAAATCAAAGAACACCAGAAAGCAATGAGGGCCAGGGTGGAAAAACTCAGCCGGCCGGCCCAGTCTTTGGCAGAGCGTGATAAAGAGCAGTACATTCATGATTTCATCTGTAACAATGTCCATTATGATAAGTTGAAGAAGCCATATTCCCATGAAATAATCGGCCCTCTTGGACAGGGAGTCGGGGTCTGTGAGGGAATTGCAAAGACGGTTAAAATTTTGTGTGATGCGTTGGGCATATGGTGCATTATTGCAATCTCGGACTCCAATCCGGATAAAAACATTAAGTACCGCCATGCATGGAATATCATTAAAATGGGCGGAACGTATTATCATTTGGATGCCACGTTTGACAATACCCTGGGGTCAGGTGACGTGATCCGGTATGATTATTTTAACCTGGACGATAAACAGATTTTCCGGGATCATGAACCGGTGATTTACGCAATCCCGCAATGCAATGATGGTGATAAATTCTACTACAAAGAGAAGAAACTCTCTTTCACGAAGACTGAAGATGTGGAAAAACGGGCAATTCAGGCGATACGGAAAGGAAAACCACTGATATTCCACTGGCGCGGCGGATATTTGACACGGGACGTATTGTCTGAACTGTTAAAACTGCTGGAACAGACCGCCCGGGTGAAGGGCAGACATGCCAGAACAGGGCTCAACTGGCCCCAGTCGGTTCTGCAGGTATCCTTTGCAGAGGAGCTTCCTGTGGATGAGCTGATTGTCGAGGAGGCGAATGAGGGAGAAAAACAGTGATTTTAAATTCGTAAACATAGAACGTGTGCAAGCAGAAAACATGAGCAAACAGAAAACATGTACAAATGGAGTATATGTGCAGATAGAAAACAAGCGGAAGGAGCGAAGCAATGTCTTTTAAAATAATGACCGGCGATATAACAAAATGTGAGGCAACGGCAATCGTAAATGCCGCCAACACCTCGCTTCTCGGAGGCGGGGGTGTGGACGGTGCGATTCATCGCGCCGCAGGCCCGGAACTCCTGGGAGAGTGCAGAATGCTTCACGGATGCAAGACGGGACAGGCCAAGATGACGAAGGGATATAACCTGAAGGCAAAATATATTATCCACACCCCGGGGCCGGTATGGAACGGCGGGGAACATGGTGAGCGTGAAACATTGGAATCCTGTTACAAAAACTGTCTTGAACTTGCTGTAAAACACGACATTCACGACATTGCCTTTCCATCCATCAGCACAGGGATTTACCGTTTCCCTGTGGATGAGGCTGCAAAAATCGCAGTCAGAACGATCCACCGGTATCCGGATCTGGATGTTACGATGGTATGTTTTGATGAGAGAACCAGGAAGGCATACGAAGATGCGGAGGCCGCTTTTAATCGGGGAGAACTACAGTAAAGAACCGGATATGGATATATGAGTAAAAGAAAATTGAGATAGAAATTAGTATTTATCGTTACCGGAGGATAAAGGCGTCTTAGTCAGAACAAGAACTCAGCCGCGGGCGGAAAGGAGAGGGGAGCATGGATTTTTATAAAAGGATGGAAAAGGTCTGCCATATGATTCCATACGGTAAGGCGGCAACTTATGGCCAGATCGCCCTTCTCTGTGGAAGGCCCCGCAATGCCAGGCAGGTGGGATATGCATTGAGCCACAAAAGTCTGGACGGCCAAATACCGGCCTGGAGGATTGTAAACAGCGGCGGTTTTCTGTCCGGCGCAGCATCTTTTGAATATCCGGAAACCCAAAGACTTTTGCTGATGGGAGAGGGCGTTGAGGTGTCGCCGGAGAACAGAGTGGATTTAAAAAAGTATGGGTGGAAGAGTACCTTTGAAGATGCCTTGGAGCTCCGTGGGATCTTTGAGCGGGAAGGGATATAAATGGGAATAGCCTGGAGGAACGGAAATGGTCTTACTCGTAATAGATACACAGCAATTAATAACAAATGAAACACTATCCCATTTTGACTTGTTCCGGTTCAACGTGAAAAAACTAATTGAAGCGGCAAGAACTCATGGAATCGAAGTAATATACATCCGTCACGACGATGGAGGTGGTGAAGCTCTTACAAAGGGTACCGAAGGCTTTGAAATTTATGATGAATTCCGGCCGCTTCCGGGAGAAAAGCTCTATGATAAGACGGTAAACAGCGCGTTCCGTGACACCGGATTGACGGAATACCTGATGGAGATGGGCGAAAAGGACGTTATCATAACCGGGCTTCAGACAGATTACTGTATTGATGCCAGCGTTAAGTGTGCTTTTGAACACGGATTTCACGTGTTTGTGCCGGCGTTTGCAAATACGACAACCGATAATGCCTATATGACGGGCGAAAACAGCTATCGTTATTATAATGAATTTATGTGGGACGGCAGATATGCGGAGTGCATTGCAGTGGATGATATGATTGACAGAATGGTACATGATGTGCTGACAAAGAAGGAGCAGATAAATGGATAAGTTTATTTTTGCGGAGAAAGAAAAAATACATGTGTATTCATATGGTGAAGGCCCGGTGACAATCGTTTTTTTATCGGGTTCTGGGGTGTTATTTCCTCAATTGGAATATAAGTTCTTTCAGGAAACGCTGTCAGGGACGTGCCGGGTGGTGGGAATTGAAAAGCCGGGATATGGATACAGCGATATATCAGGAAAAGACAGGACGGTCGATGTCACGGTGGGTGAATACAGGTGCGTGCTGCGGGAGCTTGGAATAACGGAACCGGTTGTTTTGGCGGCACACAGTATGGGCTTTTTGGAAGCACTTTACTGGGGGCAGAGGTATCCTTCTGAAATTCTGGGTATCCTTGGCGTCGACCCGGCAACACCGCAGTGTTACCAGGATTTTAACCTGGACAATGCGGTTACCGGACTCAGGGAGCTTTCGGGGAATGAAGAGCTTCGTAAAAACACGGCGGGTGCTTTGATCTCGCAGCTGCTTCAGGAAAATCTCATTTTACCGGAGGAAGCAGAACACTATGAACTCTTAGCCGTTCAAAATCTTGCCAATCAGAACTGGATCAGCGAAGCGGTCAATATTGGAGATACTCTTGCACAGATAGACGCGGAGGATCCATATCTGCAGCTCCCGATGCTGTTTTTCATCTCAAATGGAGAAGGGACAACTCTGGAAAAGGATTCCTGGATCAGCCATGCCACACAGTATCTGGGCAAACTTAAATGTTCCCAATACGGATTGTTTGATTTTCCTCATAATCTGTACAAGTACGCCTATAAAGAAATGGCCGGGCAGGCCGAAGAATTCATTGGTAAATTTATACGTTAAGCATCGGAGGCCTGTGGAGCTGACGATATAAAAATTTGCTTTTGTCAGGCTTTTAAATGTATGGAAGATCTGTTTCTATATGCTGATATCAAATGAAAAAAGCCGGTTATGCATTTGTCCACCTCAGCCAAAGAAGGTGTACCCGGCAAATCGGAATTCCCAGGGAGAAAGATAATGGTTGACGTTTATGTTGCAAGTGCTTTTAGTAAAAATAATAAAGGCGGAAATAAGGCGGGAATTGTTTTTAACAGACCAGATTTATCCTCTGGTCAAAAGATGGAAGTTGCAGGGGAATTAGGATATTCTGAAACTGCCTTTGTATCGGATTCCGATCTGGCAGACTTTAAATTACAATACTTCACTCCAACAGAAGAAGTCCCGTTATGCGGCCATGCTACAATCGCAGCATTTTCTACTCTCAAATTATTGGGGGAGTTGGACAAACAACTATTTACAATCGAAACAAAAGCCGGAATTCTTAATATTCAGATTGAAGAAGACGGCTTAATATTGATGGAACAGAATTGTCCTGCATATTTTGATGTCCTAAACCCGGATATATTTGGGGATTGCATAGAGAAAGATTTCATTAATTGTGATTTTCCAATACAAATAGTTTCCACAGGGCTAAGCGATATTATGCTTCCTGTTGATTCGAGGAACCATTTGGAAGTATTATCGCCTGATTTTAAAATGATGGCAGAATTAAGCAAAGAAAAAAATGTGGTTGGCGTCCATGCTTTTACTCTGATTGAAGAACCTGATATAACAGCAATATGCAGAAATTTTGCGCCATTGTATGGGATTGATGAAGAATCAGCAACAGGAACATCTAATTGTGCCTTAGCGTGTTACCTTTTTAAATATTATAAAAAGAGATCTCAATATATATTTGAACAGGGATATAACATGGGAGCGATTTCCCGGATTATCGTCAATATCGCATATCACGAGGATGTAATTGATTCGGTTTATGTTGGTGGATATGGATATTTACTTGGTCAAACGACCTTATCAGTGTAATTTGACGGCCTGATTAAACTCGGTTTGTTGGCATAATGCGTACTCAGGATGAAAAACACAAGTTGATTTCATGGTTATTGATGTATAGAATAAAAATTAATAAATATTAGAGGGGGATATGATTATGGGATTCATGGATATCATAAAAAAAGCGGCTACAGGGGCTACCGACGGGGAAAACCAGAAAAGCCGGGAAAAGATGCGGGAAATTTTTGACGCCGCAGTCGCGGACGGACAGGCATATAAACTTCTGTATTGCAAGGCGGAAAACTTTACGGACGCCGTGCTCGTCAAGGTAACGACGCATTGCAGTTATATTGTAGGCTGCAAAGAATCCGCGCCCCGAACCATTGTGGTTGTACCCATTGACGCAAATCTTACAGTTGTGGGAGCACCCCGCATTTTTACCAGAGAGAACGGCAGCGGTTCGGATGCCAACATGATGGGCTACTGCTCGGTTGGCAATTCCCAAAATCAGTTTACATTTGTTCCCTTTGATTACCAGCCGGGTGTAAACAGGGGCAGCAAGTACACCCTTTCTATCCGGCAAACTCAAGAGGAGATCAAAGAGTTTAAGGCGTTTTTCAAAAAAGGACTGTGATGAAAGTTTATGCAGTATCTTAAAGAACAGGACAAGAGATTTTTAGTCGTTTTTTTGCTTCTTTTTCGTTTCATGTAATAAAAAATAATATTTTAAACAGTGATAAAACCACTTTTATTCTTCCGGAAAAGAGAGAGTAGCAGTGGTTTTTCCCATATGTGGTTTTCTAAACTGGAAAGTAACCGCATATCAAAACCGAACAGAACTTTAATCGGTAATTAGCGAGGCCAATCGTAAAATAACTATAAACTAGTTGACAAAGTTAATAATCAGGTGTAAAATTTCCATTTATTAACAAAGTGAACTATTTTTATATAATCGACATATCAGTATCATATAGATTCCTGCCGATAATATCCGGCCGCGACACCGACATGTATCATCGAAAAAAGCTGATTTGAAACACACCGTATGCTGCTATGCCCGCCGTTTTTGGGGGCGCAAATGGGAGAGAAAGTATGGAAAAGCAACAGGAATATGAGGATTGGATGGCAATGATGAAAACGATGCAGGATATCCGGCATTTTTGCAGCCTGCATGTGAAACGCAGCCCCCAGGGAGGCATTTCTTCGGCACAGGAACTGGATCTCCTCTCAAGAGTACAGATGTCAAAGGATCGCCTTACGCCGCATGCACTGTGCGAAAGTATGGGAATCAGCAGGCCGCTGGGCAGCAGGCTGATTGAAAATCTGGAGCTGAAAGGATTTCTTTTGAAGGAAGTCAGTGAGGCCGACAGGAGAAGTTATTTTCTGAAAATTACGGAGAAGGGAGACCAGGTATTGAAGGAAACCTACACTTATTACCTAGAACCCGTATACCGGTTAAGAAGGAATCTTGGGGAGGAAAAGTTCGGGAATCTGGCCGGTCTGATCCGTGAGAGCAACGAGTTTATGCAACAATGACAAGGCAGAAAGGAAGGTGTCATATTTGACATTTTATCAGGAATTACAGCTAAACCAGGCCGGTTCGAAAGCGCTCATCAGAAATTCAAAAGACGGCAGGGAAAAACGGCGCCACATTGCTACCTACATTTTTAAGGTGTTTTTAACGCTGGCATTTTGTGTAGCGTTTATCTCTATCTATTCTAAGCTCTTCGGTCCTGAGAACAGCATTGCGGGAGTGGCGGTATTGCTGGCCGTCATGGTATTCAGGCAGGCGGATTTGGGGATCGATACGAAACAGAGCTTTTTTGTTCTCCTCGGAATTTTTGGAATTCTTGCGGTTGGCCCCCATATATCGGCAACGTCGTCTCCGTTTGCTGCACTGATTGTGGACTTTGTCTGTATTTTGGCTCTTACCTTTTTTGGCTGTCATAATATTCTGATGTCGAACCATGCGACCTTTGTCCTGGGATACCTGCTTTTATCGGGCAATGATGTGACAGGGGAAGCGTACGGAATGCGCTTTTTAGGACTGGCGGCGGGAGGTCTGCTGACCGCGCTGATTTTTTACTGTAATCACCGCAAGATTACGTATAAGAGGCGGATAGGAAACCTTTTCCATGAGTTCCGCCTTCACTCCGCCAGGACCAGATGGCAGTTTAAAATGGCGGTGGGAGTCGCCCTTGTGATGTTTCTGGCCCGGATTATCGGACTTTCAAGACCAATGTGGGCCGGATTTGCCGCCATGTCGGTGCTGCAGCCGTTTGCTGAGGATTTAAAAATGAGGGTAAGACACAGGGTTCCGGGAACGATTGTGGGAGGAATTCTCTTTCTGCTCCTTTGCCTTATCGTTCCGGAGGAAGGGTATGGAGTACTGGGGATTATCGGCGGTATCTGCGTTGGCTTTTCTGCAACATACGGCTGGCAGACCGTGTTTAACTCCTTCGGCGCCCTTGCCGTGGCAGCCGGTATATATGGGGTATCGGGGGCCGTTCTGAACCGATATCTGGCAAATATGATGGGAATTCTGCTTGCCGTTGTATTTTACAAAATATGTGACAGCATCATCCATAGGAAAAATGCGTCGGAGTCTCTCCCTGAATAAGGGAGGTTCCGACGCTTTTTATATCATAGGAATACTTTCCTATGATATAAAAAAGCCCTCCGGGCGGGATGCGCACTCGCGCGAAGATGTAATATGCCGCTATGCGGCCGCGCTCGGCGCGAGAGTCTGCCTGGGCAGACTCTTTATTACCGGTATTGCCTGAATTCCTGCCGAATTCAAATCCGTGCAAATAGACTTTCGGGGAGTGTCATGTTACAATAGAACGTAATGCCGGGGCAGGGGAAAAACGCACCAAAGATGGTAAGCGTGCGTAAGAGGAACACCGTTTTGGAACAGGCGCCCTCCATAATATTGAGTCCCCGGATAAAAATTCCGGACTTAAGTCTCAATAGTTGCAGACTTAAATCTATTACAAAGGAGTACAATAATGGTAAGAAGAAATTTTGGAGTGATTTCAATGATTTGGCAGGTGGTTTGGCCGATTTTATTCTATACGGCGGTGACCGCAGTAATCGCCTTTTTTATGGGCGGATTTCTGAACGTAATGTGGGTGGTCACTCTGGCGGCGGTGATAAGCTCGGTGTTTCTTTTCTACGTTTACGGAAGAAGAGAGCAGGAGAGACGAAGGGATTATGGCCCGTCCTGGCGTGTGAGAATCGATATGGGGCGCGGAGCGGCCCTGGTTTTCATACTTGCCTTTGCTTCCTGTATATTTTTAAACAACCTGATGGAATTAACCGGTATTGTACATATGTCCGAGGGTTTTGATGAAATCAATGAGGACATTTACAGCGTGTCCATTGTGCTTCAGATATTGTCCACCGGACTTGCGGCACCTGTTGTGGAAGAGTTGATTTTCAGGGGACTGTGCTATGGCCGTCTGCGGTCTGCAATGGGAATTATTCCCGCCGCGGTTGTTTCGGCCCTGATTTTCGGCCTTTATCACGGAAATCTGGTTCAGGCAGTCTACGCGTTTGCACTGGGAATCCTCCTGGCGCTGGTGTACGAACATTTTGACGGGCTTTTTCCGGCTGTGTGGTTTCATGTAAGCGCCAATCTGACTTCGATCATTCTGACCGCATCTCTCGGCGCTTTTCCCGCCTTTTTTGGAAGCTGGATTTTTATTTTGATTAGCACGGTGCTGTCTTTTCTTGCGGCGGCAGCCTGCCTCAGGGTCATCTATGACAGGAGACGCCGTATTAGAAAATAGTTAAGGAAAAATAATTTTCGGAATGTTTTCACTTTTTATGAATAGAATAGTATCAGTGCCCGAATGGGGATCGGGGAATATTATGAACTACATAGAAGGGGAATAAAACATTGTGAAACACGATCATTACGGCGGAAGAAGATGGAACAGAAGAGAACTGGCAAAAAAAGAAAGAGCGGCGTACAGAGCAAGGCGGGAAGCCGAATTGGCTAAAAGGCGTTTCTTGTCCACCATGTCCCACGATATGCGTACGCCGTTAAATGCAATTCTGGGAATGACCAGGCTGGCAGCAGCCAATCTGGAGGATCACGTCCGTGTCCTGGATTGCCTTGAAAAAATGGAGTGCTCCGGAAAGGTGTTGGCAGCCCTTGTAAATGATGTGCTGGAAATGTCAAACATGGAGCGAAAGAGTCTGGTGCTGAAAAAAGAAGTATTTTCCATCAGGGAATTCATGGAGTGTCTGGAAGGAATGATGGAGCCGGCAGCGGCCGCCAAAAACCAGGCGCTGATTATGGATTGCCGGGGGCTTAACCACGAAATTGCAGAATTTGATTTTCTGAGACTGAATCAGGTCATGACGAACCTGATATCCAACGCCATTAAATTTACTCCGGAGGGCGGAGTAATTCGGGTGGAGGTGACGGAACCGGAGCCAGGCAGTGAGCAGCGTGCCAGGTTCCGGTTTTGCGTTTCGGATACGGGAACGGGAATCGGAAAAGAATTTATGGAAAATCTGTTCCTCACTTTTGAGAGGGAGCAGGACGGAAGAATTGATAAGACCGGAGGCTGCGGCATTGGGATGTCCATGGTCGGTAAGCTGGTGGAATTGATGGAGGGCAGAATAGAGGTACAGAGCACGCCGGGACAGGGAACCTCTGTTGCAGTAATTCTTGATCTGAATGTGCCGGGTAACGGTTTTATTGCGGTGGACAGAGAGAACGGCCTGATTGAAGCGATGGGCAAAGCAGTGGACAACGGAATAAAAAAATCCGTACAATTTGCGGAAAATCACGGTCATTCTGAGGAAAACAGGGGCGTTCATCCTGAGTTTTGTGGAAAACATTTTTTACTAATTGAAGATAATGAACTGAATCTGGAGATTGCAAGGGAACTGCTGCTCGGTATGGGGGCGGCGGTGGACACCGCCAGAGACGGTAATGAGGGAGTGGAATGTTTCAGGAAAGCGGCAGAATACTATTATGACCTGATCCTGACGGATATTCATATGCCGGTTATGAACGGATATGAGGCCGCCCGCGTGATCCGCAGCCTCAGAAACAGCGGCCGCAGGGACGCGGCGTCCGTACCGATTCTGGCAATGACGGCCGACGCGTTTGCGGAGGATGTCAGAGCGGCGAAGGCGGCAGGGATGACAAGCCACCTGGCAAAGCCCCTGGACTTTTTTGTCATGAAGCAGGAAATCAGCAGGGCTTTGGACGAAACAGGACATTATGTGATGTAAATTGGCCTGCAAACAGGCATTAAATTAAATACCGGAAACTACCCGGCCCGGCCTCAGCAATTTGCTGAGGCCTTTTTTGGAGCGGCAATGAAAAGTCCGCAAAGTGTGCTTTTCGTTGTTGAGCGGCAGTGAAAAGTTCGCAAAGCGTGCTTTTCGTTGCTATCCGATTATAAAAAAATTCTCGTCAATTTTCCTTGTAAAATCAATGTATACAAACGAAAAGTACTTTTTTGTACAGTAAAAAATACTTGACAGCCGGCGATTCGCCAGATATAATTTCATGAATTAGCATGGTAGCAGACTAAAGTGAACGCTGAAATCATTTCAAACCGGCGGGAGCTTCATCTGAAATAAGCACCAGAGGCTAAAATATTAAGACAGGAGGAAGGAAACATGAGAAAGAATCAAGTGAAAAAGCTGGCCGCTTCCGTAGCCGCCGCTTTACTGTCCACGACAATGCTCAGCGGCTGTTCCATGATTGGTCAGGCGCCGACAGTAGCAAATGAGGAGAGTTCTCTGCATCATGATACAAACGAGTCATCATCGCCCGTATCCGGTTCAGAAAGCTCTGAAGCAGCCCATTCAGATTCTGCATCCGGCAGCCGCCTCGCCGATATTTTAGAGCGCGGTTACATCGAAGTTGCGACAGAACCGTATTTTGCGCCGAATGAGTTCATCGATCCTTCCAAACAGGGGAACGACAAGTACGTCGGCGCCGATATTGAACTCGCCAGGTATATCGCGGATAAACTGGGAGTCGAGTGCCGTATTGTCCCTCTGGATTTTGAATCCGTACTCAGCGGTATCACGGAAGGCAAATATGACATGGCCATTTCGGCCCTCGCTTACACTCCCGCCAGAGCAGAGGCAATGGAGCTTTCCAACGGATACTATTTCGATGATGAGAAGATAGAGTACGGTCTCATGGTGCGCACAGAAAATCTAAATCAAATCAGAAACGCGGACGATTTGGCCGACAAGACGATTGTCGTCCAGAGCGGTTCCCTGCAGGAGATGTTTGCAGGCGAACAGGTTCCGGCTTACAGGGAACTGAAACGCGTTTCGGCTACCACGGACGGTTTCCTGATGGTACAGGAAGGAAAAGCAGATGCCGTCATCACCTCAATCACCACAGCGCAGCTCTATATCGATGCCAACAGCGGCTGTGACATGACCATAGTGCCGGATTTTGCGTTTACGGTGGATGAGTCCACGCAGGGAACGCGGATCGGGATTACAAAAGGTGAGACGGAGCTTCTGAATAAGGTAAATGAAATCATAGACGGAGTCGTTGATGAAGGCGTATATTCCAAGTGGTATGAAGAGTACAAGGAATATGCCCGGAGTCTGGGCCTGTAACAGGGCCGGAATTAAGGCGGGAGGACTTCGGATATGATAGAGACAATGATAAAAATGTGGGAACGGTACGGCTTTGTCTATATACAGGGCCTTGCCGGAACCCTGTGCCTGGCTGCAATCACGGTATTGTGCGGCACGTTGATCGGAACAATTCTGGCCGTTATGCGGCTGACACGCATAAGGCCGTTTCAGTGGTTTGTGCGTTTTTATATCTGGGTGTTGAGAGGCACTCCGATACTGCTTCAACTGTATTTCTTCTGGATATTCTTACCCAGGGTTCTTCCGGTGAAAATATCGGATACTGCCTGCATCATTATCGCCCTCATTATCAACGCCAGTTCCTATGTAGCCGAGGTAATCAGGGCGGGAATCCAGGCGGTGGATAAAGGACAGACCGAGGCTGCAAGAAGTCTCGGCATGACGGCCGGCCACACCATGACGCAGATTATCCTGCCTCAGGCCGTGAAAAATATTCTGCCCGCCCTGGGCAATGAGTTCATCACCATGATTAAGCAGGCGTCACTCGCCTCCGTATTTTTTATCAACGAACTCACCACATCGTATAAAACCATATCGTCGGCGACCTTCCGTCCTGTGGAGGCGCTGATGATAGCAGGAATCATTTATCTGATGGTGACAACCGTTTTGGGAAAAATTATGGAATATGCGGAATGGAGGATGAACAGGAATGAGCGGTAGAGAGAGCGGCAGCTTATGTAAAGAGAGAGCAGGCGTTCCGGCCGGTGCCGTGCCTGTTATCTGTGTGGAGAATCTGAAAAAATCCTTTGGGACTCTGGAAGTGCTGAAAGGAATTACGGAATGTATTTACGAGGGGGAAGTGGTCTCCGTGATCGGCCCCAGCGGCGGAGGAAAGAGCACGTTTCTGCGGTGCCTCAACTGCCTGGAGGAACCGACGTCGGGCAGGGTGACATTCAGAGGAACCGATATCACGGACCCGTCCGTTAACATCGATAAGTTCCGTCAGAAAATGGGAATGGTGTTTCAGAGTTTCAACGTATTCCCTCACCTGAAGGTGATTGACAACATTACCCTCACCCCGGTTCTCGAGAAAAAGATTCCGAAGGCCGAGGCGGAGAAAAAGGCGTGCGATCTTCTGGAGCGTGTCGGCCTTCTGGATAAAAAGGACGTTTATCCCGGCAAGCTCTCGGGCGGCCAGAAGCAGAGGCTGGCCATTGTGCGTGCGCTGGCGATGGAACCGGAAGTGATGCTGTTTGACGAACCGACTTCGGCCCTGGATCCGGAGATGGTGAAAGAAGTTTTAAATGTTATCAAGACCCTGACCGGGTCGGGAATGACGATTGTGATTGTCACCCATGAGATGGGATTTGCAAAAGAGGTCAGTGACAGGGTGTTTTTTATTGATAACGGGACCATCCAGGAACAGGGAACACCGGAAGAAATATTCGGAAATGCAAAGAATCCAAGAACCATTGAATTCCTCGGAAAAGTACTGTAGAATGAAGGAATGAAAGCCGGATGAGTGAAGGAGGAATCAAGCATGACGGATATTGAGTACATTGAAAAAGCAGTGGAGGAAGAAAAAAAACGGATTCTGGAGGCCAATGACCGGATCTGGAAATTTGCCGAGCTGCCGTTTCAGGAGAACCGATCGGCGGAGCTGCTTTGCAGTCTCTTAAAAGAGTCGGGATTCTCTGTGGAAACGGGGTTAGCGGGAATCCCGACCTGTTTTACAGGCACATTTTCCTTTGGTACGGGAAAGCCGGTTGTCGGAATTTTGGGAGAGTACGATGCACTTTCGGGATTGAGCCAGGAGGCGGGAGTCCCGGTGAAAAAAGAGGAAGAGGAAGGCGCTCCGGGACATGGCTGCGGCCACTGCGCACTGGGAACGGGTTCCCTGGCTGCGGCGATTGCAGTGAAGAAATACCTGGAAGAATTTAAGAAGGACGGAACCGTGATTTACTTCGGCTGTCCGGCCGAGGAGGGAGCCGGTTCCAAGCAGTTCATGGCCAGGGCCGGGATGTTTGATGATGTGGATTTTGTATACACATGGCATCCTGCTACGGCGAATCAGGTGGATCCGATGCACAGCAATGCAATTATGGGAGCCAATTTCTATTTCAAGGGCCTCAGTTCCCATGCAGGGGCAACGCCCTATCTGGGAAGAAGCGCCCTGGACAGTGTGGAGCTTATGAGCGTGGGCTGCAATTATCTGAGAGAACATGTAATACCGGAAGCCAGAATCCATTATGCCTATATTGATGCGGGCGGCACGGCCCCGAACGTGGTTCAGGATCATGCAACCGTGCGTTACGAGGTAAGGGCGCCGTATGTTTCCCAGGTCAAGGAGCTTTATGAGCGCGTTGTCAATGTCGCAAAGGGAGCGGCCATGATGACCGGAACAACGGTGGAAAGCGAACTGGCAATGGCATTTACCGAGTATATTCCCAACATTGCGCTGGCCGGTGTGGCGGATGAATGTATGAAGGAGATAGGAGCTCCCCAGTGGACGGAAGAAGATTACCGTCTGGCAAGACAGTTCCTTGAAACTTATAATGAGCAGACACAGGTGATGATCCGGAATGAAATTGCCGCACGGTACGGTGACGACAGAGTGGAGGAAATCCTTGAAAAACCTCTGGACAGTGAAATCCATTCCTTCGATCCGTCGAAGATCAGGCTGGAGGCAGGCTCCACCGATGTAGGCGACGTAGGATACGCAGTTCCGACGCTGAATATCAATATGGCTACCTGCTGCGTGGGTAATGTGGGCCACACATGGCAGATGACGGCCCAGTCCTGCAGCCCGCTGGCCCATAAAGGCCTGCTGACCGCGGCCAAAGTGATGGCTCTGGCATCGGTCAGGACTATGGAGCGGCCGGAAGTAATCGAAGCCGCCAAAGCAGAGGTAAAGAAGAGAAACGGCGGAAAATATACCTGCCCGCTTCCCGATTCTGTGAAACCTCCGCTGGATACGTACTAAATGATAAGAAAAGAAGCAGCGTAAAATATGCGCTGCTCAGAGTGTCGACAAAGTCGCCACTCTGTAGAATTTATGGCATAACGCTATAAATTCTAGTCACAGGAGGAAGAACTGCCGATTTCCTCGCGCAAGGGCTAAAGCCCCTAGAAATCGGCAGTTCAGCACTACGGCGGAACTGAATTCCACCTACGTGATTTGAAATGAGGGTTACACCCTCAAACTCCTGATATAAGGAAAGTATAGTTTGTCGACAAGCTGAGCAGCGTAAAATATGCGCTGCTTCTTTTTTGAGATAGAAAAACTTCCCGGGCTCCCAGTTTCTAATGTTTCCTCAGTTGCCTGCTGTTATCTTTTTTTACGTGAATTATTAGAGAAGCTATTACACAGTTTATTATGGAAGTTCCGCAATATGAAGCTGAAGGTGCTCAATAAAGCGTCTGGCGGCCATGGGCAGGCCTGCCTTATCCTTGTATCCGATGGCGATCGTGCGGGTAACCGGCGGATCGGTCGGACGTAACGCAAGGCGGTAATTTGTACGGTGCAAAATCAGTTCCGCCAGGATACTGACCCCTAATCCCGCCTCAATCATCGTCATGATCGAGTAGTCATCGTGGATCGTGTATTTAATATTCGGCTTGCAGCCGATGGCTTTAAATGCCTCTAAAGGCTCATAATAATGACCCTCTTCCAGCAGAATGAACGGCTCGGAAGCCAGCAGCTCCAAAGGGATGACATCTCTTTCGGTAAGGGGATGATGCTCCGGTAATACGGCCGGCATATTTCCATCTTTCAGGACCAGAGTTTTAATCCCGCCTGCAGCGTTAGGATTGATAAAGCCAAAGTCGATAACCCCCGCCTTAATCCAGTCCTGGATGGAGGTGTAGTCGCCCTGGTGGATAATAAATTCAACGCCGGGATACTGCTCCTGGAATTCTTTAAACAGTACGGGGAGCCAGTGGGCCGAGATACTGGCGATCGTTCCCATGCGTATGACTCCGGTCTCCAGCCCCTTAATCTCTTTCGTTTTCTCCTGCATGGAAAAATACTGATAAACAAGCTGCTCGATGTAGGGATAAAGTTCCTCGCCCTCAATGGTAAGTTTCGTTCCTGTCCGGAACCGGTTTACCAGTTTAATCTGAAGTTCATTTTCCAGGGAGGAAATCATCTGGCTGACGGCCGACTGAGTATAACCCAGGGCGTCGGCGGCTTTTGCAAAGCTGCCCAGCTCCACGATTTTCTGTAAGGCAATATATCGGTTCATGTTTTTACTTCACTTTCTCTAAAGTAATCATTAGAAATATTCGTTTTACTTATGCATATCTGAAGTATATACTAAGAGCAAATCAGAGGCAAGAGCAAATTACAATAAGGAGAAAGTACTATGTCATATCAAAATGTAAAAACCTATTTTGAACAGGCGGGCCTGGCGGATCGCATTACGGTCCGCACGCAGACGGGAGATACCGTGGAACATGCGGCCGAGACCATTGGCTGTACTCAGGCTGAGATAGCCAAGGCCATTACTTTTCTTGTGGACGGGAAGCCGGTGATGATAGTTACGGCCGGAGACACAAGAGTAAACAGTTCCAAGTTTAAGCAGTATTTTCATCAAAAACCTGGTATGGTTCCCCGTGAACGGGTAGAGGAGCTGATTGGACACCGGCCCGGGGCGGTGTGTCCCTTTGCTGTCAATGAGGGAGTGGAGATTTATCTGGATATCTCCTTAAAACGGTTTTCCACCGTCCATACCGCAGGGGGAATCGATACCGCTACGATTCAACTGGATCTGGCGGAGCTGGAAACGCATTCCCACGCGGCGGGCTGGGTGGATGTCTGCAAAGGGTGGACGGTCCATGAGGGGGCGGCTCAATCCGCATGAAAGAGCAGTATTTTCAATAGAGGTTAATAAAGGGAGGATTTTGAAAAATGAAACAGTATGTGGCAGACGCTTTTACCGATCAGGTGTTTCACGGAAACCCGGCGGCTATTTGTATCCTGGACGCGTGGATTTCAGAAGAACTGATGATGAACATAGCGATAGAGAATAATTTTTCCGAGACCGCATTTGCGGTAAAAGAAGGTGAAACATATCGACTGCGCTGGTTTACTCCCGGCGGTGAGATTGACCTTTGCGGACATGCGACATTAGCCTGTGCATTTGTTCTTTTCAACTACTATGAAACGGAAGCGGGACAGATCACATTTAAAACGCTGAGCGGGGAGTTGATTGTTGAGAAAAGGGACGGCCTTTATGAGATGGATTTTCCGGCGTATGAACTGACACCGGTGCCTGTGACGGAAGAGATGGCCGGCGCGATTGGGGCCGTACCCTCGGAGGCCTACATGGGGCGCGATTTGCTTTGTATTTTTGAAAACGAGGAAATAATCAGGGCACTGAACCCAAATCAGGAAAAAGTAAAATCGCTGGACGGCCTGCTCCTTCACGCCACGGCCAGGGGGACGGATGCAGACTGTGTTTCCCGCTCCTTTGCACCAAAGTGCGGCGTGGCGGAGGACGCGGTCTGCGGTTCCGGCCATTGCCACATCGTCCCCTATTGGGCAAAACGGCTGAAAAAAGAGCGGATTACAGCCGTTCAGGCCTCAAAGCGGGGAGGTATTCTGTACTGCCGTCTGGATGGGAAACGGGTAAAATTAGCCGGAAAAGCGGCGCTGTATTCCATTGCGGAACTCCGGGTCTGATATCGCAACACTTCGTACAGAGACATTCGGCTAAAACCTAGTCCACCAGCTTCGCATTCGGATAAATCCGTTCCATCCGGCTGTCGGGAAAGTGCACGTCCAGAAACAGGGTGACCGCGTTTTGCTCCGCGGCCGGGTTTGTCTGCCGCTCCGAGTACCTGGCCAGCGAAAGCCCCGACAGGGTGATATTAACCGCCATGAATACGATCAGAATCCAGGTTCCGGCGGTTCCTGCCTTTTTGGGAATCTTCTCTATCAGTGCGGAAAGAATGGGATAAAGTCCCTTCAGCCATACGACGGCGGCAATGCCCCAGAAAAAGCAGTATAATAGGTTGATACGCCCGCCCAGGTTAAACGGAATGGCGCTGTAGTCCCAGAAAACGGTGCCGAAGACCAGCTCGGTGAACACGCTGCAGATATATTCGTAGGCGCCGCCGAGGACCGTGCCGGCGAGAAAGATATACCGGTCGCTTCGATCTTTATATTTATACAGGAATGCGGTGAGCATGGCACAGCCGAGTCCCCACACAATGCTGAAAGGCCCGTAAACGACGCTGCTCCGGCTCATTAAGACTCCGGTGGTGGCGTAGCAGAAAATTGTTTCCGTGATATCTCCCAGGAATGCTCCGAGAAAAAACAGCCCGGTCAGCTTGTAAAAACAGCAGCCCTTTGCAAAAATGGAATCCGCCGCGCCGGCCTGGACCGCGGCCAGATCAGCCACTGCCCTTTCGGCCGCCTGTTCCCTCAGGTTAGGGTAGGCGCGCACCATCCTCCGTTCAATTCTGGATGTAATTGCATTGCCGAACGAATTTGAGACGCGCCTCAATTCCTCAGCCACCTGTTCCAGTTCCTTCAGACTGGTTCTCATGCGCCATGCGGCGGCCAGGGAAACAGAAAGATCGATCGCCAGCAGACAGTACAGCCCGATTAGCGTTATTTTCCCAATGAATGCCGGTATCAGTTCCAGCAGCCTCACCGCCAGGGGATTTGTAAAATGGATACAAACCACGGCAGCCAGGCCGCAGACCGCCATGTATGGCAGATTTATGTAACCCTCAAACTGCAGCCGCTGTTTGGTGAAATCCCACCAGCGCCTGTGTATCAGGCGTTCCAGAATGAATCCGGTAATGAACGTCAGGAAAGCGGACAGAATCATTCCTCCCAGGAACAGAAAGAAGAGATTACCCTTCAGCTCCTGAAGAAAAACAGAAAATACCACGGCGCCCAGACCATAGATGGGACACCAGGGAGCATTTAAAAATCCTGTATTGATAAAACGTCTTTTGCGCACGGCGAAAAATGCGACTCCGGCGCACCATCCTGCGGCCGCATAGATGAGGAAGAACCAGAGAAGCTGATATAATGTATATTCCATATATTCTCCTTTGTACCGGAATGTTCTGCACGGAAATGAAGTTGCAGTACCTGCCGGTTCTGAAATAATGCCATTCTATCACAAAATGATTCTAAATAACAGACCTTCCCTTTTGTATCAAAAATTCATGATCGGCCAGGAGCCAGTTGGCACGGAACAGTCTCATCAACTGCCAGTATCCGGTTCCCGCCAGACCGAACTCTTTTATCAGCTCAAACTTCGCATGCATACTCCTGACATCCTCAAACCATACCTCATGCTGGATTCCATATTGCCAGTAACGGAAATGCGGTGACTGCGCGGTTTCATCGAAGTAAATCCGCACGCCGTGATCGACGGCCAGCCGGATTGCCTCGGTATAACCGATACTTATCGCCCTCGTCACCCCCTGCTCGTAGGGAATGGGCCAGTCATAACCGTAGTTGGGAATCCCAAGGCTGATTTTTTCAGCGGGAATTTCAGACAGGGCATATTCCACAACGCGGCGTACCATGTTGATCGGGGCTACGGCCATTGGAGGCCCGTAGGTGTACCCCCATTCATAGGTCATCAGCAAAACGCCGTTGGCGGCCTCTCCCAGTGCTTTATAGTCAATTCCCTCATACAAAAGCCCTCTTTGGTCCCGGGAGGTTTTCGGCGCCAGGGCAACGGTCACCCGGATGCCGAAGAGGTTCATAATGATTCTCAGACGCCGCACGAAGTCGGCGAATAATTCCCTGTCTTCGGCCAGCACATATTCAAAATCCACATCAACCTCGCCGTAACCCTTTTCCTGGACTACGGTCCAGAGTTCCCTTATGAGCTTCTGCTGGATTTCCAGACTGCCCACGAGGACGGAAACGAGGTTGTTGTTAAAACGGCCGTCTGCTCCCAGAGGGGTCAGAACCAGTACAGGAATTACATTTTGCCGTTCGGCCTCCTGTATCACATCCTCTTCGCCTTCTCCGGAAGGCGGAATCAGTTCCCCGGTCTCTGTAAAACCGTAGGAAAATATAGAAATGCTGGTCAGAAACCGGCAGGTTTCGGTCAGCACCTCTTCCTCTATCCAGGGATAGGCATATCCGTTCATAATTACGGGGCCGGTCTGTTCATCACTGATCTGAATTCCCTCCAGACGGCTCTCTGTGCCGTTTTCCCCGCCGCCCGTAACAAGAAGTGACTGTCCCACAACAAGACGGTACGGAGCGTCAATCTGATTTTCAAAAGCCAGACGCAGCGGATCCATACCGGCAGCGCCTGCGATGGCGTCGATCGTGTCGCCCTCTTTTACTATATATATTTGCATAATGACCTGCTGTCTCTGTATGTTCTTAACTATTATATATTCACTTCATACAGATAATATATTTCACTTTTTTTTTTAAAGGGCGGCACGTTCAAACCGTTTTAGAGAAAACGTTCCAGGTCCTTCATAAAGTTTTCCTCTGCTTTGACGATTTTTTTAGCCAGAGATACACTTTCGCCCGAGGCATTAGAATACTTATTAATATCCTCACTGATGGACTGGATTCCCATATTACAGCCGTTCATCATGATTTTGGCCACCTGGTTATTATCATCCTTGAACATCATTTTCATTTCTGTGCTGATCCAGGAAAAAGCAGAGGCCATTTTTGCAGGCTCCTTCTCATTTGTGCCGTACTTGTTCAGCAGGCCGGAAGCTTCCTGCTCCAAATCTTTGTGCCTGTTTTTGCTGGAGTTTATAACGGTTCTCAGGTTCTCATCGGTCACATAACGGCTGATTTGTTCCATGCTGTCGACCGCCATCTTGCATCCGGCGTCACAGTGGCCGGCAAGGCTTATGGTATCATTTTTCATTGTCATATCTGTTTCCATTTTTAACCTCCTGAAGTGTGTTTTGAGGTGGAATTAATGAGTTTCTCCTGATAGTATTCCTTGCGCCGGCCTGTGGTATCCTTGTTATTCCGAAATTTTTAAATTCAGTTTTTGGGCCAATCTAAATGTAATGCTCCGGAACATCAATGACGGATGAAACTGCATTGATGTTCCGGAGCTGTATTTTGTTGAGTGGCAATGAAAAGTTTGCGAAGCGTGCTTTTCGTTGTTACGGTTCATTCTGTGCCCGGTAACGATATTTTACTTAACGATTAACACGGAGTCGTCCGATTCAAAGGCGGATGCGCTGTAGGTGCGGGCGCCGTCCGGTTTCAGGCGGTAGTGTTTGAGGAAATCCCAGGCCAGCCGGAATTCTTCCGGGTAGCAGTTATGTTCGCGGGCCAGGGTGCGGGTAAATCGGACTACAGGAATGTTGTTTTTATTATTCCAGGTATAGGTGTAATACCGTCCGCTCTCCTGGAAACTGGAGCAGGCAGCCAGGAAGCTGGCATGATTATTGGGCAGGAACGCCGCGGTCAGCCCGTTCATGGCCTGGGCTCCCGTCACCCAGTTGTAGATGGCGCTGTCGGCCGAGGTGTCCCATGGATTTTTTACAAGATCCCTGGCTCTTGGGTCGGGCAGCGGTTCACTGATGTCCGCCTGTCCGACAATAAGACAGCAGGGCATCTGTCCGGCGGTAAACTGCGGGTTGGGGAAGGAGGTGGAGGCAACGGCTGCAAAATAGTAGGCCTCCGTATTATTGCAAAGTGTTTGTATGGTATTGCTGCCCAGGGAATGGCCGCTGCCGTACACTCGTGTGAAGTCCGGTGTAACGCCTGCGTCCCGGCTGATTACGCGATCCAGCAGAACAAGGCTTGAGCGGGCAAAATTGGCGCTGTCCCCTTCTTCGCCGTAGGTGAGACTGGCGGCGCTGCTGCGGCAGAACTGTCCTACAATAATGACTACACAGCCCTCATCGTTTGCCACGGCCCACCAGCCGGAACAATCCATAAAGGTGGATGCAGCCTGTGTGCTTCCGGGGAAAACAACCACGACAGGAACTCCGTCCGGGCCGGAATTTTTGGCTGTGTCGGGGACATAGATAAGAGATTCCCTCGGATCCATTACTCCATCGTCATTATAATCTCCGAAAGCGGAAATGCAGGAATAGACGGTGCCTTCGGTACTGCAGCCGGGAGCGGCTACCCGTGTTGATTGAAGGGCACGGAGTTCTACATTTGCTTCCGTTCCGTCATAACCGTGATAGGAATAGGAGGCGACGGTCTTACCTTTCCTGGCGGAAACGCGGGCCGCCTCGGTTGCTTTGTAATAGTCCAGGCGGTAGGACAGATTATTGCTGTAGGCAAAGGGATTGGTGTATCGGGTATATCCGGCCAGAAAACCGCGGATTTGGGAGGCGGTCAGGCTGCTGTCCCGGGTAACCTGGACTTTGGAAATACCGTAAGCGGTTCCCGGCTCCCAGTTCGCGGCATTTTGGTTGGCATATGCCGTCTGCCATGCATCGGAAGTGATGCTCTGGCGGTAAAGACCCTGTTCACCGGGCACCGGCACGGCATCATTTACGCTGATCCAGTAAGGAATACTTGTGTCTTCGTCACTGTATCCGGCAAACAGCGTGGGAACCGGAATATCGGCGTTTGTGATAAATTTGCCGCTGCCCACCCCGCCTTTCTGCATTGCCTTGAGGGTGGCTGAGAAAGAGGAATCCTGAAAGCCGGGATAGTAGGAGCCGGTATTTATGCCGTTGTAGGTCCGGGCCGCAGAGCGCTGCAGATACTCCGTCCCTACACCCGTTCCTTCGATAAATGCCTGACTTATGACATAGAGAGGATGATTGGCGGTCCAGGATTCGAGGACAGCGCAGCCTTTGCCATAACCGACATAATAGTTACAGGAATGTCCGGTGAAGACAGGGCAGGATGTACCGTCGCTGACCGGAATCCTTCCGCTCTGGACGATGCCGCCGGAACTTGTTTCGCGGGTACCGAAGGCAGTATTGCCCACGCTTTCGCCCAGGCAGGCGTCCAGATAGGCGGCCTCGTCGTCCGGGGTCTTCCAGCTTCCATTTTCCGGTTCCAGGACGAAGAGGAGTTCCCCGTATGTATCGGCCTGTTGCAGCCATCCCTGTTTATCCAGAAAATCATAGGTGTCGGCGGTTCCGTCGGGAACGGCAATCACGGTAATATAGGCGCGCAGGGCTGCATGACGGCCGGCATAGAGCTTAAATGAACGTCCGGCTGCTTCTCCCTCCTGAAATGTGTAGGTGTAGTAACCCGTAATTGCATGTTCGTTGACCTCGCTGCGGTCAATTGGCAGCGAACGGCTGCCGTCGCTGACCGTGGTGCGGGCCAGAAGATAGGCGTTCAGATCATCGGGCGCCGTAGAGCCTGGCCCTGCGGCCGCGGCACTGACCGACAGTCCCAGCGTCAGAGCCAGAGCCGTCAGGATGATGGTTGGGTAATGCTTTTTCATTGTGATTTCCTCCTTGATAATTTAGCCTCTCGGGCAATTGGTTTAGCTGATCTGACTATATGGCATATTACAGATACGGTAAATAAACAAAATTTAACCTGATATACATAATTTGTCTTAACCGTTAAAGAACCAAAAAAATGTACAGCAAAGGGAATCGGAGAACCGGAAAATCATAAAAAAAGTAAATCCCTTCCATCTTTATATCAAAAGTTGCCACAACGGGAAAATGCATATGGAATAAGCCTCCATCATAATCCGCACCACGGCCGGTTATACTAATTTTAATATCTGAATACAAAAAACGGAGGTAATATATGCAGAAACCAAGAGATAAAGAAACAATCAACACAATCCCCAAGGGAGCGTACGAAGCCGGAACCACAGACCGGGAAATGAGAACAGACGAGTGCGGCCATTTAAACGAAATGACCACCGACCTCCAGGGAAATGGATATCCTGTGAACAGAAGCGGGAAAGAAGACAAATAACTTCCCCGGGAGTGAAGACCCACACCATCCCTCATTTCTCCCCTAACTCCCTATTGACAATAATAGTAATCTGTGCTATTTTTAAATCACAAGTTGAATAAGTTCTTCGGGGCAGGGTGCAAGTCCCTACCGGCGGTCATAGTCCGCGACCCGTTTTTAACGGTTGATTTGGTGGAAATCCAAAACCGACAGTATAGTCTGGATGAGAGAAGAAATTAGAGTCAATTAGATACATCGTTATTTTGACATGCTCAAAATGCGGTGAGATGTTGTCTGATATGATGAAATTTTAATCCCAGATCCCCGTGATTTGGGATTTTTTTAATTCATAGGAAATTACGTCCTATGAATCAAAAAACGCTCCGCGAGGATGCACATGCCGCGCAGAGGTAAATCGTTGCTGGAGCAACCGCGCGGCAGCGCAAGAATCCCGCGAGCAGGATTCTTTATTCTATCATGACAGCAGACTCTTTTTCGGAGAATTTAAGAAATTTGCAAGACCGACATAACCGAAAGGAGAAATGAAGTATGAGAACAAAAACAAATTCAAAATGGAGTGTCCAGAAACTGATTTATACGGGAATGCTGGCGGCGCTGGCAGGTGTGCTGATGTCGTTTGAGTTTTCCGTACCGCTTATGCCGCCGTTCTACAAGGTGGATTTCAGCGATGTGCCGTCTATCGTGGCTGTATTTCTGATGGGGCCGGTGTCCGGCGTGTGCGTGGAAGTGATCAAGATTCTGATCAAGTTAATCACGGTTGGAACCAACACCATGTATGTGGGTGAGTTCGCGAACCTGATGGGAATTATCCTGTTTGTGGGACCGCTCTGGTTTGTCTACAAGAAGAGGGGCTCAGGCAGGAAGGCTGCAATTGAGGCTCTGGTGGTAAGCATTCCGATTAGAACGGCATTTGCCTGCTTTACCAACGCGTTTATTACCCTTCCGCTTTATGCACAGGCAATGAACCTGCCTCTTGACCAGGTTATTACGATGGTGGCGGCCGTGAACCCGGCTATCCAGAACCTCAACGGATTTATCATATTGGCAACGATACCGTTTAATATTCTGAAAATCGGTCTCAACAGTGTGGTGGCGCATCTGCTTTACAGCCGTCTGCTGGCAGCCAAAATCGTTCCAAAGGTGGTGTGAAGAAAATGATACGCAATTACCGGGATTTAACAAGATGGGAAATGGAACGGGTGGATAAGGAGGAGACAATCGTCCTGATTCCCCTGGGAGCGCTGGAACAGCATGGAAACCAGGCTCCGCTGGGCACGGATGATATTATCGCGGAAGCGATGACGGAGGAAATAAAGAAGGCGCTGGCGAAGGAGGGGGAGGACGATTTCCCCATGCTGGTTTTCCCCGTCATTCCCGTCGGACTGAGCACGGAACATAAAAATTTCTGCGGCTCCATCACGGTGAAGCCGGATACTTATTACCATATGCTTTACGACATCAGTGTCAGTCTGGTGCATCACGGTTTCAAAAAGCTGGCGTTTCTGATTTGTCATGGAGGAAATGCTCCAATTGTCCAGGTGCTCAGCAGAGAACTGAGAAGTGAGTTTTCGATTTCCCCGTTTATCCTCTCTTCGGGAGCGTTCAGCCATCCTGATGTGACGGCGACAATCTCCGAGGGTAATATATGGGATTTCCATGGCGGCGAGATGGAGACATCGATGGTGATGGCTGTGGATGAGAGCCTGGTGAAACTGGAACTCTCCGAGGCGGGCATCCCCACGGCGTTTGAACATAATAAAGCCCTGAAACCATACGGCAATGTTTCCATTGGCTGGGTTTCCGAGGACTGGAAAACAAAGGACGGAAAACCCATTGGAATCGGCGGGGATCCTTCCGGAGCTACGGCCGAAAAGGGACGGATTATCCTGGAGACAAGCGCCGGGGTTCTGGTGCCGGGCCTGAAAGAAATGAGAGATTGGAAAGGTTGACATAAGATAATGGAGCGCAATGTGAGTATGGAAGAGATATCGGACGGCAAACTGTACGGGCCGAACGATATGGTGAAAGCAGACTGCCAGGACTGTAAGGGCTGTTCTGCCTGCTGCAGAGGGATGGGAACTTCGATTGTCCTCGATCCGCTTGATATTTACCGTCTGACGGTTCATCTGGGCAGGAGCTTTGAGGAGCTGCTGGCGTCCGGAGTGGAGCTGAACCTGGCAGACGGGCTGATACTCCCCAATCTCGGAATGAGAGGGGAAGATGAGCGGTGTGCCTTTCTGGACGGAAACGGCAGGTGCAGCATTCATGCATACAGGCCGGGAATCTGCCGGCTTTTCCCGCTCGGGCGTTTCTATGAGGACGGCGGTTTCCGGTATTTTCTCCAGACGAACGAGTGCCGGAAGGAGAACAGGACCAAGGTAAAGGTCCGCAAATGGATTGATACGCCGGATATCAGACAGTATGAGCAGTTTGTTTCGGACTGGCATTATTTTCTGAAGAAGCTCCAGAATGCGGTAAAAGAAAAACCGGATGAAGGGGCGGTAAAGAATATCAGTATGTATATCCTGAAGCAGTTTTATATGCTGCCCTATGAAGCGGAACATGATTTTTACGGTCAGTTTTATCAGAGGTTTGAAGCTGCCGTGGCGTTTTCAGAGCAGTTCTTAAAGAGTTTATATGCGGAATAAGAGATATGATTAAAAGACCGGGATTCCGGGGCTCCATACGCTTAATGGCGGTGGAATCCCGGAATCCCGGTCTTTCTTTATATCATAGGAAAATGCTCCTATGATATAAAAAGCCCTCCGGGCAGGATGCG
>NZ_URHZ01000020.1 GCF_900547735.1 uncultured Clostridium sp. | reverse complement strand
GGAAGCGAGTCCCCGTAGGAATCTTTTCTCCTGGATTCCCCCTCACCACACCCTATAAACCGGGACTGAAGACTCATATACACAATCCCACTCCCCCGTCCGCCATCTTACAGAGGCGTCCTCACCTCTCAACTAATCCTCCCCTTTAAGCTGCGCCAGATACAACGCCTCCTTCTTCGATAAAACAGCATCTTCAAGCAGTTCCGGTCTGCGCTCCAGTGTGCGTTCTATGGATTTCCTGCGCCGCCACTCGTCGATGTTTTTATGATGGCCCGACAAGAGCACCTCAGGCACTTTTTTGCCCATAAACTCCTCGGGCCTGGTGTACTGAGGGTATTCCAGCAGGTTGTCGTGAAATGATTCAAATTCCGCGGAGACGTCGTTATTCAGCACTCCCGGCACCAGCCTTGAGATGCAGTCTATCATAACCATGGCAGGCAGTTCGCCGCCAGTGAGCACATAGTCACCGATGGAGAGATAATCCGTCACTACAAGTTCCAGAACCCGCTCATCGATTCCCTCATAGTGGCCGCAGAGGAATACAAGCTCATCCTCCTGCGCCAGCTCCTCGGCAATTTTCTGGTTAAATACCCGGCCCTGGGGTGTCATATAGATTACTCTCGGCCGCTTTCCGATCTTCCCGGCCAGATCCTCACAGGCCGCGTAGATCGGTCCGGGCTGCATCACCATTCCCGCTCCGCCGCCGTACGGATAATCGTCCACGTGATGATGCTTGTCCGTGGAATAATCCCGTATATTGACGGCTTCCACCGATATCAGGCCGTTCTCCATGGCCCTGCCGGTAATGCTGGTGTTAAGCCCTCCCATCACCATCTCGGGAAACAGCGTTAGAATATGAAAATTCATAAATTTATGCTCCTTAAAAATATCCAGATATTATAAATCCAGAAGGCCGTCCATAATATGGACCGTCACCTTTCCCTCATCCAGGTTTACATCCAGAATGCACTCCTTGATGGATGGGAACAGGTATTCCTTCCCGTCATTGCCGTCGATCACATAGACGTCGTTGGCGCCGGTCTGGAGGATATCCTTCACCGTACCAAAATCCGCCCCTTCATCCGTGACCACCTTAAGACCGATTAAATCTATGATGAAATTCTCATCCGGCTCAAGCTCAACCGCCTGCTCCCTGGAAACGAGAAGATCTTTTCCCTTATACAGTTCCATATCACTGATATTGTCATAGCCCTTGAACTTGACAATGACCATATTCTTATGGAATTTCACCTGCTCCACTTCCATGGGAATACGTTCTTTTCCCGTGTCGAGCAGCACTTCCTTCAGCTTTTTAAATCTGTTTGCGTCGTCGGTTGTGGGAAATACCTTTACCTCTCCTTTAATTCCATGAGTCGAGGAGATAACACCCACCCGCAGAAACTGTTCCATCCTGCTTCCCTGTCCTTTCCGTGCGGCAGACTGTAATTCCGCCGTTATCATATAGAAAAATCCCATTTTTCAGGATTCTTTATCCGTATCAAAAGAAAAGCCGTCTTCCCCTGCAGGCCGGCGGCTTTTACGTTACTGAATTTCTACAATAACTTTCTTATCATCTTTGGAAGCTGCTGCTTTTACAACAGAGCGGATTGCCTTGGCAATACGTCCCTGTTTACCGATCACCTTTCCCATGTCTGAGGCGGCAACCTTAAGCTCAACTACAATCTCGTCATCTTTCACCGATTCTGTAACTGCAACTTCGTCTGGGTTTTCAACCAGTGCTTTTGCGATCACTTCAACTAATTCTTTCATACCAATTCACCTCACAGGCCAGGCTGCTAATTGTCACTGTTCCCAGCCCTGCTAAAACGCAGTCCTGCGAACAGCAACTCGCTTCGCGATGCACAGAAACTGCAAGATGCAGTTTCGCGCCGTCAGACTCGGGATTCTCATACGCAACACGCATAAAAACACCCTGCGGGACTGCGTGCCCCGCTTTATCGGGTATAACGGCTGTGAATAGTAAGTGATTACTGGATGCCGGCGATTTTTAAAAGTTTACCAACTGTTTCGGTTGGCTGAGCACCTGTAGATAACCACTTTTTAGCTGCTTCCTCATCGATCTTGATTGTGCTTGGCTCTGTGTTAGGATCATAGTAACCAATCTCTTCGATGAATCTTCCGTCTCTCGGGGATCTGGAATCTGCAACAACAATTCTATAGAAAGGAGCCTTCTTCTGACCCATTCTTTTCAGTCTCATCTTTACCATTTTACTTTCACCTCCTTGGGTTAATTCTGTATAGATAATGCTTATGCATCATACTAACTGTTTTTAAAACGGGAATTTCATCTTCCCGAGCATTCCGCCAAGACCACCGCCGCGGCGTTTGCCGCCTCCCATCATTCCGGGAAGCTGTTTCATCATCTTCTTCATCTCGCCGAACTGCTTCACCATCCGGTTCACCTCGGCAATGTCCACGCCTGCGCCATTCGCAATGCGCTTTTTCCTGGAGGGGTTGATGAGATCCGGGTTCTTTCTCTCCTCATCCGTCATGGAGAGGATAATCGCCTCGACTCTTCCCATCGCCTTCTCATTGTCGTCCAGATCCACGCCCTTTAGCTGGTTCATACCCGGCATCATCGTTAGAATGCTGGACATGCCGCCCATCTGCTTAATCTGGCGCATCTGATCCAGGAAATCATTATAGTCAAACTCGGCTTTTTTAATCTTTTTGCTGAGTTCTTTTGCTTTTTCTTCATCCATCACGGCTGCGGCCTTGTCGATAATCGACAGCACATCGCCCATACCGAGTATCCTGGATGCCATCCTGTCAGGATAGAACTGCTCTAAATCGGAAAGCTTTTCTCCCATGCCGACGTAAAGAATCGGTTTGCCGGTTACGGCTTTAATGGAAAGGGCCGCACCGCCTCGTGTGTCACCGTCCATCTTGGTCAGAATAACGCCGTCGACGCCGATCTTGTCGTTAAACATTCCGGCTACATTGACCGCATCCTGTCCCGTCATGGCATCAACTACGAGAAGCGTCTGGTTTACATCCACATTCTCCTTGATTTCCACCAGCTCATTCATCATATCTTCGTCGATATGAAGACGTCCGGCGGTATCGATGATTACCACATTCTGGCCGTTCTTCGACGCGTGCTCGATTGCCGCCTTTGCAATGTTCACCGGCTTGTGGCCCGTACCCATGGAAAATACAGGCACTCCCTGCTTCTCACCGTTCTTCTGAAGCTGTTCAATCGCCGCAGGACGGTATACGTCGCAGGCCGCCAGAAGGGGATTTCTTCCCTTGGCCTTAAGCTTGCCCGCTATCTTGGCCGTGGTCGTCGTCTTACCGGCTCCCTGAAGGCCGGCCATCATGATAACCGTAATCTCATTGCTGGGTTTTAAAGCAATCTCCGTCATCTCGGAACCCATCAGTTTTACGAGTTCGTCGTTGACAATCTTTATTACCATCTGCCCCGGATGAAGGCCGTTCAGCACATCGGTGCCCACCGCCTGTTCCTGTACAGAATTGATAAACTGTTTTACGACCTTAAAGCTTACATCGGCCTCGAGGAGAGCCATCTTAACTTCCTTAAGTCCCGCTTTAACGTCCGCTTCCGATAAGCGTCCTTTTCCCGTCAGGTTTTTAAAAACATTCTGCAGTTTGTCTGCCAAGCTTTCAAAAGCCATTCAAAACCCTCCGTTCAAGTCAGGCAGTAAAAAGCATGTTACACGTACTTTTCATCGCCAATCAATCATACAAGTTTCAGGATATCATTGGAAATCCGTCCAACGCGCTTAATCAGTTCCTTGTCTTCTGTCTCAAGAAACTCGCCGGTAAGGCTGTTAATCTCCTCCACCAGCTCCCTTGTCTTAATAAACTTCTTAACAAGGCCCAGTTTTTCTTCATAACCATTCAGTATTTTGTCGCAGCGCTTTATCATATCATGGACTCCCTGACGGCTGATGCCTTTTTCTTTTGCAATCTCGCTCAGGGACAAATCGTTGAACACAACATCTTCGTAAATCGATTTCTGATGCTCTGTAAGCAATTCACCGTAAAAATCATATAAAAGACCCTGCTCTACAATTTTTTCCATTTCAATCACCTGACTTATCATACAACAGGTTCAACAGGGTGTCAAGTGTTTTTTCTTTACACCCTGCTTTTTCTTTTCATCAATTTAATTCGGCAGCTTCCGCCTCCGGCGCTTCATGGCAGACAAAGCGGTTTTTGCCTTTTCTCTTTGCCATATACATTGCATGATCCGCATTGCGGTAAAGTTCCTGGTAGGTCCTGCCGTCAAACGGACAGGCCGCAACTCCGATGCTGACGGACATCCCCACTTCCGTTTCCCCCTGTGAATGGCTCATTTTAGACAGAATCAGCTCCGCCTTCTTCTGCGCATTCTCAATGTCCGAGGTATCGGACATAAAAGCGGCAAATTCATCCCCGCCGATCCGGGCGACCGGATCATAATCGCGGAATGACTGGCGGAGGAGTTCTCCGATTTTGGCGAGATAACCGTCCCCCGCCTCGTGTCCCTTCGTGTCATTGACCAGTTTGAAGTTATCCACGTCAATCATAAAGAAGAATCCCTTCTGCTTTTCTTCGATAATAGACTCCACCTTGCCCACAAACGCCTCCCGGTTCATAAGGCCGGTCAGGGTATCGGTCGAACTTAAGGAGAGCAGGTTCATCTCTTTCGCCTTGCGCCCCGTAATATCGGTCAGTTTTCCTATAACAATATCCTTATTGCCGCTGATCGGCTGCATCTTGCATTCACACCAGATCCAGCCTCCGTCCCGTCCCAAAAGTCTCAGTTCCACAACCTTTAGCTCTCCGTCCGTCCTGACGGATGCAATGGACTCCACGGTCTCCTCCACATCGTCGGGATGGACAAGGCCTCCGCAGAAGCTGCTGAATTTTTCGATGCTGTGCCGCACGACGCCAAGGAGTTCCGTCGCATTCTGCGTAAGCTGAAGCACGTCTGTTTTAAAATTGTATTCAAACAGGATGGTATCTGAAAAATTAGAAAGCGCCGCATATCTCGCCTGTTCCAGTTTGATCCGGCGCCCGCTTTCTATCATCAGGATATAAATGAGCAGACCGGCCAGAAGCGTGATCCCCACCAGGGACATTCCCATCAGGATCGTATCGTCTAAAAGCTGTGAGGACACATCCTTCATCAGGTTGGCATCGGAAAAACTCATCAGGTTCCATCCCTCGAACCCCATGGGAATATTGGTCAGAAACGCACTCTCCGCATCGGCGTCCACCGTGAGGGTAATGTTTAAGTTTTCCTCAACGGCCCGGATAAATTCATCGATGCCCTCCTTATTCTTCGCATTCCCCAGGATATCACAGATGTTTTGGCCAACCCACTCTTCTTTGTCACTGCAGTAAAGAATCTGGCCGTTGCCGTCGGCAATACAGCTCACCATGGTTCCTCTCATACCGGAATAACCCTCCAGCAGGTTCATCAGTTCAGAAACACTGACGGCGCATTTGACGACGCCGGCCGTCTTTCCATCCCTGATAACGGGTTCGCCGGCAAAAAAGTAATATCCTCCCCTGGACGGGGAATAGATGAGCTTGGAAACGGCTGGTTTTCCTTCCAGCAGCTTTATGTAAAACTCCTGTTCCTCCGGCTTCAGGTTCGGCTGTCCGGACCTCTCCTTCCACACTTTTGCCGAAACGTAGGCAACGGGAAAATTCTGTGTCCCGTTTACCTGGGAGAGGTATTCGTTAAATTCCTCACTCTCCAAATCAAAGGAGGAAGCGCCCGCGAATTTGGCCGCCGACTTGAGGCGCACCTTCATATTGGTCAGATCCTCGCTGATTTTAATGCTCTGGGCCTCCCCATACTCCATAAGGTTTTCTTTTTCTATGCTCATGAAACGTTTATTGACTTTCGTACCGTAATTAATAAAAATAGAATAAATCAGGACGCAAAAAGCGGTTACAGCAACTGAGAAAAAAATCGTTCTATACCTGCTGTATTTCACTTTCTCCTCCATGTATCTCCCCCTCCTTTATAAAACTTCTATACTCGTCTTCGGATAAAGGCGGTGACACTAAAAATCCCTGCAGATAATCGCAGTCCAGTTTCTGCAGCAGATGCAACTGTTCCCTGCTTTCCACGCCTTCCACAATCGTCAGCATGTTAAGCCGTTTTGCCATCTGCAGCACGCTCTCAACCACAATCTGCCTTCGGACATCCTCCCCCTCCGAGGCCAGAAATCCCCGATCCAGCTTCAGAATATCAAGAGGAAGCACCTGGAGTACATTGAGGGAAGAATACCCCGTCCCAAAATCATCCATGGCGCAGATAAAACCCGCTGTTTTCAGTTTTTTCAAAACCTGCTGCATTAGTTCCAGGTCCTCTACGGCAATACTCTCCGTAAACTCCAGTTCCAGTTCGTCATTCTCTATCTGATATTTGTCTCTGATCGCAATATAAGTCTCCACAAATTCGGGTTGAATCATCGTATGTCTCGACACATTGACGGCAATACAGACAGAAGGCATCCCGTTCTCTTTCAACCGGTTAATCAGGATACAGATCTTCTCATAGAGATACTGGTCCAGGCCGGCTATCATGCCGTTTTTCTCGAACAGTCCGATAAAATCATCCGGCATCGCATAAATCTGTCCGCCGCGCATCCACCGCACCAGCGCCTCCGCCCGGTGTTTCTTCTGTCCGCTCACCTTCCGGAGCTTAACCTGCGGCTGTAAGTAGAGCACGAACTCTCCGTCTGCAAGAGCCGCCCTCATCTCCGACTCCATCTGTATCTCATTCAGAGCCTTAACCCTCAATTCCTCGGTAAAAAAGCCGGGCCTGCTTCCCCTCAGGTTCTTCACCGACTTCTGTGCCATATTGGCGCGGTTTAACAGTTCGTCCATGTCCATATTACAGGAGGACTCCGGAATAAAGACGCCGCTGTTGACCTCCACCTGGTAATTCTTTTCTTTAAACGGCGTGAAGGAAGCCAGTTTTTCCACGAGCCGTTCAAATCTTTCCTGAAGCTTTTCCTCTTCATCGCGTTTCCACAAAAACGCAAAATTATCGTCGCTGACACGGCAGAATATCTCCGCCTCCCGGCAGTTTTCTTTCAGACAGAATGCCCAGTACTTCAATATTCTGTTTCCCGTATGGAAGCCGAACAGATCATTGATGTATTTGAAATTTTTGATATCACAGTACCATATTGAATACTCCGACGGCGCCGCCGCCGCAAAGAGCACACCCGCTTCCCTCCTGAAACCTTCCAGATTGAGGCTGCCCGTCAGCGCATCGTAATACTCAAGGCGCAGTTTCTTCCGGTAAAGCTCATCTCTCTGCATCAGGGAGGCTATATAGAATGCCAGTGTAAAGAGCATCGTAATGTCGGAGCGGTGCTTGGTAAAATTCCCGATGGTGATCATGCCGGACAGCTCTTTCCCTGTAAAAATGGGCGTACAGCAGAGGGAGGTAACTCCTTCCGCTTTCAAAAACTCATAATTTTCCGGATCTGTTTCCCTGATACTCTCCGTATCCATAATCAGGATCTGGGATGAGCTGCTTAAAAGTTTACCGCATTCCTTCATGTACGCGGACGGCAGTTTACCGGGACTCCGCATGCCTTCCGGCCTGCTTCCCCACTCGACCAGGGTGGGATACTCTCCGCAGCTGTGGATGGTTCCCCACTCTGCGTCAAAAAAAGGACAGATATTGTCCATTATCCGTCTCTGCGCTACCAGCTGATCCGCCTCATCAAGCATAGGCTGAATACAGTTCATCAGTATATTCTGGCTCTCGAAGCTCTCCTCCAGGGCGCTTAAAACAGCGTCATGCCCTTCCAGCGCCGTTGCAATCTCCATACGGACGGTCCGCCCGTCCAGATCCACAAATTTATCTTTTAAAATATAATCGCTATTCAAGAAAGGATTATGACGCGTCCAGGTATAGTAATGATCCTTGCTGAGAAGATGGTTGGTACAGAACGGACAGGGGGCGGAACGGCCCTGAAAAACCTCATAGCATTTCTCACCCTGATAATGATCGCGCTTTAATTCCTCGGCGATAAATTTCTCATCGCTGATATAGATCACCTCATACGTCTCCGGATCGCTGAAATAAACGAAAGATTCCGGCATCTCCATTGTCAGTATCTCATTGATTGTCCACTGATACCTTTTTATGATATCAAGCCCTCTTTTCTGCCTGTTTCTGAATTCCTCTCTCAACGTCTCACTTCCTTTTCTTTTGTACATTATTTTATCTTAGCATCAAACGGTTTTGTTGTCCACCATTCCGACAATAATAGAAGCTGTTCTTTCGGAAATTTACTTATTCTGCATAATGCGACTTTCTATTCACAGTGGAAAGCGTTTTAGGGTAAAAAAAGTTGCTGCCCCCACCGGCGGGAATGTATCCCACCGGTGGGGGCAGCAGCCATTTATACGATGACTCCGTCTTTCTTCGGAACTTTTTTATAGATTTTGCGGTAGCAGATCATATGGGCCACGGCTGTGATCAGCCATGAGATGGGATATGATATGTACAGCGAGAACAGTGTATGGTGATAGGCGAACACGGTGAATATCCAAATCACGCGCAGGCCGCAGGCTCCTGTGAGCGAGACGACCATCGGCAGAATGGAATATCCCATTCCCCTCAGACTGCCGACCAGGGTATCCATCCAGCCGCAGATAAAATAAGTGGTGCAGATAATGGACATTCGGAGCATGCCGTAGGAGATAACTTCCGGATCGGAGGAGTAAATCTTCAGCAGATCCGTGCCTCCGATGACGGCGGCAAACCCGAGGGCCATTCCCACCGCGGTCACCGTGCCGAGGCAGACATACAGGATCCGGTTGACACGCGTATACATCCGGGCGCCGATATTCTGGCTTGTAAAGCTCAGGTTCGTCTGATACAGGGCATTCATTGCCGTATAGACAAATCCCTCGATATTGGCCGATGCCGTATTTCCCGCCATGGCAATGGAACCGAAGGAGTTGACGGAAGACTGGATTAAAACGTTTGAAATGGAGAAAATCGCTCCCTGCATTCCCGCCGGAAGGCCAATCTTCATAATTAAAAGAGTCTTCCTCTTGTCGATCCTCAGTTTCTTAAGGTGCAGCTTAAGAGGTCCGTCCGACTGTGCCAGGCACTTTAAAACAAGGCCCGCGGAAACACACTGGGATATTACCGTCGCCAGAGCAACTCCCGCCACGTCCATGTGCAGCTTGATGACAAAGAACAGGTTCAGCACGATGTTGACGGCTCCGGCCAGCGTAAGGAAGTACAGGGGCCTCTTTGTGTCTCCCACCGCCCTCAGGATTGCGCTGCCGAAGTTGTAAGCCATCACGACCGGCATTCCTGCAAAATATATCTTCATATAGATAACGGATTTTTCGATCACATCCTCCGGCGTCCCCATCAGCTCCAGCATGAATCTGGAGGTAAAGAGGCCGAGGAATACAAGGATCGCTCCGCTGACCAGGCTGATAGCGACAGCCGTATGTACCGTCTCACTGACGTCTTTCTCACTCTTCGCCCCATAATAACGGGCAACCAGTACATTCGCTCCTATTGACAGACCAATAAATATATTAATTAGAAGGTTAATCAAAGCTGTGGTGGAACCAACCGCCGCCAGAGACTGGCTGCCTGCAAAGCGCCCCACCACAATAACGTCGGCCGCATTAAACAAAAGCTGCAGTACTCCCGACAGCATAAGCGGCACGGAAAATGACAGCACCTTCTTCAAAATCGGGCCGCTGCACATATCCATTTCATAAGACTTCTTCATAATCTGCTTTCCTTTCCTGTGATCGCATCATAAAATTCAGGGCCGGTTTTCCCAGCCAATCTCATATTCTACTGCTGCTTCAGGAGTATTGCAAGTGGTTTTTACATATTTTTTATATTGCGCGGGCGGAGGCATTAAACCTCCTGGGCCATCTGATTCGCGTTATCCGCCGCTTTCACCTTTGTAAATGCTTTTTCAATCATTCCGTTCTCATCAATCAGATACGTGGTTCTGACCACGCCCATCACCTTTTTGCCGTACATATTCTTTTCCTTCCACACATCATAAGCCTCAATGGCAATCCGATCCGGATCGGCAAGAATTGTAAACGGCAGTCCGTACTTTTCTGCAAACTTCCGGTGTGATTCCACCGTGTCTTTGCTGATCCCGATCACCTCGGCATTCTTCTCCCTGAAATCAGGATAGAGTTCGGCAAAGGAGCATGCCTGCTTTGTACAGCCGGCCGTGTTATCTTTACTGTAAAAATAGAGTATTACCTTCTTTCCCTTATAATCGGCCAGGGAAACTTCCTTTCCCTCCTGGTTTAAAAGTTTAAATTCCGGTGCTTTTGTTCCTGTTTCCAGCATATCTGTTATTTCCTTTCTTCTTATTATTTTACCGATTATTCTGTCGGGCTTTTATTTTGCAAAAGATACCCGGTTAATTTTCTCCCATCAAATCGTAGACAATGGACGCAAAGACCACCGCCCCCTTTTTCAGGACCGACTCGTCCACATCAAACAGAGCCGTATGCTGCGGTGATGCCATCGCCGTGGTCGTCCTCATGTAAACGGCCTGCCCTCCCTGTTCCTGGACACGGTTCATCATAAAGCCGATATCTTCACTTCCCCAGTTCTTGGCATTCGTGGTGCTGCTGACGGTATACTGAGGCAGATGCTCCCTCACCACGCCGGCAATCCTCTCAACGAACGGAATATCGCTCACCTGGGAAGGGGCATGGCCCATCAGTATCATCTCACAGGTACAGCCCTCCATCATTGCCGCCGCCCGGCAGATTTCCCCGGCTCTCTGATCCATGTAACTGTTAATCTCCGTCGTCTCACCGCGGATTTCCATGGAAATCATGGCTTCGTCCGCCACCACATTGCTGCTTGTGCCGCCCTGAATCGTACCGACATTGACCCTCGTTATTCCTCCGCTGTGGCGTGCAATCCCGGAGAGGGCGACCACTGCGTGGGCCGCGGCCAGAACGGCATTCTTCCCCTTCTCAGGAAATCCTCCGGCATGGGCCGGCTCTCCCCTAAAATAGACATCGTACTTGCATGTGGCAAGGGAACCGTAGGTTCCGGGCGTCACATCTCCGTCATCCCCGGTATGATCGGGAGCCACATGGGTTCCGGCAAAATAATCCACCCCGTCCAGATGGCCTGCCGCCACCATGGCGTTTGCTCCCCTCACTCCTTCTTCTCCCGGCTGAAACAGAAGTTTTACGGTTCCATGAAGCTGTTCACGCATCGAGGCCAGGATTTCCGCGGTGCCAAGCCCGATGGCTGCATGGCAGTCATGGCCGCAGGCGTGCATCATTTTGCGGTTGACGGAGGCAAAACCTTCCCTGTGCGGCCGGTGTGCCTCCGAGGCATCCTCCTCCATCGGAAGCGCATCAATATCGAACCGGAGCGCCACGACAGGCCCGTCACCGCACCGCAGGATGCCGACCACTCCGGTGTATCCCTTCTCCATCTCGCTTGTAAGGTATTCCGGATATCCGGGTATCTCCAGCCCCTCATCCTCGTTTCTCTTTCTTTCGATGGTCGCTTCGGCCTTTACCCTTCTGTAATGCTCCTCCAGCGTCTCCCGGTCCGGAACAGCCAGCCTGCTCCCTTCCCTGCACACGTCTTTCCCGGTCAGGACCTCATAGCCCAGCCGTGTCAGCTTTTCGGCGATTACCGCCGATGTCCTCATCTCAAGCCATGCGGTTTCGGGATGTTTGTGGAGATCCCGCCGGATCCTTATCAGTTTTTCCTGTATGTTATCCCCAATTTCTGTAATCCTGGCGTACGGATCCTCTCCGGCTCCGCAGTTTCCGATATTACCGTCCTCGTTTCCGTTCCTTTTATATTGTGCTTCGCATTGCAGTGTCTTATCCATTTTATGCCTCCAGATTATATAAAGCGTTTTTTCTTAATACAAAGATCCCCGCGGTTTTGTCTCCTCCGCCGCCGTATTCCGCCTCTGTTTTTCTTTTATAAGTCTATCACATTTTAGTGGAAATGGTAAAAAAATTGTCGGTTTTCCTGAATTATTATGCTATACTGTTAAAATAGAAACAATATAAGAACGGAGGTTTTTCAATTGGCTCACGACGAAGCATCCATTAACAGCAAAGATATTCCAACCGGCAGCACCGTCCGTCACACAGATATTCGACCGAAGAACATTATGGTTATCGGTTCAACCTGTGTCGACATTATTATAAACATCGATCACCTTCCAAAGACAGAGGAAGATATCCACCCCAGCAGCCAGTCCCTGGCCTTGGGCGGCTGCGCTTATAATGTGGCGTCGATGATCAAACTCTTTAATGCGCCTCTGACCCTGATTTCACCCGTCGGCACCGGCTTTTACGGAGACTATGTGGCCAGGGAACTGGAAAAGAACGGCTTTCCCGTTGCCGTCCATGTCCCCGACCGGGAAAACGGCTGCTGCTACTGCCTGGTGGAAGCGGGCGGCGAGAGGACCTTTATGTCGTATCACGGTGCGGAGTACACCTTTCGTGGGGAATGGATGGAACCATTCAGCCATACCGCCTATGACATGGTTTACGTCTGCGGCCTGGAGATTGAGGAGCCGACCGGAATGGAACTGATCGAATATCTGGAAAGCCATCCCGAGAGGGAGCTCTTCTATGCCCCGGGGCCAAGGGGAATCCGGATCGGTTCCGAGAAAACGGCACGTCTTTATGCGCTCCATCCCGTACTCCATATCAATGAGCCCGAAGCCAAAAGCCTGAGCGGGTGCCTCTCTATAGAAGACGCGGCAGAAAAGCTTTTCTCTCTCACCTCCAACACCGTTATCATCACGCTGGGAGAAAAGGGGACTTATTGCAGGGAACGCTCAGGAGCTGCCTATTATGTGGATGGGGTTCCCTCTCAGGTCGTTGATACCATAGGAGCCGGAGATTCCCATATCGGCGCGGTCATGGCCTCCCTGAGCATGGGGAAAAGCCTTAAGGATGCAGTATGCATTGCCAACACCGCCGCCTCGGCCGTTGTGGGGGTAAAAGGAGCTTCACTGACAAAAGAAGAATTTGACCGTCTGTTCTAGAGCGTGTCTGAAAAATGCTTTCTGCCAGCTATGCGTTTCACTTTGTGGGGCGTGCAGATGGCGGGAATGATTTTTAAGACACGCTCTAAGGTCCGGAGTATAAAAAAGAAGAGGCACGACATGATAACCATCACTGTCAGTCCTCTTCTTTTTTTATACAAATGTTTCCGCCGTCACTCAGGCGCCTTTTCCCTCAAACTACCAGTTTCCCCGTTCCCTTTACCTGGTCGGTCAGACGTCCCAGCTCCGCCCGGAATTTTTTGATTTTTTCATCCGCCATCTCTATGTTGTGCAGATGTTTTTCTATGAACATAATTCCCGCCGCATATCTGGATATCTCTTCGGTTATTTCATCCGATAAATGGATCTCGCCCGTGTAGACGGCCGTTGTCTTTGTTCTGTTCCAGAGATCCCTGGAAAAATGGAATCCGTGCCCGATCAGGCAGTTCCCCAGGCAGCTCACCGAATCCCTGATAGATGAACACAGCATTTCTCCCAATGACTGGCAGATTACATCCGAAAACTCAAAGCAGGTCTGAAGTTTTCTGCGGATATCCTCGCGTTCCATCAGATAAAATGTGTCGTCCATTCCCGACTGGCGTCTTATCTCCATGTCCTCCATAAACATCAGAAACAGCTTTTCCCATGACTCCACAGACAGCACCGCCTGTTCCATGCGGTTGCAGAGGTTCTTGGCCTCCTCCATCTGCAGGGCCCGTTTGCGGAGCTGTGCCCTGGTGCCGTCCAGCATCTTGTTCTCAATTCCTTTCAGCTCAAACTGAGCGTCGCGAAGTCTCTCATCCAGATTCACACGCATTCTGCAGTCAATATGCGGCCATATTTCTTTGTTAAAGACCAGTGTTTCCATCTTTTCCGACTGTTTCTGTAAAAGTTCCAGAACCTCTTTCTCCAGCTCTTCGATTTTCTGTTCCTCGATCTCATCCGGCTGGAGCTCTATCATCTGTTCAAAATTCTGCTGCGTAATTTCCGCTGCAATCCTTGTGCTCCATGTACAGAGTAATCTGGCAACCCTGTCACAGCACGTTTTTACTTTCTCAGTCTTTTCATTTTCGCTCTCTATGAACTTTTCCTGTTTCTCAATTTCAAGCTTTAATTCTTCGATTCTCTCAATGGTTTCCATACTTGTTCTATACTTCTCCCCTTCCGCTGCCATATGCGAACAATAATATCACCCCGGAGCTTGCACCTGTCCCAAACATCCTCGTGAAGGTATATCAGCAGTCTAACAACGAAAAAGCGCGTTTTGCAGATTTTTCATCGACAATCAACGGTAACCCGGATGCCGTAGGCACCGATTACCGCGGTCAATGAACGCAACACTGAAAAAGCAGACACCAAAAACAGGGGTATCTGCTCGACACGCATTCAAAATGATTGCAACTGGCTGTCATATACTTCTACTTAGACCCTTTAGCTTTGCGCCGCCGCCTTTCGACGGGTTTGCCATATATAATATTTGCTCGTAGTCATTATACTTTATTTTGTTTGGAAGTGCAATTGGTTTCTTTAAAAACAGACTTGGAAAGTATTAACAATAAGTGGATAACGGGAAAATCCCCCTTTTTCGGCGCACCGTCCCGGGAAAGCCGGAATTACCGTCTAAAATGCCTCCTGTCCATATCCATTCTCCGAATACGGAATCGGCCGTGGAAGAATGACACGGGAAAACAGCCGTTCCAGTTCCTGTATTTTGGGGCACGGCTCCTCCACATGGGATACAATCACATTGTAAACCGAATCAAAAAATGGTTTTTCCTGTTCCGGCAGACTGTCCGGTGCAAACGCCAGCAAAAGAACCTCGGACGGCGGACGGCCCGTCTGTGCGGCGCTCCGTTTTATCACATTCGACTCCATAGTCTGCATTGGATGGCGTTCCAGTGCAAAATAACAGTGGGAGGGATTTTCTTCCAGTGCAAACTGCTGATAAGTGAAATCCATTTCCAGACCGACCGGATGAACAACCAGCCAGAAATGGCGGCGCAGCACGGTTCCTGAATGTTCCATTCCTGCTGCCGGTTCCTCCCATGTCTTCACTTTTATCGGAATTGTCTTCCCGGCCCCCATAAACCGGCCGAGCAATGCCGACATCATCAGCCCGTCTTCCATAAACGCCCGCTCAAACCACAGACGAAGCGGGGCTTCATATGTTTGTATCTCCTTACTGCTTTGAATCCTCTCGACCGCCCTGCAAAAATACCGGCTTCGGGCTATGAAACACACCACCATGTAATACCGGTGCAGCCATGGTGCAAAGTGTTCCAGTGAGATGCTGTCCATACATTTCCTGACCCGTTCATAATACAGGACGCATCTGTCGTAATCGTCCAGATGAAAGCAGTAAAAACCCAGCATGAGATAAAGCTCCGCAATCTGAGGATTTTCCATCAGTTCATCCAGCCGCGGCTCCACCCAGCTAAGCTGTTCCCGCATGATGTCCGCGTGGGCCGCCTTAAAATTCCGGTCCAGGTTCTGCTCACCGCAAAGCTCATCCATGATGCTGAGCCTGCAGTGAAGCCCTTCCGGCAAAAGGGAATTTTCATCGCACAAAGCTGCGGCATCCCGCATCAGGTCCATAAAATGCTTCAGCTCATACTGCTGCGGATGTTCTTTTTGCAGTCCTGCCAGTTCCGTCAGAAGATAAATCCGGGAATCGACAGAAACCTGCGGCAGCTTAGAAGAGCCCAGATACTCTTCCAAATCCGGGATCGCCTGATTCTTTCTATACCAGAACACATATTCCCTGAGTGCAGCCTCCTCTTTTGATCGGCAGCCGCAAAGTCCTTCAAACAGAATGTTAATCTGCTTCATGCTCTCATATCTGACGGGCATCGGAAGCTCCAGAAGTTTCTCTTTCGCGGCTGACAGATAGTCGATACAGGGGCGGGGATCCAGCCCCGAAGCCCAGACGATCCGCGCCGTACTGGCAGCCAGGACAAGCTTATTTCTTTCCGGCAGCTTTTTGTCCCGCAGGATTCTGTCAAAGCCGCAGTTGACCATTTGATTTAAATGCCCGGCCGGCTCCTCTGCTTCCCGCATCAGCTCTAACCTGACGTTTGACAGCGCCAGGTATTCAATCGTATGATCCATGTCCAGATGCGCCTGCAGTTCGTCTATAATAACCTTCCAGTCCGCATCACGTCCCTCGATCCGAATCCGGTTAAAAGCATAGTTCTGGTAAATTGTCAGCAGCAGCCTTTTATCCCTGATTTTCCGTTCTTTTACAAACTGCAGCGTACTCTTAAAGGCCTTGTCTGCATCGCGGTAATGTCCCTGTCCAATCAGGCTTACGGCCCTGTTATGAAGGATCTGCACATGAATTAGCGGATCCGTATCGGCCGTACACGCCTCCTCCGCCCTTCTGGCATGGACAGACGCCTGTTCTGTCTTCCCCTGCCGAAGCCGGAGCAGATTCATTAAAAAATGATACCTTGCTCCGTCCTCTTTCATGGATTCAATCAGAGGCTCCGCCGCGCTTAAATTTCCCAGTGTAATCAGCAGAAACACCTTATGTTTTTTACACCTTGCATTCTGCCTTACCGTCATCTTCCTCTCACTCAACGCAGCCACAATTTTCCATGCCTTAATGTTGTCACAGTTTATACGCAGTGTATCGGTAAAATGCCTGACCAGGTACAACTGCATCTCAATCCACAGGTAATTCGCCACACCATAAAAGAGCAGCAAAATCATGGCTGAAAGGCAAAGCCCAAAGATAATTCCCTTTTTGACGCTACCGCCCGGTAAAACCGCGCAAACCACGCCTGCGGCTTCCGCTAAAATAAATTCCAATACCGTGACGAGCACCATATAACGGGGTAAGTGATGCTCCTTTTTAAGAATCCACCTTCCAAGCGCAATCAGAACCACTCCCAGCAGGACCGGTACATATACCGGCGTGCCTTTTATATAGTCTTCAAATAAGCCATACAGAATGTCTTCTGCCATCGTATTATCCCCCCTTGTCCGCTGTTTCTATTGTAACATTGGAATTCTTTTTTGGCTACCGGCCGTAAAAGAAGCCGCTTATCCAGTGTTCCTCCGCTGCGGTTCAAAAAAGGCCGCCAGGTACAGTGTCGTTCTCTTTCCACACTGTACCTGACGGCCCCGCCGTGTTATTTATTTACCTGGACATCGATTTCTTTTCTGTCCGCTACATCTCCTGGAGCACCCAGAGCGCATAATCCACATACACATTACATGCGATCAGCAGTCCGTTTTCATCGAGATCAAAAAGTCCGTGATGATGTGCCACTCCCGTATTCGGCTCCTTCGGGTTATGGGTTCCCACAAAGGCGTACATTCCCTTCGCAACCGCCAGATAATCGGCAAAATCGTCGGCCCCCAGCGCCTTTTCATAGTTGCTGATGATTCCGTCCGCCGGAAGGATCTTTTCTGTGACGGCGGTTACTTCCTCCACCACCTGGGCGTCGTTTACAAGGGGAGCCGCGTAATCACGGATTTCCACTTCCGCCTCCGCTCCATACAGCTCTGCCGTCTGTCTGGCAATCTGCACCACCTTGTCATTCGTGAATTTCCTGACTTCGGGGCTGAAGCTTCTGGTGGTTCCCTCTATCTCGGCATGCTCCGCCACGATATTGTACTGGGTTCCCGCCCGGATTACGCCGACGCCGACTACTACGGTTTCAAGCGGATCCGTGTTTCTGGCTACGATGCTCTGAAGTCCCACAACGATCTGGGATGCGATGTAGGCGGCGTCGATTCCTAGGTGCGGTTTCGAAACATGGGCGCCTCTGCCGGTTATGGTAATTTTAAAGTAATCGCAGCTCGCATTCTGCGGTCCCTTTGTCAGTGAAATCTTTCCCGTCTCCAGGGCGCTCGTCACATGCGTTCCAAACACCCGGTCCACACCGTTAAGAAGTCCGGCTCCGACAAACTGTCTGGCTCCCTGTCCAATCTCCTCCGCCTGCTGGAAGAAAAGACGGATATGGCCGCCGAACTCTCCCTTTTTGGCATTTAGAATCTTCGCCGCGGTCAGAAGTGTGGCCGTATGGCCGTCGTGGCCGCAGGCATGGCAGAATCCCTCATTCTGTGAGTGATACTCTGCCGTTTTTAAATCGTCCATGGCCAGTGCGTCCATGTCGGCCCGGAGAGCAATGGTTTTCCCTTCGCCTTTTTCTCCGTCGATCCAGGCATAAACGCCCGTTTCACCGATTCTCTCGTGGGGAAGGCCGATTTTATCCAGCTCCTCCTCTATTTTCCTGCATGTATTATATTCCTTCAGACTTACTTCAGGGTGAGCATGAAAATATCTTCTCAGGCTGACAAGGTAATCTTTTTCGTCTGTTACATACTGTTTTAATGCCATTTTACCCTCCATCCGTGCCGGCTTGGCGCACCTTTTCCTTATTACTTATTCCGCATCATCCCATGCGCAGATGAAAGCGCCCTGGTATGCATCTTCAATCGTCTTCTTAACTTCTGCCGTATGGTAAGCGTCTACAATTTTCTTGTAAACTTCATTGTCCTTGTCGGCGGTACGGGCAACGATTACGTTGATTAACTGGGGAACCGCCTCGTTGGTTGTCTTATCTACATTCTCGGTGTAAATTGTGTCTTCGATCGGGTTAAGGCCTGCCGTAAATGCGTTTCCGCCGTTGATGACAGCCGCAGCGCAGTCAGGAAGGATGTTTGCCAGGGTTGCGGACTCAGCCTCTTTGATATCGATCTTTACCTTGTACTCTGTAATATCGGCTTTTGTCGGTACAAATCCTTTTTCCGGATCACATACGATGAAACCTGCCTCTTCCAGCAGTTTGAGGGCACGGCCTCCGTTTGTCAGATCGCTTGGGATGGCAATCACATCGCCGTCTTTAATCTCATCGATGGAAGAGATTTTTTTCTTATTATTATAGATGGAAAGCGGAGCAATAATGGTATCTCCGATATCTACGATGTCGTATCCCTTCTGAGCCACATCATTTGCAAGGAATGCCTTATGCTGGAATGCGTTCAGATCGATCTCCCCGTCATTTAATGCGCGGTTTGGAGCTGCATAATCGGTAAACTTCATCAGTTCTACCTGAATGCCGTCATCCTTCAGAAGTTCGTTGATTGTATCCCACTGTGCATTGTATTCGCCGACTACGCCGACTTTTACCGTGGTCACTTCCGCCGTTTCCTTTGCTGTTTCCTTTGCCGCTTCGCCTGCCGTCTCCCCGGCTGCTGCCGTTGTGGCCGGTGTACTGCCGCTTCCCGATCCGCATCCGAAAAGTGTGAGCGCCGTCACGGCCGCCAGGGTTACTGCTGCTGCTTTTTTCCATGATGTTTTGAATGTCTTTTTCATAATTTTTCTCTCCTTTTTCTTCTCTTTTAAATACATTTATATAGTAACTATCCAGTTCTTTTCCAGGTGCCGCTTCGCGCAGTACTGTCCCCTGAACAGCCGCTTTCGCTATTACTTAATGCGTCGTTTTCCTGATAATCACGTTGCCGATAAACTGAATCGCACTGATAATTAAAAGGATAATAATTACCGTAGCCCAAATCATATCGCGGTAGCCCATCTGATATCCGTAACGGATGGCGAAGTCTCCCAGTCCTCCGGCTCCGATCGCACCGGCCATGGCCGTAATGCCGATCAGGCTGACAAAGGTAATCATCGTCACGCGGGTGATGCCGGGGATACTCTCCTTTAAATAAACGCCAAAGATAATCTCTACCGGTGAAAATCCCATCGCCTCGCTGGCTTCAATCAGTCCGCCGTCCAGGTCCGCAAGAACCGATTCAATCTGTCTCGCAAAGAAGGGAACCGTACCCGCAATCAACGCCACATAGGAACCGGTAACGCCGGAACCCGTTCCGACGATGGCCCGGCTGACCGGAATCAGCAGTACCATAAGTATAATGAAAGGAATCGAACGGATAATATCAACCGCTTTATCGAGAAAATTATAAATTACCACGTTCTGCAGGATTCCGCCTCTCTTTGTAACAATCAGGAGGACTCCGAAGAACAGTCCGAAGAAAAATGCGATGGTGCCTGAAATCAGGAGCATCTTAAATGTCTGTCCGATACATTTTACAAGCTCTCCGCCCAGACGTTCCAGGTTCGGCGCTAAAGTGTATAATATACTCATTCTTTAATTACCTCCACTTCCACTCCAAGTGAGTTTATGTATTCCATTGCAGCCGCCATTTTATCCGGCTCCCCGCTCAGTGTTACCACCAGCTTGCCGAGGGGTTTACCCTTCAGGAAATCGATATTTCCGAAAATAATGTTGGCCCTGATGTCGAAGGCCTTTGCCAGATAGGAAATGAGCGGTTCTCCTGCGTTGGCGCCCGAGTAGGTGAACAGAAGCATCCTGTCCCCGGCGCCGATTTCCGTCAGTTCATTCTTGTCTTCAATCAAATCGTAGATTTTTCTGATATTACTTGCCGTGTCGATAAAGTCCCTGGTGATTCTGACCTGCGGATGGCAGAATACATCCACCGTATTTCCCGACTCAACCACGGCTCCTTCTTCCATAATGGCAACCCTGTCGCAGATATCCTTCACAACCGCCATCTCGTGGGTAATCAGGACAATGGTAATCCCCATCTCCTCATTTACTTTTTTGAGAAGCTTAAGGATGGACTGTGTCGTCTGGGGATCCAGGGCGCTGGTGGCCTCATCGCAGAGAAGCACGTTCGGGTCGTTGGCCAGGGACCTTGCGATGGCAACCCTCTGTTTCTGTCCGCCCGAGAGCTGTGACGGATAGGCATCCCTCTTATCGGTCAGCCCCACCAGTTCCAGAAGAGACGCTATCTTTTCTTCCCTCTCCGCCTTTGTCATCTTCGTTTTCTTAAGAGGAAACTCGATATTCTGGTAAACCGTCCTGGAACGCATCAGGTTAAAGTGCTGGAAAATCATGCCGATCTTTTTCCTGACTTCCCTCAGTCTCTTCTCGTCCAGGCTCATTAAGTCCACATCGTCAATCAGCACGCGCCCCGTCGTCGGCCGCTCCAGCAGATTAATACATCTGACTAACGTAGACTTGCCTGCCCCCGAAAAACCTATAATACCAAAAATCTCACCGTCCTGTATCTCCAGATTCACGTTTTTTACAGCATGGATGGTATCAAATGTCTTGCTCACCTGTTCCAACTTAATCATTCTGACTGCTCCTTTCACTTTCTGCGCCGAGCGCGGCCGCATAGCGAGTTCAAAAAACTTTCATATGCAACAAAAAAAGCTCCCGCCCTGTATTAGGACGAAAGCTGTAGCTTCGTGGTACCACCTAACTTCGTCTGATGCTCGCACATACAGACCTTTTCAAGTACGGCCGCACATCCATCATCTCCATGGCCTGTGTCCCGGCTTATACTCTATCGCTGTAACGGGCGCATCCCGTCATGATCTAAAATATTCGATCAGGCAACTCTGAGACCATCTTCATAAGCCTATCTCTGCTCCCTCTCAGCGTCCGGGAACTCTCTGTAAAAGCATCCGCTTACTACTCTTCTCTTCTACGTCTTTGCTGGTAATCAATTTATCAACTTGCGACTATATTATTGCATTTTTCCCGGTTTGTCAACCCTTTTTTTCGAAAAGACCATGAGACTGGTTTTTCATGTTATGATTCGCAGTTTCATGACGCCGGATTCACTTATCCCTGCCCGCGCCTGTATCCTTTCCCTCAAATAATTCTATAAGAAGTAAATCCCTGTTTCGCAGCGGTGTTTTTTTATCCGTCAGCAAATTACAGAAAAAAAGCTCCAGATAACGGCTGTCTGCAATAATTCCTTTACTGTAATCAGCATAGTTTGCGCGCACCAACGCATTCCTGAAATACAGGGAATGTCTTTTAAACGGGGTATTATCAACCCGGAAACCAATGCTGTTCAGATAACATTCCATAAATACTGCCGTTGTCCTTGTATTTCCTTCCATAAACGGATGTGCCTGCCATAGAGCAGAAGTAAACCGTGCAATACGGTTGACAATCTGTTCCTGCTTCAAACCGGCATAAGTTGTCTCTTTTTCCTGACGTATATCATACTCTAATGTGTCCACCAAAGCACCGTAATTCGTATATTTGACACTTTCTCCATTTAAAACCGGCTCTTTTTTATATATGTTATATCTCCGGAATTCACCTGCATGCTCATACAGGTCTTTAAATAGATAACGATGGATTGCTTTAAGAGAAGCTAATTGTAACGGATAGCCGGGGCTGTCCAGAATTTGTGTAATCCGGCTCGCAACCAGATCCCCTTCTTTCAGCCGCTGTTCTTTTTCCGCCCCGCTCTCATCCTCATAATGTGTATACAGCAGTTCTTCAACCTGTTGATAAGTTAGTTTTCCGTCAATATTTTGCTGCGCCAGGTCAATTAAATATTCGGACGGTTCAAGTGCATCCACCTGCTGCAAACCAATTGCCGTCTCCCAGTACTCTTTCTTTTTCTTTTTATCAGGAGTTTCAGCATAGATTTCGTATTCCTGTTTCGCCATGCATTTCATCCTTTCCTTTTTCATATAACTCGACTGTTCAGAGATTCCATAGCAGCCGCTTCATGAAATGCGCCTCTCAGAATGCAGATTCCAAACAATTACCGTATATCCTACATTACCATATTCCGTGAAAAAAAGCAAAATATCTTATACTGGAGGTGGACAGTAACAGGTTACTGTTCACAGGTAGTATTCCGCGAGGTGTTTTTTGTGAGTGGAGCGTAGCGAAAGTCACAGAAAACCCGAGGGTTGCGGCGCGAAACGGCGTTTTTTGCCGTTTCTGTGCATCGCGCAGCGTGTTACTGGGCACGGAGTGAACAGTAACAGTAACAGCCATCTTCTCATCGAATGTATGTTCCTTTTCTTTCAAATATGTGGTATGATGATACTCAGGTAAAACAAGAGCATCCATAAACTTAAAATACACCTTATTATCATTCTTTTTGAGAAGGAGGTTCTCCCATGCTGGAACAGCTTTCACTCTTTGACAACCGCGAAACCACATCCCCTCTTGCCAGCCGCATCCGTCCCGATACGCTGGAAGGGTTCGTGGGGCAGAAACATCTGATTGGCCGCGGTAAAGTACTACGCAATTTAATCGAGAAGGATCAGGTTACTTCCATGATCTTCTGGGGGCCTCCCGGTGTCGGCAAGACTACCCTGGCCCGGATTATAGCGGGGAAGACCCAGTCGTCTTTTATTGATTTTTCCGCCGTTACAAGCGGCATTAAAGAGATTAAAACCGTGATGGAACAGGCCGAGAAAAACCGCATCATGGGAATCAGGACAATTCTCTTTGTGGACGAGATCCACCGTTTTAATAAGGCTCAGCAGGATGCATTCCTCCCCTATGTGGAAAAGGGAAGTATCATCCTGATCGGCGCCACGACGGAAAATCCCTCCTTTGAGATCAACTCCGCTCTTCTTTCCAGATGCAAAGTATTTGTACTGAAGGCCCTGACATCGGAAGATTTGCTGGAACTGCTTACAAATGTGATGAAGTCTCCCAAAGGATTTGGAAACCAGCATGTCGTGATCAGTGAGGACCAGTTGTCCCTTATTGCCAATTTTGCCAACGGGGACGCGCGCACCGCGCTGAACACCCTGGAAATGGTCGTCCTCAACGGAGAGCTTGACCGCTCCGGCACCATTACCGTCTCCGGCCAGGCCCTGGAACAGTGCATGAATAAGAAATCCCTGCTCTATGATAAAAAGGGTGAGGAACACTATAACCTGATCTCCGCCCTGCATAAATCCATGCGCAACAGCGATCCCGACGCCGCCGTCTACTGGCTCGCCAGGATGCTGGAGGCGGGGGAGGATCCTCTCTATGTGGCAAGAAGGCTGATCCGTTTTGCCAGTGAAGATATCGGAATTGCGGATCCAAATGCCCTGCCGCTCGTGGTTGCCGCCTATCAGGCATCCCACTTTATCGGAATGCCGGAATGCACGTTGAACTTGACACAGGCCGTCGTTTACATGGCGATGGCTCCCAAATCGAATTCTATCTACCGGGCTTATGAGACGGCTAAGGAAGACGCCCAGAACATGATGGCGGAACCGGTCCCCCTGCAGATCAGGAACGCTCCCACCGGCCTGATGGCGGAGCTGCATTATGGGGAGGGCTATGTCTATGCCCATGATACGGAAGATAAAATTGCGGCTATGGACTGCCTCCCCGAATCGCTTAAGGGACGAGTCTATTATCAGCCCGGAACTGCCGGTGCGGAGGCCCCCGTCCGTGAGCGTCTGGAGGTGATTAAAAAATGGCGCAGAGAGCATCCTGCTTCTCAGGAGCAGTAATACTTTTTGCGGTTAGCACGCTTTTGCAGTTGGCTTGTTTTTAGCAATTGGCTTATTTTTAGCAGTTGGCTTCCCTCAGTTCCTGACAGAAAAACAGGACGGCTCCGTCATTTACCGGGAACCGTCCTGTTTCTTAAATTCACTCCGTCAAAGGGTCTTCAAGGTCCGCTTTTCAGCACTATGTATCAAATCTCTCTCCCTGATTTTACTCCCTTTGGCCGGCCATAAATTAGTAGTTTTCTTTTCTAACTTCAAAGTAGCTCTGTGGATGTGCACATACAGGACATACGCTCGGAGCTTTCTTTCCGATTACAAGGTGGCCGCAGTTTCTGCACTCCCACATTGTCTCTTCCGTTTTCTCAAATACAGCCTGCATCTCTACGTTATTTAAGAGCTTTAAGTATCTCTCTTCATGTGTCTTCTCAATAGCTGCAACTGCCGCAAATTTAGCTGCCAGCTCTTTAAAGCCCTCTTCCTCAGCTACCTTTGCAAATTCTGCATACATATCGGTCCACTCGTAGTTCTCACCCTCGGCAGCGGCTTTCAGGTTCTCTGCTGTTGTTCCGATTCCCTTTAACTCTTTGAACCACATTTTTGCATGCTCTTTTTCATTGTTTGCAGTGTTCTCAAAGATTGCTGCAATCTGCTCAAAACCTTCTTTTTTCGCTGCGCTTGCGAAATATGTGTATTTATTTCTTGCCTGTGATTCTCCTGCAAATGCTGTCATCAGGTTCTGTTCTGTTCTGCTTCCTTTTAATTCCATTCTTTTATTCCTCCTACGTTCTTTTATAATTCTAGGAATTATTCCTGTTTTTATATTACACTTTTTTCCATCTTTTGTCAAGCATCTGAAAAAAATTTTATGCGGTATCCTGTAGAAACATGTGTGCGTCCGGCGGCCGCCTGTATACTCTGTCCGGTGGACAATGCCGGCCATGAAATCCCCCGGCCCGGGTGGTAAGAATCTGGCGTACTCCCGGGTCAGGGGACTTTTTACTGACGGTGGATGCCCCGTAGAAAAGCGGGCGGATCTGCTGTTTTTACCGTTCTAATTTTTTGCCTAAAATTTCATTCACCTTACCGGGATTCGCTTTTCCATGCATCTGTTTCATGACCTGACCTACCAGGAAGCCGATCACCTTGGTTTTTCCGCTTCGGTACTCCTCCACTGTCTGAGGGTTTGATGCAAGGACTTCTTCCACCGTCCGTTCCAGGGCTCCGTCATCATTTACCATCATAAGGCCATTCTCTTTTATATACGCTTCAGGTTCCATGTCCTCCATAAAAATTTTCTCAAAAACCTCTTTTGCGATTGTGGTGTTAATGCTCCCCGCCTCCGTTAACTGAATGAGCTTTGAAAGATGCCCGGGAGAAAAGGACAGCTTATCGGCCTCAACTGCATTTTCCTTCATCAGGCGGCTGGTTTCGCCGATTAGCCAGTTGGCCGCTTTCTTCGGCAGGCCGCAGAGTGACGCCGTCTTCTCGAATATTTCCGCCATCTTCCTGGATTCCGTAATGATCCGGCTGTCATATTCCGATAAACCGTAATCTTCCTGATAGCGTTTCATCTTTTCAGGCTGCACCTCCGGAAGTGAGTTTCTGATCTCCTCAAGCCATTCTTCGCTTATCATGACGGGAGGCAGATCCGGATCCGGAAAATACCGGTAGTCTTTTGCATCCTCCTTGGAACGCATTGCATAGGAATACTCCTTGTTGTCATCCCATCTCCGCGTCTCCTGGGATATGCTCTTCCCCTCCTCCAGAAGTTCAATCTGACGGTTTTTCTCTCCCTCGATGGCGCGGGCAATCGCTTTAAAGGAGTTTAAGTTCTTCATTTCCGTTCTCGTGCCGAACGCCTCACTTCCCGCTTCACGTACCGACAGATTGACATCGGCTCTCATGGACCCCTCCTGGAGCTTGCAGTCGGAGGCGCCCAGATACTGGATTAAAAGACGCAGGCGCTCCAGGTATGCAATAACCTCCCCGGCGCTTCTCATATCCGGCTCGGAGACAATCTCAATCAGCGGTACCCCGCTTCTGTTATAATCCACCAGCGAACAGTCCTCCCATTCGTCATGAATCAGCTTTCCTGCATCCTCTTCCATGTGAATTTCGTGTATCCTGATGCGCTTTTCTCCCGAAGGCGTTTCGATCGTGAGGCCGCCGTCGTGGCAGATTGGCAGATAGAGCTGTGAAATCTGGTAGTTCTGCGGATTATCGGGATAAAAATAATTCTTCCGGTCAAATTTACAGAATCGGTTAATTTCACAGTCTGCGGCAAGACCCACGGACAATGCCAGTTCCACCACCTTCTTATTTAGAACCGGCAGGGAACCCGGCATTCCGGTGCAGACCGGACAGGTATGGGTACCCGGCGCCGCGCCAAATGCGGTGGAACAGCCGCAGAAAATTTTCGTCTTAGTGGCAAGCTCTACGTGGACTTCCAGTCCAATGACGGTTTCATACTGTTTTTTCATCTATTTTCCCCCCTGTCCGATTTTCTGCCATAAAACGGAAGCTCCCACCGGCCCCTTGCCTGCTCATAAGCGTACGAGGCACGAAAGAGCTTTTTCTCCTCAAAGCAGCCGGCAATCATCTGAAGGCCTATGGGAAGGCCCTTTTCATCGAACCCGCAGGGAACGCTGACAGCCGGAAGACCGGCCAGATTGACTGAAACGGTGTAAATGTCTCCCAGGTACATTTTCAGCGGATCGCTCAGACTCTCCCCGACGGCCGGCGCCGTGGAGGGCGCTGCCGGTCCGAGTATGATGTCATATTTTTCAAATGCCCTGTCAAATGCCTGTTTAATTAACGCCTTTGTCCGAAGCGCTTTCAGATAATAGGCATCATAGTAACCGGAACTTAAGACAAAAGAGCCGAGCATAATGCGGCGCTTCACCTCGGGACCAAAGCCCTCGGAACGGCTCTTCTTATACATTTCATGAAGATCTCCGTACTCCTTTGTTCTGTATCCGTATTTTACCCCGTCAAACCGGGAAAGATTGGAACTGGCTTCGGCCGATGCAATGACATAGTAAGCCGGTATGGCGTACTCCACCATGCCGAGGCTGAAAAATTCCACCTCGGCGCCCTGGGCTTTTAACACCTGTGCACCGGCGAGAACCGCCTTCTTCACGCTTTCATCCAGCCCCTCACCCAGATAGTCCGAAGGAATTCCTATCCTCATTCCCCTCACTTCTCCGGTCAGCGCCTGCAGGAAATTGCAGTCTTTCCTCGGGACGGAGGTACTGTCCTTTGTGTCGTGGGAGGCCAGAACTTCCAGAATTGCCGCACAGTCGGCGGTATCCTTCGCAACCGGACCTATCTGATCCAGGGACGATCCGTAGGCTATCAGGCCATAACGTGAAACGGTCCCGTAGGTCGGCTTCATTCCGGTCACTCCGCAGAAGGAACTCGGCTGCCTGATGGAACCGCCCGTATCGGAACCCAGCGCATAAAATGTCTCGCCCGCGGCAACCGCCGCACAGGAACCGCCTGACGATCCGCCCGGCACAAGGTCTTCATTCCACGGATTCAGCGTCGGACCGAACCATGAAGTCTCCGTTGTGCTTCCCATGGCGAATTCATCCATATTCGTTTTTCCAAGTATCACGGCTCCGGCCCGTTCCAGGTTCCGGACCGCTTCTGCCGAATACGGGGGCACAAAATTGTAGAGCATCCTGGAACCGCAGGTGGTTTTCATCCCCCCGGTGCAGATATTGTCTTTCACCGCAACGGGAACGCCGGCCAGCGGTCCCGTGAGTTCTCCGCTGTCTATTCGGGACTGTGCGGCCTTTGCATCCTCAATTGCTTTCTCCTCATTCAGGGATACAAAGGCGTGAATCGTATTCTCACATTCATGAATCCTGGCAAAGGAAGCGCTAACCGCCTCCTCCACCGATATTTCTTTCTCTTTTATCTTTCTTCCCAGCTCAAGAGCCGTCAATTTCATAAGTTCCATCATTACCTCCTGGTCTGCGCCCGAAGCAGCGTCTCCCCGGCTTCGCTATTCCACTGTTCTCGGTACCTTATACTGTTTTTCTTTCCGTGAAGGCGCATTGGCGATCATCTCCTGCGACATATCCGTGTTTGTTACCTCATCCTCCCGGAATACATTCCGGATATCAAACAGATGCGACATCGGAACCGTATCAGAGGTATCCAGCCCATTTAACATATCAATATATTCAAGCATCCGTCCCATGTCTTCCCCGGCTTTTTTCTTCTCCTCGCCGGAGAGTTCAAGCTGCGCCAGGATTCCTACATACTCTATCATTTCATCATCGATTTTTACTGCCATGGTTTCCCTTCTTTCTCTCTGTCTGCAATATAATTCTGCTTTTATCTATGGGACAAGACGGCTCATATCTCTCGGGAAAAGTGAGACCTCCCTCACATTTTCCTCACCCAGAAGCTGCATCGTCATCCGTTCCAGGCCGATTCCGAGCCCGCCGTGGGGAGGCATACCGTATTTGAAGGTGTCCAGATAACCGTCCATTCCTTCCACATCCATGCCTCTCCTCTCTATTTTTGCCATCAGTTCTTCGTAGTCGTGGATACGCTGGCCTCCCGTCGTCACCTCCAGCCCCCGGAATAATAAATCGAAGCTCTTTGTAAATCTTATATCTTCGGGATCATCCATCGCGTAGAACGGGCGTTTTTTAGAGGGGTACTGTGTGACAAAAACAAAGTCGGCATTGTATTCTTCTTTAAAATAACGGCCGATCAGGTGTTCCTCCTCCGGTTCCAAATCATATGGGTTCCTGATTTGCACTCCATATTTTTCAGCCGCCAGTTCCTTGGCCCCTGTAAACGTTACGCACGGGATTTTGTCCGTCTTCGGCAGCTTGACTCTCAGGATTTCCAGCTCCCGGCTGTATTCCGCTCTTAATAATTCCACCATATGCTGCAGAAAACCTGTCTCCATTGCCATGATGTCCGTAACGTCGTCGATATACCCCATTTCAAAATCGAGTCCCGTATATTCGTTAAGATGGCGTTTTGTATTATGTTTTTCCGCCCGGAACACGGGACCTATTTCCATGACGCGGTCAAATACACCGACCATCATCTGTTTATAAAACTGGGGGCTCTGTGCCAGCACGGCCGGACGGTGAAAGTAGTCAAGTTTAAAGACGTTGGCTCCTCCCTCGGCTCCTCTGGCTCCAATCTTCGGGGAATGTATTTCCGTAAATCCCTGATCCTTTAGAAATTCCCTGAACGCCCTGGCAATCCCCTCTTCTATCTTGAACCTGGCCCGTTCCCTGATATTCCGGAGTGTGAGAGGCCTCATATCCAGCCTTGCCTCCAGAGAAGCTCCCATCTTCCATTTGGAAACCGCAATCGGCATCGGTTCCGCCGGTTTAGAGAGAATTTTCACGCTCTTTAACCGCAGCTCAATCCCGTGGGGCGCCCTCTCCTCCGCTTTCACAATCCCGGTCACTTCCACAAAGGTTTCTTCCCTTATCCGGGAAAAATCGGCCTCCGTGACTCCCTTCTCAAATACCGTCTGCAGAACGCCGTCCCGTTTTCTCAGTATGATAAAGGCAATGTCTCCCATATTCCTGATATTCATAACCGCGCCGTTTACTTTCACCTCCTGTCCCGTCTTCCCATCAGTTAAAAGACTCTTAAGCTCCAGAACGTCTTTTTCTTTCATTCCTGTTAAAAAATCCATCTTTTTCCCTCGCTTTCTTTTTTTGTGCACCGATGTTCCGGGGAGACTAAGAATTCCGCCTGTAATTTCCCATGGATCAAAAAAATCCCGGAACATCTTTCGACATTCCGGGACGGGATATTCCCGCGGTACCACCCGCATTTGAAAAGTAAAGCAGCGCCTCATCTTCTCACTCTCTTGTATGCTTAACGCGCATTCACGTGACGTCCTACTGACCGTTCGTACGTCCGGCTCCGGAGTGTTCCCTATTGTCTTATGCCCTCCTGACGCGGCTCTCAGCCGGTGACCACGTCTTTCTGTCGGATTCTTTAAAACAGAGTCTCCTTCACTGCCTTTTTTATGGTCCTCACTATAAACTATTTTTTCGGGAATGTAAAGGGTTTTTTGAAAATTCTTTTTGATATTTTCAAAATTGAGGGGCAATTTGAGGGTGAAAAATGAGGACGCGACTCTGCATTTCCAGAATTTTCACTGTCTTTTTTTATTAAGTTTTTTTTAAATGCGTTGACATCCTGTCATCTATGAATATAATTTACCTGTATAAATAAGCACTTTCTGTACTAGACTGACTACTGTATTATTAGACAGAAACCAAAAAACGGAGGAAAACATATGTGTGGAATTGTTGGCTACATCGGAGACGAACAGGCGGCTCCTATCCTGTTGAGCGGACTCAGCAAGCTGGAATACCGGGGTTATGACTCGGCCGGAATTGCAGTTTATGACGGGACAGATATCAAGATGGAAAAGGTCACGGGACGTCTTAAGCGTCTTAAGGATCTGACAAAAGAAGGAAGCACCCTCTCCGGAACAGTCGGAATCGGACATACACGCTGGGCTACCCATGGAAGTCCTTCCGATACCAATGCCCATCCCCACTTCAATAAAGATCGCTCGATCATTGTCGTACACAACGGTATTATTGAAAATTACAGCAAATTAAAACAGCGCCTCATCGGCAAGGGATATGAATTTATCTCCGAGACGGACACCGAGGTTCTGGCACATCTGCTGGATTACTACTACAACCGCAACCATAACCCGCTGGAAGCGCTTACAAAGGTAATGCAGAAGGTGGAAGGTTCGTATGCCCTCGGCATCCTCTTTAAGGATTTCCCGGGCCAGGTTTTCTCCGCCAGAAAAGACAGCCCTCTGATCGTAGGACACAGCGAAAGCGGTAATTTTATCGCCTCCGACGTACCCGCTATTCTTCAGTATACAAGGGAAGTTTTCTATATGGAGAACGAGGAGATTGCCGTTCTCTCCCGCGAGGGAATCAAATTTTACAACGTGGACGAGGAGCCGCTTCAGAAAACATGCACCCGCATTGACTGGGATGTAAACGCTGCGGAAAAGGGCGGTTATGAGCATTTCTTCCTGAAAGAAATCTATGAGCAGCCAAAAGCTGTCCGCGACACCATCAGTCCGCGTATCCAGGACGGTGAAGTGGTGATCGAAGAACTCGGAATGACGGATGAAGATATCCGCAGCATTAATAAAATCATGATCGTGGCCTGCGGTTCCGCTTACCATACCGGCGTCATGGCCAAATACGTATTCGAAGGAATTTCCAGGGTGCCGGTTGAGGTGGATCTGGCATCTGAGTACCGTTACCGCGATCCGATTTTCGACCGCAACACGCTTGTCATTATTGTGAGCCAGTCCGGTGAGACGGCCGACTCTCTCGCCGCCCTCAGGGAATCGAAGGCAAACGGCCAGAGGGTTCTGGGAATTGTCAATGTGGTAGGCAGCTCCATTGCCCGTGAGGCCGACAATGTCATGTATACCTGGGCCGGGCCGGAAATCTCCGTGGCAACGACAAAGGCATACAGCGCACAGCTCGTCTCCTTCTACCTGCTTGCCCTGAAATTCGGCAAGGTCCGCGCTACGCTGGCGGACAGTGACTACAGCCGGATGATTGAGGATCTGCAGAAGCTTCCTGAGATGATGGATGAAATCTTAAAAGACCGCCAGCAGATTCAGCGTTTTGCCAACCGCTACCTGGCCGCAGAGCACATTTTCTTCATCGGCCGCGGTGTGGACTATGCCATCTCAATGGAGGGTTCCCTGAAACTGAAAGAGATTTCCTATATCCACTCGGAGGCCTATGCAGCCGGTGAGCTCAAGCACGGAACCATCTCACTGATTGAGGAAGGCACGCTCGTCGTAGCTCTCGCAACCCAGGAAGCTCTCTATCCAAAGACCATCAGCAACGTTGTCGAGGTCAAGACCAGAGGCGCTTTTGTGATGGCGCTGACCAACGAGGATAATAAAGAAATCGAAAAGGTGTCTGATTTTACGGTTTATATCCCGAAGATTAACCGCTTTTTCTCCGGCTCCCTTGCTATTATTCCGCTTCAGCTCTTCGCATACTATGTTTCCCTGGGAAGGGGATTAGATGTAGATAAGCCGAGGAATCTGGCTAAATCTGTTACGGTGGAGTAAGGATTTTGTTGAGTCTTCAGTCCCGGCGGCGTTCGCGTTTTTTTACAATCGAAAAAATATTTCAGGAAAATATTGACATTCGCATTTTTTTGTGTATACTACAGAATAAAGAAAAGCAAAGGCGCTTCGGTACAACCGAGGTGCCTTTTTCTTTTTGAAAATCTGCGCTTAAGGTGCGCGCTGTGCAATATCTGAAAGGAGACATGATTATGAAAAAGAACATCCCCGAGCTCTATGGAAGCCTTGTGTTTAACGACAAAATTATGAAAAACAAACTGCCGAGAGATGTTTACAGGGCCCTTCGAAACACAATTGAAACCGGCCGTCATCTGGAGCTTGATGTTGCCAATGCCGTTGCCGTAGCGATGAAGGAATGGGCCGTGGAAAACGGCGCCACCCACTTTACCCACTGGTTCCAGCCGATGACCGGTATTACCGCCGAAAAACACGACAGCTTTATAAGCCCACTCGGCAATGACGATGTGATTATGGACTTTTCAGGCAGGGAACTGATCAAGGGGGAACCGGATGCCTCCAGTTTTCCTTCCGGCGGCCTGCGCGCCACTTTTGAGGCCCGGGGTTATACGGCCTGGGATCCCACCTCTCCGGCCTTTATAAAAGACGGGACACTCTGCATTCCCACAGCGTTCTGCTCATACAGCGGAGAAGCTCTCGATAAAAAAACACCTCTGCTGCGTTCCATGGAAGCCGTCAACAAAGAAGCGCTCCGCGTGCTGAAGCTCTTCGGCGATGAGGACGTCACCCGTGTCTACTCCACAGTCGGTCCTGAACAGGAATATTTTCTCGTAGATAAAGAACTGTATAATAAGCGCAGCGACCTGAAGTTCTGCGGCAGAACCCTGTTTGGCGCACCCGCGCCAAAGGGTCAGGAAATGGATGATCACTATTTCGGCGCACTTCGCCCCCGCGTTCTCGCCTTTATGAAGGAGCTGGATGAAGAACTCTGGAAATTCGGAATTCCGTCCAAGACAAGACATAATGAGGTGGCTCCGTCACAGCACGAACTGGCTGTTGTGTACACGACCAACAATCTGGCTGCGGACAATAACCAGCTTACCATGGAAGTGATGAAGCGCACGGCTGAAAAGCACGGCCTTGTCTGCCTTCTCCATGAAAAACCGTTTGAAGGCATCAATGGAAGCGGAAAACATAACAACTGGTCACTCTCCACCAACACAGGGCTCAATCTTCTGGATCCCGATAAAGATCCTGCCAAAAATCTCCGTTTCATGCTCTTTCTGGCCGCCACCGTGAAGGCGGTGGACGTATACGGCGATCTGCTTCGCGTCTCGGTCGCAACGGCGGGCAATGATCACCGTCTGGGAGGCAATGAGGCGCCGCCCGCCATTGTCTCCATGTTTATTGGCGACGACCTTGCCGCCGTTCTCGACATCGTTGAGAATGACGCAGAACCCGAGGCGCGGGAAGAGATTTCAATGAATGCGGGTGCGGGAGTCCTTCCTCATTTCGTCAAAGACACGACGGACCGCAACAGGACTTCACCCTTTGCCTTTACCGGCAACAAATTCGAATTCCGTATGCCCGGCTCCTCTCTCCCGGTATCAGGCCCAAATGTGGTTCTCAATACTGCCGTCGCCGAGGTTCTTGGAGAATTTGCGGATCACCTGGAGAAGGTACCCGCGGAAAAGCTGCCCGATGAAATCCACACTCTGTTGAAAGAGGTGATCCGCAGACATAAACGTATTGTTTTCAATGGAAACGGCTACTCGGAGGCCTGGGTGAAGGAGGCGGAAAAGAGAGGACTCTTCCATCTTCCAACCTGTGCAGAAGCTTTTCCCTGCTTTATAGCGGAAAAGAACATCGAACTTTTCACAAAGCACCATGTCTTCACCCGGGAAGAAATCTTCTCCCGCTATGAAATTATGCAGGAGAACTATATAAAGACAATTATGATTGAAGCCAAAACCATGCACTCCATGATGAACAAAACCTTCCTCCCCTCCCTGCTCGCCTACATAAAAGAACTGGCCGAAACCGAAGTGAAAATGAAAAAGGCCCTGCCGTCGGTTTCCGTCTCCGCAATGGAGAAACGTTTGGACGGACTTTCCGCTCTCTATACCGTCATTTCTGAAAAGTCGGATGAGTTAAAAGCTTCCATTTCCGGTGTGGACGGCTCGGAAGACAGCATGGAAAAGGTAAAATACTGCCGCTACACCGTACTTGCCAAGATGAATGAACTCCGTTCCTATGTCGATGAGGCGGAGACCATAATCCCCGACGAGTTTCTTGCCTATCCATCCTATGAAAAACTGCTTTTTTCAATATAAGAAATGAATTTTTAAGGAGGAAACCGGCTATGCAGCCATCTGAACAAACTACGGGACTAAGAGAAGAATGCGGTGTTTTTGGAATTTTTAATACGGGCGGTTCCGATGTCTCAGCAGATATTTTTTATGGTCTCTGTGCACTTCAGCACCGGGGCCAGGAATCATGCGGAATTGCAGTCGGCGACACCAACGGGCCAATGGCTCCGGCTCTGTGCCATAAAGGCCTGGGGCTTGTGCAGGAGGTATTTACGCCTGATATACTGGCCCGTCTTACCGGAAATATCGGCATCGGCCACGTCCGTTACGCTACAACCGGAGCCGCTACTTTGGAAAATGCCCAGCCGCTCGTTTTAAATTACATTAAGGGAACTCTCACTCTGGCACACAACGGCAATCTTGTCAACGCCGCCGAACTGAAACGGGAACTTGAAAAAACGGGAGCCGTTTTTCAGACGACTATTGACTCTGAGGCCATCGCGCTCCACATTGCCAGGGAACGCCTTAATACATCTACTGTGGAAGATGCCATCAAGCGGGCGGCCGCAAAGATAAAGGGTGCCTACGGCCTTGTAATTGCCAGCCCCAGAAAACTGATTGGAGTCCGCGATCCCTACGGTCTGAAACCGCTCTGCCTCGGCAGGATGAACCATGCGTGGCTCATTGCTTCGGAAAGCTGCGCCATAGAAGCTGCCGGAGGTGAATTTATCCGCGACATTGCACCGGGGGAGATTGTCACCATTACAAAGGACGGCCTTCACTCCGATACGGAACTGCGGCAGGCTGAAAACGCCCACTGCATCTTTGAATATATTTACTTCGCCAGACTGGACAGCCGGCTGGACCATGTAAGCGTATATGAAGCCCGGCTGCGGGGCGGAGCCATTCTGGCCCGTTCCTGCCCTGTTTCTGCCGATCTTGCAGCCGGTGTCCCCGACTCCGGCCTGACGGCGGCTATGGGGTATTCCAGAGCGTCAGGCATCCCTTTTGAGCTCATCTTCCACAAAAACAGTTATGTTGGAAGAACTTTTATCAAATCCAGCCAGAAGGAACGTGAAAACAGCGTGAAGATCAAGCTCAGCGTGCTGGCTCCCGCCGTGAAAGGGAAACGCATTGTGCTGGTGGATGATTCCATCGTGCGCGGCACCACAATTAAAAATCTGATTCACATGCTCAAGGAGGCAGGAGCTCTGGAGGTTCACGTGAGAATCTCCTCTCCGCCGTTTCTGTATCCCTGCTACTTTGGAACCGACGTTCCCTCCAACAGGCAGTTGATTGCCAGCAGCCATTCCACGGAGGAAATCCGACGGTCCATAGGCGCAGACTCCCTGGCTTACATGCCCGCAGAACAGCTTCCGGAGATGGTCGGCGGCCTTCCGCTCTGCACGGCCTGCTTTACGGGGCATTATCCGATGGAAGTCCCGGGCACGGATATTAAAAATGCACTGGAATAATTTTAATAGTCTGAACACGGATACTCAAAAAGGACTTTACGGAATAAGAAACAGCCGAAATAAACAAGAAAAAAGATGCCTTGAATTCCTGTATCTGCAAATTCAGGGCACCAAAAAAGGAATCGGCTACACCCTCACCCATGCCGGTTCCTTTTTTGCATAAACAATTCATGTAAAATGAATTTTCAAGTCAATATTATTTTGTCTCTGTTTTCAAAGTCTTAAGTTCATCAAATACGACATCATTCAATACTTTGATGTAAGTGCCTTTCATGCCGGAAGAACGTGATTCAATAACACCGGCGCTCTCGAATTTGCGCAGTGCATTGACAATGACAGAACGGGTGATACCAACTCTGTCTGCAATCTTGCTGGCAACCAGGATACCCTCATTGCCTTCCAGTTCGTCGAAAATGTGTGTGATTGCTTCCAGTTCTGAAAATGATAATGTGCTGATAGCAGACTTTACAATCTGAATCTTTCTGGTCTCTTCTGCATTCTCCTCATTCACGGAGCGCATCATCTCAAGTCCTACTACCGCGGTGCCGTATTCGCTCAGAATAATGTCGTCAATATCATAATTTGCATCTGCTTTGTAGATAAACAGCGTCCCCAGACGCTCGCCGGAAATGTCGATTGGTGTAATGATAGCCTGATACTTCTTGACATTTTCCTCTGCAAAGCCCAGCGTCGCAAGATTGACATTTTCTTTGGTAGATAAAACGCTCAGAAGACGTTCATTCAGCATGCGGTCAATGTAACCGCCTACCTGGTCTTCGATCAGTTCCTCTATCTCATCAATTCCGGGACAAATCGCAACCCCCAGCACTTTTCCCTTCTTGCTTATTACAAGAATGTTTGACTGCAGAATCTCGCCGAGCACTTCACAGATGTCATTAAAGACAACTTTGTGAGAATGATTGTTATGCAATAATTTGTTGATTTTTCTTGTTTTGTCCAACAACTGAACACTCATTACCAGTTACCTCCTTTGCTTAATCTTTGTATCGTTAGAAATTATTGCTATCATGTACAAATTTTAACACGATTTCAGATTAATAACAAGAGTTTTTCTGGTTTTTTAAATTTTTTTAATAATTAGGGACGCTCATTAAGCGTTTTGACAAATCCACAGGCCTCATTTGTGCAGAGAAGCTTGCTTCCTTTCTCCACCATCATGCCGCCGCACTCCGGACATTTTTCCATGGACGGTTTCTGCCAGGACATGAAATCACAGTCTGGATTATCCTCACATCCGTAGTATTTACGGCCTTTCTTGGTCTTTCGGATCACAACTTCCTTGCCGCATTTCGGACACTTCACACCGATTTTTTCAAGATACGGTTTCGTGTTCTTGCAGTCCGGGAATCCCGGACAGGCCAGGAATTTGCCGTGAGGGCCGTATTTGATAACAAGGTTCCTGCCACAGAGTTCACAGATTTCTTCCGTTACTTCATCGGCAATTTTGACAGTATCGAGTTTAACGTCCGCTTCTTTCACAGCTTCGGCCAAATCCGGATAAAAATTCTCTACAACCGTCTTCCACGGCATATTTCCGTCTCCGATGCTGTCGAGCAGGTATTCCATGTTCGCCGTAAAGGCGGTATCCACGATGGTTGGGAACGCCTTTTTCATCATTCCGTTTACAACCTCGCCAAGCTCCGTGACATACAGGTTTTTGTTCTCCTTTGCCACATAGCGTCTTGCAATAATTGTCGTAATCGTCGGAGCGTAGGTACTGGGACGTCCAATTCCCTGCTCTTCCAGCGCTTTGACAAGGGATGCCTCCGTATAGTGCGCGGGCGGCTGGGTGAAATGCTGGCTGCTGTCAAGTTCCAGAAGTTCCAGTTTCATTCCCTTCTCAAGCTTCTCCGTCAGGGCGTTGCTCTCTTCCTTATCCTCTTCCTGTATATAAACGGACATGAATCCGTCGAACTTCACTTTGGACGCTGCCAGCGTAAAGATGTGATCTCCCGCCGCAACCCTGACCGATGTCGTCTCATATACGGCCGGTTTCATACGGCTCGCGGTAAAACGTTTCCAGATGAGCTGATACAGGCGGAATAAATCCCTGGAAAGGGATTCCTTGACAAGAACAGGCGTCATCGCAATATCGGTCGGCCTGATTGCCTCGTGCGCATCCTGAATCTTGACGTCCGTCTTCTTCGCCGTCATCTCCTCTGCCACATACTGGCCGCCGTACTGGGCTTTGATATATTCTCTTGCAGCCGTATCCGCCTCCGCCGCAATACGCGTGGAATCGGTACGCAGGTAAGTGATGAGACCTACCGTGCCGTGGCCCTTGACGTCAACGCCCTCATAGAGCTGCTGTGCCAGACGCATGGTCTTCTGCGTGGAAAAGTTGAGCGCCTTTGACGCCTCCTGCTGCAGGGTACTGGTGGTAAATGGAATCGGCGCTTTCTTCACGCGCTCTCCCAGTTTTACTTCACTGACTTCATACGGTTTGCCTTCCAGTTCGGCCAGAATCTGATCCAGCTCTTCCTTGTTGCCGATCGTCTTCTTTCCGCTGCCGCTGCCGTAATACTTGGCCGTCAGTTTCTTCTTGGAGCCGGGAACCTTTAACTCGGCTTCCAGGTTCCAGTATTCCTCGGGAATAAATGAGTTGATCTCATCCTCCCTGTCGCATATCATCCTGAGTGCCACGGACTGGACACGTCCGGCGCTCAGTCCCCTCTTGACCTTTGCCCAGAGAATCGGGCTGATCATATAGCCCACCATACGGTCCAGAACTCGTCTGGTCTGCTGTGCATCCACCAGATTCATATCTATCTCACGCGGTTCCTTGAGGGATGCCTTTACCGCGTTCTTTGTAATCTCGTTGAAGCTGATACGGTACACTTTCTTGTCCTTCAGCTCATCTAACTTCAGCGCCTTTACCAGATGCCAGGAAATCGCTTCCCCCTCGCGGTCAGGGTCAGTCGCCAGATAAATTTTATCGGCTTTTTTCACTTCTTTGCGGAGCTTTGCCAGTATATCGCCCTTACCTCTGATGGTAATATACTTCGGTTCATAATCATTCTCCACATCTATTCCCAGTGTGCTCTTTGGAAGATCTCTTACATGTCCTCCCGATGCGTCCACTTCATAATTTGTTCCCAGGAACTTCTTAATTGTTTTCACCTTTGCCGGTGACTCCACAATTACCAGACTCTTTGACATAACAAAACTCCTACTCCAATTTTCTTACATAGTATTGATTGACAGGCTGCAAAATAAATCCGTCCAGTTCTAGTTTTAAGAGCGCTGCCATGCATTCCCCTGTCGGCAGTTTACTCATTCTAATCAGTTCTTCTACATGTTTTGGTTGTGAATCTAAGCAACTATACACCATTTTTTCCGTCTTGGCAAGCGTCTTTATTGATCTTTTCACGAGTTTTAGGGATTTTTTACATTCTATTCTGAAAAAATCAAGGATATCTTCCGGAGATTGTAAGAGCGCCGCTCCCTGTTTTATAAGGCTGTTGCAGCCCTCGCTCAGAAGGTCGTTCACCCGCCCGGGGACGGCAAATACTTCCTTTCCCTGTTCCAGGGCCTGATCCGCCGTGATCAGGGAACCGCTCTTTTTTCTGGCCTCCACGACAATCACAGCATCCGCCAGGCCGCTTATGATCCTGTTCCGCGCAGGGAAATGACCGGCTGCCGGTTTCTCTCCCGGACCGTATTCGGAAATCACCCCTCCCGTTTCCAAAATGACATGATAAAGGCTCAGATTCTCTCTGGGGTAACAATGATCAACTCCGCTTCCCAGAATAGCGTACGAGGCCCCCTGCACATTTACAGTGCCTCTGTGAGCCGCTCCGTCGATCCCCCGCGCCAGGCCGCTGACGGTCTGTATCCCGTTTTCAGCCAGCACCCTGCACAGATATTCCGCCACCTGGCGTCCGTAAGAAGTACAGCTTCTGGCTCCCACGACGGCCACGGAGGGCTGACGGTCATCCGGTAACCTGCCTTTTACAAAGAGCCACATCGGCTTGTCATAGATGCTCTCAAGACGGTGCGGATATTCCGGTTCTCCGGCCATAATAAAACGGATCTCTTTTCCGGCAAGCTCTCCATATTCAGTTTGCCGCTGAGCCAGACACGGCTTCGCATTTTCTATCCGTTTCGCATCGTCTCCCCTCAAAAACGGAAGCCGTTCCAGATCCTGTTTCTTCATATTATATATTGCTTCAAAACTCCCGGTATATTCCAAAAGTTTTTTTGTCTTGACCGCGCCGATGCCGTCTATCCGGCTGAGCCAATAGAGATAAAGCTTTTCCTTCTCCATATTCTTCTCTTTTATCCTCTCTTCATTCATTCCACTGCCGGTCGTCCATATCCCTGCCTTCCCGAAGTCGTCCGGTTTTCATACCCTGGCCTAAAATTTAAATCCCCAGTATTTTTTCTCAAAGCTCCTGAAGGAAACCGCCTCGCTGAGATGCTCCCTGGTAATCTGTTTCTTCTCATCCAAATCCGCCAGTGTTCTGGCCGTCTTAAGAATTTTTTCGTAAGCTCTCGCACTCAGGCCGTATGTCCTGTATATCTCCCCCAGGAAACGCTCGTCCGCTTTCTTAAGACCGCAGTACCGTTCGGTCTGGCGCCTTTCCATCTGACTGTTGAAGCGGCAGTTCTCCCCTTTAAAACGTTCCTCCTGTATCATTCTGGCCGCCATGACCCGTTCCCTCATAACGGCAGAGCTCTCCCCCTTCTTCCTGGAGCCGGGAAATTCCTGCGGCTGCCTCGGCACCTCCACGCCAATGTCAATCCGATCCAGAAACGGACCCGATATCCGGCTTAAGTAACGTCTTATCTGCGGTTCCGTGCAGGTGCAGCGGCCGACATCGGGGTAAAATCCGCATTTACAGGGATTCATTGCAGCGGCTATCATTGTATCCGCCGGGAATTCCACCGAGCCGTTCATCCTCGATACGGTGATTTTCCGTTCCTCCATCGGCTGGCGGAGCAAATCCAACAGTGCAGGCGTAAACTCCGGCAGTTCATCGAGAAACAGGATTCCATGGGTGGCCAGGGAAACCTCCCCCGGCCGCGGATTCCTCCCTCCCCCGGCCAGCGCCTGGGCCGTAATGCTGTGGTGCGGGCTTCTAAAAGGCCTTGTCCTGATAAGTGGCTGCTCCTTTTTCAGCATTCCGCAGATACTGTATATTTTAGAAACCTCTATGCTCTCTTCCATTGAAATGGGAGGCATAATGGTAGGAAGTCTCCGTGCCGCCATCGTCTTTCCCGTACCTGCAGGCCCGATCAGCAGAATATTATGCCTGCCTGCGGCTGCAGCCTGACACGCCCGCCTGACCGTGGTAAGGCCGGTCAGTTCCTCGTAATCCACCGGATACGATATGCTGTTTGACTCCTGAAACAGGGATTCATCGAAAAAGCGACCGCAGGACGGCTCCGTACCGCTCAGAATTCCGGCAAGTTTCCTTAAATTTCCAACCCCCACAATCTCCATCCCCTTTACGGCCGTCCCCTCCGATACATTCTCCTCCGGAACAAAAAAGCGGCGGATTCCCAGCTTGGAGGCGGCGAACACACGTGAAAGAACGCCTCTCACCGGTTTAATACTGCCGTCCAGCCCCAGCTCACCGATTAAAGCCGCCTGCTCAAACCCTTCCTGCGGCACTTCACCGAGACTGCAGAGCACCGCTGCCGCAATCGCCAAGTCATAGGCCGTCCCCTCTTTCCTGATATCACCGGGCGACAGATTGACCATCACCTTTTTCGGCGGCAGATAAAATCCGGAGTTTTTAAGCGCCATCCTCACCCGGTCCTGCGCTTCCTTGACGGCCTCCGAGAGATAGCCTACCATAATAAATCCCGGAAGGCCGTCGCTGACATCAGCCTCCACCGTGACGGGGAACCCCTCCACGCCGTGAATTCCCAGACTGTTAATTTTACTGAACACGAAAAGACCTCCTTAAATGAAATAATAGAAATAATGGAAATAATGAAATAATAAAAATAGTGAAATCGATAGAAATATAGAAAGGATTAGGAATACTCTGTTGGAATTTATATTGGAAACATTTGAGATAATTTGAACTTCTGATAGTTTGAATCATAGAATAGGGGAACCTTGATACGGTTCCAGTGAATTGAAATAAAACTTTGTATGCCGTATTTTATCATATCTCTCTTACGGGTTCAAGGTTATGAAGGGAAAAAGATTAAAATTTAGTTGAAACGCAATGAGGCCTCTGTAAGATAGCGGCCCGGCCCGCTCCCTGAAAAATCCCTCTGCGGGCCGGTTTCTCAGCTTCTTTTCAAAATCCAGGCCGCAATATCTTCATATACCTCGTCCCGGTTTAACTCATTGATCAGCTCATGGCGGGCCTGCGGGTACAGTTTCATTGTGACGTCCTCCAGTCCCAGGCCGCAGAATTCCCTGTAAACCTTTCTTACGCCCTTCCCCCGGTCACCCACGGGGTCGAGTTCTCCCGACAGAAGCAGGATGGAAAGTGTTTTCGGGATCTGTTCAAACTGCTTTTTCCGGTTCAAGTCCTCCATTATGTGGAAAAAGTCTTCATAGGCTCCGTTTGAGAAGATAAACCGGCAGTCCGGGTCGTCCTCGAACTTCCGGTCTTCGCCGATATCTCTGGAAAGCCAGTCGTGCTTTGTCTCTCCCGGCTCAAACGGCCGGTTGTAACTGCCCAGCACAAGACTGTGGAGCGTCTCATTGTGGTAATCACGCCCCTCTCTCCTTATGGCATGCCGTACCGCCTCCATGCCGATTTTTAGGACAGGCCCGGGCTTGCTTCCCGTGCCCATGATAACGGCCCCGGCCACATCGCCGCCGTACTGTGTCAGATACCGCCTGACAAAAAAAGAGCCCATACTGTGTCCATGGATAAAATGGGGTAGAGCCGGGTATTGGCGCCCCACATAATCCGAAACCCGCTTGATATCCTCCAGTACAAAACCGGCTCCGTTTTCATCGGCAAATGTTCCCAGCATGCCGGGACGCGCCGTCTTTCCATGGCCCAGATGATCGTGGCCAATCACGGCAATTCCTTTTTCATTCATAGCCCCGGCAAATCCGGCATACCGTCCGATATGCTCCAGCATCCCATGGTTAACCTGGAGCGACGCTTTCGCCTCCCCGCACGGTACCCAGTGGACGCCGTGAATTCTCGACACCCCATCGCTGGATGGAATATAAAAGTCAAACCGGCTGTTCATCTCTCCACCTCTTCGTTTGTAATATTCTTTCTCTGTTCACATAACCATTCCGGGCAGCCGCTGTCCCCCGTCGCCGCCCTTAAATCAGGCTCATCTTCTTCCACTTTCCCTTCCGGTAACGCAGGATAAACAGGGTAAGCCGGAAGATCCAGTCCATCAGCATTGCAATCCAGACTCCGATCACGCCCATCTTAAAATGGATTCCCAGAATGACACTGAACAGAATCCGGAACATGATCATGGAAAAGACCGAGGTAACCATCGGCATTTTCACATCGTTGGCCGCTCTCAGGGCGTTTGGAAGGGTGAATGCAACCGGCCACATAATGATTGCACCGATGCAGTGGATCCACACCAGAACGCGCGTCAGTTCCGCCGTCTCCGCCGTCAGGGAATAGACCTTCAGGGCAAGCGGCATCACGAGCACCACCAGGCCGTTTGTGACCAGACCTGCAATATACGCAATTTTCATCAGTTTTTTCACATAATACTCGGCCTGTTCATAATCCTTTGCCCCGACACAGCGCCCTACCACGGTCACCATCGCCAGGTTCAGCGCCATGCCCGAGATCAGCCCCATGTTATCCAGGTTATTGGCAACCGCATTGGCCGCAATCTGGACGGTTCCAAATCCGGCGATAATGCTGACAATCAGCACGCGGCCGAACTGGAACAATCCGTTCTCTATCCCGTTCGGGATGCCTATGTACAGGATCCTTCGGATCATGGAACCGTTCAGGCGGCAGAGGGATTTTGCTTCCAGATAAATGATATTCTCCCTGTTCCGAAGGAGCAGGACCATAATAACGGCAGCCACTCCCCTTGCGAATGCGGTTGCCCATGCGGCGCCCGCCACTCCCATGGAAAAGCCGAAAATAAGGATTGCGTTGCCCACCACGTTAATCAAGTTCATGAGTACCGAGACCTTCATCGAAACCTTGGAATTACCCATGGAACGGAACAGCGCGGCACAGGAGTTAAACACTGCCAGGAAAGGGTAAGAATAGGCCGATATCTGCAGGTAGGTGACCGCATTGACCATAACATCTTCCGTTACCGTCGGATACAGAAGTCCCAGAAAGTGGCGTTTCGCCGCCAGCACAATTACCATAATGGCGAGGGAGATGAAGGTGGTCACAATGAGTAACTGACCGGCCGATTCCCTGCACATCTCCTTACTGCCCTTCCCCAGATATTGGGAAGATACAACGGCCCCACCCGTCGCCAGGGCTGCGAATACGTTGATTAGAAGGAGATTGATCAGATCCACCAGAGCGACTCCCGATATGGCGGCCTCCCCTGCGTAGGATATCATCATTGTATCGGCCATTCCCACCGTAATGGCCAGAACCTGCTCGATCAGCAGGGGCACGATCAGCAGCTTCAGTTCTTTATCAGAAAATAAACGGTTCATTTAAGTTCCTCCGGTTCATTTTCTCTATTATATCAAAGATTGGGAAGGTTGTCCTGAAAATTTTCCTGCTCAATGCCCATTCCCGTCTCCAAAATGCAGTCAATCAGGGGCTGCAGCAGCGGTTCCCTGATTTTTTTCAACTTTTCGAGGCTCTCCTTTTCAAGCGGTTCCGCCCTGTCAAAGCTGCGCCTGTACTGCTCCTCGTCCATAAACAGCGGCTGCAGCTCCGGAAATATGCGTTCCCTGTTATACCTGAAAATACAGATGCCGCCGTAATCCAGATCTCCGGTGTGGTAATATGCCGCCTCATCTCCCTGAAGCGTCTCGCGAAGCCGAATCAGAAACTCACGCTCGCGCGGAGTGAAATAGCCATGGCAGAAGATAATCAGCGTATCCTCCCGATAAGCCATGCGCTCGTAATTGGCCTTATTTTCCACGGTCACAATCCGCCTGATGCGCTGACGGGTTGCCGGATGCCCGTACTTCAGCGTCTGACTGTTTAAGACGGTGCCGTAGGTAAAACAGGACAGATCGATCTCCCGTCCGTCCAGCACAATCCTTAAAGGCCCTTTTACCGCCAGCTCCTGAGCGTATTCTTCGATATTAAGCTGGCTCAGAATCTGCGTGGCGTCCATGCTGTCGTCCACGTTCCCGTGATAGGTTACGGCTAAGGAGATGACGGCGTCCTGGTATTTCTTTTCAAATACCTTGGATGCTTTCACTGTCTTCCCGCCGATGAGCGTATCCCTCAGGCAGCCGCTGCTGAAAATACGCTTATAAACCGGCTCCTCCAGGCGGTCCAGCGCCCGGAGGACGGAGAACAATTCCAGTTTCCCGCACTGCTCCGCCTCCTGCGGCCACTGGTCTGCCGGACTGTTGCGATCCCTCAGATATTCTTCCGCAGCCTTAAGCTCCGGCGGAATCTTTCCCACCCGAAGACCTGTCCTCAAATCGCCGAGCGCTTTCCTGAGCCATTCCTGCCGGAACAGTCCATCCTGGTATTCAATATACCCGATGAGTGCATCCAGGCGCCTGTACTTCTCCCTGATGCCGGCCAGCCGGTAAAACTCCGGGAGATCATCCAGCCTGTATACGGCCGCCTTCACCTCGCTGTAACGTTGATACCAGTCACATTTTAAAAGTCCGCTTTGTTCAAGGGAATGTATCTCCGAGGCAAAATCGCTCCTGGAAATCTGTTTATAATCGGTTCCGTTATATTCTTTGAGAGGAAAACTACGGTTGCCTGTGGCGCCTTTTTTCCAGTCAACCGTGCTCTTTTCCGTTTTCTCTATGATTTTTTTAACCGCATATCCTGTTCCCGTCATATTTCTCCGCCTCCTCCCGCGCGATTGCGCATCCTGTCCGGTGGACTTTTCAGATCACAGGAGCGCTTTCCCATGATCTGAAAAAGACGGACAGCAAAATGCTGTCCGCCTTTATTGTAATAATTAGTCGTTTCCGTACAGAGTAACCAGTTTTGTGAGGTAGTGATATCTCTCTTTTGCTGCTTCCTCGTTCTTAGCGAATAATTCTTTTGCTCTCTCCGGATTCTTAAGTGCAAGGGATGTGTAACGAACCTCGCCGTTTAAGAATGCCTGGTAGTCTCCTGACGGAGCCTTGCTGTCAAGGCTGAACTTCTTCTCAGCAGCCGGATTGAAGCGGAAGTTGTGCCAGTAACCGCACTCTACAGCCAGCTTCTCCTCTGTCTGGGCTTTGTCCATACCTTTCTTGATACCATGGTTGATACATGGAGCGTAAGCGATAACCAGGGATGGTCCCGGATATGCCTCTGCCTCTGCCAGTGCCTTTACAGTCTGTGCATAGTCGGCGCCCATGGAAATCTGTGCAACGTATACATAACCGTAGCTCATAGCGATGGAAGCAAGGTCTTTCTTCTTAACATCCTTACCGCCTGCTGCGAACTGTGCAACAGCGCCTGTTGGTGTAGCCTTGGAAGACTGGCCGCCTGTGTTGGAGTAAACTTCCGTATCGAATACCATAACGTTGATGTCCTTGCCGGAAGCAAGAATGTGGTCAACGCCGCCGAAACCGATATCGTAAGCCCATCCGTCACCACCGAATACCCACTGGGATTTCTTAGCGAGGAAGTCTTTGTTCTTTACAATGTCCTTGCATACGGAGCAGTCAATTCCGTCTAATGCGGCAACTAACTTGTCTGTAGCAGTACCGTTTAATGCTCCGGAACCGAATGTGTCGAACCAGTCTTTGCAGGCTGCCTTAACTTCTTCGGAAGCTTCTGCAGATGCAAAAATATCTTCTACTTTCTTCTTTAAGCCGTCACGCATTGCGTTCTGAGCTAAGAGCATACCGTAACCAAACTCGGCACAATCCTCAAATAAGGAGTTGTCCCATGCCGGTCCTTTGCCTTCTTTATTTACCGTATATGGTGTGGAAGGTGAAGAGTTACCCCAAATGGAGGAACAGCCCGTCGCATTGGAGATATACATTCTGTCACCGAATAACTGTGTGATTAATTTAGCGTATGGTGTCTCACCACAGCCTGCACATGCGCCTGAGAACTCAAGTAACGGCTGTTTGAACTGGCTTCCTTTAACCGTAGTCTCTTTGAATTTCTCAATTACATCCTGTTTCACTTCCAGTGACTGGCCGTAATCAAAGATCTTCTGCTCTCCGAGGCTCTTCTCAAGACTATTCATAACGAGAGCCTTCTCACCCTTCTTGCCCGGGCATACGTTTGCACAGGAACCGCAGCCTGTACAGTCAAGTGCGGATACGGTGATGGCAAACTTGTACTGTGGCATACCTGTCATAGCAAGTGTCTTTGTTCCTTCCGGTGCCTTGGAAGCCTCTTCCTCTGTAAGAGCTACAGGACGGATTACAGCGTGCGGACATACATAGGAACAGAAGTTACACTGGATACAGTTGTCAGGATTCCATACAGGAACATTGACGGCGATACCGCGTTTCTCATATGCGGAGGAACCGGACGGCGTTGTACCGTCTACGTAGTCTACGAATGCGGATACAGGCAGGTTGTTACCTTCCTGAGCATTAACAGCAGCCTGAACTGTGTTAACGAACTTCACTACGTCTTCTCTGCCCTGTGTTGCATGAGTCATCTCAAGGCCTTCGTCTGCTGCGTTCTTCCAGCTCTCAGGAACCTGAATCTCTACAACGTTCTGTGCGCCTGCATCGATAGCAGCCCAGTTCTTCTTAACAACATCCTCACCCTTACGGCCGTATGTCGCCTGAGCAGCAGCCTTCATCAGTTCGATGGCTCTCTCCTCCGGAATGATGGATGCCAGCTTAAAGAATGCGGACTGAAGGATTGTGTTGATACGTGTCGGGCCCATGCCGGTCTCGATACCGAGTTTTACACCGTCGATGGTGTAGAATTTGATATTGTGATCTGCGATGAACTTCTTAACCTGTCCCGGTAAGTGCTCCTCAAGAGTTTCCATATCCCATGGGCAGTTTAACAGGAATGTTCCGCCGTCAACGCACTCCTGAACCATATTGTACTTACGGATATAAGCAGGGTTATGGCAGGCAACGAAGTTGGCCTTGCGGATTAAATATGTGGATTTAATCGGTTTGTGGCCGAAACGGAGGTGAGACATGGTAACACCGCCCGATTTCTTGGAGTCATAGTCAAAGTATGCCTGTGCATACATGTCCGTATTGTCACCGATAATCTTGATGGAGTTCTTGTTGGCGCCAACCGTACCGTCGGCTCCCAGACCCCAGAACTTACAGTTAACGGTTCCTTCCGGTGTCGTTACAAGCGGAGCGCCCAGTTCCAGGGACAGGTTTGTAACGTCATCCACGATACCTACGGTGAACTGTTTCTTAACTGTGTTGTCGAATACGGCAACGACCTGTGCAGGTGTTGTATCCTTGGAGCCTAAACCGTAACGTCCTGTAAAGATTGGAGTCTGGTCAAATTTTGTTCCCTTTAATGCTGTAACAACATCAAGGTATAACGGCTCGCCTAAGGAACCTGGCTCTTTTGTTCTGTCTAATACGGAAATCTGTTTTACGGAATCCGGAATGGCATCAACTAATGCGTCTGCGCAGAATGGTCTGTAAAGACGAACTTTTACAACACCAACTTTTCTGCCCTGTGCCAGCAGGTAGTCAATAGTCTCTTCAATTGTATCATTGACGGAACCCATAGCGATGATAACATGCTCGGCGTCTGGAGCGCCGTAGTAGTTAAACAGCTTGTAATCGGTACCGATCTTTGCATTAACCTTGTCCATATAATCCTGAACGATAGCCGGTAATGCATCGTAATATGGATTGCATGCCTCTCTTACCTGGAAGAAGATATCAGGGTTCTGAGCGGAACCTCTCTGGCATGGATGGTTCGGGTTAAGCGCATTCTTACGGAATGCATCGATGGCATCCATATCAGCCATCTCTTTCAGATCCTCGTAATCCCATGTTTCAACCTTCTGAATCTCGTGGGAAGTACGGAAGCCGTCGAAGAAGTTAATAAATGGAACTTTACCCTTGATGGATGCAAGATGTGCAACCGGTGTTAAGTCCATAACTTCCTGTACGCTGGATTCGCAGAGCATGGCACAACCGGTCTGACGACATGCGTAAACGTCGGAATGGTCGCCAAAGATAGATAATGCGTGGCTTGCAAGTGCACGTGCAGATACGTTGAAAACGCCCGGCAGCTGCTCGCCTGCAATTTTGTAAAGGTTCGGGATCATCAGTAACAGACCCTGGGATGCAGTGTAGGTAGTTGTTAAAGCACCGGCTGCAAGGGAACCGTGAACAGCACCGGCAGCACCAGCCTCAGACTGCATCTCTGTAATCTGAACTGTCTGGCCGAAAATGTTTGTTCTTCCATCGGTTGCCCACTCGTCTGTAGCCTCTGCCATAGGTGAGGACGGGGTGATAGGATAGATGGCTGCCACATCTGTATATGCATATGAAGCATGTGCGGCTGCGTGGTTACCATCCATAGTTTTCATTTTTCTTGCCATAATGAATGTTCCTCCTGTAATTTAAGTGATAAGTGAATGTATAAGTTTAATCCCCATTTGGGAAACTTACTTGATAACATTATAACAACTTTTTGTTAAAATGCAAACGAATTTAAATTGTTCCTGCGTATTATTTTCGAAACAATAAACTCCATCATCTTTCAAAAAATCCCCTATTTCGGCAAATCTGCCTAAAAAAAGAAAGGGAAACCCTCGAATCACGAAGATTTTCCCTTTTTTTATCTGCTTTTTTATAGGAAACTGACAAATCGGAAAGTTTCCGTTCCTGTAAATGCCATTCAGGCTGTTCAGGCATTAATTGCCTCCGGGGCCTGCCGGAACATCCACAACCGGATTCGTCGGCTGTTCGGGAGGATTGGCTCCCGGATCCTGTCCCGGTGTTACGCCGCTGTTGTCTCCCGGTGTCTGTCCTCCCGGAGATACGGCTGTCGGCGCTTCCGTCGTCTCGGAACCAGGACCTGCCGGTCCCTGTGCACCGCCCTGATCCGGAACGCTCTCACCCACACTTGCTGACGGCATCTCCTCCGTCGGTAAGGTCGGCGCTTCCGTAGTAATGACAACGCCCGATGTATTTCTCTTGATGATGGCTGCTTTTCCTCTGTAACTGCTGTTGTGGAAGAACTCACGGTTGATCTCATTGCCGTTCTCGTAGGTCACCAGATAGGTGGACCAGCTGCTGCCCGGCACTGCCTCTTTCACCAGTTTCTCTTCCGTCAGCTGAAGCGTCTGATCTTCCTCATAGGTCGGCGCCGGAGGATCGATGGTTCCCTTCTTCTCGGATGCCATGCGGATCTTCTGTCCGTCCTTGACAATCTGGACTCCGTATATGGAAATAGTCAGCTCCTGGTTTGCAAAGCTTGTCTTGATTGCAACCGGATAATTGGAGTTATTGACAAACTTGAAGTCGGGTCCCCCAAAGCTAACAGCAGCGTCCTCGCCCGGTGTTACATAGGACGGCTCGTAGCTGTGCGCATGGCGCTCCGTGCTCTTCAGTCCGGCGAAAATAACTGCATTATATAAGGTAGAGGATACCTGGCATACGCCGCCGCCCGGCTCCTGTACAATCTCTCCGTTCAGGTATGCGGTGGCCGGTTTATAGCCCTTGGCCTCCGTACGCGCGCCCGTAGTATCGTTAAATGAGAATTCCTGTCCCGGATTGACAATCGTGCCGTTCAGGGCATTGCAGGCCAGACGGATGTTCTCGTTACGGTTGCTGTTGGATGTCGTCTTTGTCGTATAAGTTGCAATCGTCTTGTATTTATCCTTAAGCTGTGCTGCGGAGAGTTCCGGAGAAACCTCTTTAACGCTGGCTTCGATCACGGCGCTGTATTCCTTCTTCTGAACCGCCGCAACCATGTCCTCCGCCAGCTTCTCCTGGTCGATGACAAGGCCGTTTGTACCTTCTGAGAAGGTAAACTTGCCGGAATCCTTATCGTATCCTGAAATACCGCCGTTCTTGGCTACCATGTTCCAGTTACCGGCGATGAGGGCCGCTTCCGCCTTGGCCGCTTCCGTCAGGTTTTCCGCATCTATCTCATATGCATGGGCCGTCTGCATGTCCCCCGCATAGATTTCCTCTAAAAGGTTATTCACTTTCTCAAGCAGGATGTTGCTGACCGAAGCTTCTTTATCCTGGTACTTTACTTTCATGCTCCAGTTGTACTGCTTCAGTATCGCATCCCTGGCTTCATCCTGGGTCATTCCGGAGATTGCCACTCCGTCTACCGTAATCTGATTCTCTTCTCCGCTTGACGACTCAATCTCGGAGGATGACTCCACCGTCTCTCCCGTCGTCTTCGCCTTCTGGCATCCCCTGGCCACAAGCGCCAGGATCAGTATTATGATAAGCGCCCCGATCACATACATCAGAATCTGTGTGATATCGTAATCGTTCTTCTTTCGTCGTCTGTTATGGTTATTGTTATGGTTATTGCTGTGGCCGCTCATGGAACTGTGTCCGGCCGATGTATTGGAAACTCTGGGGCCCGTATGTGTATTCTTCCTGGTGCCGGTGCTGCCGGTGCCCGCTCTCCTTGAAGAGCCCGTATTGGATGTCCTTCTTCTGGAAGAACCGTTGTTAAAATCGCTCATAATCTTTCACCTGTCTATACTAATCTTGTTTCGTTCATGCTACAGTATAGCACAAATATTCGAAAAGAAAATAACTTATTTCTTAAATTTCTTTTTCCGTTAAATAAATACTTATTTCTTGACTTTTCGTGTCGGAAACTGTACTGTTTTACCAAAACGGTGTTATACCGATAAGCGGTTCTCACCATCTAAAGGAGGTATTTTATGGGATTTGTTGATCTTCATGTACACTCAAGCGTCTCAGACGGTACCCTGTCCCCCGCAGACGTGACGCGCCTTGCCCTGAAACAGGGACTGGACGCTTACGCCCTGACGGATCATGATACGGCGGACGGCATCGATGAAGCGCTTTCCGCGGCCCGCGGCACATCACTGGAAGTGGTTCCCGGAACGGAACTGTCCTGCATTTATAATGGAAAGGAAATCCATATTCTCGGACTTTACATCAACCACCGCTCCCCCTCCCTTTCCGCGGCCCTGACGCAGCTCAGGAAGGACAGGGACAGACGGAACGAGGAAATGATTGCGAGATTCAGGGAAGACGGTTTCCTGATCACGAAAGAGGATTTAAACGGCGGAGATGAAGGTGCAGTCATAACAAGGGCGCATTTTGCCCGCGCACTTATGCAGGCCGGCTATGTAAGCACGATGGAGCAGGCCTTCCGCAGATATCTGGAACACGGCAAAAAATACTGCCCCCAGAAACAGACCATCGCCCCGCCCGACGCGGTCAGACTGATTCTTGAAGCCGGCGGTTTTCCCGCACTGGCCCATCCGGTCCAGTATAAACTCGGCTGGGCCAAAACCGCCGGGATGGTTGAAGCGCTTAAGGACATGGGCCTTAAGGGAATTGAAGTCTATTATTCTTCACACACCCAGAACGACAGCATGCATCTTAGAGAGATGTGCCTCCGGTACGGCCTCCTTCCCACCGGCGGTTCGGATTTTCACGGCTCCAACAAACCGGACATCTCCATCGGCTCCGGCAGAGGCGGTCTCCGCGTATCTTCCCTGCTGTTGGACGACATAAGAAAGAGTCTGCCTTAGCAGACTCTTTCTTAATGTCTAAATTCATAGGAAATTACGTCCTATGAATAAAAACGCTCCGCAAGGATGCACATGCCGCGCAGAGATTAACTTCTTCCGGTGCATCTTCCGGTGTCTTCTTCCATGCGTTCCGTCATGCTGTCCATCGTCGGTATTTCCGCCGTGATGCAGTTCATCCCGCAGGCGGCGGCCGCCTTCTTAGTCTCTTCCCCGATGCATACCGCCTTAAATCCCGAAAGCCATTCTTTTTCCGGCCTCAGAATCTCCATAAATCCCCGGACGGTGGAACCGCTTGTAAAAGTAACATAGTCAAAGTCATGGACGGCGAGTTTTTGTCTGACCCTTTTAGCCTGGGCATTTTCCTCCGGGATGACGGTTCTGTATAGGACGGTGTCGTTATAGGAAATACCGGCCTCCCCGAGCGGCCGTATCAGCTCCGGGGAACCCTGCTCGGCACGCAGAATCAGGATGCGTTCGCCTCCGGCCCTCGCCGCCAGCCCTTCTCCCAGCTCTTTTGCATAGTAACGCTCCGGCATATAAGCCGGATACAGGCCGCGTTCCTCTAAGATTGCTCCCGTAGCCCTTCCGATCACCGCGATTTTAATTCCGGCAAGGAAACGGATATCCATCTTACGTCCCGCCAACACTTCAAAGAACAGCTCTACGCCGCTGGGACTTGTAAATACAAGCCATCCGTATTTGTCAATCTCATCAAGCGCCCGGTAAATTCCGCTTAAATCCTCCGGCAGCTCTGTCTTTACGGACGGAAGTTCCACCACCTCGGCTCCGGCGGCCCGCAGCCTTCCGGTCATGCCGGACGCCCTTCTCTCCGGCCTTGTAACGAGGATTTTCCTGCCCGCAAGAGCCCTGTTTTCAGCCCAGGAACACGTGCCGCCAAGGGAGCAGACTTCTCCTATCACCATGATGGCAGGCGGTTTAATTCCGGCGGTTCTGCCGTCCTGCGTCAGTCCCGAAACGGTGGAAATCACCTTTCTTTGTCCTGCCGTTGTTCCTTCCTGGAGAAAGGCGGCAGGTGTTTCTTCCGATAGGCCGGCACGGATCAGTCCGCTGCAGATTTCTTCCGCCGCCCCCACTCCCATCAGAAAAATCAGAGTGCCTCCGGCTTTTACAAGAGCCTCATAATCGATAGAACCTTCCTTTCCCGCCTCGGAATGGCCCGTAATGACGTGAAAAGAAGATGCCTTTCCCCTGTGTGTTACGGGAATACCACAGTATGCGGGTACCGCCACCGCGGAGGTAATTCCAGGCACCACTTCAAAGGGAATATGATTATCAAGAAGCGCCTGAACCTCCTCGCCGCCGCGGCCGAATACAAAAGGATCACCGCCCTTCAAGCGGACTACCAGACGGCCCTTTTTCCCTTCCTCCACCAGAATTTTATTAATTTCTTCCTGGGTGCTGGAATGGCATCCGCTCCTCTTTCCCACATAAATCTGTTCCGCTTCTTCCGGTATCCATCCCAGGAGTCCGTCTCCTGCAAGGGCGTCATAGATGACCGTATCGGCCTCCATAAGGAGTTCCCTGCCCCTCACGGTTAAAAGCCCGGCATCGCCAGGTCCCGCTCCTACCAGATATACTTTATTGTCATATAATCTATTTTTCATCTCGGTCTTTGTCCCTGTCCTCTTTTAATTTCCGGTTTATTTTACGGCTTTCTTATTCATTTTTCCCCTCTGCAAAGGCTTTTTTGAGGGACAGAGCCAGCTTCACGCCCAGTTCTTCTTCCTTTCCCAGAGTGTCTTCCGCGGTTCCCGTTATATAGCGGTCCGTTATTTCATCATAATAGAGGCCCTTGAGCAGAATCCTGCCATCCTTCACATCGGCGCAGGCCGCAGACGGGGAGCTGCAGCCGCCGTCCAGTATTCTTACAAAAGCCCGCTCGGCCGTGGCCATTGCCTGTGACTTTGACGAATTCACCCGCCCTGTAAATGAAACATTCTCATCGTCTTTTCTGCCCTGGACCGCCATAATTCCCTGACCTGCCGAAGGCAGAATCTCATCCACAGAAAAATACCGGCTGATACGTTCCCCATATCCCATGCGCAGAAGCCCCGCCGCCGCCAGAATCAGGGCATCATACTCCCCGTCGTCCAGCTTTCTGAGCCTGGTAACCACGTTTCCGCGGATCCCCTTAAATACCGCATCGGGATAGAGTTTCGCCGCCTGCATCCGCCTTCTTCTGCTGAAGGTTCCAATCACAGGGCCCGCCGGGAGCGCTTCAAGTCCCTTCCGGAGTACCAGGACATCTCTTTTATCCTCCCGCTCCGAGTAGGCCAGGATTGGCAGCTCCTCCGGCACCTCCATCGGCATATCCTTCAGGCTGTGAACCGTCAGGTCACACCTTCCCTCCAGTAACGCCCGGTCCAGTTCCTTTACAAACAGGCCTTTACCTCCGATCTGTTCCAGGGAACGGTCCAGGATCATATCTCCCGTTGTCTTCATTGTCACAAGTTCCGTCTCCACATCCGGACAGACCCTTTTTATCTCTTTTATCACCAGCTCCGACTGGATCACAGCCAGAACACTCTCCCTGCTGCCAATGCGGATTATCCTGTTTTTCATCAATTCTCTCTCCCTGTCAGTTCTTCTTTCAGGCACTCCTGTACGGCCTGTGTCATATATTTCGCCAGACGGTGATCCCTGCCTCCCGCAGTAATGCCCGCCACCACGTCTCCCTGTTTTGCGATGCCCGGGAAATAGAAATCCGACTCCTCTTTTTTTCCCGCCACGTTCACAAAAGCTCCGGCTTTCCTGCCGTCATCCGCCGCCAGTCTGTCCGCCTCCTCATCGCCCGTGGCCGCCAGAACAAGGAAATAGGCTCCGTCATCCTGTCCCGGCTCTTTCTGCCCCTGCATCCCGCATTTCCTGAACTCTCTGTAATCCATCTTATAGAGCGCAATGTCATGCGCTCCGTGAAACATTGTAATAAGCGCCTCCGCTTCTTCGGAAAGCTCCCCGGCAACCACTGTCACGGACGCCCCGGCCTCCAGCAGAACCCTGATGCGCCTCACCGCCACCTTACCGGCACCGGTCACCAGCACCCTGCGGCCCTCCATATCAAAAAACAAAGGAAAATACGACATTCTTCCCATCCTTTCCTCTGAACCATTCTTTTCTCTGCCCGTTCCCAGTCAAAATACCCTGCGGTGAACGGCGGCATCCGGTACCTCCCGCAAACATCTCATACTGCGGGGATGTACTGTATTTTCAGCTTTTCCTATTATACACAAAAAGGGCCCGATATTCAAACGGGATTTATATTGAGGCGCAGGGATGCCTCTGAAAGATGGCGGACGGGGCGGTGGCCACGGCAATCTCCCCCTCTTGCCATTCCGTCCCGGCGGCGTTCTCCTATCTCACCTAAACCCACTTGCATCCCGCCCCGTTTCACTGTATACTTGAATCGGTATCATAAAAAGCAGTTCGTATTCTTAAATACGAATTTAAATAATATTGATTCAGGAGGTTTACAATGGAAGAATTTTTCAGGGCAATAGAGGATAGAATTAAGGCTTCCGGCTACGCCGGACCGGTGGACGGGGAAGGCATTTACAATGAAATCTGTGACGATATTGAAGAAAAGGAAAACGGTTCCTATCTCTTTCTGTCAAAGAAGGAGGACGGCAGCGTTTTCGAGTATAAAGTTGATGTGATGGATGATAACTTCAATCTCTCCTATGTTCATATCACGGCAGAATCGGGCACGTTCCATGTCGATTTTGACATATAATTCACAAAAGGACTAGGGAAGCCGCCTGCTATTTTCACAGACGGCTTCTCTTTTTCCTGTAAAATTTTGGGAAATATCCTCCTTGTTTTAAGCAGGCATATTTGCTATAATATGCTTGTTAAAACATTAACCCAATTTCAAACGACGAAAGAATCCCGGATTCGGTGTTTTTCCGGACCTTTCAACGTCTTCATTCAAAAGGAGGGTTTATCATGAAGATTCAGAACATTTCAGACGTAGAAAAATTTTTTACCGTAATTGATCAGTGCAAGGGAACCGTGGAGCTGGTATCACCGGAGGGCGACCGCATCAACTTAAAGTCCAAACTGTCCCAGTACCTTTCCATGGCCACTATCTTTTCAAACGGATATATTAAAGAGCTGGAACTGGTTGCCTATGATAAGGACGATATCGATCGTCTCATCAAATTCATGTATCAGGGCGAATAATTCTGATTAAAAAAGCCGGACTTCATTGTCCGGCTTTTTTATTATACTTTTTTAAGTCTCCGGCTGTCCTGCCCTCCTGGCTGAATTTCATATGATACATCCTGTTGTCCGCAAGACTCATAAGCTCCTCCATTGTACAGGCATCCTCGGGATAATTGGCATATCCGATGCTGAGCTGCGGGAAATACGGTATTCCGCCGTTAAAAAGCACCTCCTCAGATAATGCATTTTTCAGTTTTTCGATTGTCTGCCCGATGCTGCTGCCCTGGATCAGCATGACAAATTCATCACCGCCGATACGGAATGCATAATCCTTCTCGCTCTTGCAGTCCGAAATCCGCTTCGCAATGGTTCTTAAAAGACTGTCCCCGGCGGCATGGCCGTAGGTATCGTTCACTTCCTTAAACCGATCCACATCGAGATATACAAGATAAAACGGTTTTTTATCCGTATAAAGTTCCTGCAGCACATCCGAAAGTTTTCTGCTGTTGTAAAGCTCGGTCAGGTAATCGCGGTTCGACAGCTCCACCATTGCCATCCTCTGTTCATAGTTCTTTAAAAGTGCATAGCAGAGTGTGGGAAACAGAAAACTGATACATATCATTCCGGCAATAATGAAGATCAGTTCATCAAAACTGTTCCATCCGCCCTTCCGTGCGAGACTGAGCGTCCAGGTGCTTCCCGGCACTTCAAAACTCGTTTCGACCGGATCGGTGAGTTCCCCATCCCGGGCGCCCGCTATAATCTGTTTTTCTTTCGTATCGGGATTGATTCTCCAAAGCTGATAGACATATCCAAGCGGATCCAATGAATTCAAAGAAACCGAATCAAAGATCTCCGGTATATTTAACACAACGATGGAAAATCCCCAGAAGTCCTTCACTCCGTCCTGCTCCAGATAAATCGGCTGCCTGATTACAATTCCGAGACCCGACTGGTATAATTCAAACGGTCCGGCCAAAGTCGTCTCACCGGTATCCCTGGCATATTCCGCCTCGGTCCTCCTGTCCGGATCTTCAAATAAGTCGCCGAACGCCTCCTCGTTTCCCTCCAGCGGATAAACATATTTCACGTCTCCGCCCGGAGCCAGCTGGATGCTTCGAAACGCTTTATCGCCGTTATATAATTCCTTTGCCACTTTGTTAAAATCATTAATCTTCCCATTACTGTCCACCAGCAGAATACGCAGCGTGTCGGTAACCTGCATATAAGAAGACAGGGAACGTTCCAGTTCACTGACGTTCACCGCCGAGAGATATTGTGCTTTTTCAACCGCAATATTACGTTTTTCTTTTGCATGGGAACAAACAAATAGAACAGATACAGCTAATACAGTTATGAACGTAATAACAGAGCCTGCAAACGGCATATTCTTTTTCATTTTAAACATCTGCCCGTTTTCTTCCCCTCTTATCGTTAGTATGTGTCCTATTATAAAATAGTTTTGAACTTCTGGCAAGTTCTGGAAATCCCTGTTCTAAGTTTATCTGCATATTCGCTGGTTCTAAAAAAAGCTTTGCGCCGGGTGATCGGCATGCCCATTTACAGGCAATCTAAAAGCCGGACTGGTAAGGTCCGGCTTTCGTACTGCTTCCCATAATACTTATACTGCTACTTATATAGAGACTACAGGTACCCTTTTTTCCTGCCGCTATCTCCTTTTAAGTCTCCTGTTCACATCCTCACGCACCAGGGCATAGACAACGGAGCAGAGAGGAATGAAAATCAGCATTCCTACGACGCCCATCATGCTTCCGCCGATGGATACGGCCGCCAGCACCCAGATTGAAGGGAGGCCGACCGAATTTCCCACCACGTGGGGATAAATGAGGTTCCCTTCCACCTGCTGGAGCACAAAGAATATGATGGTAAACCAAACGGCCTGCACCGGATTTACGACCAGTGTCAGAAAGATGCCGATTGCGCATCCGATAAATGCCCCGAAGATTGGAATCAGCGCGGTAAAGGCAATCAGCACGCCGATCAAAAGGGCGTACGGCAGCCTGAACAGACTGAGCGTGATAAAGAACATGGTTCCGAGAATCACGGCTTCGGTGCACTGGCCGGCAAGGAACTTTGAGAAGGTCTGTTCCGCCATCCGGCAGATACGGATGAACTCATTTACCGCTTTCTCGGGAAAATAGGCGTAAAAGAGTTTTTTAAACTGTCTGGCCAGATTCTCCTTCTGGAGAAGGATGTAGATGGCAAATATAAAGGCAATGCCGAATGTGGCGATACCGCTTGCGATGGATACGGCCGCCGTAAGTGTGGAAGACAGAACGGTACCGGCTCCCGTCGTGACAAAACCGGCTATTTTTTCAAATGTGTCTTTCCAGTCTATCTGGAGATTAATGTTATTGATATACTCCACTATATCGGGATATTCGCCGAATTTCTTTTCCAGCAGAGCCTGCATGTTGCCGAAAAATTCCGGAATCAAATCCTTCAGGCTGACGAGCGTTTCCGTAATCTGGGGCACCACCAGGAAAAATACGATTCCCAGAATCAGCGCCACAAAGAGCAGGGCAAGCGTTAGGCTCAGTACTCTCCTGTGTTTTCTCACACTCTTCTCCGGGAGCCTTGTCTCGATAAAACGCATCGGCACGTTCAGGATAAATGCGATGGCCGATCCGCAGAGGAACGGGAATACAAGGCGTATGGCCCATCCCACGAACACCAGCACCCTTTCAAACTGCAGAGCCAGGGCCAGTATCACGATCGTGTACAGGATAAGCAGCATAATCTTTTTCATTGTTTCTCGGTTTATATCCATATAATTTCCTCTCTATAAAAACTCTTCAAATACTTCTTTTATCTCTTCCTCCGAAGCCGCAAAAGAGCCCTGGATCATCTGGGGACTGCCGCCTCCCCGCCCGTTTAACTTTGCATTCAGCGTCTTTCCGGCTTCCTTCATATCGATGACGCGGCTGCCCGCACAGTAATTGTAACCGCCCCTGCCGTCCGGTGAAAAGACGGCCGCCGTATCTGCCTTTCCCTCCTCCAGCAAGAGATTACAGAACTGCCGTACCTGCACCGGCAAAAGCCCATCTTCAAATACAAGTAAAAGCTTCTGCCCCTCTTCATATCTCTCTGCTTTTAAAGCGAACAGTTCCCTGGTCAGTGCGCCGATACGCGCGTCCTTCTCCGCCGCTTCGTTCTTAAGCCGCTCTACCGCCTCCGCAAGCCTGTCCGGTTTGGCGGAAAGCAGATTGGAAATGATAATAGCCTGATCCGTTTTTCTGTCATAATCCTCCATGGCCTTCGCTCCGCAAATCATGGAAATGCGCACTCCGCCTTTATAGTGAATCATGGAAAGAAACTTGATCGCGCCAATCTCCCCGGTGCGTTCCACATGGGTTCCGCAGCAGGCACAGCAGTCGGAACCGGGAATTTCCACGATTCTGACCTGTCCGGTCAGTTCCTTCTTACTTCTGTAATCCAGTTCTGCAAGTTCTTCCTCCGTCGGATATGTAACTTCTATATACTGATTGGAATATACGACTTCATTGGCCTCTTTCTCGATTTCCATAAGCTGGGCCCAGGTCAGTGAACCGCTTAAATCAATCGTCATCTCCTCATGCCCCATATGGAAACCGACGTTGTCATAGCCGTACCGGCCGTGGATGAGCCCCGACACGATATGTTCGCCCGAGTGCTGCTGCATATTGGAAAAACGGCCGTCCCAGTCGATTGTACCGGAAACAGTCTGTCCCGCCTGAACCTCCCGGTCCGTATAGTGGATAATCTCTTCTCCCTTTTCATGGACTTCCAGTACTCTGGCCTCTCCCAGCATTCCGGTATCGGACGGCTGTCCGCCCCCTTCCGGATAAAAACCTGTCCGATCGAGTATCACTTCAAATCCCTTTTTCCCTTTTTCACATGAGAGCACTTTCGCTTCAAACTGTTTTACATAGGGAAGCTGGTAATATAACTTTTCCATTTTTACAATCCTTTCCTTCAAAAGTTACGCGATACTCCTATTATACACAAGTTTCCACCATGTTCAATCATGTTCCTGTTAAAATTAATTTTAAAAATCAGGAAACTGTGGCAAGCCGCCGGGCATATGATGGAGTGTAAAGAAAATCTCGGAGGAACTAAATATGAGTGATTTAGCAGCAACAAACTGCGGATGTGGATGTGAGAATAGCTGTGGCGGCGGATGTGGATGTGGATGCGGCGGTGGAGGAAACATGATCTTCCTGATTCTCATCTTACTGTGCTGTTGCGGTGGCGGCGGCGGTGGTGGATGCTTCGAACATAACTGCGGCGGCGGATGCGGATGCGGCGGTGGATTCGGTGGAGGCGGTTGTGACTGCCTGATCTGGATTATCCTGCTCTGCTGCTGTTGCGGTGGCGGTAATGGCGGCGGCGGATTCTGCTGCTAATTAAGGCACCGTCTTACGGACCTTATACCGTCTTCAACACGCATTCTAAGCCGGTCATAAGGAATCAGGGCAGGTTCTGCCCTGTATTCCGGACCGGCGGCAAATTCTTTTTATAGCCATCAACAACGAAAAGCACGCTTCACAGACTTTTCATTAAGAGTCAATGCAAAACTGCCGGGATTTCCGGCTCCCGTTCTGGGGAGCCTCCCGGCAGCTTCTTTTTATATCATAGGAAATCTTATCATTACATTTCCCTCTTCACCTGGTAAATCAGGGCGTTGCAGATGGCGGCCGCCACGTTGCTGCCCCCTTTTCTTCCCCTGGCGACAATATAAGGAGTGTCTTTTAAGGTCAGGATCATTTCCTTGGACTGTACCACATTGACAAAGCCGACCGGCACGCCGATAATCAGCTTCGGATGGATTTTCCCCTCCTGAATCAGTTCATACAGCCTGACAAGGGCCGTCGGCGCATTTCCAACGGCAAAGATGCAGTCCCGGCCAAGCCCCGCCGCCTTATCCATACTTGCGGCAGCCCTCGTCGTGCCCTCTTCTTTTGCCTTCAGGGCCACGTCCTCGTCGGCCATAAAGCACAGGACCTCCCCTCCCGTCTTTTCCAGGGATTTTTTATTTACTCCGGCCTTTCCCATATTGGTGTCCGTCACAATCGTGCAGCCCTCCCTGAGGGCCTCAAGGGCTTTCTCCACCGCCCCCTCCGAAAAGACAAGGCTGTCCGCATATTCAAAATCCGCCGTCGTGTGAATCACCCTTTTTATCACCTGCGACCGGCCTTCCGGGAAGGTTCTCCCTCCCAGTTCCTCCGTTATGATTTCCAGGCTCCTCTTCTCGATCTCCGCCGGCAGCACACGTTCCAGTTCTGTTATCATGATTCTTCCAGCCCTTCCTCCAGTATTCTGTATATCTTTTCCATATCAAGATTTCTGCGCAGTCCCTCCGCCAGCTTATCATACTGCTGTTCCTGGTATGCGCCATAGTCGAAACCTCCGTCCTCCGTCTTAAGCGCCGTCAGTCCCTTTGCCTCCATGAGCGCAGACACTACTGCCTCTGCAATGCCCGGCCCGTCGAAAATGCCGTGCACGTACGTGCCGTAAAGGTTTTTGCAGGCCAATCCGTCCGGCTTTCTGGCCTCCGAATCGCTCTGGTACTCCTGAAGGCGCAAAAACGTGGTCCCGGTGGCTTTTAAATCGGTTCTTCCCATATGGATTTCATATCCCTCCAGGCATTTCCCGGAAAGAGACTTAAAAATCCCCTCCACCGCCTCAAACCGGCCCGTCACCCTTGTTCTGGCCTTCTCCTCGTGGAAGACGGTGGACGCTTTTAAAAGCCCCATTCCTGTCGTCTGCTGTCCCGGTATGCCGTTCTCCGTGCCTGCCTCGTCGATCAGGGTCTCCCCCATCATCTGATAACCTCCGCAGATTCCAAATACCGGCGTTCCCTGGGCCGCAGCCTTAAGCACAGCCGCCTCCAGACCGTTCTGGCGCATCCACAGCAGATCTCCCATCGTATTTTTCGTTCCGGGCAGAATGATCATATCCGGCCTGCCAAGCTCGCCAAGCCTGCCGACATACCGCACCGATGCCTCCTTCATGGCCGAAAAAATATTAAAATCGGTAAAGTTGGAAAGGCGCGGGAAGCGGATTACAGCAATGTCCACCAGGGCGGTTCCCGCATCCCGGCTTGTCAGCCTGCTGCTTAAGCTGTCCTCATCCTCTATATCCACATTCATATATGGGGCGACGCCGACCACCGGGATGCCGCAGAGTTCCTCTATCATATCCACGCCCGGTAAAAGGATCGTCTTGTCCCCCCGGAACTTATTGATAATCAGGCCCCGGATCATGGCTTTCTCATCCGGTTCAAGGAGCATCACGGTCCCATAAAGCTGGGCAAACACGCCTCCGCGGTCAATATCACCGGCCAGCAGAACCGGCGCCTTTGCCATCTTTGCCATCCCCATATTGACAATATCGTCGTTTTTCAGGTTAATCTCCGCCGGACTTCCGGCTCCCTCGATCACAATGATGTCGTATTCCCGATCTAGTCTCCCATACGCCTCCATGATGGCCGGTATCAGGCTTTTCTTGTAGCGGAAATAATCCCTTGCCGCCATCGTGGCCACAGGCACCCCATTTACAATCACCTGGGATCCGGTGTCACTGGACGGCTTTAAAAGAATCGGATTCATATCGGCCGACGGTTCAATCCCCGCCGCTTGCGCCTGCACCACCTGGGCGCGCCCCATTTCCAGTCCCTCGCGCGTAATGAAGGAATTGAGCGCCATATTCTGCGATTTAAAAGGGGCCACCCTATATCCGTCCTGCCTGAATATCCGGCACAATCCGGCCGCCAGAAGGCTTTTCCCCGCATTTGACATGGTTCCCTGTATCATAATTGCTTTTGCCATAATTCCCCATTCCCCTGACTCTGTTTTCGTTCATGTGCCGATGCCTCTTTCAGGCACTTCAGCAGTTCCCTGTTCTCTTTGCGCTGTTTTACCGTCACTCTGTAATACCGGCCGTCCAGTCCCTCAAAATTGCCGCAGGAACGGATCAGGATACCTCTTTCCCTGCAGAAAGCTCTGTAGTCAAAGTCCGTATCGGCCCTGAATAGAAGATAATTGACCATGGACGGATAAACGGTAAACCCGAGTCCGGCAAGATTTTCCGTAAGAAAACAGCGTTCCGTTTCCACCAGTTCCGCCGTCTTCTCCGCCTCTCCCCTCACCGTGAGAGCCGCCATCGCGGCCGCCTCCGCCGGGGCCGAAACGCTCCAGGGCTGGCGGCACCGTTCCATCCGCCTTATGACTTCCCTGTCGGTACAGACCGCATATCCAAACCGCAGCCCGGCCATTGCATAGATTTTCGTAAACGCATTGATTACCATCACATGACGGTATTTTTCCGGCTCCTCCGTTATCAGGGGAATTGCGGAAAAGTGCTGCCGTTCCTTTAAGAACCAGTTGAAGCACTCGTCAATGACCAGAAAAATCTCTTTTTCCCTGCACAGCCCGGCCATCTCCTCAATCCACTCACGTCCCGCGGCCGAACCGCAGGGATTGACCGGGTTGCCAAGCATCATCATGTCGATGCCGCTGCTTTTACGGATATGTTCCATCAGCTTTTCCTTATTCTTCTCCAGGGAAAAGCCGGTGCTTTCCTCCAGAAGAATGGGTTTTGCAAGGCAGCCTCCCGCCCCCAGGGCCATCTGATATTCCGCAAACGCCGGAACCGGAACGAGCGCCCTCTCCGGACGCAGGGCGAAAATAAGGGTATACATTAAATCGGCCGATCCGTTTCCGCAGATAAAGGCGTCTTTGGGGATACGGCCGCCGTAATAGTCTGCCAGAGCGCTTTTCAGGCTGCGGCTGCGGCTGTCCGGATACCGTTCCCAGCTCCCGGAGGAATTTATGACCGCCTGCCGGATGGACTCCGGCATACCGAGCGGGCTTGTATTCACCGAGAAATCCAGCCTGATTTTCCCGTCCGAATAAATGTCTCCTCCATGCAGATATTCCATGCCTTAATTACCTCATTTCCTTTTACGTTTCTTTTTACTTGTCTTTTTAATGGGAAGCGAGCAGCAACATGGCTCCCTGCCAGGCAAAAGCCAGAAAAAGCGCCAGCCCCGAGGCCGTATACATCAGCCGGTTGGCCCTTTTTATGTCTTCCTGTTCCACCGGACGGATATCGTTGCCGATAAACGGCTTTTTACAGAGCTCTCCGAAATACCAGGCATCACCTGCCAGGCGGATGCGGAGCGCACCGGCGCAGACCGATTCCGTCTGTGCCGAATTCGGACTTTTGTGGTTAAACCGGTCCCGTCTGAAAATCCGGACGGCATTCTGAAAATCCATCCTCCATACCAAAGCCGCCCCCATCATAAGAACGGCCGAGAGACGGGCCGGGATGAAATTCACCAGATCATCAAACCTTGCCGCCGCTCTTCCAAAGAAGAGATATTTCTCATTTTTATATCCAACCATGGAATCCATCGTGTTTACCGCCTTGTAAGCCCAGCCCAGGACAGGCCCGCCCAGAGCCAGAAAAAAAAGAGGGGCGATTACCCCATCCGAAGTATTCTCGGCAACCGTCTCCACCGCCGCCCTGGCAATTCCCGCAGCGTCCAGCACACTGGTGTCACGGCCCACAATCATCGAAACATTGTGCCGCGCCTCCTCCACGTCGCCCTTTTTCAGAGAGTGGTAGACCTTCATGCTCTCGTCTCTCAGGGAACGGGCCGCCAGAAGAAAATAAACCAGAACCGATTCCGCAAGGAAGAGAACCGCATCCCCCGCCGCCTTTGCCGCCGTCAGCAGAAGCACCGCCGCCAGGGCCGTAACCGCCGGGACCAGAACCGCAAATACGGCGCCTCCGGCCAGCTCTCCTTTTTCCGTCCTGGGAAACAGGGTTCGTATTCCATGTTCCAGCCGGTTAATCAGCCACCCGATAGCCCGGACCGGGTGCGGAAAAAAATGTGGGTCGCCGAAAACAGCATCCAGAATAAATCCCGCCAAAATCGATGCGATATGTGTCACCATCCTATTTCTCCAATCGTCACGGTTCGGAGTCCAGACCGAACCGTTCTATCCAATTATTTAATCCTTGTTCCGAGGCCGCAGACGACCCGGTAGACCTCGTCGGAAAACGCGGCTATTTTCTGACAGATGCGGCCGTCCGTCTCACGGTATTCCCGCAAAAACGCATCGGCCGGAACGATTCCATATCCGATTTCATCGGCCGTTACTACTGCCCTGCCGTTTTCGGACATTAGACGGTCCGCAAATCCGGCCGGATCCTTTCCTTCTTCCATCAGCCGCCTGATATAGCATTCCAGATGAATGATAAATGGAGCCGTCATTGCCTCTTCATATTCCGATGTGCGGCCGTCCGCCACGGCTTCATCCGATATGGAAAAACCGCTGTCTGCCGACGCTTTACCGGGTTCTGAGACGCCGCCCATTTCCATCCTTTTTCTTCTTCCGCAGACTTCCAAGGCAAATTTCATTTTCCCCTGGGACTGCCCTCCAATAATAAAAATCATCCTTCTTTCCGCTCCTTCCCAGACCGTCTTTTATTCGTGCAGCTCCAAGGGAAGGCCGTCGGGATCCTTGAAAAATGTCATTTTCCTGTCTGTAAACTCATCGATGCGGATCGGTTCGGTCTCAATTCCCAGCTCATGTAACGCCCTGACGGCCTCCTCCATGGAGTCCACCTTAAAGGCCAGATGGCGCAGACCGCAGGCCTCCGGATAATTAAGCCGCTCCGGACTGCCCGGGATGCCGAAGATCTCCAGTTCACAGTCGCCCAGTCTCAGATCCAGTTTATAATCGCCCCTCTGCTCCCTGTAATTTTCCCTGATAATCTCAAAGCCCAGCTTATCCACATAGAACTCCCTGGATCTTTTGTAATCCGAAACAATAATTGCAACATGGTGTATTTTATCGAAACAAAACATAGAATCCTCCCTCAAACTTCCTTCAATGAAGCCCTGTCATCCGGCATACGGCCAGAACCATGACAAGCGTAAGCTCCGCGCTCTGCAGAAAATACCCGGCCAGATCTCCCGTCATTCCACCGAACTCCTCCATGCACATTCTGTAGTAATAGTAAAACACGGCTCCGCCCGCCGCAGCGCAGGCCAATCCCGTGACGGCGCCTCCGACGGATAGCAGCCCGGCGGAAGAAGCGCACAGATAAAGCGCCATCACCGCCTGTACCGTTCTTTTTACTGCGGCGCCGGAAAATTCTGCCGCCAGTCCATCTTTCTTTGCCTTGGGAAAACTGACCACGGACAGTCCGCTGAGAGCCCGTTCCCCCATAAAAATAAATGTTAAAAGACAGATGTCCTCAAATTCCAGTTCCGAAAACGCGGCTCCGTAGAGGAGCAGATATACACCGAGGCCGATGATTGCAAAGGCTCCCGTGTGGGGATCCTTTAATATCTCCAGTTTTTTCTCCCTGGAACCATAGGAACGCCTGGCATCCGTCACATCCAGAAAGCCGTCCATATGGATACCTCCCGTGACAAGAAGCGGCACCGCCACTCCCCCAAGCGTCTTAAAAACGGTTCCCGCCCCTGCGGCAGACGCCGCCCAGGTAAACAGAATCAAAACGCCTCCCGAAATAAGCCCGATTATCGGAAAAAAGCACATGGCATATCTCATGCGTTCCTTTGTCCATTCCACCTGGGGCATCGGTATCCTGGAATACATGGACAGCGCAATCACAAAGCTTCCAAGCAAATTCATACTCTCATGTTCTCCTTCTCCCGGTATTTCTAACCTTTTATCCTGACGGGAATCCCATATACGACTTCCGTCACCGTATCGGCCATTCCGCCCAGCAGACGGTTTACTTCGCCTAAAAGCGCGATATACCGCATCGTCTCATCGGAGTACTCCGTCCCGTCGCTGAATACCTCATTCGTTACAATTACAAGCTCCCGGCAGCCGGAGCGCAGAGATTCAATTCCTTCCAAAATGCGGGACAGGGCATTTTCCTCATCCCGGTAGAATTCGTTGGAAACCAGGTTTGACATACATTCCAAAAGAACGGACGCATCTCTGCGGCAGACCGTCCTATCCGAAGATAAAGAACCGGGACAGTCTGTGGAAACCGTCTCCGCACAGGCCTCAGAAAGATCGAGGGATTTAAGCTCCGTGTACCGTTCCACCGTAATAAATCCCCTGTCGGCCCTCATACTCCGGTGCCGTCTGACTCTCTCCTCGCCCTCCTGATCCCATACCATCATCGTCGCCACGTAAATCAGAGGCCCTGATGCATTCTCCGTGATCAGACGCTCCGCATATTCCGATTTACCGCTTCCGCTGCCTCCCGTCACAACATGCATCATCTTATTCCCGCCTTTCCATCCATAAGAAAGAACTGAGGGCTACACCCTCAAACTCCCGATATACGGAAAATATAGTTTGTCTACAGTCTGAAGCCGCCCTTACAGCGGCTTATATTCTTCAATTTCCATATCGGAAAAGGTACACATTTTTTCGTAGACGGCCAGAGTCATATCGAGAAGCGGGAATAAGGCCACCGCTCCCGTTCCCTCTCCAAGGCACATTCCGGCCTCTATAGCAGGTTTTTTGCCGAGAAATCCCAGCATCCTCCTGCCCGCCGGTTCCGCCGAAACATGGGCAGCCAGCATATAATCCGCCGCCGTCTTCCGGATGGCAACGGCTGCAGCGGCTGCAGCCGCCGATATAAATCCGTCGATTACGACCGGGATATGGTAAATGGCCCCGCCCAGAAATACACCGGCAAGCCCGGCCAAATCAAAACCGCCTACTTTAGCCAGGACATCCAGTCCGTTATCCGGATCCGGCCTGTGAAGCCTGATCCCCTCCCGGATTGCCAGAATTTTCCGTTCCAGGCCTTCAGTGCTTAGCCCGGCTCCTCTTCCCGTCACCTCCGCAGGATCCGCCCCTAAAAGGACGGAGGCCACCGCGCTGCTCGTCGTCGTGTTTCCGATCCCCATCTCGCCCGTTGCAATAATCTGATAACCTTTGTCTTTTAATTCCCTTACCATTTCAATCCCCGCAAGAACAGCCAGGAGAACCTCCCTTCCCGTCATAGCAGGTTCCTTAACAAAATTTGATGTTCCCCTCCTGATCTTGCGGTCGGTCAGGGGATGGGCCTCTCCCGTTTCGCCAATTTCGCAGGCAACGCCGATATCCACGGGAAATACGTCCGCTCCGGCCTTTTCCGCCATCAGGCAGGCACAACTGTCTCCCCGGGTAAAATTGGCCGTGACAGCCGCCGTCACATCCTGTCCCGCCTGGGTGACCCCCTCCTCCACCACGCCGTTATCGGAGCAGAAAATCACCAGGGCCTTCTTATCAATCCGAATCGCCGGAGAACCGGTCATTCCGGCTATCCGGGTAATATCATCCTCCAGTACTCCCAGACTCCCCAGCGGCTTGGCCACCTTGCTCCACCGAAACGCCGCCTTTTCCGCCGCGATCCGATCCGTTGGGATAATCTCCCTGCATCTTTCCTCAAACAGGGCCGCCAGCCTGTCTTCCGGCCACTCCCTGAACATTTCCCAGCCTGTTTCTACCTGTTTCGCCGGTTCTATATTTAAATTTTTCACTGTTTCCTTAACCGTTGTCATTTTATTCACTCTCTGTTCCGCTCTGCCGCCTGTCGGCCGTCATCTTTCGTCAATCGTCACGCCGTTATCCGTAAAACAGATTTATTATAACAAAAGATCTGCTTTTTTACCATACTGCAATCATTCTTCAGGGAATTAGTTGAGATGTGAGGACGCCTCTGGAAGATGGCGGACGGGGGAGTGGGAGGGTGTGGATGAGTCTTCAGTCCCGGCTTTCAGGGTGTGGTGAGGGGGAAGGAAGGAGAAAAAATTCCTGCGGGGACTCGCTCCCGCTTGTGAAGCGCACAGCGGATGCTAAG
>NZ_URHZ01000019.1 GCF_900547735.1 uncultured Clostridium sp. | reverse complement strand
GAGCAGCTGATTTGTAATCAGCAGGTTATCGGTTCGAGTCCGATCATCGGCTCTTATATTTTTTTGGATGGGTTCCCGAGTGGCCAAAGGGGGCAGACTGTAAATCTGTTGCGACACGCTTCGGTGGTTCGAATCCACCTCCATCCATTAAATAGGTGTTGTATTTTTCACACTTATTGTATATAATAGAATATGTAATAATTAGCGCGGGGTGGAGCAGTCTGGAAGCTCGTCGGGCTCATAACCCGAAGGTCGTAGGTTCAAATCCTGCCCCCGCAATTTTTTTGCAATGAGATGTGCGTAGATAAGCTGCCGAAAACTGGCAAGAGTGTTTGCACTCTTGAACGTTTTTGGCATTTTGTCTATATACGGCGAATGACGTAAGTGAAGGACCAAAAGTCCCGGCTTCACATCAAAGTGCTAAAAAGGACAAGCCCAGATAGCTCAGTTGGTAGAGCAGAGGACTGAAAATCCTCGTGTCGCTGGTTCGATTCCGGCTCTGGGCACTTTGGTTTAATACCAATGGGGTATTAGCTCAGTCGGTAGAGCACTTGACTTTTAATCAAGTTGTCCGGGGTTCGAATCCCCGATGCCTCATGAATGAAAAAAAGCGGAAAACCTTGTGGTTACAGGGATTTCCGCTTTTTTTGTGTTTTTGGAAAGCAGCCGAAAGTAGCGATTCTAGCCGAAACTAAATGTCTAAAACGTGTCTAAAAAGGTAAGCGTCAAATAACATAGTGTATTTCTTTTCCTGCCATAATCCGTGATAATTAGTCTTAGAGTTTTAGAGTCTGTTCTTAAAAATCTAAAACACGCAGGTATGTCATGGAAGAATTATCAGCAAAGACACAAATCAATATTCAGAAATGGCTGGAAGTCATTCACCGATGCCGCGACAGTGGGCTTTCAAACCAGCAGTGGTGTGAAGAGAATGGCATTTCTTTGAAAAGCTACTTTTACGGGCTCGCAAAGATCAGGAAGTTGGCGATTGAAAACCTTCCACATAAGCGAAATGTAGGCTCTGTTTCCACGGAAGTACCGGAAACTACCATGTTTGCATCCATTCCGGCAGTGCAGTTTTTCTGGAGGAAAAGGATAGGATAGAAACGATAGAAACAGGAGCGGGGATATGGTATAATCATGTAAAATAACGCCAGGAGATTGTACCTATGAAAGTATGTATTTTGATGGGGAGTCCAAGAAAAAAAGGAAATACAGCCGCTTTACTGGAGCCGTTTTGTAATCAGCTGCAGAGAATGGGACATACTTGTGAAATAATATGGCTCTATGACAAAAAGATTGCGCCATGTACGGCTTGCCGGAGGTGTCAAACGGACTGGTCATCTTTTGGATGCTGTATTCATGACGATGCATATGATATTTTCGAACGTGTTCTAATCTGTGACTTGATAGTACTGGCTACGCCGATTTATTCATGGTATTGCACACCGCCGATGAAATCACTTCTGGATCGCTTTGTCTATGGCATGAATAAATATTATGGCGCGGAGAAAGGCCCTGCTTTGTGGAAAGGGAAGAAAGTGGCATTGGTTGTAACCTGCGGATATCCTCCTGAAAAGGGAGCAGACTTATGGGAAATCGGTATGCGCCGGTATTGCAGGCACTCTCAACTTTTCTATATTGGAATGCTTGCAGAGCATGACAGCGGTTATGGTTCGGCCTTTATGGATGAAGAAAAAAAACAAAGAGCAGCTGATTTTGCCTTGAAGTTATAAATATTATTATAGCTTTTTGCTGTATGATAAGTGAAACCGTTTTATATCAAAAGGAAAAATTATGACATTAAAAGACATGTACTATATCAGCCGGATATCCGCTGAAAAAAATATGACCAAAGCAGCAGCCAAACTTTTCGTTGCACAGCCGGCGCTCAGCCAGTGTGTCCAGAAGGTGGAGCGGGAGCTTGGCACACCTGTGTTCGTCAGAACGGCGGCAGGCGTGTCGCTGACGGCGGAAGGACAGCGGTTCTTGGAGTTTGTAAACAAGATGCTATACGAAGAGCAGCAGATGAAGAAGGAGATTGAAGATATCGCCCATGCGGAGCGGGGGGAAGTGAAACTTGGTTTTACCGGCGCCCAGGCGGCGCATGTCCTTCCGCATTTTCTGCCGAGGTTCCGGCAGCAGTGTCCCTATATCGACATTATTCTGGAGGAAGCGGCCAGTGACAAGATAGAGGAGATGCTGGCCGCAGGAGAGATCGACGTGGGCATCTTACATCCTCCGATCCTTACACCCGGCCTGGAAAGCTTTGAACTGATACACGATCAAATGGTGATTGTGCCGCGCAGAGACAGTGATTACCGGAAATTCGTCTACAGGGATAAGGAGGCCGGCGCCGGTTCTGAACGCTCCTATCTGGATATCCGGTTTTTGGAGATGGAGCCGGTGGCATTGACACCGGACAGGCAGAGGAGCCGCATGGTAACGGAACAGATTTTTGCAAAGGCCGGAATTATACCCCAGATCAAGCAGGTGTCGCGCAATCTCAGCACATTGGATGCACTGGCACAGGCGGATTACGCCACGGTGATTCTGCCCGAAAAGCAGATTTCGGCCGCTTTAAAGGACCGGGAATACTTTTTGATTGATGAGCGCTGCGGAGCGCCGTTTGGCTTCTGGGTCGCCCTGTTACAGGGAAGCTACGTCTCCCTGGCGGCGCAGAAGATGCTTCTCTTTCTGAGGGAAGAGTTTAATTTGACATAAAGATAAGATCATGATAGTATGTAAGTGTTACCAAAGGTTTAAGTATTTTTAAAACATAGCCCAATAACGTCAGACCGAAAAAAAGAATATGCCTTTGTAAGACCAGACTTTCGTATCATATATGCTGTATGTTTGTAAAATAAAACGATCGAGGGGGATTGCTTTTTCATGAGAAAAACGAAAGAAGATGCAGAGCTTACAAAGCAGAATCTGCTTGAAGCGGCATTTCATCTTTTTTTAGAGAATGGTTACGACCGGACGTCACTTGAGCAGATTTGTCAGCTAGCCCAGGTTACCAGGGGGGCGGCATATTGGCATTTTAAAAACAAATATGAGATTTTTGAGAATACGGTCATTGAGACGTTGAACCGTATCCATAATGTGGTGGTAAAGAATATCGCTCACAATGACGGCCTTAAGGACGAGGAAATTCTGGTCGAACTTATGTGGCTGCCGAACTGTATGACGGATGACTTCCGGTTTGCCAGGAAGACGATGGCTTATGTCCAGGGACATGACGAGTTTTCTGAGCTGAGAGAGAGAATGCTGGAGGATAAGAAGCGTCAGTACAGTTATTTTCTGGAGCCTATCAGGCGTATTAAGAACAGAAATAATAAACTGGATGATATATCGGAGAATGAACTGGCTTTCCTGATGTTCTATGCATTGGACGGTGTTTATATCCAGGATATACCGAGAGAGATTGCCATAGGAATCGATAAAAAGCTGATTCGGAAGTATGTTCATCTGCTTCTGAGAGAATAGAATATAAAAGACAGAGCGCACAGAGCGGGAGGGATTCCGCTTCTGTGCGTTTTTAAATTCTGCTTTTATGGATGACGGAGACCTGCTCTTATACAGGTGGAACCCATAAGGAGCACTATTATATTTATTTTATAAAATGTCGATTTATGTCCCTTGGATAGGTGAAGAAATTGTATTGAAAATTAAATATATCTCGAAATTAGGACAGGAATTATCAGATTGTATTTGAAATAATTTCTGCAAGATAACTTAAAAGAATAAAAAAACTACATAATTATGAAAGTTTTCTATAAAATATTTTGTAACATGCAGTATAAAGTATAAATGAAAAGTTATTATTAAAATAAAGCAAAGCAATTGACAAGTAAACAGAAAACTGTTACTATACAAATATACAAACATGCATGAATGTATACGTACGGAAAAGGTCTTGGGACAGCTTTAACGGAAATGTATGCAAGGAGGATTATTGAAATGAATATTGATTTTGAAAAGATACGTAAAGAGGAGTGGCCGGTACTTGAAACAATGACATTTTTAGATGCAGCATGTGTGAGTTTTGCTCCTCAGCGTACCGTGAAGGCAGTAAAGGCATTTGCGGAAATGACGGCTACACAGGAAGAGGCAAACTCCAGCGCTCACCATATCGCGATGGATTCACTCAGGCATAAAGCTTACGAAGAAGCCGCAAAGCTGCTGAATGCGGATCCGGAAGAAATTGCTCTTGTTGAGAGTACTTCCCACGGTCTTAATATCGCTGCACAGGGTATTGAACTGCAGGATGGTGATAACATCATCACAACAAATCTGGAGTTTATCCAGGTAGCTCTTCCCTGGTGTGTTATGAGAAAAGACAAGAACATCGATATTCGTGTCTGCAAAACAGATGACAATCGTTTCACAGCAAAGGATTTCGCAGCTCTTGTAGATGAGAAGACAAAACTGATTGTTATGTCCACTCTGGAGTGGTGTAACGGATGGCAGACAGATTTGAAAGAACTTGGCGAGTTCTGTAAAGAGAAAGGTATTTTCCTTGTAGTAGATGCCGTTCAGCAGTTGGGCGTTACAAAGATTGATACAAAAGAATGCCATGTCGACATCCTGACGGCGGGCGGCCACAAATGGCTGAACTCCCCATACGGAACCGGCGTTCTCTATGTAAACAAGGAAGCGCTTCCAAAGATTAAACAGTCTTATGCGGGCTATTTAAACACAACCGTTCCGGAAGGCGGATGGGGTGCATACTGGGAGAATCCGGCAGCACCGTCGGTAAATGCCTGGACATTTGATGAAACGGCCAGAAAGTTTGAAATCGGCGGAACTTCCAACTACACGGGAGCAATCGCTTTAGGTGAATCCCTGGCTCTTGTCAATGAGATTGGAATCGAGAACATTGAGAAACGGATTCGTGAAATTGCTACATATTGCATGGACAAAATTGAGGAGATCGGTGGTACACTTATTACACACAGAGATCCGGGACATTTCGGCGGAATCGTAATCGCAAGATTATATGACGACCTCGATGTTGACAGAATGATTCTTAAAAAACTTCACGCACAGAGGATTTTTATCGCACAGAGATTTACCGATTATATCGGCGGTTTCAGAATCTCCTGCCAGTACTTCAATAATGAGAAGGATATCGACACCATGATCGCCGCTATGAAAGAAATCATTAAAGAAATCGGCAGAGAGCCTGATTATAAGAAATGATTTAACAGAATGAATTTATGAAAGAGGAGTAAAAGAATGGCCAAACTTCAGCTTACGTCAAACATCACGTTTTTATATTTTAACGATTTAGAAGCTGCAAAACCATTTTTTGAAGAGGTTCTGGGGCTGGAAAAGGCTTACGATCCTGGTTGGGCAGTAGTATACCGGCTCCGTGATAAAGCATTTTTAGGAGCTGTTGACAACAAGAGCGGTTCCATTCAGGTTACCTCCACGGACAGCGTGCTGATTAGCCTTACCGTCGGCAATATTGAGGAGGTTCATGAAGCTCTCAAAGGATGTGAAGGAGTGGACGGACTTTCCGATATCAAGCAGGTAAAGGATTTGGATCTTAAATCATTTTTCTTTACCGGTCCGGAAGGATACCACTTTGAAGTGGAACAGTTTACATCAGGGGCACTCAGCGAATTGTTCTGATGAAGACGGTTAAACCAATGATTTATGAAGAAAGGGGAGGAAGATGTCGGTAGGAATTCTTTTATTCGCCACGGCCGGCGACAGACTGAAAGGGGATCCCGGTTTTCCCGGAACGTTTGATTTTCCTGTTGAATACGGCATTGTGGAAGGCAGTTACAGGGACCTGATAGAGGGTTCACCCGATGCGTGTAAGAGACTTTGTGAAGCTGCAAAAGAGCTGGAACGAAAGAATGTATCCGCGATAGCAGGGGATTGCGGACTGATGGCCCTCTACCAGCGGCAGATAGCAGATTCGGTCGGAATTCCGGTGATATCTTCCAGCCTTTTGTTTCTTCCGTTTGCACGGATGATGATATTCGGGGAACAGTCCATCGGAATCCTGACGGGCCACTCGGCGCTTCTGGGGGAGCACCATTTAAGAGCGGCCGGAGTCGGGAACATGGATGGAATCGCAGTCTACGGAATGCAGAATGAACCTCATTTTAAAGAAGTGGTAATTGAAGGAACGGCAAAGCAGGATTACGAAAAGATGAAAAGAGATGTACTGAATGGGGTTAAGCATCTGAAGGAGTCATGCGGGGCTCTGGGAGCGGTACTCCTCGAGTGCAGTAACCTGGCCGTGTTTGGGGCAGAGATTACCAGGGAGTTTAAGATTCCTGTATTTGATATTAATACGGGAGTGTACATGATGCAGGAAGTTCTGAATAAGAAGTGTTACTGCGATTGAGCCATTGGCTGAGAGGCGGTATACAGGCAGGCGGAACTGTTTACGGATTGTTTTTATGAATGAAAGGGAAGGTTACAATGAGATTTTACGAATATGAGACATGGAAATTAAAAGACGGGATCAATGTGGAAGAGTACGACCAGATGCTCCGTGACTGGTTCCAGTTCCTCCACGATCACAAGGAAGAGCTGTTCCAGGAGTGGATTAGCGCCAAATACTATAAAGAGACAGACATCGAGGGAGTTCCCTCCGGCCGTTACATTATGGTATTCGAGTATGAGTCGCTGGAAGGACATCACACATACAAGAAGCGCAGAAATTATAAGGGGCCGTATGCTCCATATAAACTGGTGGATCCGTATTATCACTATTTTAATTACGACGAGACCACATGTACATATTGGCAGCCGATTGAGCCGGAGCGCTGGCTGGATACGGATAAAAAATAAGGAGGGGTTATATTATGCGTTTTTTAGAGTACGAAACATGGAGACTGAAAAAGGATATTGATTTAGAAGCTTACGACAAAATCATCAAGGACTGGTTTGAATTTGTTAAGAAGAACAAAAAAGAACTGTTCCCGGAATGGGTAAGCGCAAAGTATTTCAGAAAGACGGACAGGGACGGAAATCCCAACGGGCTGTTTGTTATGTTATTTGAATATGAGTCCCTGGAAGGACATCATGCATATAAAGAACGCCGCAAAGACTGGGACGGACCATACGAGGCATACAAGGCAGTGGATCCATATCAGGAATTCTTTGAACTGGAGTCTGTAACATGCGAATACCTGCAGCCACAGGCCGTGGACAGCTGGTTTGATTTTTCCAAGTAAAATACAGGAGGGAATTTTATGAAAAAAATACTGGCAGTTGTTTTAGCAGCAGCAATGACAGTTTCTCTGGCGGGATGCGGCGGTAATGCGGCAAGCTCAGGAAATTCAGGCACACAGCCCGCAGGCGGCGCAAGCACAGGCGGCGAAGTAAAAGACACACTGGTAATCGGACATTATGGCGATACACCGAACTTTGATACACACGACAACTTAAACGACAACGGTATGCGTATCAACATGTGCGTTTATGATCCGCTCGTTCGTATGGACAATGAAACTTATGAGATTAAACCGTGTCTGGCAGAATCCTGGGAGCTTTCTGAAGACGGAAGGGAATATACATTTGCCATCAAGTCGGGCGTTAAATTCACAGACGGAACAGATATGTCGATTGACGACGTTGTTTTCTCACTGCAGCGCGGTATGACGATGCCGATGGCAGTTCCAAGCTTTGCACGTGTAACAGGCGTTGAGAAAGTGGACGACAGCCATGTAAAAGTTATCCTGGACGGACCGTATCCCGAGTTCTTATTCGCAATGGCGCTTCCGACAGCCGGTATCTTCAGCAAGACAGCTTTTGAGTCCATGGGCGAGGATGCATTCAAGAAGAATCCTGTAACGACAGCTCCTTATAAAGTGGCGGACTGGAAGGCAGGAGAGAAGGTTGTTCTTGAGGCCAACGAAAATTACCACATGGGCGAGGTTCCGATTAAACACGTGGAATACCGTGTTATCACAGACCCGAACTCCGCAGTGCTGAGCCTTGAATCCGGCGATATCGATGCATACGTTGACGTACAGCCGACAAGCTTTAAACGTATCCAGGAAAATGATAAGTTAGAGCTTCATATGGGCGATACATTCGGCCTTAACTACATTACCATCAACTGTGACAAAGCTCCGTTTGACAACATCAAAGCTCGTCAGGCCCTGGCTTATGCTACAGATAAAGAATCCATGTTATACGGTATTCTGGATGGAAACGGAACAATCATGGATACTTTCGCAAATGAGAAGTACCTTGGATACACAGATAAAGTTGTAAAATATCCTTATGACCTTGAGAAAGCGAAAGCATTATTCGCAGAGGCCGGCGTAGACGGAAGCCAGGAGATCTCCATCATCGTTTACGATACAAAAGCTTCCAAATATGCTCAGGTTTTACAGAACTCTCTTGCAGAGATCGGCCTGAAAGCCAATGTTTCCCAGATGGAACGTTCTGCATATGACGACGCCTGCTTAAACGGCGATTCAAACATTATGGTTGACGGCGGAACCTTTACGGCTCCTACGATTGATGAGGCGCTTTACTCCGGTATTCACTCCAGCCAGATGGATGTCCGCAACTACAGCAAATATTCCGATCCGCTTGCCGACCAGTATCTGGACGAAGCGCGTGTAACGCTGGATGAGACGGAAAGAGCCGCTCTGTATGAGAAACTTCTCATTAAGCTGAGCGAGGATCTTCCTATGATTCCTACTTTAAGCGGAACAAAGAATATTGCTACCAATAAGAACCTGAAGGGCGTTACGGTTAACCCATGGTCCTTCTATAACATTTACGAATTCAGCTGGGAATAATAAGATTCCTTACGAACGTTACATAATTGAATGATGATTTTGTCCCGCCTTCCGAAATTCAGCTTTACCGGAGGCGGGACGAATGAAATCAGGAGTAGTTTGGTTACTGGTCACGGAGTGGACAGTAATACAGTTCGAGATAGGAGCGGGGTATGCATAAATATATTGCAAAAAGACTTCTTTTGATGATACCGGTTATCGTCGGCATTTCATTTATTATTTTCTCAATCATGAGCTTTATGCCAGGTAATCCGGCCCGTCTGATTCTGGGGGAGAAAGCGACTGCCGAATCAATAGCCGCTTTAAACGAGCAGATGGGATTAAATGATCCGTTCATTATGCGTTATTTAAGGTATATGGGCGATGTATTAACAGGGAATTTTGGTGTTTCTTACAGAACAGGCATGCCGGTAGTGGAAGAAATTATAAGACGTTTTCCAACCACCGCAAAACTTGCAGTTCTGAGTGTTCTCTTTGCAACGGCAATCGGTCTTCCTCTTGGAATCCTTTCAGCCGTAAAGCAGTATTCCTGGATTGACAGCCTGACAACCGTGCTGGGACTTGGATTCATTTCCATGCCGCCGTTTTGGCTGGGCCTTATGCTGATTATTCTCTTTTCAGCAAAGCTTGGAATCCTTCCGTCGTTCGGTTCAGATTCCTTTGCACACTTTATCCTGCCGGCGATTACCAGTTCGGCATCCACATTTGCAACACTGCTTCGAATGACGCGTTCCACGATGCTGGAAGTAATCCGCCAGGACTACGTCACAACGGCATATGCAAAAGGCGCGGAAAAGAGCAGAATTATTTTCCACCACTGCCTTCCAAACGCACTGATTCCGTTAATCACGGTTGTCGGCGTTAACTTCGGCGGTATGCTGGGCGGTTCCGTTATCACGGAGTCCGTATTCGGAATGTCCGGTATCGGCCAGCTTCTGATTATGTCCATCCGTTCTAAGGATGTTCCGGCCGTTATGGCATGTACGCTGCTTTTGGCAGTAATGTTCGGACTTGTCAATCTGATTGTGGATGTGATTTACGCTTATGTGGATCCACGAATCAAGGCACAATACGCAAAGTAGGGGGGTGGCATCATGGGAAGCACAACGTTGGAAATACAGACTGCGAAAAAAAATTCACAGCTTGGCATGATATGGCATCGTCTGACAAAGAATAAACTGGCCGTCATCGGTCTGGTTATCATTGTTGCCATGATTGTAGCCTCGATTGGAATCGGATTCACGGTCGACTATAATAAAATTATTTTACATGATCTGAAGAATAAGCTGCAGGGACCGAGCCTGGCCCACTGGTTTGGAACGGATGCTTATGGACGCGACCTGCTTTACAGAATTATTTACGGTGCGCGTATCTCCCTGTTTATCGGTTTTGTCTCCGTAGCCGGAGCGATGTTTATCGGCGGCGCAATCGGAGCGATTTCCGGTTACTACGGCGGCAAGATTGATATTGTGGTTATGCGTTTTATGGATATGCTGATGGCTATTCCTTCCACGCTGTTCGCCATCTGTGTCGTATCCGCCCTTGGTACCGGTGTTATGAACCTGCTTCTGGCCATCATGGTTTCCATGATACCTCAGTTTGCAATGATTGTCCGGTCTTCCGTGCTGACAATCAAGGGTTCGGAATTCATTGAAGCGGCGCAGTGCGGCGGTACGTCCACGGCCCGTATCATCATGCGTCACATTATCCCCAACGCCATGGGACCCATCATTGTACAGGCAACTCTGGCACTGGGCGGTGTTATCCTGACGGCGGCCTCCATGAGCTTTATCGGCCTGGGCGTTCAGCCTCCGGAACCGGAATGGGGCGCTATCCTTACAGAAGGACAGGAGTTCATGCGTGACTTCCCGTACCTTGTATTCTTCCCGGGTGTTACCATCATGATGGCAGTGCTGGCATGTAACTTCCTGGGCGATGGACTCAGAGATGCTCTCGATCCGAAGCTGAAACAGTAGAGTCTTTAAGAAGCCCAAACTGGTTTATGGTAACAATGGAAGGAGTATGACGATGAATAATAATGATATTTTGCTTGATATAAAGGATTTGGAAGTAACCTACGATACGGAGGAGGGGATTGTCCGCGCGGTTAATAATATTTCCTTCAGCGTGGTCAGAGGAAAAACCCTGGGTATCGTGGGAGAGACCGGAGCCGGTAAGACGACAACCGCTATGAGTATACTGAGACTCCTCCCGGAGAGAACCGGCAATATCCGAAAGGGAAGCATTGTCTATGACGGCAGAAACCTGCTGGATCTCCCGCTTGAGGAGATGCAGAGGGTCAGGGGCGAGAAGATCTCGATGATTTTCCAGGACCCGATGAGCAGCTTAAACCCCGTAATCACGGTAGGAGATCAGATTGCCGAGGTTTTGCAGCTCCATGAGGCAGCCGAGGGAAAAGGCGGCAAAAGACCCGGTAAAAAGCTGGGTAAACCGAGCCCGGAAATCATGAAGAGGGTCGATGAAATCCTTGAGATGGTAGGCATCCCGACGGAACGTAAGGTGGAGTATCCCCATCAGTTTTCCGGCGGTATGAAACAGAGGGTGGTTATCGCCATGGCTCTTGTCTGTGAACCGGAGCTGGTAATTGCCGACGAGCCTACGACGGCCCTGGACGTTACAATCCAGGCACAGGTTCTGGAGATGATGGAGAACCTGAAGAAAAAATTAAATACATCCATGATTTTAATTACCCATGATCTCGGTGTTGTGGCCGAGACCTGCGATGATGTGGCGATTATGTACGCCGGAGAAATCATTGAATACGGCACGGTGGAAGATATTTTCGACATGACAAAGAGCCACCATCCATACACGGTCGGACTTTTCAATTCGATCCCGAGACTGACCGACACATCGGAAAGACTGCAGCCGATTCCGGGACTTATGCCGGATCCGACGGCGCTGCCGGGAGGGTGCAGTTTCCATCCGCGCTGCCCGCACTGTATCAGTAAATGTGAACAGACGGAGCCGGGTATTTACCATTCCGGAACCCATAAAATCCGCTGTATCAGAATGGCTGATGACCACACGATGACGGATGACAAGGAAGGAGGAGCGTGCTGATGGCTTTTATAGAGACAAAGAACCTGAAAAAATATTTTAAGACCCCAAAAGGCATGCTTCACGCCGTAGACGATGTCAATATCAGTATTGAGAAGGGCCAGACCCTGGGGGTAGTAGGAGAATCCGGCTGCGGTAAATCCACCCTTGGAAGAGTTGTGCTCAATCTTTTGGAACCAACCTCCGGCCAGGTATTTATCGACGGCCAGGAGATGTATAAGCTGCACGGCGCGGCACAGAAGGAAATGAGGATGAGGGCCCAGATGATTTTCCAGGATCCCTATTCTTCCCTGAACCCCAGAATGTCGGTCAGCGAGATTATTGCAGAACCTCTTATCGCCAATAAACTGATGACGGAAAAAAGGGAAATCCAGGGGCGTGTGGAACAGTTGATGGAGACGGTCGGCCTTGCCCAGCGTTTTATCAACTCCTACCCGCATGAGCTGGACGGCGGACGGCGCCAGAGAATCGGTGTGGCCAGGGCGCTGGCGGTTAACCCGGATTTCATTGTCTGCGACGAGCCGGTATCGGCCCTCGACGTGTCAATCCAGGCACAGATTCTGAACCTGATGATGGATCTGCAGGACAGCATCGGCCTGACCTACATGTTTATCACACACGATCTTTCCGTTGTTAAACATATCAGTGATGAGATTGCCGTTATGTATCTCGGACAGTGTGTGGAGCGCGTTTCCAGCAAGGAGCTGTTCGTCAACCCGATGCATCCTTATACACAGGCGCTGCTTTCAGCTATCCCGATCCCGGATCTCTCCATGAGAGGAAAACCGAGACAGATACTGAGGGGAGAGGTTAAGAGCCCGATTGAACCGCCGGCAGGGTGCAGGTTTGCTTCGAGATGTCCTCATGCGACGGACGAATGCCGGGGCAGAAACTTCCAGCTTAAGGAAGTGGAACCGGGACACCATGTAGCCTGCAGACTGTATGAATAGGCATTGCCGGGAGGCAGAGGGAAATTATGCATCAGAAAATTAAAGAATATTTTGAAGTCCATAAGCAGGAAATGCTTAACGATATTATGGCTGCCATCCGAATTCCCAGTGTCAACGGGCCGGAACAGCCGGGCATGCCCTTCGGGGAAGAGAACGCCAGAGTTCTGGCGTTCGCCCAGATGCTTGGAAAAGAGCTGGGAATGAAAGCCGAGGTGCTGGAAAATAAAGTGGCGGTGATCGATCTGAACGACGCCCCGACAGAGCTTGATATTCTGGCGCATCTCGACGTAGTGCCCGCCGGGGACGGATGGACCGTTACGGATCCGTTCGTGCCGGTTATTAGGGACGGACGCCTGTACGGCCGCGGTTCTTCGGATGACAAGGGACCGGCCATTGCGGCATTGTACGCAATGAAAGCGGTAAAGGATTTGGGAATTCCGCTGACTAAAAATGTACGTCTGGTTCTGGGAGCGGATGAAGAGACCGCCTGCCGGGATACTGCATACTATTACAGTAAATTTAATGAAGCGCCCTGCTCATTTTCACCGGATGCCGAGTATCCGCTGATTAATATTGAAAAAGGCGGTCTTTATACAAAGTACAGCGCCGAGTGGGAGGAAGACACCGCTCATCCGAGACTCGTCTCCCTGAAAGGAGGAACGGCAGGAAATGTGGTTCCAAACCGTGCGGAAGCCATTGTTGAAGGACTTGCGGAAACGGTTATCAGGGATATCTGCAAAAAAGCGGGTGAAGAGACGGGGATCCAGTTTGCCGTAGCCCCTGAGGAAAACTCACCGGCAGGGGCCGAGGGAAGATATGTAATCCGTGCAACGGGAATCAGTACCCATGCCTCCACACCCTGGGACGGTAATAATGCGGTTACAGGGCTGATTAAAGCCGTTGTGAGCCTTCCGCTTGCCGGAAGCACGGGAATTAAGACCTTAAAGGGCCTTTCCGGGATTTTCCCGCATAATGATTATTATGGAGAGGCAGCAGGCGTTGCCCAGAAGGATGAAGTGTCGGGCGTGCTGACTCTTGGCACCAATATGGTGGAATACGGAACAACGGGACTGACGGGCAAGATAGACTGCCGCGCCCCGATCTGCGCTACGAAGGCAAATATGCTGGATGTACTGAGCGCAAGGCTCAGTGCGGCCGGAATTACGATTGACCCGGAAAGCCGGATGACGCCGCCTCACCACGTACCGGCCGAAAAACCGTTTGTACAGACCCTGTTATCCTGCTATGAGCAGGTGATGGGTGAAAAAGGATACTGCATGGCGATCGGCGGAGGAACGTACGCACATCACCTGGAAAACGGCGTTGCGTTCGGATGCATGAAGCTGGGAATCGATTATCATATGCATGGAGCCGATGAGTATCTGATTATTGATGATATGGTTAAAAGCGCGGAACTGTTTGCACTTGCCATTGCGGAAATCTGCAAGTAGCCGAGCCGAAAAACACTCAAATGAAAAACGCAATAATTATAGAAGAAGAGCAGGGGCTGCCCCGGGGAGATGAAACCAACCCGCGGGACAGAGCCGGCTCTTCTTTTTTGACCTTCAGGTGGAGGATAAACAAGAGCTCTGACAGAATTTCTCAAGGATTGACAGAATTTATTAAGTTGTCTTTGCGGTGACTAACTGTTATAATCGTGGGAGGAAACTTTACGAGTAACTGTTCAGAAGGTAGTATTCCGTGAGGCGTTTTCATGCGTTTTTGCATGAAAATCCCGAGTTTAGCCAGCGCGAAGCAGCGTTTTCTGCTGTTTCTGAGCATCATGAAGCTGTAATTATGAAGGTACTGAATAAGTTACCTCTACGATTAAAAAGGAGATAGCACAAAGATGAGAAAAGCGATAAATAGATGGGTGAAAAGAGCAGCCGGCATTTACCTGGCAGCGGCGATGACCGTGACGGTTCCGGTATATGCGGATGTGATTCCCCCAATCCCGACGGCCACAGTGCAGGATAACGTGGCGGCGGAAGAGACATACCTGGGAGGGGCGGAGCTTACGCTGCTTGCACCGGCAACCCAGAGCCAGAACCTGTCCTGTGTAATAGAGACCAAGGCGGGAAGCGTGATAGTAGTGGACGGTGGCCTCAGAGAGGATGCCCCTCATCTGATTGAGACGATTCAGGCCAAGGGAGGCCGAGTTTCGGCGTGGCTGATTACCCACCCGCACAGCGATCATATCGGCGCCCTGACGGAAATCCTGAATACACAGCCGATGCCGATCGAGATTGATAATATCTACTATTCATTTTTAGAGAGAGAGTTTTATGAGAGAGGCGAGCATATGGGCAGGATGGACAACCTGGACAATCTGCTGGCGGCCTTTAACAATATTGCGCCGGAGAAGCTGCACCCGTCCATTGATAAAGGGCAGCAGATCCAGGTCGATGAAGTGACAATCAATGTCATGAACAAGCCGTTCCGGAGTTTTCATAATACCTTTAACAACAGCTCCGTCGCATACCGCCTGGACTTAAACGGCAAGAGAATCCTCTTCCTCGGCGATATGGGCTGGGATGCGGGCCAGAACCTTCTGAAAAAGAATAAACCGGAAGATTTGAAGGCGGATATTGTACAGATGGCCCATCACGGACAGGACGGTGTGGAGCTGGACCTCTACCGTGTTATCAGACCTGAAATCTGTCTGTGGCCGACTCCCGACTGGCTTTGGGACAACGTGAAGAACGGCGAGGTGGATGCGGGCCCCTGGAAGACGCTGACCGTCCGTAAATGGATGGAGGCTCTGGGCGTTAAACGCAATCTCTGTGCAAAAGACGGAGATCAGATTCTGAGATAAAAGCTTGCAATAGGGGAGTCGATTATGGAAAAATTAAGAAGTATGAAAAAGCGTATATCAGCAGTACTGGCAGTAATCATGGCGGCAGCAATGTTTACCGGCTGCGCGGCATCAGGCGGGACAACTGCAGCGGAGACGCCAAAGGCGGCGGAGGTATCCGAATCCACAGCCGCAGGGAGCACGGAGGCGCCGGCTGATGCGTCTAAAGACGGTATCACGGATAAAGACAGTTCCACAGGTAAAGACAGCACCGGAGCAGGGGAACCGGCACAGAGGATTGTGAGCGGTTATTATATCACGACATCCGCCTGCATTGCCCTGGGTCTGCAGGACAGGATGGTTGGAATTGAAGCCAAGGCGGCAAGCCGCCCTGTCTATCAAATGGCGGCCCCTGAATTTTTAGAGCTTCCGAGCGTGGGAACCGCCAAGGAGTTCGACCTGGAGGGATGTGCCGCACTGGAACCGGATCTCGTCATTCTTCCAAAGAAACTGTCGGAACAGGCAGACATTCTGGAGGGAATGAATATCAGGACACTGGTGGTAAATCCGGAAAGCATGGAGGCCCTTAAGGAGACAATCCGGGAGATTGCCGCCCTGACGGGAACGGAAGGGCAGGCGGAAAAACTGCTCGGCTGGTATGCGCAGAAGGAAGAAAAACTGGCGGGCATCCTTGAGAAGGCCTCTTTAGAAAAGAAGACGGAAGATAGTGTTCCGAGTGTATATATTGCCGGTACAAGCAGCATACTGAGGGCCGCAACGCCCCAGATGTACCAGAGCAGCCTGATTAAGCTGGCCGGAGGAGTGAATGCGGCCTCCGATTTGAAGGATAACGGCTGGGCGGATATTTCCTATGAGCAGTTGATTGCCTATAATCCGGATGTGATCGTGGTGATTCCCGAGGCCGACTACACGAAGGAAGATGTGATGAAGGACAGCCGTCTCACCGGTGTCAATGCGGTGAAGAATGGACAGGTATATGAGATGCCGTCCTCCTTTGAGGCATGGGATTCTCCTGTTCCGTCAGGAATTCTCGGCTGTATGTGGCTGTCGTCGGCGCTTCATGAGGAGCTGTATCCGTTTGATGAATTTAAGGAAGAAGCCGCGGAATTTTACAGGGAGTTTTACGGCGCAGAGATCGACCGGTCACTAATCACGCGCTGATAAAGAAAAGATATGACAGTTCAAAAAAGAACGGGAAATAAGAAAAGAATATATGTTTACAGCCTGATCATCCTGATGGTATTCCTCGTGATATCCCTCTGTACCGGGAGATATCCGCTGGAAGTGCGGGAGATAGGGCGTATATTGTCAGGACAGGGAGCAGATGAGACGGCAAGGAGCGTGTTTTTAACTCTGCGTCTTCCCCGTACGGTTATGGCATTTATAGCAGGAGCCGGCCTCAGTATGGCCGGCTCTATTTATCAGGATATATTCCGCAATCCACTGGCGTCCCCGGACCTGATCGGCGTTACCAGCGGAGCCGGGGCAGGAGCGGCGTTCGCCATTGTCTGCTTCGGGCAGGGCGGAGGTATGGTGGTCGGCAGCGCATTCGCGGGCGGCCTAATTGCCGTTGGAGCCGCGGTAGCGCTGGCGGGAATGGCAGGACACCGCTCCGCCTCCGATTTTGTGCTGGCCGGGATTGCGGTGCGGGCGCTGGCAGATTCCTTTATCATGGCGATGAAATACCTTGCGGATCCGGAGCGCCAGCTTGCGTCGATTGAATACTGGACCATGGGGAGCTTTTCCAGCATGACTTATGAGAAGCTGATGACGGCGGCTCCTGTGGTGCTGGCCGGGTTAATCGGGCTTTTGTTCTTTCGGTGGCAGATTCAGATGCTTTCCCTGGCCGACGACGAGGCAGCCATGCTCGGAGTGTCCGTCAGAGTAGTCAGAATCTTGGTTCTGGCGCTGACGACGCTGATTGTTGCGGGAATTGTCAGTGTGACGGGCGCTATCTCTTTCATAGGACTTGTGGCCCCGCATATTGCCAGGATGCTTCTGAAAGAAAACGGATTTTCAGCCGCTGTTCTGAGCGGACTTGTGGGGAGCATCATTATGCTTGCGGCGGACTGTCTGGCCAGATCCCTGGGAGGAAGTGAAATTCCGGTCAGCATTCTCACATCGCTCCTGGGCGTGCCGGTACTGGTGTGGCTGCTTATTGGCAATGGGAATAAACCTTGAACACAGGATGGACGGAAGAAGGATGAACGGTTATAATGTAGAGAAGGACTGCCTTCTGGAGATACGGGATTTGCAGGTTTCTTACCAAAAGGGGACAACTGCCGCCGGCAGGAACTCCAGGGAACCACAGCCGGCAGTTTTGGACGGTGTGAATTTAACGGTTAAAAAGGGCTGCCTGACGGCGCTTCTGGGAGTGAACGGTTCGGGTAAGACGACACTTCTAAAAGCAGCGTGCGGACTGATACCGTTCCGGAAAGGCGGGGTGACGGTATGCGGGCGTGACCTGACGGCGTTTGGCCGCAGGGAATTGGCGTCCTGTATCAGTTATATTCCCCAGAAAAACAGTATTTTATATCATATCAGGACAGAGGAAGTGGTTGTCATGGGGGCAAATCCGCGCCTTTCCTGGTATGAGGCGCCTTCTGCCGCACACAGGCGGGAAGCGCGGGAGCTCCTGGGACAGATGGGGCTTTTGGAGGAAGCGGACAGGGATTTTCTGACGTTAAGCGAAGGTCAGAAACAACTGGCGCTTCTTTGCCGCGCCCTGATGCAGAATGCTCCGGTGATGATGTTTGACGAGCCGGACAGCGCGCTGGATTATGGAAACAGGAGAATGATCCTGAGCCGGATTTCCGGTATTATCCGGGAAAAGAAGTACGGCGGCCTGATTACAATCCATGATCCCGATTATGCCCTGCGATACTGTGATGAGATTGTAATATTGAAGGACGGAAGGATAAGGGAAACAGTTTACTGCAGAAATGGAACCGAGGAAGGGCGGAAAGAAGCGGAGAGAAAGCTCAGAATGATTTATCCTGATCTGGAACTGCTGAGCTTCAACGGCCGGTTCCTCACGGTAAAATAGCAGACGATAAAGGAGGAATGCGTTTGAATCAGCGTACTCTTTTAAAAAAGACGATGGATCTGGCAAGAACAGGGGACGCGGACGCGTTTCAGAATTTTTATATCCTGACGGTACAGGATACCTACGGAAAAATCGGCTCTCTTGTGGAGGACCGGGAGAAGGCGGAACCAATCCTGGTGGAAGTCTACTTAAGGCTCTACCAAAAAGCCAACACCCTGCCGGTCGATGAGGAGGAACTCACGGACCGTATCGAGGAAGAGATTTACCGCGTGGTTGAAAAGGAACTGGGACATGAACCGGCTCATCTTGAGTTTGATGGGGAGTACCAGAGCCTGAAGGAAGAAGCGGCGGTAACGATGTGGATGAAGATCGAGGAGAAAGCGGGCCTTACCCGGGAGGAGCCGGAGGAAGACAAGGGCTCGTTTGCCGCATACCTCTACAGCCTCCTGAAGGTGGTTATGACGGTGTTTATCCTGATTTTTACGGTGGCGGTCTTTTACAAAGGCCTGAGGTGGTTCCGCGGCAGCAGGAAGGGGGAGGAGATCCCCGCTGTTGTGATGGAGACGGCGGCGGCAAGCAGCGAGGCTCCGGTTGTCATAGAGGGAGAACGGCTGAACCCGGGCTGGGAGCAGAAGCCGGATGGAAAGCTTTATTATACGACAAAAGAAGGAAGACTGGCCGACGGACCCGTTGCGCTGGGAAAACAGATCCTGACATTTTCCAGGAACGGCGAGCTGACCATGATCGGAAGCAATAAGGACGTGGTGGAGAATATGAACCTGTCCTTTGATGAAACAACGCGTTATGAGGTGAAATCCGGTGATATTTATATAAAAGATCCCGATACGGGGGAGGAGACACGCGTTGTGATGAACGGCCATGTGACCCAGGCCGACGTAAGGTGCGGGTATCTGTGGTATATCAGCCAATATCAGATCCCCAATTCTTCACAGGTAAAGACAACGCTCTACAGGGCCGAACCGGAGGGAGGAAAGCAGGAGGAGATTTATACGACGGACAGCACCCCTCCGTCGGAGAGTTTTCAGGTCACATCCAGATGGCTTTATTACCTGTCCGACGGAACTCTGTACCGGAAAGAACTGAGCACCGGCAACACGGAATCCCTGGCCTCGGATGTGGAACATTATTTTGCCTGGGAAGATACGGCTTATTACATGAAAGACAGGACTCTTGAAAGTGTGTCACAGGGAGTGGAATATTCGGGCACAGAGGCCGGATACCGGATCGAGCTGAAGGAGCAGGGGCTGGTTCTGTCCCTGTTTGATGCGTCGGGAAATCCGGTTGTGGAGGAAGGCAGCGGCGAAGTGCGTGCCGGAGACAGAATCTACCGGCTGGAGGAAGGCGTGATCAAATCGGTAAGCCCGGCTCCCAGAAAAGACGGAGACGTCACATACTACATCGATGATGCGGGTACGGATAAGAAGATTTACTGGAAGGACGGAGCCGGTACAAGAGGGCTGATACGGCAGGAAGGGCTGGTGGCGGACAGTTTCTGTATAGCGGGTGACTGGCTGTACTACAGCGCCAGAACGGAGCAGTACGGGGCCGAGTGCGACAGTCAGATTTACCGCCTTAATTTAGAGACCATGACCCTGGAGAAATCGGGCGCTCCATTCAGGGGATATATGAGGAACATGTATTACTTTGACAATGTCCGGGCTATTTTTGGCGAGTACATCCCATCGGTGGCGGATCCGGAGGATATCCACGGGGAGATCTCGGTGATTTCCCTGGGCGGCGGAATTGAACCGGTCAATGATACGGGAGTGCGGCCGGAACCGGATGGCAGTGATATGTTAGAGATGGTCATGGCCGAGGGAGACAAGATCTACTGCCTGTATCACAGATGCAGCTATGACAGTGACTCCGGGCAGATGGCCTGGGAGACGACAAAGCCGCTGGAAATAAGATTAAACGGAACAGAAATCCAGAATGGAGCCGAGGATGAATAAGGATAATACGGGGGAGTGGAAGAATCCCCTGCTGGAACAGCTAATCAGATACGGTGAGTCGGACTGTTACCCTTTCCACATGCCCGGACACAAACGGCAGGTGGAATTGGGGATAACTTCTTTTCCAAATCCCTTTTCTGTGGATATCACGGAGATTGACGGATTTGACAACCTGCACCATGCGGAGGAAATACTGCGCGAATCCATGGATCGGGCCGCCGCCGTCTACGGGGCGGACCGGACCTACTATATGGTAAACGGCAGCACCGGGGGAATCCTGAGCGCCATCAGCGGGGTGACTTCCCCTGGCGGGAAGATCATTATGGCCAGAAACAGCCATAAAGCCGCCTATCATGCGGTGCTGCTCGGTCATCTGGATCCGGTGTATGTCTACCCCGACTATGCAGATGACTACGGAATCCAGGGCGGCATTGACCCTGCGGCGGTTGAAGCCGCCTTTGAAAACACGAATAAGAAAACGGATAAGAAAACGGATAAGATGGCGGGTATGCCCTCCGGGACAGGGGAGGACGGGAACGGAATCCAGGCGGTGTTTATCACATCGCCGACCTATGAGGGAATGGTTTCGGACATCGGGGCCATTGCAGGGATTGCCCACCGTCACGGCGTGCCGCTGATTGTGGATGAGGCCCACGGGGCGCATTTCCCGTTTGGGGCGCATTTTCCCTGCTCCGCTCTGGAATGCGGGGCGGACATCGTAATCCAGAGCCTCCATAAGACGCTGCCGTCCCTGACCCAGACGGCCGTGATGCATATAAAGGACGGGTTTGCCGATAGAGCGGGGGTGGAGCGGTATCTGTCCGTCTTCCAGAGCTCCAGCCCTTCTTATGTGTTTCTGGCATCCATAGAAAACTGCATCCGTTATATGGACGGGGAGGGAAGAGCGCGGATGGAGCGTTACGCCGCTTCCCTGCAAAGGCTGATGGAGTGCGGAAGGAAATTCAAACATCTGCGGCTGGCGGATGACGGTATCTGCGGCCGTTTCCATATAAAAGACAGGGACGCATCAAAAATTGTGATCTCCACAAAGGAATGCGGCATGAACGGAGCCGAGGCAGCGGATCTGCTGCGCAGCCGCTTTCATCTGGAACCCGAGATGGCCTGCGGCAGCTACTTAATTCTGATGACGTCTTTGATGGATACGGAAGACGGATTCAGAAGGTTATATGAGGCGCTTTGCTGCCTGGATAAACTGGCTGGCGGCGGGGGGAGCGGTACGGAGGAAAAAGAAAACGGCACTGAGGAAAAAGAAAACGGCGGGAAAACGGCGGAGACAGGGCAGTTAGGGGATGGCCCGGCGCGCACCTGGCTGGCCGGAATCCGGAAGGTTATGAAGATCTCCGATGCATGGGGACAAAAGCTGAAGCACATACCCCTTAAAGATGCTGCCGGAACCGTCAGCGGAGGTTTCATTACCGTATATCCGCCCGGCGTGCCGATGATTGTCCCGGGGGAGCTGATTTCGGAGGAAGCCGTGGAGCTGATACGGAAAAACCGGGAGATTGGCCTGACCGTGGAGGGAATCGCGGAGGACGGAACCATTGCCGTTTCAGACGTAATACAGAGGGGAAACAATACCGCAGGAACGGCGGGAATTTAAACAGATAACAGAGGTATGGAGTCATGGGAAAAATATTCTATGTAATGGGAAAAAGCGCGTCCGGGAAGGACACAATCTATAAAAAGCTGATGGAGCGCCTGCCCGGGCTTAAGACGGTTGTCACTTATACGACAAGGCCGATACGGGACGGGGAGACGGAGGGCGTGGAGTACCATTTTACCACGGCCGGACAGTTAGAACAGTTTCAGAGGGAAGGAAAGCTGATTGAGATCAGGACGTATGATACGGTGTTTGGGCCGTGGAGCTACAGCACGGTAAACGACGGCCAGATCAACCTTGCGGAGGATAATTATCTGATGATTGGGACGCTTGAATCCTACCGGAGCACAAGGGAATATTTCGGCGCGGATAAACTGGTGCCCCTTTATATCCAGGTAGAGGACGGGGAACGGCTGACCCGTGCCCTGGAGAGGGAAAAACAGCAGAAACAGCCCAAATACGCGGAACTGTGCCGCCGCTTTCTGGCGGACGAGGAAGATTTCAGCGAAGAGAAGCTTGAAGAGGCGGGAATTGAGAAACGGTACGCCAATTCAGAGATGGATCAGTGCCTTTCTGAAATCGCGGAGACGATAACAACACTAACCAAAACCCTGGATTAACCTCGGATTCCCTACTAGGCAGCATTTTAATCTTGTGTTATACTATATGAGACAATTTTGTGTGCGGTGGGGAGTTACGCCGTTTCAGGAGGAAGATATGGCAGGTTTTCATGATATAATCGGACATGACATGGTGAAGGATCATTTACAGAAAGCAATCGAGTATCACAAGGTATCCCACGCCTATATTTTATCGGGCGAAGAGGGGATGGGCAGAAAGACGCTCGCCAAGGCATTTGCCATGACGCTTCTCTGTGAAAAAAGTGATAAGGAACCATGCATGCAGTGCCACTCCTGTAAACAGATCATGTCGGGCAATCATCCGGATGTCATCTGGGTGACGCACGAGAAACCGGCCAGTATCGGAGTTGACGATATCCGTGTCCAGATCAATGACTCGATTATGGTGAAGCCGTACAGCAGCAGTTATAAGATCTACATGGTCGACGAGGCCGAAAAGATGACGGTACAGGCGCAGAACGCGCTTTTAAAGACAATAGAGGAACCGCCTTCCTATGCGGTCATCATTCTGATGACAACGAACCAGGAGGTGTTCCTGCCGACGATCCTTTCAAGGTGCATCCAGCTGAAGCTGCGTCCACTGAAGGATCATGTAATAAGTGATTACCTGGAGGAGATGATGGAGATACCGGAGAGCAAAGCGGATATCTATGCGGCATTTGCAAGGGGAAATCTGGGAAAGGCCATTCACCTGGCTTCCTCGGAGGAATTTTCCCTGCTTTATAAAGAAGTGCTGACATTGCTTAAGAATATAAAAGAGATGGACATTCCCATGCTGCTTGATTACATTAAAAAGCTGCAGGAGGACAACCTGGATCTGTTTGAATGCCTTGATTTCATGCAGCTCTGGTACCGGGATATCCTGATGTTTAAGGTGACAAAAGACATCAATACACTGGTGTTTAAGGATGAATATACAACGGTCAGCAATCTGTGCCAGAAGAGTTCTTATGAAGGCCTGGAGCTGATTTTAAACGCAATAGAGAAAGCGAAGGCCAGGCTGAATGCGAATGTCAATACGGAGCTGGCCCTGGAGCTTATGCTGTTAACAATGAAGGAGAATTAATCTATGACAAAAGTTATCGGAGTCAGGTTCCGTAAGGCCGGTAAGGTTTATTTCTTCGACCCGGCCGGTATGGAGATAAAGACCGGCGATCACGTGATCGTGGAGACTGCGCGCGGTATCGAGTTCGGCCATGTGGTTCTAGGGAACCGCGAGGTGGAGGACAAGAAGGTGGTACAGCCGCTGAAATCGGTTATCAGGATGGCCACCCGTGCGGACGAAGAGGTGGAGAGAAAGAATAAAGAGAAGGAAAAAGAGGCGTTTAAGATCTGCCTTGAGAAGATTAAGAAACACGATCTTCAGATGAAGCTGATCGACGCGGAATATACCTTTGACAATAATAAAGTGCTGTTTTACTTTACAGCGGACGGAAGAATCGATTTCCGTGAGCTGGTAAAGGATTTGGCGGCCGTGTTTAAGACGAGGATTGAACTTCGTCAGATCGGCGTGCGCGATGAGACGAAGATTATGGGCGGCGTGGGAATTTGCGGCAGGGCTCTCTGCTGTCATTCTTACCTGTCTGAGTTCATACCCGTATCCATCAAGATGGCGAAGGAGCAGAACCTGTCCCTGAACCCGACCAAGATTTCGGGTGTCTGCGGACGCCTTATGTGCTGTCTGAAGAATGAGGAAGAAACCTACGAGGATCTGAACAGCAAACTGCCGAATATCGGAGACTATGTGACGACGGACGACGGCCTGAAGGGCGAAGTCCACAGCGTGAGCGTACTGCGCCAGCTTGTCAAGGTAGTCGTAATTGTGGACAGGGATGAGAAGGAAATCAGGGAATACAAGGTGGAACAGCTTAAGTTCAGGCCGAAGCGCAGACGTGAGCGCGTCAATGTCAACGATGCGGAACTGAAGGCGCTGGAAGCTCTGGAGCGCAAGGAAGGGAAATCGAAGTTAGATGACAATTGACCTGAAGGAACATGAGAGAATCGATGAGCTGCACCGGAACGGTTACCGCATCATCCAGAGGGAGAACGCGTTCTGCTTTGGTATGGATGCGGTGCTCCTGTCCGGTTTCGCCTCTGTGAAGCCGGGGGAGAAAGCACTGGATCTGGGAACCGGAACCGGGATTATTCCGATTCTTCTGGAGGCCAAGACGGAGGGGAACCATTTTACCGGGCTGGAAATCCAGGAAGAGATGGCCGAGATGGCATCGCGGAGCGTAAAGCTCAACGGACTTGAAGAAAAAATAGACATCATAACAGGCGATATCAAAGAGGCGGGCCGGATCTTCGGCGGGGCCTCTTTTGATGTAGTGACGACAAATCCGCCCTATATGAACGACAGCCACGGTCTTAAAAACCCGGAACTTCCCAAGGCGATAGCCCGCCACGAGGTGCTGTGCACGCTGGACGATGTGGTGAGGGAGGGAGCGCGTGTACTTCGGCCGGGGGGCCGTTTCTATATGGTGCACCGGCCCCACAGGCTGATCGAGATCATTACGGCCCTCACCAGATACCGGCTGGAGCCGAAGCGGATGAAGATGGTGCATCCCTTTGTGGACAAGGAGGCCAATATGGTCCTGATCGAGGCGGTCAGGGGAGGCAGGTCCATGATTAAGGTGGAAAAACCGCTGATTGTTTATAAAGAACCGGGCGTTTACACCGATGAGATTTACGATATCTATGGGTATTAAACCGCAGGTTTGGAGGATTGGCAACTAATCATTTTGGCGATTGGCGGAGAGCCGCAGGGAGAATAATATGCAGGGAAAATTATATTTGTGTGCCACACCGATTGGAAATCTGGACGACATAACGCTTCGTGTGCTTAACACACTCAAAACCGTGGATTTGATAGCTGCGGAGGATACCAGACACAGCATCAAACTGCTGAACCATTTTGACATAAAGACCCCGATGACCAGTTATCATGAATATAACAAAATCGATAAGGCGAGATATCTGGTGGACAAGATGAAAGAGGGCCTGAATGTGGCCCTGATTACCGACGCGGGAACGCCGGGAATCTCGGATCCCGGGGAGGAGCTGGTGAAGCAGTGTTATGAGGCGGGAGTCGAACTGACCTCCCTTCCCGGGCCTGCGGCCTGCGTTACGGCGCTGACCATCTCCGGGATGGCGACAAGAAGGTTCTGCTTCGAGGCATTCCTGCCGACGGATAAGAAGGAAAAACAGTGGATTCTGGAAGAGCTTAAGACGGAAACCAGGACGATTGTCCTCTATGAGGCGCCCCATCATCTTCTCAGGACGCTGGGTGAGCTTTATGAGGCGCTGGGGGACCGGCGCGTGGCCGTATGCCGGGAGCTTACCAAGAAATACGAGACGGCACTCCGGACGACGCTCAGCGGGGCGATTACCCATTACACTGAGAATGACCCAAAGGGCGAGTGCGTGATTGTGCTGGAAGGACGGACGATCGAAGAGCTTAAGACAGAGGGGCAGGAGGACTGGAAAGAGATGCCGCTTGCCGAACACATGGAACATTATCTTTCCCAGGGGAAGGATAAGAAAGAGTCGATGAAGCTGGTGGCAAAGGACAGGGGAATCAGTAAGAGGGATGTCTACCAGCAGCTTCTGGAAGACGGAGAGTAGAATACAAAGGAGAGGTTCATGTACGAGGATTCCTATTATGCGGACAATGAGATCGACAGGGTGATATACCAGTATTACAGGGAGAACGGCGGATACTTTCTGGGGAATCCGTACGCGGGACAGTATCCTCACTGCCAGTTGATTCTTGATATGGACAGCGCGCCGGTGTCGGTGCTCCCGGTAGTGACTTCCCAGTCCAACTATGGTTATGGAGTAACCTGCGCGGCGATGACACAGGCGGAGCTTAAATATCCTTATCATCTGGATATTGTGCCGATGACTTTTTTCAAAAAGGGGATGGAGCTGATTGCCAAGGCTGATATCAAGGTGAGATACCGCGATCTGGATTCGAAGTATCTGATCAAGAGCGATGAACCCGCCTTTACGAAGTTGATACTCCCCGGCAGCCGCCTGGCGGATTTACTTCTGCAGACCAAGGCATTCCGGATCAAGGTGGAGCCGGTTGCCAAGGAGCGTAACCTGCATGCGGTCCAGGTCTTCAGAAACAGAACGCTTGGAGTGGAAATCCAGGGAAAGACGATCGATTTTGAAGAACTTACCGCCATGGTTGAGATCTGCAGGGAGGCGGCTGCGGCAGTGAAAAGCTTTGCCATGCCGGAGAAAGAAGAACGCTAGATTACGGCTGCATGCCGAAACAGTTCAGATAGTACCGGTTGGCGCTGTCCCAGTTTATTACGTGGAACCAGTCGTCGATATAATCCGCCCTCACATTATAGTGCTTCAGGTAATAGGCGTGTTCCCAGACATCCAGGTTCAGTACGGGACACATACCAAGGGGGAGCGGGGTATCCTGGTTTTTCGTTGTTATGATTTTCAGTTTTCCGGCGGCGTCTACGACAAGCCAGGCATAGCCGGAGCCGAAAACGGAGAGAGCTGCCTCTTTAAATTTTTTCTGGAAAGCTTCATAACTGCCGAATTCGCTGGTGATGGCATCCGCAAGAATACCGGCAGGGCGTGATGGGGCCGGATTGGCCAGGTTGGAGAAGTAGAACTGATGGTTAAACACACCGCCGCCGTTGTTTCCGACGGCAGTCTGGATGTCATCGGGGAGACTGGGGACGTTCATGATAAGCTGTACCAATGTCCAGTTCTGGAACTGGGGATACTTGCTTAAGGCGGCGTTCAGATTGTCGATGTAGGTCTGTAAATGCTTATCGTGATGAAGTCTCATGGTTTTTTCATCGATGTACGGCTCCATTGCGTTATAGGCATAGGGGAGGGGATAGTTGACAAATTTATAATGTTCGTTCATGCCGAATCCCTTTTTTAACAGTATATGCAGATAGAAAAGGCGTGTGAAAGCGCGCTTCTCGAACTTTTCATTGCCACCCAATAAAAAAGCCGGACTGTCGGGAAAATTTCAGACAGTCCGGCTTTTTGGACGGTTTTAAGACCTCAAATGCAATTATTTTAAATGATAAATCTCTCTTTTAATTCCGGCGGACCGTTAGAACCGGAATATGGCGGTTCCATAAGCCGGAAGCGGATAGGAGAAGGAATACGGCTGGCCATCACACTCTCCTTTGGCGGATTTAAATACCTTCTGCTCTTCACCGCGCTCATAAAGGCCGTGCTCATTGTCCAGGAGCAGTGTGAAATTGCCCCGCTTCGGAACACCGACCCGGTAATCTTCGCGGGCGACCGGGGTGAAGTTACAGATAAAGAGCAGATTTTTCTTTTTCGTCTCGTCACGGCGGACAAAGCTGAAAATGCTTCTTTCGGCATCGTTGGCATTGATCCATTCAAATCCGGAAAAGTCGCCGTCCAGGCGGTAAAGTGCAGGATATTTCCTGTAGAGGGTGAGGAGGCCGCGGACGTATTTCTGTAAATCTTCGTGGAGAGGTTCGTCGGCCAGATACCAGTCCAGCGCCACTTTTTCATCCCACTCGTGGAGCTGTCCAAAGTCCTGCCCCATAAACAGGAGCTTTTTGCCGGGATGGCCCAGCATAAAGGTATAGCCTGCCTTCAGGTTGGCAAATTTATCTTCATACTCACCGGGCATCTTATTAAGCATGGAACACTTCAGGTGCACAACTTCATCATGGGAAAGAACCAGGATAAAGTTTTCGCTGGTGTTGTATGTGATGCCGAAGGTCATCTTATTGTGGTTGGGTTTTCGGAAATAAGGATCCAGTTTCATATATTCCAGGAAGTCGTGCATCCATCCCATATTCCACTTAAAGGTGAAGCCGAGTCCGTCATCCTCGGGCCGTTTCGTCACATTGGGCCATGCCGTGGATTCTTCCGCAATGATGATAGATCCGTCCTTCCGGCCGGTAATTACGCTGTTTAAGTGCTTGAAGAACTCAACGGCCTCCAGGTTTTTATTTTCTCCGTATTTATTGGGAACCCACTGGCCGTCCTGACGGCCGTAGTCCAGGTAGAGCATGGACGCGACGGCATCCACTCTCAGTCCGTCGATGTGGTAATTCTCGATCCAGTAAAGCGCGTTGGCAATCAGGAAATTGGCAACTTCGTGTTTGCCGTAGTCAAATACTTTGGTGCCCCAGTCGGGATGCTCTCCTTTCCTGGGATCCGCATATTCATAGAGCGGCTGGCCGTCGAAGTCGGCAAGGCCGTGGGCATCTTTTGGAAAATGGGCGGGCACCCAGTCCAGTATGACGCCGATGCCTTTTTTGTGCAGGTAATTAACAAAATACATGAACTCTTTGGGAGTTCCGTAACGCGAAGTCGGGGCGAAATAGCCGGTAACCTGGTAACCCCAGGAACCGTCATAGGGATGTTCGGCAATGCCCATCAGTTCCACATGGGTGTAGCCCATCATTTTCACATAGTCGGCCAGTTCGTGCGCAGCCTCCATGTAGGTGTAATATCCGTCCTTCTCCTGGCGGTTTTTCTTCTTCCAGGAACCAATATGTACTTCGTAGATGGACATCGGGGATTTTACAGGATCGGATTCCCGGCGCTTCGTCATCCAGGAAGAATCGCTCCAGCCGAAATTCCTGATATCCGTAGTGACGGATGCCGTCCCGGGCCGGTATTCGGCAGCAAATGCATAGGGATCCGCTTTGAAGAGGATTTTTCCGCTGGTGGTTGTGATGGCGAACTTGTAGAGCTGGCCCGAGCCGAGGCCGGGGACAAACGCCTCATAGATACCGCTGTTTTCCACCTGTTTCATCGGTGTAGAGTCCAGATTCCATCCGTTAAAATCGCCCACCACGCTGACGGATTCGCTGTGCGGCGCCCACACGGCAAAATAGTACCCGTCTTTTCCCTGATATGTAAACGGATGGGCCCCCAGCTTGTCAAAGAGTTTGTAATGGCGTCCCTCGCCGTAAAGATAGCGATCCAGCTCACCGATCACTCCAAGACCGGACATCTTTGATTTGGCAGCAGGTGTTTTCCTGGTTGTTCTGCCGGTGTTCTTGCTTCCCGTCATAATGTTAACCCTCCGTTATTCTGAGAATAACTGCGTCGTTACCCTCTAATTCTATTTGAATCCGGCCGCTTTCAATGGTAAATGTCCGTCCGGTTAATAGATCTGTGCAAACATCCGCGCCGGTGTTAAAGGGTATATTCACCGATGCAGGATTTTCGTCGTTGTTCACGGCTGTAATCATCGAAACGCCCTCCGATAGACGGGCAAAAGCATACTGACGGTTGGTCAGCAGCAGCTCCTTATAAGGTCCGCCGTGATAGGCCTCTTCGGCCAGGTGAATCTGCCCCAGCTTACGAATCAGTTCCGTCAGTTCACAGGACCGCGAAGCCGCCTCCGAAATGGCGATCGCAGGACGGAGTTCGTCGTCCGAGTGCGGGGTCCTGCGTCCCTCCGTACCCCATTCGCCGCCGTAGTAGATGGAAGGGATTCCGGGCAGGGTAAACAGCAACGCATAGACTGGTTTCAGGTGCGCCTTACTGTTTAATTTGCTGGCAATTCGATCCTCATCGTGGTTGTCGACAAAAGTATAAAGATCCCTGGCCACGGCCTCCAGCCTGCGGACATTATGGGCCAGTTCAAAATAATTGTGGTCGTTGTGGGCGGAGTAAATGCTCTTGTGCATCTCGTAATTTGTCACCGAATGGAGCATCTCATCATTGACCCAGCGGGAATATTCTCCGTGGATGACTTCTCCCATCAGCCAGAAATCCGGTTTAACGGCGTTTGAAACCTGCCGCAGCTCTTTCATAAACTGAAAATCCAGGACATTGGCACAGTCCAGGCGGATGCCGTCAATGCCGAATTCACTGACCCAGAACCTGACCGTATCCAGGAGATAGTTTTTCACATCCTGATGATACAGATTCAGGCAGGGAAGTTCCCAGATACCGTGCCATGCCTCATATCCAAAGGAATCTCCCATGGGACTGTTAAAGTCGAAATTCACGCCCTTATACCAGTCCCGGTATGGAGATGCCTCCCGGTTGCTGCAGATATCCTGAAATGCAAAAAATTCACGTCCCGTGTGGTTAAAAACCCCGTCAACGACGACGCGTATGCCGTTCTCATGGCAGAGGTTAACAAAATTTATGAAGTCTTCATTCGTGCCGAGACGGCGGTCCACGGCCCTGAAATCCCTGGTGTCATAGCCATGGGTAGAAGATTCGAACAGCGGTCCGATATAGACTGCGCTGCAGTTTAAACTTTTAATATGCGGAATCCAAAGATCCAGTTCGGTAAAACGGTCTGCGGCCGCGGTTTCCGTATTCTGCTTGGGCGCGCCCGTCATACCCAGCGGGTACATGTGATAAAAGACGGCCTCCTCATACCAGGTGTGTTTATTGTGTGCCATGCTTGTCCTCCCCAGGCAGCGTGTGCTATGCGTAAGTTTCCTGCTCCTTAATGCTTCGGAGAAGGAACTGATAGCGAAGCTGCGCAGCTTTTAATTCATAAATATAACAATCGATCAATGTGGGATCCACGACCTGTTCAAACCGGTTGATGGCGGTGTCAATGGTCCCCATAGCCTGCCTAAGCTCTTCCAGAAGTTCCGGATCCAGCCTGCGGGCTTTCATACTGCGTTTTGCCTGTCTTGATAATCTCATAATTATTTCACTCCTGTATAATCCGTGCAATGGTCCGGCCGTGGGCGTGCAGATGGCGGGAATGAATTGTCAAACACGCGGGGCTGGACAGTGACAAATATGCGCTTTGTCAGCAGTTTATGGATGCTGTAATTAGTATATACAGGAATGGAAAGTTTATGCATCCATGCCCAGAAATGACTGAAGGTTTGTGCCCAGTCTTGTGAGCTGTCTGGTGCTGTCGACGATGGACAGATAGTAATAATTACAGGTGCCTTCACGGCGGATGGAAATCAGCCCGGCATCCTTTAAAAGTTTTAAATGATGGGAAACAGCCGGACGCGACAGGCTGGTTTTTTCGGTGATTTCCCGCACATTCATACCGTGGCGGCTTAAGTTTTCCAACGAGAAATCTCCGCCGCACGTTCTGTAGGCCGCATCGGTCAGGGACTCGATAATGGACAGCCGTATCTCATCGCCGAGCGCGATAAACAGAGGCATGCAGTCGTGGAATAAATTTTTCAGTTCCAATACGTCGGGCAAGGCGTTTCCTCCTTTGGTTTAAAAATTTGAACTAATACTATTTTATCATTTTTAGGAAAGCCAGTCAACGTAAAGGCTGCGGGGACCGGAGGAATAAATGAATAAAATTCTTACCTGTTTTTTGGTGATTTTTTTTGAAAAAGGGAGTTGACTTTTTGGACAAAAGTGTTCATAATAAAAAAACATTCTTCACAGTTTAGCAGAGGCTATCCTGTAACAAATATTCTTGCTGCGTCTCGCAGCGTGGTTTATCTTTTATTGTTATCTATATCATTTGTTTTTCACTTATTTTCCGGTTTGATTGCTATTTTGTGTTATTGGCTGCCGTTTGATATTACAGGCTGCAGGTGCGTTACCGCCGCTTCGGAAGGAGGGATTGGGTGGGAGATTTTGTGTTACTGTTTTTTCTGTCGGGCTGTGCTTTATCCGATCTGAAGACGGGAAAGATTCCGAATGTTTTAGTGCTGCTTGGTGTTGCGTCATTTGGAATTGCCGTTTTTATCAGGGGGCCGTCCTCCGGGTATGGAGTCCGGGAGACAGGGACGGTTTTTATTCTGTTTTTTGCCCGGATCCTGTTTACGGCCGGTGTGCTCTTTCCGCTCTTTCTGTTCAGGATGATGGGGGCCGGGGATATTAAGGTGATGGCGGTGACGGCCGGATACCTGGGCATGGACAGAGGGTTTCAAATTATATTCTATGGTCTGGCGGCCGCGGCCGCGTGGTCTTTCATCTATATGCTGCGAAAGCGCATTCTTTTAAATCGTATCAGATATTTCCTGAATTACATGAAAAATATATTCCGGACAGAGTGCATTCTACCCTATTACTGCGCATGCGGGCAGGATGGAGCGGGACTCTGCTTCGTCCCCTTCCTGTGGTGCGGGTACTGTCTCTGGCTGGCGGTGAACGGAGGCATGGTATGAGACATGTTATGGCAATTTATGACGTAGACCCGCTCTATGCGGCGAGGTTTGCGGATGTGGTGAACCAGAAAGAGAAGATTCCCTTTGAGGTGCTTGCCTTCTCCTCTTTCGACAGGCTGAGAAGCTATGCAAAGGACAATCCGGTGGAGCTGCTTTTACTCAGCAGCGCGGTCAGCCGTGAGGAGGCGGAGGCGCTCGGCGCGGGCAGGGTGATCCGGCTGGCGGACGGGGAGACGGTGCAGGCCGATATGGAGTATCCGAGTGTTTACAAGTATCAGTCCAGTGAGAATATTATCCGGGAGGTGATGGCCTGCTACTGTGAGAAGGAGACGGATCTTCCGGTCGGCCCGGCCCTGGGGACGGCGGCAAAGATACTGGGGATTTATTCACCGGTGGGCCGATGCCTGAAGACCTCCCTGGCGCTCACGATGGGGCAGCTTCTGGCCCAGGAGGGGCGGACCCTGTACCTGAACCTGGAGGAGTGTTCCGGCCTGTCCGTTCTGACCAGGGAGGAATACAGGGAGGATTTATCGGATCTGCTGTATTTTTACACCCAGGGCAGTTATAACCTTCTCCGGCTGAACAGCGTGGTACATTCCATCAATGCGTTAGACTACGTGCCTCCCGTGCGTTACCCGGAGGACCTTGCCCAGACCGATACGGAGCAGGTGGCCGGACTGATTGAGAAGATAGCATGCGAAAGCGGCTACGAGAGCATTATCCTGGATATCGGGAGCCTGGGGAAGTTTGCCTCCGGCCTGATGGAACTGTGCTCCGTTATCTATATGCCGATCAAGGAGGACAGCGTATCCCTTGCCAAGCTGGAGGAATTCGAACACTACCTGGACGTATCCGGGAATGAGGCGGTGAAAGACAAAATCAGGAAGCTGAGACTCCCCTATCACAGCAGCTTCGGGCGGAGGGAGAATTATCTGGAACAGCTTTTATGGGGAGAACTGGGAGACTATGTGAGACAGCTTTTGAGAGGGGGCAGGAGACAGCCATAGACACGGCGGTTATAACAGAGGAAAAGGAGCGGAAAAACAGGCTCAGGGCAAAGATGATGGCCGAACTGGAAGGGAGGATGCAGGTGGAGGATGAGGAGCTGCGCGAGATGATTGACAGCGCTGTCCTCAAGGAGGCCGAGGAGACATATCTGACCCTGAAAGCAAGGCTCCGACTGAAGAAAGAACTGTTCGATTCGTTCAGACGTCTGGACATTCTGCAGGAGCTGGTGGATGATCCGGAGATAACGGAAATCATGGTTAATGGAACGGATCACGTATTTGTAGAAAAGGGCGGCCGGATCAGCCGCTCCGAACGGACTTTCGACTCGGCGGAGCAGCTTGAAGACCTGATCCAGCAGATTGTCAGCCGGGTGAACCGGACGGTAAACCTCTCCTCCCCGATCGCGGACGCCAGGCTGGAGGACGGTTCCAGGGTACATGTGGTACTTGCGCCCGTGGCAATTGACGGCCCGGTCCTGACCATCAGGAAGTTCCCGGAGCCTATCACAATGGATAAGCTGATCGGCCTGGGCAGCATCACCAGGGAGGGGGCGCAGTTTTTAAAGACAGCGGTAAGGGCAGGGTACAACATTTTTGTGAGCGGCGGGACGGGCTCCGGAAAAACCACGTTTTTAAACGCCCTGTCGGAGTTTATACCGGAAGATGAGAGAATCATCACGATTGAAGATTCCGCGGAGCTGCAGATACGCCATATCCCCAATCTGGTCCGTCTGGAAACGAGGGTTGAGAACCGGGATGGCAGCAGGGAGATTTCGGTCAGAGATTTGATAAAGGCCAGCCTGCGCATGAGGCCGGACCGGATTCTGGTGGGCGAGGTCAGGGGAGCGGAGGCCCTGGAGATGCTCCAGGCCATGAATACGGGCCATGACGGCTCCGTTTCTACCGGCCACGGGAACAGCCCGAAGGACATGATAACGCGCCTGGAGACGATGGTCCTGATGGCCGCGGATCTGCCCCTGGCCGCAGTGAGAAATCAAATCGCCTCGGCGGTGGAGTTAATGGTACATGTGGGAAGACTGCGCGATAAGAGCAGAAAAGTTCTGGAGATATCGGAGGTGACGGGATGTGAGGAGGGACAAGTCATGCTGGAACCAATCTTTACCTTCCGGGAGAGAGAGGGAAAGGACCGGAAGCGGGTGGAAGGCACGCTGGAAAAGGTGGGCGAACTGCGGCGGAGAGAGAAACTGCGGGCCGCGGGCCTGGATAAGTAAACCTATCGGGAGGCGGAAACAGGAGCGGCCGGAACGCCGGATTAAAGCAGGCGGCCAGGCGGTATATGACAGATACAGTCTTTCGGGCCGGGAGTGGTTTACGTATGCGGCCGGAGGAACCGCAGCCTGTGCCGCAACGGCGTATGTATTTTACAGAAGTATAGCGGCTTTTCTGATTTTTCTTCCTCTGGGAATTCTCTATCCGTTAATAAAAAGGAAGGAGCTGGCGGTGCGGAGAAAGGAGGCGCTCAGGCAGCAGTTTAAAGAGGCCGTGCTGATTCTGTCCTCCTCCCTGGGGGCGGGCTACTCCGTAGAGAATGCTTTTGCCGCAAGTCTGCGGGAACTGGAGGAGCTATATGGGGCGGAAGGGATGATCACGGTGGAATTCTCCTACATCTCATACCAGTTGAGAATGAACAGGACGATAGAAACGCTGCTGGCCGAGTTCGCAGGAAGAAGCGGATTGGAGGAGATAAAGAACTTTGCCGAGATATTTGCCGTTTCCAAGAGGAGCAGGGGAGAACTTGTCTCCGTCGTCGACCATACGGTTCATGTGATCAGCGACCGCCTGCAGGTCCGGGAGGAGATTCTGACGATGACGGCCGAAAAGCAGTTTGAACAGAAGATTATGAACCTGGTTCCTTATTTTATTGTTTTCTATATCGAGTTTTCATCGCCCGGCTTCTTTTCACAGATGTATGTGACAACGGCGGGGCGGGTGGTGATGACGGGATGTCTTATTGTGTATGTGACCGCCTGTTTTCTGGCGTTGAAGATACTGAATATTGAGCTTTAGTGATAAAGGCGGAATAACAAAAGGGAAAGAGCGAAAAAATCGAAAAGAAATCCGGGAAAAGGCTTGAATGAAGAGCCGAAAAGGGAACAGAAGAAAGCAGAAAGAGGTGTAACAAAAAGAAATGGAACAAAAAGGGAAAGGGAATGGATCTTAAGAAGATGGAGATGAGATGGAACGATGAAGGTGGAAAAACGACAGGTTATCTGTGTCATTTTGGGGATAATTCTTGGCCTGGCCTGCTTTTTTGTGGACAGGCAGGAGCCGGGATTAGCCGGAGGACGTGGAATTGGGAGAAATTCCTATGGCCAGGGGGAAAAAGAACAGATTGTTATCGTAAAAGGCCTGCTTACGGAAAAGACACCCGTGGACGTAAGAATTGGAGAGCGGCAGTATACCGGAGAGGAGGCAGCGCAGGCTATCCAATCAGCCGTAGAGGAATTATCCGCAGAAATATCAGGGGACAATGAATCACTGGAACGGGTGCGGGGTAATCTGAAGCTGGCTTCCTGGCTGGATGAATATGGAGTGGCCGTACAGTGGCAGCCGGAGGATACGGAACTAATCAGCCCATCCGGGGAAGTTTTCAACAGAGACTGTCCTGAGAACGGCACGGAGACGATATTGACGGCCAGATTGAGGGCGGGAGAGTATTCCGAAGAATACATATTCCGGCTGACGGTTTTTCCGCCGGGAGGCTCGGCGGAAGAGAAAAAGATTGCGGCTTTTAAGCGGTTCCTGGCCGAGGAGGAAGAGAAGCAGAAGCACTCGGAAGTATTTCTTCTGCCCGCTCAGTTTGATGGGGAGGATATATCCTATACCGTGAACAAGGGACGGGATTACCTGGCATTTCCGCTGCTCGGCGTATTGGCGGCGATTCTGTTGCCCTTTAAGGACAGACAGAAGGAAAAGGAGGAAAAGAAAAACAGGGAACGGCAGATGATGATGGACTATTCCGAGATCCTGTCCAGGCTCGTGGTGTTTCTGGGAGCCGGTCTTCCGGTAAGAAAGGCCTGGGAAAAGATAGTGGCGGATTATGTGCAGGCGGTAGAGGAAAATGGAAAGAGGGCGGCCTATGAAGAAATGGCGGCAGCCTATCACCAGATGCAGAGAGGAGTGCCGGAAATACGGGCCTACTCGGAATTTGGCAACCGCTGCAGAGTGCTTCCCTACAGGAAACTGGCCGGGATACTGGAACAGAACGTGAAAAACGGCTCTAAGAGCCTTGAGCCAATTCTGGAAACGGAGATGGAGAATGCTTTTGAACAAAGAAAGAATCTTGCCAGGAGGCTGGGGGAGGAGGCCTCCACGAAGCTTCTTCTGCCCTTGTTTATGATGCTGATGATTGTGATGGTGATGATATCGGTTCCGGCCTTTTTGACTTTTGGAATCTGATATACCGGAGAGGAGAGAATGTATGAGATTAAAAAATGAAGTAATGGCGTTCTGGTACGATGAGAATGGGGTAACCGTGATAGAGATAGTTCTGCTGCTCGTCGTGGTGATTGGCCTGGTCCTGATTTTTAAGACCCAGATTAATACACTGCTCAACAATATATTCAAACAGATTAATAACAAGTCGAAGGAGGTTTACTAGTGCTGCATTGTATCAGGCGGCATTTGACTATAAGAAAACCGTGTTTGGGGAAGATACCCGGGGCGGCAGATGGAAGTATTACCGTATTTTTAAGTCTTACCTTAACCTGTATCTGTGCTCTCATGGGAGGACTTTTTGAGTCTGCCAGGACAGCGGGAACCGGTTGGTATGTGCAGATGGCACTCGATTCTTCCCTTGACTCCCTGATGAGCAAATATCACAGGGATGTGTGGGAGCAGTACAGGATCTTTGCGCTGGAATATGAAGATGATGAGGGGCTGGCTGCGGAGATGGAGCCGTATCTGGAGGGCTATTTTAATGCTGTGCCGTTTTATCCGGTCGGGGACAGGGAACTGAGCGTTTCAAAGATCACGGGTATTGCGGAGGAGGAAGGCCGCTGGTTCGAGAAGGAGATACTTGATTACATGAGGCTCGGAGTCTGGAACATGGAAAAAGAACCGGGTGCGCTGAATGAGATGGCGGATGGAATAAAAGAGGCTGAGAGTCTGGGAGCCGTTGCGGAGGAATATCAGGAAAACGGCCGGCGCCTTTTGGAACTGGAACGAATTGTGGAGGAGATTGGAGAAAACCTGAAAAGGCAGAGGGAGTACCTGGAGAAAGGAAATGAACAGCTTGAAGACGGAAATGGTTCCGGATTCATACGTACGGCCGGAAAGCTGGAACGGGAGCTGGGTAAAATCCCGGCTCTCGTCCGCAAATATGAGGAGAAGGCGGAGGAACTGGAAACAGTGGTCAAAGAAACGGAACAGAGGGCGGAGAAACGCCGTAACGATCTTCAGCCCCAGACCTGGGAACTGGTGACGGAAGAGATGGACAGTTACCGTTCTTATACCGACAGTGAGGGAAGCAGACGGAAGGAAGTGAAACAGACGGAAACAACGGCCGGGGAGAATAAAGAGATCGTCAAAGCCGCGATTGAAAAGGCGGAGGAGGTTCAGGAGTATATAGATTCCTGGGAACCGGATGACGATGATGATGAGCTGGATGAAGAACGTCTTTGGAGAAAGGTACTCACAGTTACCGGCAGATTCAGAGTGGATACACGGTTTGAGAAAACCGGAATAAAAGACAGGAAAAAGCTGAATGTCCTGGAATCACTCAGCCGTCTGGCAGGTACTGATTTGCTGTCAATTGTTGTGCCGGAAGGAAAAGAGGTGTCCGGGGACAGAGTGGATACATCACAATTTCCTTCGGTTACGGAACTGCGCGGCGGCCATGACGGTGAGGAGGAGACAGGAAGTAACCTTCTGGATATGGCGCTGATCCATGAGTACGCCGCCTCGTTTTTCACCAATTTTCTCTCAGAGCAGGAGCGGCCGGTGAAATATGAGCAGGAATACCTTTTGTCTGGTAAGGATACGGACCGAGGGAACCTGAAGGCGGCCGTAAACAGAATCGTGGCGGTGAGGGAGGCAATGAATCTCTTATATCTGCTGGGGAATACAGAGAAAAGGGCTGAGGCGGAACAACTGGCGATTGCCATAACCGGTGCGTCGGGGCTCGCTCCGCTCGTGGCGGTCACAACCTTCTTTATTCTCACCGTCTGGGCGCTGGCTGAATCCATTGAGGATGTAAGTATCCTTTTGAGGGGCGGAAAAGTCCCTTTTGTAAAGCAGAGAGATGACTGGAAGGTTTCTCTGTCGGGATTAGCCGGGGAAGGTATTGCTGTTTTAGGCAAGGCGGAGGATTCCGGCAAAGAAGGGAGGGGATTTGATTATCAGGCATATCTTAAGCTGCTTCTTCTGCTGGCCGGCAGAACGCAAAAGGAATACAGGATGATGGATATGATACAAAAAAACATAAGAATCGTCCAGACCGATTTTCTGGTGAGAAAGTGCGCCTGCCGTTTGGAGGCGGAGGTGAAAGGCCGGGGAGTCCTGATACCTGTAAGGAAACGGACCGTAAAGGCATATTAGGATAAGAGGGGAACCGGAAGTCGGCTGCATCATTACGGGGCGGAGTACAATGCCCTTTTCAGAAATCAGACCCAGAAAATGTGCCTCTCCAAGTACACCTGATAAGTCTCCGAGCTTCTTTTCATATAGAATGCCATGGATATTATATTCCTTATAGTCTGATTCTGAAAAGGGTGTTGCACTCCGCCCCGGAAAGGCAGGGGGGTGAAAAAAGAGTGACTGAAAAGACACATGAAAACTGCTTTGAGGCCAGCCTGACCGTTGAAGCTGCGTTAAGCTTTACTATATTTATATTTACCGTAATACTTCTAGCGGTGCCGATGGAATTGCTGGATACGCAGAGAAAAATACAGATGGTATTGGAGACAACGGCCAGGGAGATGAGCCAGTATGCGTATATCCGCTACCGGCTTTCAAAGGGAGAGGAAATCTCTGACACAGAAAACGGGGAAGATTCTTCGGATATTTCAGGATTTTTTGCAGAGGGCGCGGCGAAAACGCTGCTTGCCGTTAAAATCGGAAAAGCAGCCGGGCAGGGAAGAATCAGTAGTCTGGACCTTTCCGGCACGACGATCTCAGAAGATGGGGAGGAAATCAGCCTGCAGGCAAAATACAGGCTCAGGCTGCCATTCAGCGTTTTCATACTGGACAGTGTTCCCGCGGCCTCCGGGAGTTTTAAGAGAGGATGGACGGGAAGTGAAGGAGGACGAAACTCCCACCGGAATCAAGCGGGGAATCAAAATGAGATTATGGTTTATGTGGGGAGAACCAGAACAAGATATCATCTGTCTCCTGACTGTCATTACATATCGAACGATATTACATCATTGCCGTGGGACAGCATCGGAGAACAGGTCAGCAGCAGCGGGACTCATTACAAGCCGTGCAGTGTGTGCGGAAAGGGGGCCGGAGCGGGAGCGACTGTTTATGTAATGCCGAATGGAAAGTATTATCACAGCAGAAAGGACTGTTCTTCAATTGCATTTTATGTGCAGAAGGTGCCTCTATCCGAGGTGGAATATCTGGGGGCCTGTTCTTATTGTGGGAAAAAATAGGGGGGAATGAGTACATGGAACTGATATACAGCATATTTTTACTGATGTCTGCCTGGTATGATCTGAAGATAAAAAAGATTCCCTTGTGGACTTTGGGTGTGTTCGGATGCGCGGGACTCTTGAGCCTGTTTTCCGGTACGGAAAACGGATGGGCAGGAATGGCGGCATTTTTGCCCGGTATTTTGCTGCTGCTCCTGACCGTCTGTACAGGAGGGGCCGCCGGAGCCGGGGACGGCTGTTTTTTTATCGTGTCCGCCTGTTATCTTGGTTTATCACAGACGGTTACACTTTTTATCTGCAGTGTTCTGTTCTGTGGAACATGCAGTCTGGGAATGGCGGCCTGGGGTTTTACCCACGGCATCAATGCCGGAAAAATGCGCCTGCCGTTCATTCCATTTGTTATCCCCGCCTGGTTGTGGCTGATGTTTTGCAGGATAGCGGTGGGATAGGCGGTGCTTAAGGGGGGAGTTAATACTATGGTAAAAAACAAGAATAAAATGATGAATCAAAACAAGGAGCGAATAAAGAATCAAAACAAGGAGCGAATAAAGAATCAAATAAATAAACAAATAAATAAACAAGTAAATAAAAAAGCAGGGAGAATAAAAAATACAGGATTAGAAACCGGGATTCTATGTCTGGAAGCAAGTCTCACTGTGGAAGCGGCCCTGGTCATGTCAGCCATGTTCCTGTTCATTGCATCGCTGCTAACGGGCGTATTCGAGATTCATGCGCGTGTGGTTGGAAATATGGTTTTACAGGAAGCGCTGGAACGGTATGTCCATTTGGAGGAAGAGGAGGAAGGACAGTCGGAGCGGGAGTTGGAGAGCCGGACACAGCAGGATTACCGGGGCTATTTTTGGTGCGGAGGGGGCCGCATTGCTTTGAGGGATGCGGGACACAGACTTGAAGGTGAGGCAGGGGGGGAAACAGAGACAAATATATCGGTTAAAAAATTTGATCCTGAGAATTTTCTCCGGCTGCTCAGGGCAGCCGGAGTTTAGGTGGGGGAATGACAGGTGGAAGTTCGTTATCAGAGAGAGGTAAATCATAACTACATGATATTGGATGCCCCCGGCCAGGGAGGGGGATATGAGTGCCGCATGCTTGCGGCAAATGCCATTAAAGGTCTGTTAAAGTTCAGAGTAAGGCAGTATGAGGAAAAAAGGGAATTTTATTATGAGATAACGTCGAAGCAGCCATTAAAAAGGCTGCTGGAACAGAGAAAAATAAGCGGAGGAGAACTCCGCTCCCTTTTGCTGGGAATTTCTGCAGTAACGGTGAAAATAGAGGAATATCTCCTGAAAGAAGAACAATTACTCCTGGATCCGGACTTTATCTATATTGATCCCGACAGTTTCACGGTCTATCTCTGCCTCCTGCCCGGGTATTCCTGTAATTTTCCCGAAGTTCTTTCTGGACTTTTACAATACCTGCTGGAGAAGATAAATCACCAGGACAGGGAAGGCGTAGTCATGGCTTACAACCTTTATCAGGAGAGCCTGCGGGAGAACTATGGAATGGCGGATCTGCTGAGGCACCTGACAGGAACCGGGGATTCTGTTTTTGGAAAATGTAGAGAAAGCGGCGTGGTAAAAAGAGGCGGTCCCGGGCAACCAGGACGGGATGGAGATGCCTGTTTGCCGGAATACAGTTTTGAGGAGCATGACACAGAGGAATATGAAGCCCGGAAGCAGGACAGTGAAATATATTCACAAGCATCACATATGAGAGGTTCTTGTGGAGCAGGAACTTATATGAAAGGAGCTTATTTAGCTGGCTCAGGTAAGGAAGAATCAGGTATAGAGGGACTTTATACAAAAGGACTTTTTTCAGAAAGATCTTATGTGGGAGAACCTTATACGGAAAATGTCTATGCGAAAAAATCATATCCGGAAAAATCATATGAGGAAGAACTATATATGGAAACACCTTATACGGAAGCTGCGTATATGAAACCTTCTCAAACGAAATCACCTCATATGGAAGATTCCTATATGCCATCACCCCGTCAGAGAGGATTCTGCACGGGATATCCCGAAAATGAAAAATGCCATACGAAGAAAAACAAAACTGGAAGACAGGAGCGGGTAAAGAAAGACCAAAAAAACATGCAGGATGGAGAAAAACGGGAACAAGGCCGAGGCCGCATCAGGATAAAAGATTTTCTGCAGATTTTAGTTTTTTTATCAGGAGCAGAGCTAGGGGTATGGTATTTTACCGGAACAGAGGGGATTAGAAGATATGGGGTTTGGCTTGCAGCAGGTGCGATGATTATTTTTCTTATGAAGTTTTTGTCGGCACATGTTAAAGAAGAGCCGGGGGTAGGGCACTCTAAAATTTTAAATAATAGTCCTGTTCACCGGATGACCGGAAAAAAAACAGAAAAAGCAGGAGATAAGATTAGGTATGACGAACAGGATGCAGTGGCGGGGAATGAGTTCCGCCTTTGCCCTGAAAGTGAGGAGGAATACCGTCAGAGAATGATGGAAGAAAGAAAACGGGAGGAGCAGCATTCCCGGGAGGAGGGGACGGCCCTTCTTTCGGAGAATACCGGGCAGTCAGCCGGCCCGGTTCTTGTGAGTATGGGGGAGAATGAGAACAGCATTGAGATACCCTACCTGCCATTTGTAATTGGGAAACATGCTGAACTGGCGGACTTTTGTCTGTCTCGTCCCACGGTAAGCAGACTGCATCTGAGGATTGACAAAAGGGAGGGCGTATACATCGTAACGGATTTAAATTCGACCAATGGAACGGCGGTGGAGGGATATAAGCTTCAGGCGAACGAGACAGTGAGTATCCGTGACGGCGATATCATTGCAATTGCAGAGGTAAAATACCGGTTCGCAGAAATGCAACAGGGTCAAAAAAGCGTTACAGATAACTTAAAAAAGATGTAGAAAAATGTCGATTTACATCAATACGGAGTTTTTCAAAAATACCATAGAAGAACGGTAATTGCTGTGCTATAATAGTGCCATTGAAGGATGTGCCAATATGAATAATTATAGAAAAAAAGCATATGTCAACGGAACTATTATAGCGGTTAACGTGATTTATTTTCTTTTCCTGGAGATAACAGGCTCTACATTAAATACGGGGTTTATGGTTGAGCGGGGCGCCATGTACGCACCTCTTATATTACGGTATAAGGAATATTACAGACTGCTCACTTCTGTTTTTATGCATTTTGGAATTGGCCACCTGATCAATAATATGTTGGTTTTATTCGTTCTTGGGGACAACCTGGAACGGGCGTTGGGCAAGGTAAAATATCTGATATTTTACCTGTTATGTGGTGTAGGGGCCAATATCGTGTCTTTGGCTGTCAACATAGGTAGAGGGGCTTATGTTGTCTCGGCTGGAGCCTCGGGGGCTATTTTTGGTGTTGTAGGCGGACTTGTGTATGCTGTGGCTGTAAACAAGGGACGTCTGGAAGACCTGAGCACACAGCAGTTGATGATACTGGTTGCAGTAACACTTTATCATGGATTTACAAGTGTTGGAGTAGACAATGCTGCACATGTGGGCGGCCTGATAATTGGTATTTTTCTGGGCATGATATTCTACAGAAAGCCCAGTAAAAATAAAAGATGCATATATAATGCAGAAAATAAGGAGTGGTGAAAATGACAGATAACAATTGCATTTTTTGCAAAATCGCAGGAGGGGAGATACCATCAGCCACAGTGTACGAGGATTCAGACTTTAGAGTAATTCTGGATCTAGGTCCGGCATCCAGGGGACATGCCCTGATCTTGCCAAAAGAACATTATAAAGATCTCTGTGAACTGGATGAATCAGTCGCAGCAAAGGTGCTTCCGTTAGCCGGTAAAATCGGAGCAGCCATGAAAGAGGTTCTGGGATGTTCAGGATTTAATGTGGTGCAGAATAATGGGGAGACAGCAGGACAGACAGTTTTTCATTTTCATGTGCATATCATTCCAAGATACGAAGGCGGACCGGCTATGGTTACCTGGACACCGGGGAATGCTGATTCAACGGAACTTGCTGAAATTAGTAACAGCTTAAAAGAAGCAATGAAATCATAGGAGACATGTATGCGGCAGGATGAACGCAGGCTTTTAAAGGAACTTTACGAAGACTACTCTGTTCCACTGAAAAGGTTTGCCGCCAGTATAGGCGTACATTATGATGACATTGAAGATATAGTGCATGATACAATCATGGGATATTACTATCGTTATCCAATGGATTGGGATGCGAAACTGAAGACAACCATACTTATCAAGATATTATACAGCAGATGGAGAGATTGTTACAGAAAGAATTCCCGGTGTGTAACGAGCATCGACGCTCAGGACGAGGAATTTCTGTTTATGACCAAACTGCTTGGAGCTGATACATTAACCTATATTATGGATAATGAAATGTACCGTGAAATATGGAAACTTGTAGAGGGTATGAAGAAGGATTGGCGTGATGTAATTCTTCTCAGAGTAATACAGGAATTGTCGACAGAGGAGACATGCGAAATCCTGAACATACCGGGAACGGTTTGCCGAACCCGGTTGTCAAGAGCCAGAAAAGAGTTGCGCAAAAGAATTCTGGAAGCCGGTTTGATTGATGACGGCTATTTTAAGCGTTGATACATTCATCAACCAGATTGATGATAGTAGAAACCGCGTTATTAAGCTGGCTTTCAGCCATTTTGTCTATAAAGGCCTGGCGGTTTTTATAGGTTTCGGTAATTGCCTGCAGGAGAGATTCGCCTGTCAGTGCTTCTTCCTCCAGAACGGTGCTAAAGCCCTGTTTTGCAAAGGAATTGGCATTCAGGATTTGATCTCCGCGGCTGGCGGCGGCGGAAAGCGGAATCAGAATATTCGGTTTTCTGAGAGCGAGAATTTCACAGATAGAATTTGCCCCCGCTCTGGAAAGAACAAGATCAGCAGCAGCAAGGAGATGCCTCAGTGGTTTATCTACATACTCATACTGAACATAACCTTCTTTGCCGATCAGACTTTCATCCAGATTACCTTTGCCACAGATATGTATAATCTGGAAATGCTCTAACAGTTCAGGAAGAATGCTGCGGACCGCCTGATTTACGGTTACAGAACCGAGACTGCCTCCAATTACCAGAATAATCGGAAGGCTGGAGGACAGGTGGGTATATTGCAGCCCAGCCAGGCGATCACCGCTTAAGAGCTCTTCACGAATAGGAGAGCCGGTTAACACAGCTTTGTCTTCAGGGAGATACTTCAATGTTTCAGGAAAATTACAACAAACTTTTTTAGCAGAAGGAATACATATTTTATTGGCCAGGCCGGGTGTCATATCGGATTCGTGTATAATCACGGGGATTTTATGATGCCTGGCGGCTAAGACTACGGGGACGGCTACAAACCCCCCTTTTGAAAATACAACGTCAGGTTTGAATTTTTTTATAATTTTCAGGGCCTCTGCATAACCTTTGAGGACTCTTAGGGGATCAGAGAAATTTTTGATGTCAAAATAACGGCGGAGTTTTCCGGACGAAATTCCGTCATAGGGAATACCAGTTTCCTCAATCAGACGGCGTTCGATCCCATTGTAGGAACCAACGTAACGCACTTCAAATTCTTCTTTTTGAAGAGAGGGTAGAAGGGCAAGATTGGGGGTTACATGGCCGGCTGTACCGCCTCCGGTCAGGATGATTTTTTTCATAGGGTTTTCCTCCATAAATTTAACCGTCCGGCATAAGCAACTTCCGAACAGTGGAATGTTGTCTGCAGCGACAGGCCGCAGGACGACTAAACTATTATACTAAATTAATATTTATATTAGTATAGTAAACTTAAATGACAAAAAGTCAACCCCAAAGCCAGGGAAAGCGGCGGGAAAAGCCATGGAAAAAAATAGAGATTATCATATAGCTATGATTAAGCAGGAGGCAAACAGTGAGCAAGGACCGGGACAGACACAAAACAGAATATGATTTGGATCAGCTTCTGAAAGAGTCATTTAGAATGGACGATAAAACGCTCCTGGAGAGGTTTCAGCGCGCACAGACTGAAATAGACGATAGCCAGATACCTCCGGAACCAGAAGATGGTTTTGAACGGTTGCTGGAAAAAATAGAGCCAAGATACACCAGGGATAGCACTCCTGAAAAGAAATTCAGGAAGATACGCAGGCTTAAGCCGATTTTTAAAGTTGCTATGGTGGCGGGAGTTGTCGTGATGATTTTATTGGCGACGACTATAACTGCTGGGGCTAAGAAGTACTTTGTTTATAGGAAGACGGTTAGGCCGAGTTTTAGGAGTGATGTAGTTATAGATAATGATAAAAACAAGACTGATGCTGGCAGATTAGAAGAAGCTTATAATGAGATAAGTGAGAAAACAGGAATAAATGTCATACGGTTGGATCAAGTACCACCAGAGCTAATTTATCAAAAGACAATAATTAATGGTGAAATGGCGACGATGATTTTTGATTATAAAGGTAATTCCTTTGACATCGTGCAAACAACTAAAGATTCTGAGAATTCTGTAAACATTATTTCTGATAGAAAATTTAAAGAAAAAGAAGATGTTTATAATAAATGGCTGAATAGAGAAGTGGAAATTCAAAAAGCACAGAGGAAAACAGGAGATATTGAGTACAGTTCAGAGATAATTATAGGAAATTCGTATTACTATTTAACTGGAGTCATGGAAAAAGAAGAGTTTGTTAAAATAATACAGAATGTTTATATAGAAAAGGAGTCACAATAGAAATGAAAAATAAATGGAGACGATTGTTGATTAGTGTTGCTGTACTCACATTGTTTAATGTAATTCCGGCATACGCATCGGAAGTATTCTATTGGAATGGAATGGAAATACAAGATACCGGTGAAGAATCAGTAATTTTGCCAGAAGAAGTAACACAATCTACAGGCCAGGCAAGAGGAGAGGTCATATCTACTGGAATACTCAATATTAAAAACGAAGGGAAAGGAAAAGTTGCTCTAACGATTGAGACTTTAGCTCACATACAATGTGATAAAATATGTAACTCGATAACATTACAAAAATGGAGTGAATCAGCAGAAGATTGGGAGCAAGTGGGCCGATATGAGTTTGAAGCGTTACAAGAAAATCAACCAGATGAAGAGTTGAGATATTTGATAAATGGTGTGGATGTTGAAAATTTGGAACCGGGAAAATATAGAGCCCGAGGACTACATGCAGTTTATTTCAGAGAAGGATATGAGTCATTTTCTTCGAAGACTAATGGTGTCCAGGTAACTAAATATTAATAATACTATATAAAAGCTGTCGCAGTATAACGCGGCAGTTTTTTACTATTAATTTATAATACTAAACTGAGTAATTACATTTTTGGGTATCTGTCTTTAAAAGTTTATTGACATTTTATCCTATTGAAAATAAGATAAAGATATTAATTTTAAACTAAAAACCCACCTGTTTTTACCCGACCAACCATCATAGATCTCCCACTCCACAAGAAAGGACTCCCCTCACATGCCAAGTATCCTCCTAGAAATCCAGGAAACAGTAATGAAATATGCAGATATCATGTCCAAAATCGCCCAGGTGGAAGTGGAGGTTGTGGACAAGAATCTATTCCGTGTTGCAGGAACAGGGCTTTTCAAGCAGCATGTAAATGAGGATATGGCTCAGGAGGGATATGTCTATGAGCACCTGCTCCGTACGGGAAGTGTAGAGATTATTTACAATCCGGGCAAAGAGCGGTTGTGCCAGAAATGTCCGAAGAAGGACAGTTGCAGTGAAGAAATCGAGATTTCCATGCCCATCCGGCTGGGTGGTGAGATTATTGGGGTTATTGGGCTGGTCGGGAGCAGTCTGGAGCAAAAAGAGCGTGTTCTTTCCAATGAAAAGATGTATTTGGACCTGCTGGAACAGATTGCGGATTTCATAGCGGTGAAGGCGGGGGAACTGACGGAGTCTAAAAAGAGGGCGGTTCTTCTGGATGCACTGGACTGTGTGATTAACCATGTGGAGAAAGGAATTTTAATTCTGGGTGGCGATAATGTTGTTACGATGGCTAATGAACCGGCTAAACGGCAGCTTTCTATCGATATGCCGGAGGGGCAGATGGCGGTTGTCACACCGACCGGTGATAACTTCAGCCGTCAGAATGAATTTAAGGTGCTGTTAAATGACAAGGAATATTTTGTTATGGGCCATCTCTATGATCTGGATCAGGATCCCAGACGGTATTCCAAGGTACTGATATTTGAGAGCACCAGGGCAATGCAGGAGAGGTTTTATGAAATTACGAACACAGTTAATCCTCTCAGTACATTTAATATTATAGGAACCAGCCCACAGACGCTTCAAATGCAGGAAGAGATTAAAAAAATAGCGCGGAGCACCTCCACCGTCCTGATTACCGGAGAAAGCGGAACGGGCAAGGAGCTGGTGGCGACTGCCATCTGGAAGGCGAGCGACCGGAGGGAAAACCGCTTTATCGCCATTAACTGCGGAGCGATTCCGGAACCTCTTCTGGAGTCGGAGTTATTCGGGTATGTGAAAGGCGCGTTTACCGGCGCGGATCCGAACGGGAGAATGGGTAAATTTGAACTGGCTAACAGAGGCGTCATTTTCCTTGATGAAATAGGGGATATGCCCCTTTATCTTCAGGTTAAACTGCTTCGGGTGATCCAGGAACGCAAAATCATCCGTATCGGCTCGAATCAGGTGATTCCGATTGATGTCAGGATCATTGCGGCGACCAATAAAGATCTGAAAGAGATGATGGCAAACAATAAATTCAGGGAGGATCTTTACTACCGGCTGAATGTTATACCGCTTAAGATTGCCCCATTAAGGGAACGGCGAGAGGACATTAAGGATCTGGTTTACTATTTTGCCAACCGCTACGCCAGCCTGTTTGATAAGAATCTCTTCAAAATATCCGAGGAGGCAATGGACCGTCTCTATGAGTATCCCTGGTATGGAAATATCCGCGAGCTGGAAAATACGGTTGAATTTATGATTAATATGATGGAGGAGGACGGCGTTCTGGATATGAGGACGCTGCCGGCCAATATTTCGGAACCGCAGACGAAAGCGGGAACCGTTATACAGAATAGCACGGAGTTACAGGAAGCGGTGATTCCTCTCAAAGAACTGGAACGCAGTGAAATTCTGAAGGCTCTGCGACTCTGCGGCAATGACACGGAGGGGAAAAAGCAGGCGGCAAAAAAACTGGGAATTGGACTGGCGACTTTGTACCGGAAAGTGGAGGGAATGGATGATACGTCTGGCAAAATACGATGATTTGAACAGGATAATGGAAATTTACCAGGAGGCAAGAAATTATATGGAGGCCAACGGAAACCCGGACCAGTGGGGGAAAAATCATCCGCCGAGACAACTTCTGGAGGAGGATATTGGAAAGGCCCAACTTTATGTATATATGGAAAAGGGGGAGGTTCAGGCAGAGGATTCGATAAAGGAACCGGAAATAATACACGGTGTTTTTGCCTTCATCATTGGCCCTGACCCAACCTATACTTATATTGAAGACGGCGCGTGGCTCAACGACGAGGTTTATGGAACCATTCACCGCATTGCCGGGGACGGTGTGGCAAAAGGGGTATTTGAGAAGTGCCTCGATTTTTGCAAATCTCAAATTGCTAACCTGAGAATCGACACACATCACAATAATCTCACAATGCAGTACCTGGTTGAGAAAAACGGTTTTGAGAAATGCGGTATTGTTTATATGGAAGACGGAAGTCCGAGAATTGCATATCAGTATTTGGCCGGATGACGGAAAATTACGGAATGTTACGGAATATTAAGGAGGGGAAAGATGCAGTTAGGAATCACGATACCATTGCAGAAAACGTTAAAGCTCCCCAAACAATCATATGGAGAGCCGGAAGATTTGTTTTTCTGCTGGGAAGTTCATAGGGTTAAATATGAGGGCTGCAACACTCTGGTGGCGGTAAACGCCAATAACCGGTTTGGGATTGTTATGAGCGGAATAAAAGCATCGGAGTGGAAGAACCTCCCGAAGCTGGTGGAAGAGGGAATTGAAGCCGGAATGTATATGGAAGGCTTTTCTATGAAGGAGATAGACGCCTACTTCAATATTGCAGGACCGCCTGTATTGACGAAGACGCACGGTAGAAAACCGGTGGCAGGATTGAATAAAGCAATTGAATATATGTACTATGTACCGGAATCTCTGGATAAGCAGAGGAAATTTCAGGCGGCGCACTGCTGGCGGATGAACAGAGATATTTGTTCACCCAGCGGGTTCGAAGATTATAATGAACCAAAGGATTTTTTCCGGAGCGATATGGAACGCATTGGAATAATAAAAAACAATAAAATCATAAAATTTCCGATTCAATAAAAATGACGGCTCCATAACGCGGTAACACAACGGGATTCTCAGAATGAGAAATTATAATTCTCGAATTGAGAAATAATTCTCATTATGAGAATGAAAAACGGATAGAAATTTATCTTAATCCGCGTCAAAAAAAGAAAGAAATAGATTAAAAACGCATTAAAATCAATTCCGAGATTTTGGTGCGTTTTTATTTATGATAAAATTCACTAAACGGCCAACGTATTTAGTGGATTATTCAAATATAGTTTTAGATATTATGCACAAATGTAAAGAGAAAGGGGAGGAAAAGTTATGATTTGGTGTAAAAGTTGGCACGCAGTTTGCTTTAAATAAAAGTGAATAAACCCAAAGGAGAGAAATGTAATGAGAGAGGAATTTAAAGTTGTTCAATATGAGCGCAAAGCAGGCCCAAAGTTTAACCTGAATTTCCTGAATCTTGAGAGTGCAAAGAAAGTACGAAGTTTCCATGCGAGCTTTCCGGTATATAGAGAGACACCCCTGGTAGAACTGAAGAATACGGCAAAAGCGATGGGGCTTGGCAGCATATATGTTAAGGACGAATCTTACCGGTTCGGGCTGAATGCATTTAAGGTATTGGGCGGCAGCTACGCCATCGGCAATTACCTGGCGAAACGCCTGGGCAAGAGCATTACTGAAATGCCATATGATAAACTGATTTCCGAAGAGGTCAGAAAAGAACTGGGCGACATCACATTTGTGACGGCGACAGACGGCAACCATGGCCGTGGAGTTGCCTGGACCGCAAAACAGTTACAGCAGAAATCCGTTGTATACATGCCGAAGGGCAGCGCGGAGGAACGCCTGATGAATATCAGGGCGGAGGGCGCAGACGCATCCATAACCGACTTAAACTATGACGAAGCGGTACGCCTTGCCAACACGCAGGCGGATCAGAAGGGCTGGGTAATGGTCCAGGATACGGCATGGGAAGGATATGAGGATATTCCCGGCTGGATTATGCAGGGATACGGAACGATGGGATATGAGGCATACACACAGCTTCCCGAAAAACCAACCCACATTTTTTTACAGGCCGGAGTTGGCTCCATGGCCGGGGCGGTGGCAGGATTTTTTGCATCGGCTTACGGCGAGGATAGGCCTATTATCACAATTGTTGAGCCAAATAAGGCCGACTGTATTTTCAGGACGGCGGAAGCGGCGGACGGAACCCTCCATTTTGTGACGGGAGATATGGATACCATCATGGCGGGGCTGGCCTGCGGAGAACCGTGCAGCATCGGCTGGAACGTCCTGAGAGATTACGCCGACAACTTTATTTCGTGCCCCGATTACACGGCGGCACAGGGCATGAGACTTCTTGGAAACCCGGAGGCCGGAGACGCAAAGGTGATATCGGGAGAGAGCGGCGCATCCGCTTTTGGCTGTGTAGCAGAGATTATGAGGGATCCTTCACTTGCAGAACTGAGGACGAAGCTGAAACTGGATGAGAATTCCAGAGTGTTATTCTTCAGTACGGAGGGGGATACGGATAAAGAGAATTATAAATCAATCGTCTGGGACGGAGCATACCCCAGAAAGTAAGACACATAACAGTATCGGCAATCAAAGTCAGTAGCAGTTGTTAAAGGTAATAACGGTATTCAAAGGCAATAATGGTATTCAAAGGCAATAACGGTACTCAAAGGCAATAACGGCATTCAAAGGCGATAATGGTACTCAAAGCCAATAACGGCATTCAAAAGCAATAACAGAATTCAAAGCAGGAGGACAGGATAATGGATAAAGAGAGAGAAGAGCAGGTCATTTCACTGTGTCAGAAACTGGTTCAGCAGAAGAGTTATTCCGGTGAGGAGAGCGGCGTGGTGAGCGTACTTTCGGAGAACATGAAGCAGATGGGATTTGACGAGGTGACGGTGGATAAGTACGGCAATATCATCGGCTGCATCAAAGGAAAAAGACCGGGCAAGAAGATATTATTTGACGGCCACATTGATACGGTACCCGTTACCGAGGAAACAGAGTGGGTTCATCCCCCGTTTGCAGCGGAAATCCATGACGGAAAGATTTACGGCAGAGGAACCAGCGATATGAAGGGCGCCGTGGCGGCAATGACATGCGCGGCCTCCAGTTACGCGAAGGATACGGACAAAGATTTTGCCGGAGAAATATACGTGGCGGGCGTGGTGCACGAGGAGTGTTTTGAGGGCGTCGCCGCCAGGGAAATCAGTAAAAACGTCCGGCCGGATTACGTAGTAATCGGTGAGGCGTCCGAGCTTAATCTGAAGATCGGACAGAGGGGAAGAGCCGAGATTGTGGTTGAAACCTTCGGAAAACCGTGTCATTCGGCCAATCCGGAAAAGGGAATTAACGCAGTCTATAAGATGGCAAAGGTCATCGAGGCAATCCGCACTCTTACACCGACCCACCACCCGGTATTGGGCGACGGAATTCTGGAACTGACGGATATCAAATCCGCGCCGTATCCCGGGGCATCCGTAGTACCGGAGTACTGCCGCGCAACCTACGACAGACGTCTTCTCGTAGGCGAGACGAAAGAGAGCGTCCTGGCCCCCATCAATGAACTGCTTGATAAACTGATGGCGGAAGACCCGCAGTTAAAGGCAAAGGCCTCCTATGCACTGGGGAAAGAAAAGTGCCATACGGGCAATGAGATCGAGGGCGAGCGGTTCTTCCCGGGCTGGTTATATGACAAGGACGACGAGTTTGTTCAGGATGTCTATAAAAAGCTGCAGGAAAAGGGATTTACCCCTGAAATCACACAGTACAATTTCTGCACGAACGGCAGCCACTACGCCGGTGAGGCGGGCATTAAAACATTTGGCCTCGGGCCGTCCAAAGAAAATCTGGCCCATACACTGAACGAGTACGTTGAACTTGAACAGCTTACAAAAGTAACAGAGTGCTACTATGGGGTTATGGAAGCGCTTTTAAAATAAAAGTACAATCTGCAGTTTTGAGGCAGAGGTGAAGAGTATTGAGGAGGGTTATTTTATGTATGATTTGATTATCAAAAATGGTTATGTAGTATCTCCGTCATCCACAGTAAAATGCGATATCGCCGTCAACGGAAAAACGGTTGCCGGCCTTGGAACATATGATGAGTCCGAAGGAAAACGGGTGATTGACGCAGAAGGAAAATACGTCCTGCCCGGCGTCATTGAGGCGCACATGCACTGCCAGGCACCGTTCCAGGGCTGCCTTGGCGCCAACAGTTTCTATGAGCAGAGTGTCAGCGCCGCATACGGCGGCGTGACGATGTATATGGATTTTGCCAACATGGGAAAAGGCGATTCTCCGTATACACAGGCGCTTGCAAGGGCCGATGAGATGAAGGAGTCCGCCATTGACTACAGCGTCCACGGCAAGTTTGTGGAATCCACGCCGGAGGCGATTGCCGATATTGAAAAGATGGCCGACTACGGAATTCCGACCTTTAAAATGTTCATGACCTATAAAAAAGAAGGCGTCATGAGTGACGACGAGACAATGCTTAAAGTATTTGAAAAGGCAAAATCCGTAAACGGCCTTCCGATGGTCCACTGTGAGAGCAATGCGATTGCCGAGACCAACATTGAAAAGTGCATGGCGGAAAACGACTTAAGCTGGGTAAATTTTGCGAAATGCAAACCGGTGCTCTGCGAGGCCGAGGCCTTTGCCCGGGCCGTCTATTTTCAGGAGTATGTAGGAAATGCACTGCTGGTTGTACATACAACCAATGGAGAAGCTCTGGGCACCGCCAGAAGAGCCCATGGCAAGGGACTTCCGCTTTACGTGGAAACGGGACCTCACTACCTGACCCTGTTTGATGATCTTTACAAAGGCGAGAACGGCCATCTGGCCATCTGTTCCCCGCCTCTGCGCACACCAAAAGAGGCAGAGGAGTTATGGGAGGGATTAAAGGACGGCACCATTCTGCTGACCGGTTCCGACGACTGTACCTTTGATGTGGATGAAAAATCCCTGTTCCTTGAAAAAAATCCGGACGGAACCTGGAAACAGGATTTCACAAAGGTTGTAAACGGTATGAGCGGCATTGAAATCAGACTTCCGCTGATGCTCTCCGAGGGTGTGTCCAAGGGACGCATTTCCATTAATAAAGTCTGTGAACTGACGAGCACCAACATTGCGAAGGTTTACGGCTGCTATCCGCAGAAGGGAGTTATCGCACCGGGATCCGACGCGGATCTTGTCCTGGTGGACATGGACAAGGAGGTTACGCTCTCCAAAGATGTGCTTCACAATAACATCAGCTACTGCCTCCATGAAGGATTTAAGGTAAAGGGCTACCCGGTAATGACGATTGCAAAGGGCAGAGTCATTGTTGAGAATGGGGAATTTAAAGGGGAAAAGGGCAAAGGAGAATTTATTAAGAGAAAGATAAATCCTGCTTACCTGGAACGATACGGTCTGAACTAAAACAATAATGGGTGGAGGTTATTTTCTTATGCAGAACGAAAAGTCACAGAGTTTAAGGAGCCCGGAACTGCTCCCGACAAAAGACAGCGAGAGAACCCTGTCCCTGTGGGATTATACGATTCTTTGGGCAGGTATGACGATTAATATTGTAGCATTCAGTTTAGGCGCACAGTATTTCAACGGTGGAGACGGGCTCTCCCCCTGGATGCTGGTCCTGGTAGTTTTCCTCGGCTACGGCCTTGTTACGGTTCTGACCGTTCTGGCCGGAGATATCGGAACAAAATACGGCGTTCCGTTTGCCGTATACAGCAGAGCCGCATTTGGATACAAGGGTTCCTTCTTTGCGGGACTTGTCCGGTGTGTCCCTTGTTTTTACTGGTTCGGATTCCAGACATGGGTAGGGGCAAACGCTCTCAACATGATAATGGGAATCATGTTCCCGTCCTTTAACAATGTTACCCTGATGCTGATTCTCTTTGCTGCATTCCAGATTGTCAATGCCCTCTTCGGCATGGAGGCCATGGCTAAATTCGACTGGATCGCGGTTCCGATGCTGGGCATCATGTTTGCCGCCATCGTAGTCACCGTATGTAACAAATACGGGGTGTCCATCCCCGATATCATGGGTGTCAAAGCGGCGGGCAACTATTCCATGGCATTTGCCATTTCCGGTATCGCAGGCGGATGGATTACCATGGCGCTTAACGGCCCCGACCTTGCAAGACAGATCAGACGCAGTGACAACTATAAGAATGAAGGGCTTATAAAACGTAACAAGAATGCCATCGTGGGACAGCTTGTCGGCCTTATGGCAGTCGGAATCATCGCCATGATGGTTGGCATGGCGGCAGGTATCTACACACATGAGTGGGATTTAAACAACGTGGTTTACAGCCTGTTCTCCAACAATATGCTGGTGCTTGTGTTCTGTTTCATTGCCATTGCATTTGCACAGTGGTCAACCAATACGGCGGCCAACCTGATGCCTCCGGCATATATCCTGCTGAATATTTTCCCGAAAATGAAATTCTGGATGACAACAATTATCTCGGGCGTGATCGGTCTTCTGATGATGCCGTGGAAACAGCAGGGCGGAGACTTTCTGGTCGTAATCCAGTCGAATTTCTCGACACTTTTAGGGCCGATTATCGGTATCATGCTGGCAGACTATTTCCTGGTACGTAAATGTACAATTAACGTGGACGACCTTTACAATGTAGGCGGACAGTACCATTATACAAGCGGTTTCAATATGAGTTCGGTGGTAACCATGATCCTTTCCTTCGGCCTGTCACTGCTGGCGGGAGACTACTCCTTCTTTGCAGGCCTTGCCATCAGCGTGGTAATTTATGTGGTGCTGATGAAGAATTTTACCCTGAAGAAATATGACCAGAAATTAGGACAGGATATCCCATTCCAGGATTAGATGATGGAAACCATGAAAAAACAGAGGTGAGAACAGTGAAAAAACTGATTAAGAACGGATTCATCGCTGACGGAAGCGGAAATCCGGGATATAAAGCGGATGTTTTATTAAATGATGGAATAATTGAGAAAATAGCGCCGACAATCGACGCAGCGTCGGCTGGGGCCGAAGGGGCGCAGGTGATTGACGCGGAGGGGCTTGTCGTGGCTCCGGGCTTTATTGATACTCACAGCCACAGTGACCTCCGGGTGCTGGTAGAACCTGAGGTTGCCCCCAAGGTCATGCAGGGTATTACAACGGAAATCCTGGGACAGGATGGAATTTCCATGGCCCCGCTTCCCAAGGAGTACATCAGCCCCTGGAGAAAGAACCTGGCCGGCCTGGACGGAGACAGTGACCAGATTGACTGGAATTATGAGACAACGGAAAATTATCTGAAGATGATTGACGAGGTGAAACCGGGGCTCAATGAATGTTATCTCGTGCCTCACGGCAATATCAGAATGGAGGCCATGGGCCTTGAGAACCGTCTTCCAAACGATGAGGAGCTTGAAAAAATGTGCGCCATCACCAGACGGGAAATGGAGGCGGGAGCCGTAGGACTTTCCACAGGACTCATTTACATGCCGTGCGCTTATTCCGAGTCTAAGGAAATAATCGAGATGTGCAAGGTGGTTGCGGAGTACGACGGACTTTTCGTCATTCACCAGAGAAGCGAGGCGGACACAATCCTGGACTCCATGGAAGAGGTTATTAAAATCGGCCGCGAGTCCGGCGTGAAAATCCACTATTCCCATTTTAAGGTCTGCGGAAAGAAGAACTGGGATAAAGTCGACAAGGTGATTGAACTTCTGGAAGAAGCCAAAAAAGAGGGAATCCGCGTATCCTTCGACCAGTATCCTTATGTGGCGGGCAGCACGATGCTGGGAGTTATTCTCCCGCCGTGGGTGCACGACGGCGGAACAGACAAGGTGTTGGAGCGTCTGGCGGATCCGGAGCTGAGAAAAAAGATGGTCTACGATATCGAACACGGCATCCCGGGCTGGGATAACTTCGTGGAATTTGCGGGCCTGGATCAAATCTTTGTTACCAGTGTTAAGACGGATAAGAACAAAGACGCCATCGGCCTTAACCTGGTTGAACTCGGAACGCTGAGGGGGAAAGATCCGTATGACGCCACCTTCGACCTCCTCTATGAAGAGGAAAATGCCGTGGGCATGGTGGATTTCTACGGGACCGAGGAGCACGTAATCCGCATTATGAAACGTCCCGAGATGAACGCATGCACCGACGGCCTGTTAGGCGGGAAACCGCATCCGCGTGTATACGGCGCATTCCCGAGAATCCTCGGAAAATACGTGAGGGAAGAAAAAGCCCTGACGCTGGAGGAAGCCGTTTATAAGATGACGAAGAAACCCGCTACGACCTTCAACATGACAGGCAGGGGAGAGGTGAAGGAGGGCTGTCAGGCCGATCTCTGTATCTTCAATCCGGAGACGGTCATCGATAAGGGAACCTTCGTCGATCCGGTACAGTATCCGGAGGGAATTGAATATGTTATTGTCGGCGGCGAGCTGGCCGTTGAAAAGGGAAAACACACCGGAAGAAGAAACGGCGTGGTGCTCAGGAAAAAAGGAAAAGAGGTAATCAGATAAACGACAGGCGCATTCCTGTGTCCAGGCAGGGGAGAACATCGGTGAGGAGGAAAAGTGATAGGGGTGAACTTTTGAAAATACAACAAAAGTTTCTATTGATATCTTACTGATTATTGCTTGCTAATAATTATTAGCAAAATTATTAACGAGGGGCTAACTGATAATCACAAGCGGCAATTCTGAACATGATAAAGGAAACAAGTGGCGACAGCTACGAAGATGCTCGGGCTATCAACCAACAATTGACTTTTGAAAAGACATCTGCGTACTTCCAAAAGAAAAAGATTGAATTCAGTGGTGTCTGAATGGCTCCCTGCTACCAAATAAGCAAAGCAAAATGGCCGGATAGCAAACGGTATGCTATCCGGCTAATCTCTTTGTGTCACAGTAAAAACAAACCGCCTACTCTGCAGGTAGAGGGAAATCGAACACGCAGATACCGCATTTTTAAGAGAAGTTCCCACCGCTGCCGATCATGCCGCCCCATACAGGCCGTCATTTTCTCTCCTTAATCAGCATCTCCCCCTTACTGTTAAATATCCCGAATCCCGTAAATATGTAGATAGCCGCAAATACAACCCCCAGATAGGTAATCGGCGCATATAAAACGTACTGGAAGGAGCTGACGCCCAATGTGCCCAGTATGAAGATGGAGATATTGCTCCATGGCACGATCGGGGAGAACGCGGTTCCGGTGTCTTCCAGCATCCGGGAGAGGTTCTTTCTGTGCAGGTCGTATTTATCAAACATCGGCCCCAGTATCGGTCCGACGATGGAAAAGGTTACCAGGTATACGCCGGTGAAGGATGCCAGGATCAGGTGAAGGAGGTAGCTGAAGCCCAGCAGCGATTTGCGTCCGGTGGCGTATTTCTGGATGGCGTCGAGGAACATCTGGAATACATTGGCGGCCTTCAGGGCGGAGCTGAACACTGCCGCTCCGATAATCAGGGCTACCGACGGCATCATGCTCAGGAGGCCGCCGCGGTTAATCATCGAGTCCACCAGGGCAACTCCGGTTGACATGCCGAGCCCGCTTGTGAGGGCGGTCAGCACTTCCTTGATTCCCTTCCCCTGTACGGTGACGGCAAGTATCGCCGCAAGGAGAATTCCGATTCCGAAGACGGGAATCGTCGGTTTCCTCAGGAAGATGAGGACCAGCACGACGACCGGAGGGAGCAAAAGGATTGGATTTAAGGTAAAAGTACCCTGCAGTGTCGTTAAAATCTGAGTATAAGCTTCACTGTCAATGTGACCGCCCTGGAACTTCATCCCCAGCACCGCATAGAGGATCAGGGAGATAATCAGGCAGGGGATGGTCGTATAGAGCATGGACTTTATATGGTCGATAATGTCTACGCCCGAGACGTAGGGAGCCATAATCGTCGTGTCCGAAAGCGGAGAGAGCTTGTCCCCGAAGATGGCGCCCACCACGATGGAACCGGCCGCATAAGCCACCGGGATCCCAAGGCCCTCGGCCACACCGATCAGCGCTACGCCTACCGTTCCCATCGTACCCCATGAGGTTCCGGTCATCAGTGACATCAGGCAGCAGAGAAGACAACTGGCAACCAGAAAAATGGGAGCCGGGAGCAGTTTGAGGCCGTAATACATCATTAGCGGAACGGTGCCGGAGATCATCCAGGAACCAATGAGAATTCCTACGAACATCATGATCAGCATTCCCATGAACATGGTTTTAAACGTGTCTCCAATGTCATTTTCAAACTGTTTCCAGGGACAGCCGAAGGCCATGCCCAGATAGACGGCCGACAGCGCCGAAAGAATCAGGCTGACGCCGGGATTTGCCTTTAAGATGGCAACACAGTACAACAGGATTCCCAGGGACACTAATAAGATGATTAACGACCTGGACGCAGGTAACTCTTTTCTTTCTTCTTTCTGACTTGTTCTTTTCCTTTTCTCACTTTCCATTGTATTTCCCCCTTATCAACTTACCCAGATTGGACTTGACCAGGCAATGGCCTTATCTTTCTGGTATACTCGAACGTAATAGTAAAGCCATCCGGCTTCGGGCAGGTTCCCATCCTGCCAGCTAAATTCGATTTCTCTTCCACTCCCTTCTTTTCTGTAAACGGTATGTCCCATTGAAATAATCTCAACGGATTCGATGTCGGCGGTTCCTGTCACCCGGACCGACAGAGTGCGGACCGGATTTTCCGACAGGTTGATTTCCTGCCCCATCATGGCTCCGTTTACCGTAAAATCAAGAATAATGCGCTCACCCGTCGTGGCGTAGACTCTCCGGTTCCACAGTGCGTCAAACAGGCTGTGCCGGTCGAGACGGTCCGCCATGATGCAGGTCAGGCCTCCCCGGTAGCTCATCAGTTCGGATGAAAATACCCAGTGGGAATAGCCCGGATTACCCGCGTGCGTATCGCTGCCGGTCACAAAGCCGAGACGGTAGCCCTTGCTGAGGGCATACTGGACGGAGTGGTTTTCATAGACGGAACCGCCGATGATCGGCCGCTCACATCCTTCCCCTTCCGAGCTGCCCCAGCAGGAATAGATTTCCACCAGACGCTGAATTTCCTCATCGTGGATTTCAAAACTTCCCAGCATCACCTTCTTGGCGGTATGATGCGGAATCGTGATTGCCCTGACATTCTGGTTCTTAAGCTGCGCCCAGAGTTCTTCCGGGCAGTAGCTCCCCTCGTCGACACAGCGGCGGATTGGCTCGTCATATGACTCATAGTAGACATTGCGGTCGCCTCCGAACTCCGGGTTGGGGGCATCGTTATGATACTCATAGCCCAGAATCGGGACAAAATGTCCTTCCTCATAAAATGCCTTATTAATTTCCTGAATCTCTTTCCACTGTGCGTCCGTCATGTAGCAGCTCAGAGAAAGATGGGCGGTTTTGTTGTTGTTCGTGTATCTGCCGGAATCGGGGTCGGTCAGCGCACAGAAATCAACGGCAGCCGCTTCTCTCGCGTACTCATAATAGGAGCGGCCGCTTCCGCGGCCCCACTGGATTCCTGTGTGTCCGTGCATATCCCCCCAGAAATGACGGAGCGGCCTGTTTCCCGGCTCATTCGTCTGTCCGTCCGCCTGAGCATTTGCCGGTCTGTCGGCCTGTCCGTTCGTCTGTCCGCCCGCGGGCTCATTTGCCGGGGCGCCTGACAGTACGTTTACCTTACAGTTACCCGCCTGTACAGAACAGATCCCGGGATTACTTTCTCCCAACAGGCTCCCGTCCCGGTTTTCCGCGTATACCCTCAGGGCGCCCTCTCTATCCGGAGTGAATTTTATCTTTTTAATGCCGCAGTCATCCGGTTCAAAATCCCCTTCATAAATAACCGTATCTTCAAGGCGGCATCTCAGCTCTCCGGTATGGTGTTCGGCCAGATTGCGGTATGAATCTATGGCTGCGACGGTACACTCGGCCTCTGTTCCCGCCTGCAGGTCGGATGGGATGTACACCTCAAAAAAGGAGGCCGCTTCGGGATGCACCATTACGGTGGGAGAATCCGAGGTCAGATAATAGCCGCTGTAGGGAGCCTCCAGCGTTCCTCTCTGGTCGGTTGCCACATCAAACTGGACCGGTCCGGTGGTGCGGCAGTACCGGGCGGCGGCCTGAGGGGTGTAAGAGGTGTCGCCGTAGGTGAGAACCACCTGATCCCCTTTTGTAAGTGCATGGCCCAGCACCCTGACCCAGACATGGGAGCCGACGTGTTCGGAGACATTCTCCGTCTTGGAGCGGTCGGGGCCTCTTTTCCACCAGTCATTTTCCACGATAAAGGTTTTAACCGAAGCATTCTTCCGCGATACGGCGGCCGTGGTGTAGCCCGGATAGATGGGCATGGCAATCTGGGGCTTTGTAAAGCCGAACGGAATGGTAAAGCGCAGCACACCGCCGATATAGATAGGCTCATCCCCAACCGTATAGGTTACGGTAAAGGTTCCGCTTCCTCCGACGGTGATTTCCTCCGGTTCCACCCGGACGGCTCCGTTATTGTCCTTCACCTGCTCCATGTTGTTTCTCATTATCTGAACTTCATTAAAATACTTTAGTCTTCTGGCCATCCTTTTTCCTCCTTGTAGTTTCAGCCGGTCATTCACTCGGGTAACCCGCCGCCCAGGTAATCCACCGCTATCTGCGTGCAGAGGGCGGTTCCGTTCTTAAGAATACTTTCATCCACCATAAAACGGCTGCTGTAGTTATTTTCCGTGTATCCGAGCCGTTTATTGGCGCATCCTATATTGATATAAAGGCCCGGAATGTGTTCCGTCAGACAGGCAAAGTCCTCGCTGGCCATCATTGGGGGCACGTCTTTTCTGATCTCACCGCCAAAAAGTTTGTGAAGCGCCTTATTGGCAATGACGCTCAGTTCGGGAGAATTATACAGAGGGGGCAGCATGTACTGATAAGACAGTTTTGCCTCGCAGCCCAGGGCCTTTGCGGTGTCCGTCACTATTTTTTCCAGCGTTTTTTCAAGCTGTTTCCTCTTCTCGGCGGAGTGCATCCGGACCGTGCCTTCCATTTTTACCTTACCGGCGATGATATTGCGCTGTGTCCCGCCGTGGATAGTGCCGATATTGATGACGAGGGGGTTCAGAGGATTGTTATCCCTGGAGACGCAGGTCTGGAGGCCGTTTATAATAGCCGCCGCGGCGACAATGGCATCCTTCCCGGTATGAGGGAGGCTCCCATGTGCGGCAAGGCCCGTTACCTCAATATCAAACTTGTCGGCGCTGGCCATTCTGTATCCCGGGGAAATATCGATAAACGGAGCCTCCAGTCCGCCGTATACATGGGCGGCACAGATGGCATCCACGTCCTGCAGGAACCCGCGCCTGATATATTCCTGGGAGGCGCGGGCGCTCTCCTCGGCGGCCTGGAAAAAGAGTTTTACATGGCCCGTCAGTGAATCCTCAAGTCCCTTTAAGAGCTTTGCGGCTCCGAGCAGCATTGCGATGTGGCAGTCACGTCCGCAGGCGTGCATCATACCAGTATTCTCGCTTGTAAAATCGAGGCCGGTCTTCTCCTGCACGGAAACGCCGTCTATATCTGCCCGGAGCAGAATGGTTTTAGCGTCTTTACCGGCTTTTTTGCCGTGAATATAGGCATAAACGCCCGAAATATCGTCAAATCGGATCGGTTCCAGACCGATCTCTTTCAGTTGTTTTTCAATTGCCAGTGTTGTCTTCACCTCTTCCCAGGCCGGTTCGGGAAAACGGTGAAAATACCGGCGCTGTCCGATGATATAGTTTTCTGCTTCAGAAGCCAGATTCAGGATATCCATAAGTGTCTCCTTCCCGAAGGTGTTGAATTATGGAAATATTGTATATCTTGACGGACTATATGTAAAATAATATAAAAGTATACAGACTATATGGAATCCGTATACTAATTTGGTGAGGAAATATGATAGAATCAGGATATGCATCTAACAGTATGGGGACCGGCATTTAGAAAGCCTGAAGGATCGGGGAGATTTTATGACTTTGAGACACATTAAGATATTCATAGCGGTCTGCGACACCGGAAGCACGACTGCGGCGGCCAGGGAACTTTATATTGCGCAGCCTGCGGTCAGTTTTGCCATCGCGGAGCTGGAACACTATTACGGGCAGAAATTATTTGACCGTATTTCCAACCGGCTCAGGATAACGGAGGCGGGACGGCGCTTTCTGGAGTATTCGAGACAGATTGTGATTCTGTTTGATGAGATGGAATTTGAAATAAAGAACTGGGACTGCCTTGGCTCCTTAAGAATCGGAAGTAATGTGACGATCGGCAACAGCTTCCTTCCCCAATGTGTGAAGGCCTTTAAGGGAATATATCCCGACATTGAGATTGAGGTGACCGTTGACAATTCCGCGAAGATTGAACAGCTTATCTTAAACAGCAAGCTGGATTTTGCCCTCATTGAAGGGCCGGTGTTCAACCATTTTATTAAAAGTGAGCTTTTCATGGATAATTCCCTTGTTTTTATCTGTGCGGCGGAGCATCCGTGGGCCGGACAGGCGGTGGAAATGAAACGGCTGGCCGACTGCAGTTTTATTATGAGGGAAAAAGATTCCTTTGAACGCAAGCTCCTGAACGATCTGCTTCAGATGAATAAGATACAGTTTCACACGGCATGGCAGAGCGTAAGTTACCAGGCGATTCTGAAGGCGGTCGAAAAGAACCTGGGAATCGCGGCCATCTCCTATCAGGCGGCAAAAGAATACCTTAAGTCAGGGAAAGTCATGCAGTTTTATGTAAATGGGGTGAACCTGAAACGGGAATTTTATATCGTTTATCATCAGAATAAATTTCTGAACAAACCGGCAAAAGATTTTATGGAACTGTGTTTTAAAATGAAAGAACTGGATCAAACAGGGGAACGGGCGGACGGCGGCGCGGATTCGGACGGTGTGGATGAGGCGGGAGCGGAACAGAAGAGGGACAACCGGCAGAAAGAGAAAAATCCTCCGCATTAGCCGGGACTGAATACGGAGGACTTCATTGTTATATTGATACGGTTTTAAACAATCACTTTCTCAAAATCGGATGCAGGATGCTTACAGATCGGACAAACGAAGTCGGCCGGAAGCTCTTCACCCTCATACTCATATCCGCAGATCCGGCAGCGCCAGATGGTCTTTCCTGTCTTTACAGCGGGTGCGGCTGGTTTTGGTTTAATATTACTCTGATAGAAGTTATAGGTTGTGGAAGGAACTTCGCTGAGAACGTCCATGTCATCGACAGCGGCGATAAACAGTGTGTGGCTTCCGAGGTCCATGGTGTTTTCCACGGTGGCGGAGATAAATCCGTTGGTTCCTTCGGTCACATAATAGATTCCGTTCTCACTGCGTTTTACCTGATCGTAACCTTCAAACTTGTTCACATCTTTTCCGGACTGGAATCCGAATCTCTGGAACGTGGAAAATTTAGCTTCCTCACTTAATATGGAAACGTTGAATTTCCCGGTGGCTTTGATCATGTCATGTGTATAGTTGGCTTTATTTACAGCAACGCTGATTCGGTTGGGAACAGCCGTTACCTGGCCTGCCGTATTAATAATACATCCATTGTCCTTCTCATCCTGTCTGGCCGTCAGTACAAACAGGCCATAAGTCAGTTTAAACATTGTCTTATCGTTCATTCTTACTTCTCCCTTCAAATATGATAATAATTACTGAGTACAAATCCCGCGGATTCTCCCCCGGTAATACCCAGCCGGGTGCCCCGCCAAACGCAGTCGCAGAAGAAAATACGTCCTTGCGATGCCGTATCAGGTATCCCCATTATATCATATTCACTTTGTGAATACGAGTCTCCGACGGAAGAAAATGTATTATGAGTCTATAAAATATTATTATTTACAGCCCTATGACGAACGATTACCGTCCGGCCTGTTCGGCTTTATACTGCTTTAATGCCCTGGCGAGCTGATCCGGGCAGGAAGTAGGGCGGAATCCACAGTTGATACCCTCTGTGCGGGCAATTACATCGTCGATATCCATGCCTTCCACGAGACGGGCCACACCCTGGGTATTACCGGAACATCCGCCGATAAAATGTACATTTTTAAGCTTGTTATTTTCCACATCGAAACTGATTTCACGGGAACAGACTCCCTGCGTTTTAAAATTCATAATTGATTAACCTCCATATATTGTGTTTGCAGACTGTCAAAACAGACACAGTCATGTTCTGTAATACGCGTTGCTATCGCGCTCGATTTACGTTCTGAATCATGCAAAGCCGCATGAAATTATGTATATTACGATTATAACTAAGGCCTGGTTGCATTCTGCGGGCATCTTTCCATAATTGAATGAAAAACCCGGTTTGTGCAGCAAGGAACGGTTTTAAAATCCGTTTCTCCGCATCAGTGTTATGGTTCGCCCCGTGTTCGGCCGCACGTTTTGCGGAATACATCCGAATACATCCGTTGTGAACGGTAACAATTGATTATAGCCCCGCGCTAAAGGAATTGTCAAGATTGTAAAAATACATTATAATGATCAGATATGCGAAGGACAAGACGTCTGTGACAAAGCAGGCGCTTATATAATGAAGATTGTGGTACAAAACCGGAGTAAATAAGAACGAGATGGAGGAATTGTAATGTTTGGAATTATTGGCGCAATGGATGAGGAAGTTGCTAAAATCAAAGAAGAGATGACGGATGTCGCGATCACAACCGTGGCCGGCATGGATTTTTATGAAGGAAAACTGAACGGGAAGGACGCGGTAGTGGTCCGCTCCGGTATCGGCAAGGTCAATGCGGGCATGTGCAGCCAGATTCTGGCCGACCGCTTCCATGTTGACGCGATTGTCAACACCGGGATTGCGGGTTCCCTGAGGAACGAGATCAATATCGGCGATATCGTACTTTCCACCGATGCGGTGCAGCACGATATGGATGCCAGCGGCTTTGGTTATAAGAAGGGACAGATTCCCAGAGTCGATACCTTTGCATTTAAGGCGGATGAGGGACTGATTGAACTGGCGCTTCAGTGTAACCGGGAAGTGAATCCCGATATTCAGGCGTTTAAGGGCCGCGTTGTGAGCGGGGATCAGTTTATTTCGGATAAAGATAAGAAGAAATGGCTGATCGAGACATTTGACGCAAGCTGTACGGAGATGGAGGGAGCGGCTATCGCGCAGGCGGCCTATCTCAATCAGATTCCGTATCTTGTAATCAGGGCAATCTCCGATAAAGCCGACGACAGCGCAGGAATGGATTACCCCGTATTCGAGGCGCAGGCAATCCGGCATTCGGTACGGCTTCTGCTTGAAATGGTGTCCAGAGCGTAGTTTAGCCCGCAATATGCAGCGCTTTCCGGCCTTCTATAAACGGGATAAGGCCTGGGTTTCTTAACTTAATAATCGAATTGTGGCTATATTTGACGATCGATTTATGCCATTCTCATCTTCCCAAACCAGGAACTGGCGGCTATAATAAATGTCATCTGGAACAATCTGGAGAAGAAAGGGGAGCTTTTTATGCTGGAATTATTACAAACCGGAAAAGCATTGACCGTGCTTGCGGCGATCGGAATTATAGGAATCGTCAGTAAATTAATCACACGGAGCCTCTACAAAAGATTATTAAAAGAAACTGATAACATGGCAATGACCAAGAACAAGAATCTGAAAGTACTGAAGCAGAAGTTGGAGAATGCGTACCGTTTAAATCAGAATATCGTCAATACCCAGGCGTATCTGGACAAGCAGCTGTATGGGTTTAAGTTTATGCACATTTCCCTGGAAACATGGAACAATCTGTCTTTACAGATGACGATCCTGGGCCTTTTGGCCGGTGGAGCCGGTTCCTTTATGTCCTACTGGTACAGACTGGATTCCTACTATATTGTACTGTATGCGGCAATGGGTGCGCTGGGCGGCCTGTTACTTACATTTATGGACAGCAGTTTTAATATTACGGGAAAGCAGCAGAAGCTGGAGACGGTTTTACTGGAATATGTGGATAATTCCGTATTTGTGAGAGCAGCCAGAGATAACTCGGCCAGAGAGACGGCCGGACAGGTCCGTGCGGCTGCCACGGCGCAGAGCAGAGAACGGCTGACACGTGAAAATGAAATCAAAGACGGTCTGGTAAGAGAGGAAGAACCCCGCCAGCTGTCTCCGAGAAATATAAGAGGCAGGAACTCCAAGGCGGAGGAACTGCTCAGGACGGTGCGCAATATGAAAGATGATGATCTGCGTCCGGAGGAGGAAGAGAACTCCGCCGTGGACAAGCCCTCCGCATCCAGGGCCGACACCGTACCGCTGCGCGGCAGAAACAGGGACAGTATGATGCGGGACAGCGATAACGAAGGTCCGTCCAGAAACCGGGAGGGCGACAATACCGTCCGCAGGGATATCGACTATCTGAAGCACAGCCTGGATCAGATAGCGGCGAGCAAGGAAAAAGACCGGGACGACAAGGACTGGATGAAGAATCTCAATGGCGATGAGATGAAGATCATCGGGGAGATTATGCGCCAGTATTTTACCGGAGCTTAAAACATAGAGTAAAATCATATAGAAATAACCGGTTATGAGGCGGTTATAACGGGATTTGAATGGACAGGCAGGCGCGCTGCTGTTAAAAACTGAATATCGTGGATTAAATAATTACATAGTGTAATTGATCATAGATAAAAAGAGGCATTGTTTGGGTGAACAATGCCTCTTTTTGCGTCCGTTCTTTTTTTGCGTCCGCTCTCATTTTTGTGTCCATTTTCATCTCCATGCGTTCAGAGTTTCTATTAAACGGAACTGCCTTTAAAAGACGAACGGCCGGATATAAAGACAAAAAAACAGAAAAAGCATGTAAATATATAGAAAAATAATGATGTATACAGTTTACTTGTGATATTGAATGAAAATAATTGACAAATAAAGACTGAAATGTTAAAATGCAAACATGCACGTATGTATAATACGAGACAGTGAGGAAACACTGTAGGTTTTCTGTCTGAACCTACGGGAGAAGAGAGGGGGAAGCATTCTGTATACAGATTATTACAGAAAATATGCCGGGGTATTGATCCGGGCGGCCCTGGATTTGCAGCCGGGGGAAGTGCTTGTGATCAATGCGGCTCCATGGGACTGCGAATTTGTCAGAACGGTGACGGAGACTGCTTATGAGGCGGGCGCAGCCTATGTGCGCTGCGATTATGTGGATCCGGAGGAAGACCGGCAGCGGTGTCTCCATTCGCGGGAAGAATATCTGGATTACTATCCGGAGTGGGTGACGGATTACATGTGCAGTTATGCGGAACAGGGCGTGGCGATCCTGGATTTACTTCCGCCCGTATTTGGCGCCGCAGATTCTGTGCTGACGGAAAAGCTGGCGTCGGTCCGGAAACTCCGGGCCAGGTCGGGGGACCGTTACAATAAGGCCAGGTCGGCAAAGGGAGTCACCTGGGTCAAGAGCTCTCTGCCGTCCGTCGGATGGGCGGAGACGGTATATCCCGGATTAAAGGGAGAGGAAGCGGTTCAAAAGCTGTGGGAGGCCCTGATCCCGATCCTGCGCCTGGACAGGGAAGACCCGGTACAGGCCTGGCAGGAGCATAAGCGCGGTCTGCAGGAGAAAAAGACGGCTCTGGATGCGATGAACCTCAGAAAACTCAGGTTCGAGGGCCCGGGCACGGAACTGACCGTGGAGCTGGCGGAAAATTCCGGCTGGACCGGCGGCTGTGATATGAACAAGAGGACGGGGAGGGAATACATTCCCAACATTCCTACGGAAGAACTGTTTGCAGCGCCTCATAAACACCGGATCAACGGAACGGTGGCAGCGACAATGCCGCTAAATTATAACGGTTCCCTGATTGAGGGGATGCGGCTTGTAATCAAAGACGGAAGAGTGGTCGAATATGGAGCGGATTCGGGACTGGAGGCATTAAAGGGGATATTGGAGACCGACGAGGGCTCCCGCTATTTTGGGGAAACGGCTCTGGTTGCAGTCACTTCCCCTATTTATCAGACCGGGACGATTTACTATAATACCATTCTGGATGAGAACGCGGTATGCCATATGGCTCTGGGACGTGCGCTTACCAGCGGTGTGCCGGGGGCTTCGTCGATGACGGAGGAGGAGCTGGAAAATGCAGGGCTGAACCAGTGCAGCATTCATGTGGATTTCATGATAGGCTCGGAAGAACTTAAAGTGACGGCCGAGGATGGTAATGGAACCTCCGTGGTGCTGATGGAACGGGGAACCTGGAAAATTTAATAAGCAATACTGAGACAGTGACAGGAAAAGGAGAGGGACATGAAAAAAGCTATTTCAATCGTTTTGGCAGCGGCAATGGCATTATCTCTGGCAGGATGCCAGGCAAAAACGGGCAGCGGTGAGGCAGCGGTGAAAGAGGGGACTGCAAAGGACACAATTATAATGGGCCAGCCGGGGGATACGCCCAACCTTGACACACATAATAACCTGGACGGAAACGGAATGCGCGTTAACACGGTTCTCTATGATCCGCTTCTCAGAATGGACAATGAGACATATGAGATAAGGCCGTGTCTGGCCGAGTCATGGGAAATTTCCGATGACGGAACGGAATACGTTTTCCAGATTAAGCAGGGGGTCAAATTTTCCGACGGCAGCGATATGACCGTGGACGATGTGGTATTCTCTCTTCAGAGAGGTATGACAAAACCGCTGGCAGTGCCGAGCTTTGCCCGCGTGACGGCAGTTGATAAAGTGGATGACAGTCATGTTAAAGTGACGCTGGACGGACCGTACCCGGAATTTTTATTCTCCATGGCTCTTCCGACGGCTGGTATTTTCAGCAAGACGGCATATGAGGCTCAGGGAGAAAGTGAATTTTTCAACAATCCGGTAACGACCGGGCCATACAAGGTGGTTGACTGGAAGCGCGGCGAACTGCTTACAATGGTGGCAAATGAGAATTACCATCTGGGAGCGGCGCCGATTAAGAATTTACAGTACCGCGTGATCACGGATCCGAACTCGGCGATTCTGAGCCTGGAGGCGGGGGACATCGATACCTATATTCTGGTGCAGCAGTCCAGCGTAAAACGTATCGAGGAAAATGAGAAGCTGGAAATGCTGCAGGGACCGACCTTCGGTCTTTCCTTTATCCAGGTCAATACGGAAAAGCCGCCGTTTGACAACGTAAAAGCACGTCAGGCCCTCTGCTATGCAATCGATAAAGAAGCAATGCTGGACGGAATTCTTGACGGCAACGGCATGATTATGGATACCTTTGTGACGGAAAATTACCTGGGATATACCGATAAGGTGGTAAAATATCCTTACGATCTGGAAAAGGCAAAGACGCTGCTGGCAGCGGAGGGAATCGACGGAAGCGAGCCGCTTACGGCTATCCTTTATTCCCCGCAGGATTCCAAATTTGCCCAGATTCTCCAGAACTCCCTGGCTGAAATCGGCATAGAGCTGAAAATCTCCCAGATGGAGCGTTCCGCCTATGAGGCAGCCTGCTTAAACGGCGAGGCCAACCTGATTGTAGGCAGCGGCACCTATACGGCCCCGACGGTCGATGAAACATTGTATCCGACCATCCATTCCGCTCAGATTGAAGTCCAGAACTTCAGCAAGTACGCCGATCCGCTGGCTGATCAGTATCTGGAAGAGGCCCGCATCACCCTTAACGAGGACGACAGGGCCGCAATCTATGAAAAACTGCTCATCAAACTCAGCGAAGATGTGCCGGTTATCCCAACGGTGAGCGGATTTAACAATATTGCAATTAAAAAGGGACTGAAAGGCGTTGTCGTCAGCCCGTGGTCATTCTATAATGTATATGATTTCAGTTGGGAATAGAGTGGCAGGAGCATGTGAAACTGGGAGGGATATCTGAAAAGATACCCCTCCCGTTTAGTGTTTCATTTCCGGTTTTATCTGTGTTATACTGAAGCAAAACGGGATTTGAGGTAAATAAGGATGAAATACACACTGGAAGACAGCCTGAAGGCATGGGAAGCAAATGCAGAATTTTGGGACACCGCGATGGGAGACAATTCGAATGAGTTTCACAGAAAAACAGTGCGGCCCAAAGTGAATGAGCTGCTGGAGATTCAGCCGGATGATTTTATTTTAGATATAGCCTGTGGAAATGGGAATTATTCCGCATATCTGGCGGAACGCGGGGTAAGTGTCGTAGCCTTTGACTACTCGCCCAAAATGATTGAGCTGGCAAAAAAACGGCAGGCGCGTTTCTGCGATAAGATTGAATTTTGTGTTGCAGATGCATCGAGTGAAAGCAGTCTGATGGCGCTGAAACGGCAGAAACCATTTACCAAGGCGGTTTCCAATATGGCAATTATGGATATTCCGGAGGTTACAGAACTGTTTCACTGTGTCAATCGGATGATTTCCGAAAACGGCATTTTTGTTTTTGCCACCCAGCATCCCTGTTTTGTTACACTGACGGAACAATATATGACTCCGCACGGTTATTACGGTGAAGCAATCAAAGGACAGCCACGGGAGCAATGCTATTATCACCGTTCCCTGCAGGATATCTTTCATCTCTGTTTTAAAAATGGATTTGTGATTGATGGTTTTTATGAGGAATGTTTTGGGAGTAAAGAAATTCCCGATATTATAATTGTAAGAGCAAGAAAAGTAGAATCTATATGGTAGAGCAATAGTCAAAAGCAATAGTCAAAACCGGGAAGGATATCGCAGAAGATATCCTTCCCGGTTTTTGTCTGTCAGTTGAAGCAGCCCTCTTTTTCCAGACGGATCATTGTCCGGTATACCATCTCGGTTCTGGGCAGGATTGTGTTGAGCCATATCATTTCCTTATCCCCATGGGCGCCGTCCCCGACCGGTCCCACGGCATCGATGACGGGACAGCCCTCGAATGCAATGAAGTTGCCGTCAGAACCGCCTCCGGTCCTTACAAAATGGACGTCGACACCGCATGCGGCTCCCTCTTCCTCCATGAATTTCATCATTCGCCTGGAGGTTTCGGTGGATGCCATGGGAGGACGGAAACCGACGCGGGTGACCGTGGCCCTGACGCCGGGGGTAAAAGGCGTTTCTTTCAGGTGATCGAAGGCGGCCTCGATTTTCCGGCATGCCTCGATGGTTGAGAAACGGATGTCAATCTCACAGCGGGCGTTATCGGCCACGGTGTTTGCACCCATGCCGCCGCTCACGACGCCGACATTCAGACTGGTGCCGCTTTCATAGTCGTTCAGCGGAACGATACGGGTGATCCACTCCGCCATTTCATGAATTGCACTGGCGCCGTCCTGGGGGTTGACGCCTGCATGCGCATAAATACCCTTGAAATCAATATTATAACGGGCGAGTCCCTTCCGATCGCTTACCATGGCGCCGTTTTTTCTGGCCGGTTCAAACACCAGGCCGCATTTCGCCTTTTTCGCCAGATTGCTGATCCAGGGACTTGAATAGCGGGAGGAAATTTCCTCATCACTGTTAAGAGCAAGGCATAAGCGCAGGCCGGTATTGTTTTTGACAAGCTCCCGCACAATGTAGTACATGTTTAACAGACCTGATTTCATATCAATGACACCGGGGCCGTATGCTTTTTCAGCATCCATGGCGAACGGGCGGTTTTCAACGGTTCCTTTTGGAAAAACGGTGTCCATATGTCCGGTCATTAAAACATCGATTTCCTCGATGCCGGGATAATTTCTCACCTCCAGACAGTAACCGGCGCGGCCGTCAAACCGTTTTTGGGTGACCGTGAGGCCCAGAGCCTCATATTTGGCCGCCATCAGACCGGCAACCCGATCGGTGCCTTCCGGATCATAGCTGCTGCTGTCTATGTTAACAAGTTCTTTTAACTGCTCTATGTATTCATTATAATCAAAATATATCATTTTTTCTTTCCTTTCCGTATCTGTTTATTATAAGAAGAAAATCACATCGCCCAGAATCAGGCCCACCGTGCCCACCAACATCGGGATCATGGTGCGTTTTACAAGATCAATTGACAGCACTTTATCATTGGTACATCCGGCGGTTGCCACCATACAGGACGAAATCGGGGACATATTGCGTCCCATGCCCGTGGCAAGCTGCATGGCGAGGCACATAATGACCGGATGGATGCCGAAGGATTCGGAGACGGTCGGAGCCAAAGCAATGAAGGCATAGAAGGGCGCCGCTCCGGAACCCATAATAATGGAGGAGACAACGATAATCGCCACCATAACAATCGTCATGGGAATCGGACCGAAGCCGATATTCTGGGCGCCTTCGATAATCAGGTCGATCATCCCCATCCGTTTTAGACCCTCGGCAAAAACCTCACCTGCCATAATCAGGGTAATGATGCTGGCGAACTGTTTGCCCATTCCATTGAAAAACACATCGATGATTTTAACGGAATCAAAAATGTTCTTCGGCTTCCTGATAATTTCCAGCAGGATTGTCAGACAGACGCCCATCATCATTGCGGTGACTACGTTCATCTTAAAAGTACTTATGACAAGGTCGTTGAAGAGAAGCAGCAGGACGAGCGGGAACAGGGGGAGGATGGCATAGAACTTCGGAACACCGTCCTCATCCTCTTTCTCAACCAGTTCTTTTTTCTCTACGACAAAGCCGTCCTTTTTGTCAAAATACTTCTGCACCACATAATGGGCGATTGTGACCAGTGGAATTACCACGATCATGATCGGGACCTGATACTTGATAAAATATGTCATCGGATCCAGACCGGCCACCTGTGCGGCCATGTTGGAAGCGCCGGAAGCGGGGCCCAGATCCAGGCAGGCTGCGGAGGCGATAACGGCCGCCGCGGACAGCGGGCTTACGCCCAGGGCGATCAGAATCGGATAAACGGTGGCCATCAGTAAAACGCTGAGGCCGGCCGCGCTGGGTACAAAAATATTCAGAAACTGTCCTACGGTGTAGGTAAGGGCGAGCACGATGTAGGGTGAACCCAGATGTTTCAGCGGTTTGGTGCAGATTTTGACCATGGCGGAGCTGGCGCCCACATGATTCATGAACATGGCGTATGCTCCTGCGGCCATGATGATCATTCCGGTTGAACCCGCATCCTTCTGCAGGGTAACCCGCATTAATTCAAAAACGTCGAACAGCCAGAAACCGGTGCTGTTTTCTACGTCGGCGATGATGCTGTTGATGCCCAGAAACTGGGCACAGAGCAGCAGAACAATGCCGCCGCCTAGAAGTATTGCATGTGGTTTGTATTTTTTTAAAATCATCGTGGCAACAAAAACCACGACTGCCAGAGTTATGGCAATACTGATGAGCTGCATGTTGTATCCTCCTGTACAAAATGAATAATTAATATTTATGGCTATTTAAAGACGTCTTGTAATAAGGTGAATTATATCCTAAGAAAAGTAATAAATCAAGAGTATTTTATATAAAAATTACAAAATGTCCTAAAATAACCTAAAAACAACGAAAACCGCCTAAATAGACAATTTGGAAATGCTATGCTAGAATAATAATAGCAGTGAACGGAGGGAAAAAATGAAGATTGCGTTACTGACAACGCCATACCTGGAACCATTTTATAAAAAAGCGCTGAAACAGATGGAGCTTTCCTGCGTGACGGATGTTTATGCATATTATACATACGAACATATCGTGGACCTTTACCGAAGGATTTCTGAGCAGTATGACGGTTTCCTGGCAGGAGGCACGGCGCCGATGAGAATTATCCAGGGCGCCTACCCGGAACACAAACCGATCCGGAACATTGAATGCGGAATCAGCAATTTCTACAGGGAAATTAACCGCGCGATTTTTGAGTATCAGGATTTTGAACTCCGGTACGGATATTTTGATTTTTGTGACTATCTCTGCCCTCAAAATGAAAAAAGCCTGATTGAGATGATGAAAAAAGGCAATTTTGAGGAGTGGTTTCTTAAAAATCAGGAATATATGGATAATATGCAGCCGGAAGAGATGTGGAAGACCCTGGAAGAGACGAGAAACAGGCATATCGAACTCTGGAAGAGCGGAAAGATCAAATATTCCCTGTCCAGGCGCAGCCTGATCGTGCCGGATATCCTGAAGGCCGGGGTGAACTGCCGTTTTATCAACTGCAATCATGACGACATCCTGAAGAGCTATGAATTGCTGATGCATGACATTACAATCAGGAAACTGGAAAAAAACAGGCCGGCCGTGATCGATATCCGCCCGGATCCGTTTAACGAAGAGAATATGGAGAAGGTCAGACGAAGCCTGATGGCATTCAGTAAGAAAAATCTCTGCGATTTTATCATTGAGGAGCAAGAAGGCTATATCCAGGTATTTACGAATTATCATGCCCTGGAGAAAATCACCTGCGGCTTTAAGTCCTGTACCCTGAAGAAGAGTATAGAAGATAAAAGCGATTTGCGCGTATGCATTGGCTACGGCATGGGCGACAGCCTGCAAAATGCCGTTTCCAATGGTCTTTACGCGATGAAAGAGGCGCAGAATACGGTGGATTATACCAGTTATCTGATCAATGAGGAGCGCAAAAAAATTGGGCTGTTCGGAGAAGGGAAGCTGGTGACTTTTTCGGAGGATGTATCCCCGCAGATACTGGAACTGGCGGAGCAGACCGGTTTTTCGACACTGACAATCCAGAAAATTTTAAAGGCTAATGAAATTTTGGGCGACGTGGAATTTACCTCCCAGGATTTGGCCGGAATTCTTCATATCACCCTGAGAAGCGCCAACAGGATGCTGGACAGTATGGTCCGGTACGGAATGGCGGCAGTCCTCTATCACCGCCAGAATGGTACGAAAGGGCGGCCTCAGAAGGTATATAAGATGGAGATGAGGTGACATTGGGGAGTAGTGAGAAAATTATAAAATGATAAAATCATACGGTTATAAAGCCATAAAGCCATAAAGCCATAAAGCCATAAAGCCATAAAGCCATAAAGCCATAAAGC